>JAHHIA010000001.1 GCA_019359045.1 Scytolyngbya sp. HA4215-MV1
GGTAGGCACAGGGGAACAGCAGCACTCCAGACCAGCCTACGAAGACGAAACGATCGCGCTTTAGCCAGTCGTCGAGGATGTCGAACCACCCTCGTGCTGGTTGCACGCGTCCGACGGCAATGGTCATGGGGTTAATCCTCTAGCTTTACTAAAATGACAGGGTTCCTAGAGTAGGTTAGTTAATATGTCTACATATAATAGTGGAAATCACAAATTTTACAAACCGATACGTCCCTTCTCAGCAAATTTCTATTGTCAAGTTTGATTAACTATTGAAGAAGAATTCGTCTTCAAATAGTGGATACGACCAACAAGAGACAAGTGCAGCAGTTGGGAGTGTTTGTCCTGATGGGCAAATTGTAATTTCCTATATGCACGGACACTGGTTCCCATTTTCTCCCAAATGGGAGCAGTTGAGATTGAGTTTGAGGAATATGTCAGAATTCAAATTTTTTTAACTCCTTCTGCTGACAAGGGCTGATATTGTTCAGCGCTTTGATTCTTGAGAATTCTTTTGCTGAGAATTCTTGCCTCACAGTGGTTAAAAGCTTTTAAAATAAGGCTTGTGAGCTAATCTTGGCTCTCATTTTTGGGTTTGGTTTACTTAAAACTGTATTCTCTCTGGTCTTTGCTAAATCTAGAGTCTGGGTTTGTAATTTAGATAAACTCCTGCGATTCAGATAAACTCAAGGGTGATTTAGCAAATCGTTCGGTATATTTTTCAACCATAGTTTTCCATGACTGCAAAAACAACTTCTGAAGAGACTCGAATTCTGCATCAGTCAATCCTGGGTTCCCGTCGGTTGAGTAATTACTGGTGGGCTACAGTGGTTTCTCTAGGAGGGATAGGTTTCTTATTGGCTGGGGTGTCGAGTTATCTTGGAGTAAATCTGATTCCCTTCGTAGAATCCCCTCAGATTATTTTTCTCCCCCAGGGCTTGGCTATGAGCTTTTACGGCACAGCAGGTGTTTTGCTGGGGGCATATCTCTGGTTAGCAATTCTGTGGGATTTGGGAGGTGGCTTCAATGAATTCAATCGGAAAACTGGTAAAGTTACGATTTTTCGCTGGGGTTTTCCGGGAAAAAATCGCAAAGTAGAAGCGACTTACCCGATCGAAGAAATTCAGTCGATTAGGGTGGTATTGCAAGAGGGGATTAATCCTAAGCGATCGCTGTATTTGCGAGTGAAGGGCAGGCGGGATATTCCTCTGACGCGCGTTGGTCAACCTCTTCCCTTATCAGAGTTGGAGAATCAAGGAGCTGAGTTAGCTCGATTTTTGCAGGTGCCTCTGGAAGGGCTATAGGTTCAATTTGGGTTGAAAAGGTTAGGATCATCCGCGTAGTGTGGCGAATTGATGATTAAATGCCGTTTATTTCCCCAAAAGTTGTGAGGCAGTTTGGCTTTTTATTCAACCTGCTCTATCCATTCTTTGTGCACAAGCGATCGGGTCTGACTTGAGTCGTTGGATCGATTAGCAGGGTGGAGTTTTGCCTGCGCTCCCTGTTCAATGTGAGTTTTCTAGAGTTTCCATCTGCGCGTGGTGCAGCATTTCAAAATTTAGGACATCTATTTAACAAGGTGATTGACGATGTTGAACAAGATTTCGCGCTGGTTAGGCGCTTTTTTGGTCATTGGCGCGTTGCTGTTGACAGGGTGTACCTCCCCAGAAACCACATCTTCTTCCACACCCACCAATTTAGCTACTAACACTCCTCCTACGGCTGAAAGCAGCAGCACGGTGATGACAAACCCCACCAATGCCCCTCAGATTGCAGGTATGCCCAGATTGGAGGGTAAAGCAACAGTGGTAATGGTCGTCAAGGGTGCGCCTATCACAATCGAAGTGGATGGCACCGATGCACCGATTACTGCGGGTAATTTTGTTGATTTGGTCAAGCAAGGTGTTTACAACGGTTCGATGTTCCATCGGGTGGTGCGAGAGCCGCAACCCTTTGTCGTGCAGGGAGGAGATCCGCAGAGCAAAGATCCGAATTTTCCACCAGCCATGTTGGGCACGGGAAGTTTTGTTGATCCAATCACTAAACAACCTCGTTACATTCCCTTAGAAATTAAGCCAGAAGGCAGCGAACAGCCGATTTATAGTCAGGTATTTCGGGATGCTGGGGTGACTGCGAAACCCAAGTTGAAGCACACACGCGGAGCCGTCGCGATGGCGCGATCGGCCAATCCAGATTCTGCTTCCGCTCAATTTTATTTTGCTCTGGCAGATTTGGATTTTCTAGATGGTAACTATGCCGTCTTTGGGTATGTAACTGAGGGCATGGATACAGTAGACAAAGTGCAGCAAGGCGATCGTATCCAGTCTGCTGAAGTGACCAAAGGCCTGGAAAATCTCAAAGTTGCTGGAAAGTCCTAAATCAGAAAAATTGTGAATTTTGAGTTGTGAGCAGTGGGTTTTGAAAGCAAAGTTCACTGCTCACAACTCAATCTTGTTTTTATGGAAGTTGTGGTTACTGGGATTGGATTGAGTTCGGCATTGGGCAATTTGACAAAGACTTGGAAACGGTTGTTGTCAGGGGAATCTGCACTCTATCGACGGCAACCCTTTGTTGAATTGGTGCCCCGTCCTTTAGGATTGATTGCTGATCACCCTTCTAATCTTCTAACCATCACCCATCAGATTGTTGCTGATGCCATGATCGATGCTGGTTTAACTTTACCCTTGAATGATTGTGGGGTTGTAGTTGGTTCCAGCCGGGCACAACAGGCACAGTGGGAAACGTTGGCAAAGCAATTACAAACCACACCCGACGATCTGGATCTGACACACTGGCTAGAGACCTTGCCCCATGCTGCTGCGATCGCTACGGCTCGATACTTGGGCACAGAGGAGACGGTGCTAGCACCGATGGCAGCTTGTGCAACTGGACTTTGGGCGATCGCGCAGGCGTGGATTTTGCTACAAACAGGGCAATGCCAGCGAGTGATTGCAGGCGCTGTCGAGGCACCGATCACCCCCTTGACCCTGACTGGATTTCAGCAAATGGGTGCACTGGCAGAAACAGGAGTGTATCCCTTCGATCGTCATCGTCAAGGGTTAGCGTTGGGTGAAGGGGGCGCTGTGCTGGTGCTGGAAACTGCCGAACTCGCGAAGCAGCGCTCAGCGAAGGTTTATGGACGAGTCCTGGGATTTGGGTTGACGGCGGATGGCTATCACGTCAGTGCCCCCGACCCAGTGGGTTGGAGCGCCATTTCTGCGGTCAAACACTGTTTAGATCGCAGTTGCCTGGAAATGCATGACATTGACTACATCCACGCCCATGGCACGGCAACTCAGCTCAACGATCGCAATGAAGCTCGATTAATCCAACATCTTTTCCCCGCCGGTGTGCCTGTGAGTTCCACCAAAGGTGCGACCGGACACACGATCGGGGCATCAGGAGCGATCGGGGCAGCGTTTTGTTTGATGGCACTCGAGCAGCAACAATTACCACCCTGCATTGGACTTCAGCAACCTGAATTTGAATTAGATCTGATCACCGCTCCCCGCTCAGTAACCGTTCGTCATAGCCTTTGCTTCAGCTTTGGTTTTGGGGGACAAAATGCCGTCGTTGCCTTTGGCTCGTAAAGCCCAATTGAGAGTTGAAGGATTGCGGTTAGTGGAGAGGACTCTTTAGAAATATACAGAGCGCCCTTTATCTTCTCAAATCCAGGAAGCCACTGTAAGCCTCCATGCCATGTTCACTGATATCTAAACCCCGGATCTCTTGATTGGGCGTGACTCGAATGCCGATCGTGCTTTTCAACAGCAACCAAACGGACAAGGCAAACAGAATGGTAAACCCCCCCACTGCTAAAACACCAATCAGTTGATTGAAAAGCTGCTGTAAATCTCCACCCAACAAAACACCCATCTGCGGTCCAGTTCCTTCGCCATACCAGGGAAAGACGTTAGGTCCAGCACTGAATAACCCCACCGCAAGGGTGCCCCAAACTCCACAGACCAGGTGAACCGAAACGGCTCCAACGGGATCATCAATTTTTAGACGATCGAGAAACGTGACCGAAAAGACGACGATCGCCCCAGCCAAAAAACCAATAATTGCCCCGCTACTAGTTGCAACAAACGCACAGGAGGCTGTGATTCCCACTAATCCAGCCAGAATCCCGTTGATAATCATAGATAAGTCAGGTTTGCCTAAATAGAGCCAGGAAGTCATCGTTGCGCCAATTCCTCCCATTGCTGCAGCCATATTTGTTGTCACGAGGATATGACCAATTTCCATAGGGTTGGCAGAGAGGGTAGAACCGGGATTGAAGCCAAACCAACCCATCCACAAAATCAGACACCCTAGAGTTGAAATTGCCAAATTGTGACCAGGCATGGCAATTCCCAACCCATTTTTGTAGCGATCGATGCGGGGACCCAACAACATCGCCCCAATTAAGCCAGCCCATCCCCCGACCGAATGCACCACTGTAGATCCCGCAAAATCCCAAAATCCCAATTTTGCTAGCCACCCACCGCCCCAGATCCAATGCCCCGTTGTGGAATAAGAAATTCCTACCAATAGCAAACTGAAAATAAAAAAGGCAAGAAATTTAATTCGTTCTGCCACGGCTCCAGAGACGATCGTGGCAGCAGTTCCAGCAAACGCCAGCTGAAAGAAAAACTTCACATTGAGTGGAATCCCTGCCCACTTCAGAGATTGAAAAGCGCCAGCGTAGGCATCTCCGGTCAAAGGGCTGTTATCCAGTCCATGCAAAAAAAAGCCCTCTTGACCAAAGTAAGGGGTGCCATTGCCATACATCAGGGCAAACCCGATCGCCCAATAGGCAGCCGTAGACAGTGCAAACACAATCAAGTTTTTGGCGAGTAGGTTTACCGCATTTTTGCTGCGACAGAATCCCGTTTCCAACATGCAAAATCCCGCATTCATGAAGAAGACGAGAATGCCGGTAAAAATCACCCAGATGGTATCGAGCACCACGCGTACATCTGGCGGAATACCGACCGAGGCAGCTTCGATCGCGAACCCTGCCGAACCCGATATCAACACAAAAACGATCGTCAGAGCCAATATTATCCACCGACCCAGAAATCGTTTGGGATTGATCCGAAAAAGCTTTGGGCAGAACAATTTTGGTCTTAGATGCCGAAACTTGGGCATGGATATGCAGTGCCTTCCAACAACGGTATTAAGCAAGAAATAAAGAGATGCGACGAGCCTGTCAAGTCGGAAGCACCCATCCCACCTGACTTAAATGAGCCGATTAAGCCAAGATTTGATCCAAACTTTAACCTGAACTTTGACTCAAACTTTGATTCCAACAATGATTTAATCAATACGGCTCAATTAACGCGATTTGGTCCCGCTCTTCAGCCCTTTGCCAACCCTCTTCAGACTGACCCGGGCAAATCTCCGGATGCATCCTCTGATACGATTTACCGGATTCAATCTGGATAGTATTGTTATGAAAACTTGGAAATAGGGGTCAGCATGGGTATATTGTTGAGGCACTTTTGCGTTCAGATTGTTTTAACATGCTCTTAAAGGGGAATTGCTATTTCTCTCTTCCCGTGTTTTTTTAACAAAAACTTCCTGACTTTTTTGTATTCAAACTGCCATTTGCCTGCAAGATTATTCTGAATCTTTAGGATTGGTGCTCATGAACCAGCGTTCCCCTTGGCTTTTTCACTGCGAAGCTGACAAAGATGCCCGATCGCCATTGAAAGTGAAAAATTTAATCCATCAGGTTTAAGTCAATATCTGGCAACATATCCGGCGATTCCAATCTCCCAGATTCATCAACGGAACAAACCGATCAACAAGGATCGATTGAGTGGTGCACCTACTGTAGCCCTACACACTGAAGGAACTCGTATGGCTGATTCGCAGAAACTTGTTTTGATGGTGCAACCCACCCGGCTTCAGGGGTTAATTTGGCAATCTGTATTGAAATCTCAGCAAATCTCCGTGATTTGGGAGACGCCAGACACCAATTTGATTGACAACATCAATCTTCTGAAAGAGGCGGAGCTGACGTTGCCGGATCTCCTATTGGTCGATGTTAAGGTGCCAGACTTTAATCCTTATGAATTTTGTCGCTGGTGTCGAGAAAACCATCCTAGTGTCAAGGTTGTTCTGACTGATGTTTCAGTGAAAGAAATTTCACGATACGAACGACGTTGGGCAATTTACCAGGGCGCTGCGGACTTGCTCCCAGGGTTTCAGCGTGAGAATCTGGTCAGTAGCGTAGCTTCTTCGGTGAAGCGCGTGTTGGAAGTGATGGATAGTTATCCGCTGAATAATGGTGCGCTGATTTCGGTCTTGCTCTCCATGAAGCGACAGTTGGAATCTCGCATGAGCGATCGCCCGTCTCTGCCGGTTAAACCCGCCGTGATCACTGCGGTAGTGGCAAATGATCCGAAGGCGTTTGTCCAGAAGGCGCTTGAGAAAGATGCCGCTCCCCTATCCAGTCCTCAGGGATCGCCTTTGAAAGAAACCGAAGAAGTGGTGATTCAACCCGCAGTCACTTCCAATGTGTCCTTACCCCAGCAGGGCATTCGGGAAGAAGATCCCCCGCCCGTTCGCCGCTATCGTGGTGTGACCTATTAGCAATTTCCTGCAATGTTCTGTTAATTATGTGTTCGTAGGATTTTGAATTGGATTGAACCAGACGATCGAGGAATTGGGTCAATCTTCGCTAAGGTGAAGGAGACGCTCTCATGCTGAATTGGTCATGCAAGATTTCAAACAGGAGATCGATCGCTACGGTGCTAGAGATCTAGAGCAGCGAAAACATTGGTATTCTCCGGCTGCGGAAGCCTATCACCGGGCTAGACCCCGTTATCCTCAGGCATTAATCCAACAGGTGTTTGAAATCGCCCAGCTTTCCCGTCACTCCAAAATTTTAGAAGTGGGCTGTGGACCTGCCACTGCCACCACGGCGATCGCCCAACTGGGCTGTCCCACGCTTGCCCTAGAGCCTAATCCAGCCTTTTATCGACTTGCCCAGCAAAATTGCATTCCCTATCCGAATGTTGAGCTGCTCAATACTTCTTTTGAAGAATGGATACCCGATACAGAACCCTTCGACGCAGTGATTGCTGCCAGCTCATTTCATTGGATTCCAGCAGCAGTCGGCTATCCCAAAGCCGCTCGTATTTTGTCAGAACAAGGTTACTTGATTCTGCTGTGGAATAAAGAGCTGCAACCGACTGAGGCGGTGTATCAGCACTTGCAAGCTGTTTATCAACGACATGCCCCTGCCCTGGCTCGCTACGAAACTCAGGCAGAACAAGAAGAAATCTTGCGAAAATTGGGGCAACTCATGATGGATTCTGGTTACTTTCAAACTGTGATCACAGAACAGGTCAAAGTCGAAGTGACCTACACCGTCGATGACTATCTCACTCTACTGAATACCTACTCGCCCTACCTCAAGCTAGAGCCATCTATCCAAAAATCATTGTTTGCAGAATTGCGGGAAACTATCACGCAGATATCTGGCAATACCCTGGATCTTTCCTATCTTTCTGCATTTCATATTGCCTCCAAAAATCCGACTGCCTCCCAGAATGAGTAGTCGGGGCGAAAATGGGTGTGTGTCCTGATTGAGGGTTGAGTTTTTGTCCATGCACTATCGTCCCTTTGGTAAAACCCAGCGGTTGCTTTCTGTCTTTACCTTGGGGACGATGCGCTATCTGTCCTCTGAAGAAAATGCCGTGGCAACCGTACAGCAAGCGGTTTCGCTCGGCGTCAATCATCTGGAAACAGCGCGAGGGTATGGCAAAAGTGAGCAGTATTTGGGTGCAGCTTTGCAGAGCAGATTGCCCCTAACCCGTGATCAACTTTGCATTACCACCAAGCTGCCACCAACCGCCGATGCAGCACAAATGGAGCGTTGGATTGATGAATCGCTAGAACGATTGAATTTAGATTATTTAGACTGTTTGGCAATTCATGGACTCAATACCTGGGAGCATCTGGCATGGGTGCAAGCAGCCGATGGCTGTATGCAAGCCGTGCAACGGGCTGTGGCAGATGGGCGCGTGCAGCATGTGGGCTTTTCAACCCATGGTTTTTTGGAACTGATTCTGGCTGCGATCGCGACAGATTTATTTGAATTTGTCAATTTGCATTACACTTACTTTTTTCAGCGTCATGGCGCAGCCGTAGAACTGGCGCATCAAAAAGGAATGGGCGTTTTAATTATCTCACCCGCTGACAAAGGTGGGTTGCTTTATACTCCTTCGCAAACCTTATCAGCATTGTGTGCGCCGCTTTCTCCCCTGGAATTTAACTATCGCTTTTTGCTCAGCGATCGCCGAATTACCACTCTAAGCCTGGGAGCTGCAAATCCTGCCGAAGTGGCTCCCTCTCTTCAGTTCGCCGATCGCACTGATTCTCTGACCTTGGTAGAGCAGCAAATCCTGGAACGATTGCAATCTCACCAGTCTGCAACCCTTGCCACCGATCTGTGCAGCCAGTGTTACGCCTGTTTGCCCTGTCCCGAAGAAATTCATATCCCAGAAGTGTTGCGGTTACGCAATTTGACGATCGCCTACGACATGACCCAATTTGGGCAGTATCGCTACCGGATGTTTGAAAACGCTGGACATTGGTTTCCGGGAAATCGTGCCGATCGTTGTACTGAATGTGGGGATTGTCTACCTCGCTGCCCCAATGCACTCAATATTCCTAAACTGCTAGAAGAGACTCATGCTCGGTTGCAAGGCACAGGGCGGCGACGGCTTTGGGATATTTAAGTAAAAATCATTTTTCGGGACTACGAATACTTTTAAAATCTTCTCGCAGTCAGGCTTTTAAAAGTATTAATAACTTCTTTTAAAAGCACGACAAAAGATTTTTTCGCTTCGTCACAATTTTAAACGTTCAGTCACGACAAGATCGACCAATTTAGACTACCTTATAGTTTTACCCAATGTGGGGCATTCCTGATCGAGTCACTGAGTCCTATGAAAACTATGGAATCGAACCGTGCCAAAACATATCGAAATGCGATTGAATCACTGGTTGTAGAGGAAGTTGAGCGACAGTTGCAACGATTGCCCTCGCGTTTGAGTGGCTATCTCAACCGCACCGAAGTGATTGCTTATGCCCTCAATCGTTTGCCTGCTCTATACGCAACTAGCGAACGGGGCTGGCAACAACAAAGATTGCGCGGCAAAAATGAGCTGGGGAACCAAATTGTGACAGCTGTTCGTCAAGCTATTGCAGCAGTGCAGCGAGATCCCCTCCGTGCAGTCAAACCTTTACCGCCAATCGATGCGATCGAACCTGACTCGGCGTTACAAAGTCTTAGAGACCTTTTACGACGTGAGGATTTGTCTTGGCGCAATATGGTTGATGTGGTCGAACAAACACTCGTTAAAACCGCACGGGGAGAAATCACCTGGCGCAAACGAGAAAACTCTGCCTACGGTCATACTTATGATTGGTCGGATGGTCGTTATCGGTTTTAGTCTGTTGCCGATTCAGCCGAAGCCTCGGACGATCGTCCGTTCAGGTGAGCGGCTACAGCGATTGAGTCATCTTTTCTTATGTGTGTTCCTTTTGCTGGCATTTCCAAGCAGATCGCTGGCTGAAAGCTCTGTAACTCCTCCTCCTCCGGGTGCTGAAAGCCAAGTTGAGCATGGTCCAGTAGAGAACGATCTCGTGGAGATGACCAGCAGTTGTACCGCCCAGACCAACGATTCCTTATCCGATCGAGTTTTGAATCTACCAAGTTTGTCGTGGTTGCAATCTCAACTTGCCGAGAGAAAGCGATATGGCAACCAACCCATTAAAGCCTGGTCAGCCTGCCGAGGCAATACCAATATTCTCTGTAAGCCCGGGGATACGGTTTGTCGGGTTGATGTGGAAATTAATCGTCAACTTTGGAGCTTGCTGGATCATTTGGAACGATACGAACTGGTGAATAAATTGGGATACGAGTTTGTCAACCAGTTTGTGGATTTGAGCAATCCTCCGCCTGGAAATTATCACTATAACGTGCAATTTTTCGATCGTCCGCCTAACTACACCGATGCAGCTGAACCCTCGAACCAGTTGCAGAAACGGCGTGAAGTAAAGCCAGAAGCGCTATATGAGTGCAGTTCTCGTATCGCTCCAGACGCATCTACCCCAACGGCTAGTCGCCTGGTGTGTCAGATTGGTCCGCTCAATTTTGTTAATCAAGGGTGGCGGCTTCCCCAAAATATCTCAAACTAAAGGGTGGTGCTGAATAGTAGTATGAATTGGAACGAAGTTTCAATTCATACTGCTCCAAATTCATACCCAGAATCAGCAACGCCAACTAAAGTGAGGGCGAAGTTGGAACAACCTGGCGGATCGATTGCCATAGCAAACGGTGTTGTTCTAGGGTTGGTTTAGCGATGGGCAAGAGAAACTCGCTGTTACGTAGGGTCTCTTCATTGCATACCAGCAGTGGATTTTTCCGCAATGGTTCCGGCAGCTTTGAGGTCGAGCGATCGATAAAGACTGGCGAAACGGCATGGCTTTGTAGAGAGAGCTGTTCCGCAATTTCAGGTTGCCAGCAAAAATCAATCCATTGATTGAGCAATTTTGCTTGATTAGGAGGAGGTGCGCTGGCAGGACGAACCCATAAATCTGCCCAAAGGGCAGTGCCCGATTGGGGGATGATTGCCTGTAATTTATAATTCCGTTTCATTGCCGATAAAATATCTGTAGACCAGCCCACTGCCAGCAAAGTTTGCCCTAACAGTAAGGGTTGCAAGTAATCTGTAGAACTGTAGAATTTGGTCTGACGGTTTAAAGCGATCAATTCCGACTTTAAATTGGGAACTGGCTGCAAATTGGGCAAGTTGTAGGAACAACCTAATTTTTTCAGGGCTAAACCAATAATTTCGCGAGGATGATCGAGTAAGGAAAATTTACCGCACAATTCTTTGCGCCAAAGATCATGCCAATCGGTCGGTAGCGATAGCCCCTGCTGCTCAAACAGATCTTTGCGATAAACCAGCATGGTGCAACCCCAACGATAGGGGGCTGCCCAAACTTGCCCTTTTGGATCGGGGTTACCCTGCAGATCTCGAGTGACCAGGGTTTGCCAGCGTGGAGGCAATGTTTGCCACTGTTGCCACTGGCTCAGGTCGAGTGGCTGAATTAACTTTTGTTGAATCGCTGTTTCAAGCCAATAGTCTCCCAATGTCACTAGGTCGGATGCGCCCGCAGGAGGTTGGGCAATGAAAGGAATCGGAATGAGCGGTTTATTAGGAGTTTTAGGAACATTCGCGCGACGTTTCCAGCCTTGCAGCAACTCGAATAAATCTTGCAACCTGGGCTGAGGGTTAAAGTCAAGGGCAAAATTGTGCACCGAATTCCGCTGTAACTTTTCCCGAAACCTGCCTAGCATTAGTGCTGGAATGGAACCCTTCAGCAGTTCGATTCGCAAGGTCAGCCGATCGCGACTGCTGCCGCAACCCAGCAACCCCTGGCTCAGGGTAAGCGCTCCCAGCCTATACAAAAAAGACCGTCGATTCATCATGCTGAACCAATGCAACTGGACAATCACCACAGAAGAACAGCAGCTTCCGAGATTTGAGCGCCTGCCATTCCAGTTTTCTGCTCTTTACTCAGCTGCCAAAGACACGTTAGCCTGAATACGCTAGCACAATTTCTTTGTCACTCAGCTGTTTGAGCAAGTGGATCCAGACTGAGCAGTTACAAGGCAGAAGGCGCCAAGGGGAGGGTAAGTTGTTTGACATAGACTCGATCGCAACGAGCGGTTTCAACCCCGGTACTAGTTTGATAGTGATTGCGTTCATAAAGCTGGATCGCTTCGACTAATACACTGGCTGTTTCTAACCAGATTTGCTGAAAGCCACGATCGGCAATCACTTGTTCAAGCGTTTCTAGTAAAAAACGTCCTAACCCCAATCCTCGATAGCCAGGAAAAAGGTACATCTTGCGAATTTCTACGGCATTCTCTCCCCGTGCAATGGGATAGTAGGCAGCCGTTCCCACGACCAAGCCCTCATGCTCAACCACCCAAAATTCTCCTCCTCGCTCGGTATAAAATGCTTCTACTGCCAGAACGTCGAGATCGGCTCCTTTTGGTTCAAACTTTAAACCATAAGCAGACAGCACGGAACGAATGAGCTCAGCCGCTGCGGCGCGATCGCGCGGTTGCCAAGAACGGATGAGAAAGTTGTGATAGCGGATTTCCATAATCAACTATGGATTCTCGGTTCGGGATAGAGCTCTGCCAATAATTCACTTTCGGCAGCCGCTAGACTTTCGAGGCGTGGTTCAACCAGGGTGCGATCGAAATAGGTTGTTGCCAAGATCCAGTAAGCCCCGTAATGTCTGGCTTCTGAAGCCATCAATCCTCGATAAAAGCGAGCCAACTCTGTATCTGGGCAGTGGTTTGCCAACAAACCCAAACGTTCGTGACTGCGCGCTTCGATCAGTCCTGAAACGAGTAGCGAGTCAAGTAGGCGATGCGGTTCTGCCGAACGAATTTGTGCCTTGAGTCCTGCCCCATAGGGAGGGGCGGAGAGCGGTGCTAGAGGGATGTGGCGCCGTTCCAGGATTTGGTTGACCTGCTCAAAATGTTCCAGTTCTTCACGGGCGATCGCCGTGAGAGTTCTGACTAATTTTTCATTGGAAGGATATCGAAACATTAGATTGAGTGCAACTCCAGCCGCTTTACGCTCACAGTGGGAATGATCTAGCAGCAGGGTATCCAGATTTGCCAATGCCTGCTCTACCCAGGCAGGATGAGTCGGTTTTTGTAAAAATTTTATAGTGGCAGGTAGCGTAAACAGCATAGGTTGGGCAACCGGGAATGAAGGGGCAAAACAGAGCCGTTTTTCAGTCGATTCTGCCTTTACTTGATTGGAATAAATGGCAAAAATGTCTTAAAAAATCGCCGCAGGCGCAATAGACTGATCACTTTACGAACTTTTGGGGAGACTTGGGCAGGAGGCGGATTTATCCCAGTCTGTAGCAGTGCTTCTAGCTCGGCGTATTCAGCCGCAGTGAGTGGTTTGCCGTCAATGGGCGATCTAGCATCCAGAATAATCTCTGTTCGCAAAATTTCTTCGGGTGTGTCTTGGGGGGGAGGCAGCGCCAGCACTGGGTTCGTGGCAAAGACGATCAGCCCCAGGGTTAAAGATTTGAGATTGAAGATTGAAGATTTTAAATTCACAGGGATGCAACGCTTTGATGGTAAGAATCTTCTTACTCAATCTATCGGGGCAAATCCAAAATCGCAAATTGTTTGCTGAGGTTTACAGCTCAAGGAAGGTCGGCGGGACAACTTCTGCCAAGGGGTAAAATCGCAAATCTATCATCATGCCAGTCCGGGTGGCAGGGGTTCGTGGCATTCGGCATGAATTTGGGAGATCCGTTCAAACAGCCAGGGGTACTGGTGTCGATAGTTGGGGATCAAGGCTAAGGGACTGAGGAGGGCACTGGCAGCCATGTCAGCAACGCTGAGTTGAGTCCCAAATAGGTAGGGAGCATTTTTCCAGCGATCGCCCAAAAACTCCAGAGCGGTTGTCAACCGGCTAGCTGCTAGCTTTGCTGTGGCTGAGTTGATGCCATACTGTCGTTGCACGACCTGAATTACCATCTGACTGGCGAAGGAAGGATCGATCTCCTTCCCCTGTCCAGCCCGGAATTGATAATACACAAAGCGGGTTGCTGTGCCAATACTTTCATCCAACCAATCTTCCAAAACCCAGGCTTCGGACTGGGCGCGGGGATTGGGTAAGCATAAAGTAGGTTGCGGCTGATAAGTTTCCAGAAATTTCAGGATTTGGGTCGAGTCAGAGATCGCTTCCGGTTGATCAGCCAATTGGGGCATTAAAACGGGCGTTGTAGTCAGTCCGGTCAGTGTCCTGAGCCTAAAAATATGTAGCCCAGGGGTCAAATTTTCAACCTGATAGTTTATTCCCTTATAACCCAGCGCTAGCCGCGCCTTGCGGCAATAGTGAGAGGTGCTGAACTGCAATAAAAGCATAAATACAGAACTGTGCTTTAGCCAGCTTTTTAAAAAGGACAACAGCCTACAGATGGAAAAAACCTAACTTGCTGGGAGACAATCGGATGATCATCAAAGCAACAAAGACTTACCTCTGTAGACTGCTGACTTTATCGCTGTACGACAATAGCAACCTGTGGCTGATACCGAGTCTAGCTCCCAAGCGAGAGATAGACTCTAGAAAAAATAGTGAGGAGCGACTCTTTTAGCAGAAGCTAAGCGTTATTTGCAGCTAAAGCTCGTGCACTTGACTCACTAGGGGCTAGGAGATTCGGTCGGAGCAGGGCTGCTTCCGCCATCACCGCCACCAGAGCAAGCACCTAGACCAATAGCCAGGCCAAACACCAAAAACAAGCTAACAAGTAGTTTCCTGTTCATAACTCCTCTTTACGCTTACCGCGGTAAAAGTACTATCCGCTAGTTGACTACAATACTGCATTTTTGCCGAAATTTTTCACATTTCTTGATCTCACGCAAGACAGATTTTGACGAGATGCCGTTGAGTGCCGATATGCTAGCCGATACGTTAATTTTTGCTTGAATACGATAAATCTTGCTGATAAGTAAAAATATGGCTGTGAATCTCAAATCGTCAAAACTGAAATTGCCAAACTTTTGCAGTGATGCTAGCTACATTATTTGACACTAGAAATTAGTTATAATCTCCTTCATTTTGCAATCAGGGTGCCCGTTTTTGCTCGAAGCGATCGCAAGGCTTGGACGAACTGAATTCGTCAGGCTTCAGGTGTATCTTTGATATTTCTCATGCTACGTCATTTATTGCTAAGTCCTGTGTTTCCTGTTCGTCCTGACAAATTGTCCAAATATTGGCTGTATCACCCAGAACAGCACCGAGTTCTGTTACGAAAAATCATCGATCGAGTTCGTAATTCTCTGGAATTGCAAGTGGTTTTACAAACAGCTGTGGATGAAATTGCATCCTTGCTCGATCTGGATCGGTGTTATTTTTTCTGGTTTTATCCCGATACCGATCGGGTGCGGTTTGTTTGTAAAAACCAAGTAGCTCATCCGGTCGCTGCTAAGTTTCCCGGTCAATCTTTTAATAAAACAGGTTCATTTGCCTGTCAATCCCCTGAGCTAGGCTACCATCCAGTTAATTTGTTTGGTTCTGTTGCCACCGCGATCGCTGAGGGAGAGGTCATTGTCAGTCATGGCGGCAAGACGTTACCCACCATTTTTCATCCTCTGACGCACTGGGTACACCAGTTACAGAGAGTGCCACCATCACAAGCTGCTCCAATTCTGGGTGCCCAGGCAACTTTAATGATTCCTGTGTGTACTCGAGACAATGAGATAGGTTTTTTGGCTTGCTGCTCAGACCATGCTCGCCGCTGGGCTGGGGTAGAAGTGGAGTTTATGCGATCGATGGCTCAGCAGCTCGAAATTGCCATCAGTCAAGCACAGCTTTACGAGAAATCGCAAAAACAGGCGCAACGCGAGCGATTGGTTAACCAAATCACTGCCCAAACTCGCCAAAGTTTTGATCTGGAAATTATTTTGAGTGAAGCGATCGCGCATTTGTTGGAAGCTTTGGAGATCGATCGCTGCCTGGTGCATTTGCTTGACCACTGGGATGATAGCCAACGATTTGCCTCTGCCTCCCTGCAATTGCTCCCCACTTCCACTGGCAAAATTGCTCTGCAACGGCTGGATTTATTTGAGGTGTGCCGTGAGCCTTTTCGTCCTTCCATTGAAGATTTTGATCCCCAGGGTCCCATTACACAATGGGTGATTCAGAACTGTAAGCGCGTTGTCATCTCAGATGTCACTCAAGATCAGCGCATTGGGGTTCGCAATACAGAATATCAGCGGGCGCAGATCAGATCTTCCCTAGTCGTTCCCGTCCGCGCAAAGGGAATCCTCTACGCCATTCTTTATTTAAATCAATGCTCTCAAGTGCGCTACTGGTCAAAGCATGACCAAAAACTGGCACAGGCGGTTGCCGACCAATTAGCGATTTCCATCCAGCAGGCACATCTCTATGCCCGCACTCAGCAGCAGGCTGCGACGAGTTCAGCGCAAGCGCAACATCTGGCAGAAACGTTACAGGAATTGCGGCTGACCCAATCGCAATTAATCCAAAGCGAAAAAATGTCTAGCCTGGGGCGCATGGTGGCAGGGTTAGCCCACGAGATCAACAATCCAGTCAACTTTATTTCTGGCAACATTCCTTACATTGAAACCTATGTTCAGGATTTGCTCCGAGTATTGCAGGAGTATCAGATGCATTGTCCGGCGACAGCGACCGATCTCCAACAGTTGATTCAGGAAGTGGATTTGGCATTTCTTCTGTCAGATTTACCCCGCATTTTGAATTCAATGCGGGTCGGCGCTGAACGGATTCAGGAAATTGTGCTGTCGTTGCGTAATTTTGCCCGACTTGATGAAGCGCATCGTAAAACTATCGATTTGCATGAAGGGTTAGAAAGCACGCTTTTTATTCTGCAAAACCAATTGGCAGGGATTCAAGTCATTCGGGAGTATGCCAATTTACCTGTGGTGGAATGTTGTCCCAGTTTGCTCAATCAGGTCTTTATGAATTTATTGATGAATGCGATCGAGTCCTTTGACCAGGCGCCATTGGACCGTGAAAAAAAAATCATTATTCGTACAGAACTGGTTGTGGTGAGTCTGGCAGCAGAAGCCAAAGTTCTGGTATCGATCGCCGACAACGGCTCAGGCATTAGCCCGGAAATTCAGCCCAAAATCTTTGATCCCTTCTTTACCACCAAGGATGTGGGGCAAGGTACTGGGCTTGGTTTAACAGTGAGTTACCAGACGATCGTCCATCAACATCAAGGACAGCTCCGATTTCACTCCACTCCTCATGAAGGGACAGAATTTATTATCGAATTGCCGCTTCGACATATCAGTGTGCCGTTAAATAGCCAAAAACGAGGTGCACTCCCCGCCTTAGAAGTCAGTTAATCATCCACATCAGTTTCCTTCACAATGTCTTCTTTGGTGATAGGGATTGCTGCTACATCAACATGAGTTTCGACATCTCCACCTAACGTGCTTTCAGCTTTTTCGGGCATCAACCCAATACTGTGGCAATAGACCAGTTTGACCCCTGATCCTAGCAAGATCACATCTTCATCACGCAAATCGTGTGAGAAACGCTTTTGACCATTGATCAAGAGACCATTGGCACTGAGTTTGCCCTGAAGATTGCCATCCACAATGCGGTAAAAATAAGTGCCATCTTCACGCGGAAGTTGCACCAGGGTGGCATGGTGGCGCGAGGCAAAAGGTGAAGCGATTCGGATATCACAGGTGGGAGATCGTCCGATCGAATAGCAGGGATCATTGAGCACAAACCGACGTTGCCCTAGCTCATCCTTCAACGTAATTAAATGATGATGCACCAGCTGTTCATTTTTTTTGAGCGCAGCATCGATCCATTTCTGGTCAAAAATTGCAGCATAAATGCGATTGCGAACCTTCAATTTTCCACCCCTTTCCACTACCAATCCTGATAGACGCAACTCCATTTGCCGAGGGCTGTCGTTTGCTGGAATCTCACCCTGCTGAATGATTTGTTGGTAAATGCTGAGCAGCTGTACGGTGCGCTGTTCATCTAGCAAGAGGCGATCGCGAATGGTGCGGAGATGTTCGGGTTCATCTTGCGATTCCCAATTGTCTAAAATGTGCAACTGCACCATCCGATTGACCCAATGGGTCTCCTGTCCTTTGGGAATCATGATGGGTGATTTGGCGATGAACTGGCATAACTTCTGCGTGAGAAAGGGTTGTCCTCCTGTCCACTCCAACACAGCTTGGAGTACAGCTTGAGGATTTTCGACCTTCTCTGCCAGTCCCTGAATTAGGGGTTGGGCTTCTTTGAGTTGGAATCCTTTCAGTTCGATTGCACGACCAATATTAAAAGGAGTATGTCTTTTATCGGGAATGAGATCTGCCGGGGTTGCCACGCCTAACAAGGCAAAAGTCAGCTTGCGATAGGCAGGTTTGTCAGCTCGTCGGTTATAGCAGTCTCGAATCAGAGCAAAAAAATCACTGACTGAAAATTCAAGGCTGAGGATGCTGTCAATTTCATCCACAAAAATAATAAGCTTTTGCGGAATTGTTGGCAGAAGAATGTCTTCGATGAACTCGCTTAAGCGCTGAACGGGGGAAAGATGGTCGCGATCGCGCCACCAATTGCGCAGGTTGACTTGTTGGATTAAACCAAAACTGGTCACTAAAGTACGAATAATTCCGGCATACCACTGTTCAGGCGTGATATGTTGGCTACCAATTTGAGTCAAGTCAATGGCAGCACAGGCAAAGCCCTCTGCTTGTAGTTGTTGCATTGTTTGCACCCGCAAACTCGACTTCCCCATTTGCCGAGAATTGAGCACATAACAAAATTCCCCTGTTTGCAGTCCCTCATAAAAGTCTTGATCTGCCTGCCTTGTCACATAAACAGATGCGTTGGCAGGCAAACTGCCCCCTACCTGAAATCGACTTTTGTGCGATAGGCATCTTTCTGCTTTTAGAAATTGCGTTGTCATCGAATGCACCTGATTACTCCCAAACCTTCAAGAAGCGATAGGCTTCACGTTCATTTAAAGAACTTGTGTACAGCATTGAGTCATGAGGATAATCTCCATTCATTTCGGAGGGCTGGCTTGCGACAGAGTTGGAAAATTTCCATCTAGCCAATTTATATCCAGAAAGTTTCTCGAAAGTAGCGAGAAGACCTCAAATTAAACCCAAAATTTATAAGGTCTTAAAGACCGGATTATCATCATTCAAGAAATTAACTTTTTATTTGCTTGGTGAGGGGTTTCACCCATCACCCCCTTGAGATTGGCTACCATAAAATCATATTTTTGACTCAGTTATTTAGACATCCGGAAAACAACTGAGTTCCCATGAATTAAGGGGTTAAGCCCCTCATTAAACAGTTGATTTTACGTAGTTTTCATTTAATTCATCTTAAAAAGTACATTGAAGGCTAATAGTACGATCTCTCCCATGAGGGGTCTCACCCCCTATTTTTTGGATTAAATTTTTCAATATTTCTCAATGGTTAATGCTTATTTTTAGATCCCGTGGTGATTGAGAAGCTTAAATAGTATGATTGTTTTAGTGAGGGGTATTACCCTTTATTGTAGCTAGCCTAACTTCGTTATGATGCCATTTTTACTGATAGCTTCCTCGATTTCGTAGAAGTTCTACTAAGAGAATGCTTGGAGCTTTGAAATGGTTTTTGCAATGTGGTGGTTTGGATAAGACATCTCTGTTCTTGAAAATCTTTGTACGAGGCTAAGCCTCGCAGCCAGTTTAGATGATGGGGCAACTGATCAGCCTTATAGGGTGGACAAATTTGTACGTTGCTCAGTCTTCTAAGCCCTGAGTGATTTGCTGGTATCACGACCTTACAGAACATTGGCAATCTGATAAAGGATTTGGGTGAAGTATGCAGTGGTTGGTTGCAGACGATTCTATGGATAACAAACTACCTGCTAAGAAGATTTTGGTGTTGGCAGCCAACCCTCAGGGGCTTTCGTCGCTTCGGTTGGAGCGAGAAGTCCAGGAGATTGGCGAAGGGTTGCAGCGATCGCGACAAGCCGTTCCCTTTGTTCTAGAACATCGCTGGGCAGTGCGTCCTAGGGATTTACGTCGAGCACTGCAAGAAGTGCAACCCCAGGTTGTTCACTTTTGCGGGTTTGGTGCGCAGTCGGTGGGTTTGGCGTTAGAGGATATTAATGCGCAGGTACAGATTATTCGATCAGAAGCGCTATCGGCACTGTTTGGACTGTTTGAAGACCAGATTGAATGCGTGCTGCTAAGTGGTTGCTATTCCGATAGCCAGGCGGAGACGATCTCAAAGCATATTCACTATGTGATTGGGATTCGTCCCGATGTGGGGGCAGCGGCGGCGATCGAATTTTCAGTTGCCTTTTATGATGCTTTGGGGATTGGTAAATCGATTGAATATGCTTATCGTCTGGGATGTAGTGCGATCGCCTTGGCAGGGGTTGCTAACCATTTGATGCCTGTGCTGCGACAAAAACGTGCTTCCGAGCCTGGAAATTCTACGACATCGGCAGTTTCAACTTTGCCCGATTCCCGATCGCTCCCGACAATTCCTTCGCCCGTTCCTACTATAACGACCTCTAAGCAGGCGCATGTTTTTATTAGCTATCGTAGCCAGGAACCAGATGCCAGTCTGGCTCAGGCATTTTATCGAGGGTTGCAGGCAGCAGGACACCCAGCATTTATGGCAGGCGAATCAATTCGCTTAGGTGAAAATTGGTCGCAACGGGTGGACGAAGAACTGGACAAGGCGGATTATTTTTTGCTGTTGCTGTCGCCGTTGTCAGCAACGAGTGAGATGGTGACCGAGGAAGTACGCCGCGCTAGAGAATTACGCGATCGGCGGGCTGACCATAAACCATTGATTTTGCCAATTCGAGTCAATCTGCCCTGGGATGCTATTTTAAATTACGATTTGCGTGGCTATCTCAACCGCATTCAGCAACGAGAATGGAAGACACCAGAAGATACAAAAAATATTCTACAAGAGATATTAGCCTTGTTGAATCCAGCCCGACAGGCAGAACTGTTTCAGCAAAGCCTGTCTGAAACGAAGATCGAGCCGCCTTCGGTTTTCTCGCCACCCCCATCACTCAATCCCCCCGTCCCCCATGCTCCTCCTTCCCCGGTGGCAGAGCCGGAACTGCCCGGTGGGCAAGTGGATATGAGTTCTCTGTTTTATGTGGAGCGTCCGCCCGTCGAGGCTAATTGTGAAGAGGCGATCGCGCTGCCCGGTGCCCTGATCCGCATCAAAGCTCCCCGACAAATGGGTAAAACCTCACTACTGTCTCGGATCTTGCAGCAAGCGAAGGAATTGGATCACAGGACTGTGCCACTGAGCTTTCAGTTGGCAGATGCGTTGGTGTTTACCGATTTAGATAAATTCTTACGCTGGTTTTGTGCCAGCGTAGGGCGGCGGTTGAAGCTAGCAAATCGTCTCTCTGAGTATTGGGATGATATTTTTGGTAGTAAAGATAATTGCACGGCTTATTTTGAAGACTATTTGTTAGCAGAGATTTCTAATCCTCTAACGTTGGGCTTGGATGAGGTGGATTGTGTGTTTCAGCATCCCCAAATTGCCGCCGATTTTTTGGGACTGTTGCGAGCGTGGCATGAGAACTCGAAAAGCCGCGAACTTTGGAAAAAGCTACGATTGGTGATTGTTCACTCGACTGAAGTGTATATTCCACTGAATATTAATCAGTCGCCGTTTAATGTAGGATTGCCGATCGAACTGCCAGAATTTACTGCGGCGCAGGTACTGGATCTGGCGCAACGGCATGGGCTGAACTGGGTCAGTGATGAAGTAACTCAGCTCATGCAGGTAGTAGGAGGACATCCTTACCTGGTGCGGGTGGCGCTCTATTACATTACCCGTGGAGAAACCACACTGAAGCAATTGATTGAATCTGCACCGACAGAAGCGGGACTCTACAGCGATCATTTGCGTCGTCATTTGTGGAATCTGGAACAGCGCCCAGAGTTGATCCATGCGATTCACAAGGTGATGACTTCTCATGAACCTGTGCGGTTGGAGTCGGTACAGGCGTTTCAATTGCACAGTATGGGCTTGATTCATCTTCAGGGTAATGAGGTGGTGCCACGTTGTGATTTGTATCGACAATATTTTTACGATCGTTTGGGGCGATCGACATAGAGCAATTCGGCAAGTAACTTCCTGAGAATGTTTTCCTGGAAAAGAACCAATTTAAACCCGATCGCACCGTCTATCCAAGCTGTTAACCAGAGCACCTGGCGTAAGTTGCCCCTGGGAGTGGATGAAGCAACCGACGAAATCTTGGCGGCAGTGGCAACAACCAATGATTTTCATGATGGATGGAGTATAGTGATGCATAGTAATGTTTAAGAACGTAGAGAGGCGTTGTAATGATGCACGAAATGCCAAATTGCCCCGATGTGGTTACTCAATTTTTTGGAGAACGACAAGGTTTCACGAACTAAGCGCCCTACTCGCTGCCGTAAGGTATTGTTGAATCGCTCAATGTAACTGGTTTTCCCCGTTTCTTTGCCCACTGCTCGATGGCGCTTGCTGGGTAGCACTTGCTCATAAGCTTCCCAGAAATCGGTGTAACAGATCGCGCATTGACGATAAACGGCCGGTAAAGATTGCCAAAGCCCCTTTGCTCCTTGTCGAGAACGTGACCCTACAAATACCCCTACAATCTCACGACTATCCGCATCAATGGCCAACCAGACCCATTGTTTGTTTGCTTTAGAGCCAACAAAGGACCACATCTCATCAAGTTGAATCGTCAACCGTCTTGTTTTTTTAGGGTGACTTCAATGGTTTGCAGCGTTTGGTAAACTTTTGATTGACATATAGTTGCAACCACCGTTTAGAAACACCTGTCACTCGTGCAATCGCTGCCAGTGCTAGGCGTTCGAGCAACAACTTATCAATCAGTTGGCGAGTGGTTTCATCAATCGGTTGTCGGGTTGCCCCCTCGACAAACTGCCGTCCACAGTCTTGGCAGCGGAATCGTGGTTTACCGTAATGGGTACGTCCGTATTTAATGATTTGAGAAGATTGGCACTTAGGGCAGTTCATCGATCTGGTTGTAATGCTTGATGCTCCTAGTTTATTAAATTACCATTACTATGCATTACTACCACGAGATTTTGTCGTTGGTGGGCGTACCGCTGTTTCGCAATGCGATCGGGGGTGATGCCGCCGCCCAACAACGCAGTATTGCGATCGCCGATTTGCAAGTCAAAGTTGCCGAGGTGGAGAACAAGCGCGGTGACCTGGCGGCACAAATCCAGGAACAGGTGATTTTGCAAGTGTTGGATTTTGACCAGTTTCGCCGCGAGTTTCAGGTGAGTCAGGAGGTGGCGAAGCGGGAAGTGTTGCGGCAAAAGATAAGGGAGATTGACTATCGCTTGGCGGTGGGGAGTCAGGATACGGTGAGTTATTTGGGCAGTTTGTCAATGTTGGATCAGCAGAAGGCACAAGCGTTTCGAGCCTGGGCCAAGGTGCGATCGCAGTTGGCACGGGTAAAGCTGCTGGTGTTGGGCACAGAGGATGGCTAGCATGGGTTGAATCAATGTACGCTGGAGTCTAGATTTCTCAATTGTGTGATGCCATGTCTAGAGTGAGTGTTGAGGAAGCGGCTCGTAACTTCAAAGCCCTGTTGGAACAAGTTGCGAGAGGAGAAGAGGTGATTGTCGTCGAGCAAGATTAGGAAGTGGCTCGGCTGGTTCCGCCTCGATCAAAAGAGCAATGGTTGAGTAGTACCAGGGCTTTTCGAGGTACTTTGCAGGTGAAGGGGGAGCCTTTGAGTGCAACTGTTATGAAGGCGCGGCAAGGTGCAATTGTTGGAGCCGTTGATTGCATCCTAGAAGCGCCATGCTGGATGGGTTAAAGTTTCAGTCGTGAGTTTTGACGAGGTGCGATCGCAGTTGGCGCGGGTGAAGTTGCTGGTGTTGGGAGTAGAAGAATAGCGCTCAAGCTGCCTCACCAGGCGAAACAACCTGCGCCTGAAATTGCTTTGCTTCCTCTGCTTCCATTTCCGCCAGGGTGGCAGCCCAGTCTGCTAACTGACGAGCAATATTGGCTCGACGAACAGGATTTTTTTCCTTTAACAGTGCCAAACTTTCCGAGTAGACCACATAGCGGTACTCTACAATCGACCCCGGTGGGACTGCACAATCTGCCAAATTCGTGTCAGTCATGGTAGCTCATTCACCTCAGTTTCAATCGTGGAAAGCTGACGCTCAGGCTCATTATAGTTGAAACGAACTCCAAAGATAGTCTTCTCAGAAAGCACGGCATCGCATCTTGCTTCGGTAGGGGAAAGGTCAGGATGTCGGGCAATGATGGTATAGCGACCAGGGGGGATCTCTTGAAAAACGGCGGCGGCGGTTTGAAGGGTTACGGGACGCTGAGCCTGAAAACGCCCGTCATGAGTCAGGAGTATCACGATGAGTTCTCCATGGATGGAACTCATAACGAATCCATTTTGGTTCCGAATTACAACATAGATATCAGCCATTGACTCAATATACTACTGAGTGTTGCTGATTCCTGATGTCTTACTATCACCGCGTTGGGTGTCTTGCGAGATATTAACCTGACAATAGAAGACATGCATGATGATGTAGATGATGTAGGGTGCTGTTAGCGTCAGCGTAACGCACCAATTGCCTGTTAGCGTCAGCGTAACGCACCAATTGCCTGTCGCTGATGCGTTACGGCTGTCGCCTAACGCATCCTACGCAATCTATTACCAAATAACTTCCAGCCGATCGTCCACTTCACCCGATGCATGATCCAAATAAACAGTAGATGATGTAGGGTGCTGTTAGCGTCAGCGTAACGCACCAATTGCCTGTCGCTGATGCGTTACGGCTGTCGCCGAACGCATCCTACGCAATCTATTACCAAATAACTTCCAGCCGATCGTCCATTTCAATCGATGCATGATCCAAACAAACTGAAGCTTCTCCTTGAGCGTGGGTAACTGCTCATCTCGTGCAACGTTGCAAAAGAACTGCCAGCCCATTGGCAAAAAACTAACGGTGGGTAGACTCTCGCCCCTCAACTCGCCCAGCGTGATCTGTGCCTGGGTCTGCCGTCGTACCTTTGCCAGTAGCGCGGCTAGGGTTACCCGTGCGGGATGATGCACGATCGCGCCTTCTGCATACCTCACCTCAAACCCGGAAGCTGCAACCCGCTGTCCCCATTCCTTATCGCCCAGGTTGAGTAACCGTTCCTCAAATCCCCCCACTTGCTCAAACACCGATCGACGGGTGAAGAGATTGGCTCCAGCGGCATAGCGATCGCGCTGCACATAGACTGCCTGTTGCAAATAGCAAACCGAATCGGCATATTCAACCGGGGTGGGGCGATCACCCTGGCAGAAGAACTGAATCACACCACCGATGATACCTGCGTCAGAATTCGCCAGCAGCGATCGCACCCCTTCAGCCAACCACTCACGATCGGGAATGCAATCGGCATCGGTGAAGGCAATACATTTACCCCTGGCAAGGCTCAAGCCCCGGTTACGGGCTGCATTATTTCCTGGCTTCGCTTCTGTCGTGTATTGCACATTGGCAAACTGTTGAACGATCGATGAGATATCTTCGGTGCTGTTGTTGTCTACCACAATCACCTCATAGCTTTAGTAGGGATAGGTTTGGTAGTAGAGCGCCTGGAGGCAGGTTTGCAGACGAGTGCGATCGTTCTGTACCGGGATAATGACGGAGACAAAAGGGGTTTCCATCTAAAAAAAGGAGGTCGTTTGACCTCCCCTTGCATTTCCGTAACCTCTTAGAAGACGAACCGGGAGACTAACTGCCAGAGAGCCAATCGGCAGGGTAGTAGACGATACCGTTGCGACAGATGGGTGCACCTTTTTGGGTCAGGGTGGAGATTTCGGCGGGGGCTGCGCCATTGATGCCTACTTGGGTGGTGGGAAGATGATTGAACCGGGCATTGGGTTTGATCAGAGCAAAGCCACAGGCGTTGGCGCGGACTTTGCGAGTGCCGTCTTCTTGGGTTTCAATGGCGTAGTAATTGTTGGGGGTTTTGCCTACGACGATGACGGAACCATCGTAGGTTCTAAAGTTATTGGGGCGCGGTTCGCTGAAGGAACCGTTGGAGCAGGGTGGTAAAAGTTGTTGACTCAGGGTTGTGGTGTCAATACTGGTGCCATCGACTTTGATGGTGCCAGAGAGGGGAACGCCATTGGTGCCACGCACGGTGACAGCACCACAGGCATTGGCACGAGCGGAGCCTGTGCGGGGGGTGCCGGGGTAGGTGAGCAGGACTTCTTGCTGTGCTGACAAGCCGGTAATGAAAATGTTGTTTTCGCTATCCCGATAAGGGGCAGCAAAGGCAGGTAGGGCACTGAGGATCAGGGCACCGAATGAGACTCCCGCGATCGCGCGTTTGAGGGTCTTTTGCATAGATTTCCTTTGAAGAAAGGGGTCAGTGTTTACGGTTTGATTGGGAACCTTCAAGCTTTACTGACCAATGGCTGAGGCGTGCATCAAGGGAAATACGGAAGTTTGGGGAGATGGGGAGAGAGGGATGGGGCGAGGGAGGGATGGGGAGTACAATTGAACGGGTGAGATGGGGGTGGCTTGGGGATGCGGCGGGATTCTATTTTTTATCAGTTGTTTCGGCAATCTCCAGCGTTGTTGTTTGAGCTGTTGGAGCAGCCGCCTGAGAATGCTGGGGAGTATCGGTTTGATTCGGTGGCAGTCAAGGAACCGAAGTTTGAGATTGATGGGGTGTTTTTGCCCCCTGAAACTGAGGTGCCGGGGGTGGTTTATTTTTGTGAGGTGCAGTTTCAGCGGGATGAACGCTTGTATGAGCGGTTGTTTGCTGAGTTGTTTTTGTACTTCTACCGCAACCGCGATCGTTATGCCAATTGGCGGGCGGTGATTGTTTATCCCGATCGCCGGACTGAGCAAGGAGAGACTCTCCCCTATGAGGTATTGCTGAACAGTGCCCAGGTGCAGCGAGTGTATCTGGTGGAACTGGGGGATCTGGCGGAGTTACCGTTGGGGGTGGCGTTGATGGTGCTGACGACGGTGGATGAAGGGGAGGCTCCGGATGCTGCCAGGGCTTTGCTGGTGCGGGCGGGACGGGCGGCGTTATCGGAAGCGGCGAGTCGCGCCATAATGGAGATGGTTACGACCATCATGGTGTACAAGTTTACCCATTTGAGTCGGCAGGAGATTGAAAGGATGCTGGGAATTACGCTTCAGGAAACGCGGGTTTATCAAGAGGCAAAGGAAGAAGGGCGACAAGAAGCGCTGGTTCAGATGATTGGGCGGCTGTTTAATCATCGGTTTCAGCAGGAGTTGCCGGAGGAGGTGCGATCGCGGCTGACCACGCTTTCGGTGCCTGTGCTGGAAGATTTGGGTGAGGCGTTGTTGGATTTTGGCAGCCTGGCGGACTTGTTGACCTGGTTAGAGGCACTGGGGTAGGGGATTCGGTTGAAGGATACGATGGTTCGGCTTTTTGTGAAACTGGCGATCGCTGGGGTGTCGGTTGCATTGATTGGTTTGCCGTTCTATCACCAGTGGCAGGTGTGGCAGGGTGCCCGACCGGACTACGATCGCGCGATTCCAGTCAAGCGTCCGCTGGAGCCGGAACCGGGACTGTCGCAACACTGGCAGGTGGTGCGGGTGAGTGATGGCGATACGATCGTGGTGCAAGCTGGGGGCAGGCAGGACAAGATTCGGTTTTGTGGGATTGATGCACCGGAACTAGAGCAACCGTTGGGTAAGGAAGCGCAACAGTCTCTCCAACGGTTGATTCAGGCGGGGGGAAACCAGGTGATGGTGACACCGACCGAGCGAGATCGGGAGGGTCGGTTGGTAGGGGAGGTATTTGTCGCGGCACCGACCGCGCAGCAACCGGAGTTGGAGAAGTTTCTCAATGCAGAAATGGTACGGCTGGGCATGGCGTACCATTACGCGAAGTTTTCGGACGGTTGTCTGAATCGGGATGAGATGGTGGCGGGGGAGCAGGAGGCGCAGCAGCAGCGGCGAGGGGTGTGGGGTGAGTCGAATGCGGTGAAGCCTTGGGATTGGCGGCAGCAGCATTGAAGATTTGATTCTGTAAAGCTTGAGAGATTATTAAGGGTTACAAATAATATTGCAGGATTGCAGTAACCGAGGCTAGAGTCAGGAAAATGATAGAGCGGATGTACTCTTTCATGGCGAAATTTTCTTAGCTAATTATGAAGCCTCAATTTGCTGCACATACTCCACCAGAAAATCAGCCAAACCAATGGCATCCCCTCAAAGCTCATTTAGGTAAAGTTGCAAACCGGGCACGGAGATTTGCAGACAAGTTTCAGGCGGGTGAACTGGGGTATTTTGCAGGACTCTGGCATGACCTGGGTAAGTATAATCCCAATTTTCAGAAGTATTTAGTTCAGTGCGAAGTAGCATCTCGATCAGGAGGCGCGGAGCCTCGCGATCGCGTTCCTCATGCAATTTATGGTGCAAAACTTGCCACTGAAAAGTTTAAACCGCTAGCACAACTCATTTATGGTCATCATGGCGGGTTGCCTCAGGAGACCCACATGAACAACCGCATTGCTGAGTTAGATCACGCACTACACCAAGAAATTCTGCAACATGCTGCATCCGAGGCAATAGATTTAGAAATTTCGCCTGTTGCTACACAACAGTTGATGGGGCTATTTAGAGACGAGTACAGCTATGAATTGCTGTTGCGATTGTTATTTTCCTGTTTAGTAGATTCTGACTTCCTGGATACCGAAACGCACTTTGATCCAGAAATGGCAGCAAAGCGTGGCTCTCAAATCGGAGTCACAAACCTTTGGGAAACTCTTCGGACAGCCCAAGATGAGTTACTAACAAAAGCTGATGATACACCTGTGAACCGCGTGCGATCGCAGGTTTACCAGACTTGTTTAGATGCTGCTCAACTGGCTCCCGGTGTGTTTCGTTTGGCAGTTCCAACAGGGGGAGGTAAGACTCGCAGTGGATTGGCTTTTGCCCTGGCTCATGCTGTGGAACATGAATTGGATCGGGTCATTGTGGCAGTACCCTACACCAGCATTATTGAGCAAACTGTGGAGGTGTATCGGGATATCTTTGGTCAAGAGGCTGTGTTGGAGCATCACAGCACCGTCAAACCTGATGAGGGTAACCAGGAAGATGCGCGATCGCGCCAAGCCCAAGCGCGTCTTGCTACTCAAAACTGGGATGCGCCCTTGATCGTGACCACAACGGTTCAATTATTTGAAAGCCTGTTTGCCAATCGCACCAGTCGTTGTCGTAAGCTGCATAACATCGTTAACAGTGTCATTATTCTGGATGAGGTTCAAACGCTTCCAGCTAGCTTGCTGAAGCCCATCTTGGGTGTCTTAAAAGAACTCTGTCGCCAGTATCGGGTAACGGTGGTGCTGTGTACGGCAACTCAGCCAGCCCTAGAAGGAGAAAGCCGCTATCTAGAAGGTTTTACAGCGGGAACTGTGCGAGACATCATACCCAAAGCGATGGCAACAGAGCACTTCACCAATTTGAGTCGAGTGCACTACACTGTGCCACTAGAGGAATGGAGTTGGGCAACCGTCGCGCAGCATGTTCAGCCTCACGAGCAAGCCTTGGTGATTCTCAATACCCGCAAGGATGCCCTCGCAGTGCTGGATAAGTTACTAAATCCAGATTCCGACCACATTTTCCATCTTTCTACCTTGCTATGTGGGCAACATCGGCGGGAAGTATTGCAGCAAGTCCGCGATCGCCTTGCTACCCATCAGCCCTGTCTTCTCGTTTCGACTCAGGTTGTCGAAGCTGGAGTCGATTTAGATTTCCCGGTGGTCTACCGTGCAATTGGTCCACTAGATCGGATTGTGCAGGCAGCAGGACGCTGTAACCGGGAAGGACGCAGAGTAGAGAAGGGGCAGGTAACGGTTTTTCGACCTCAGGAAGGCAAACTTCCTCCCGGTGAGTATCACAAAGCCTTTAAAGAAACATCGATCTTACTGCAACGCGAAAACCTGAATTGGGATGACCCCAGCATTTTTGATGAGTATTTTCGCAAGCTTTATATGGGCATAGATACGGATGCTCAAGAGATCCAGAAATACCGCGAAGTCTTTGATTTTCCTGAAGTGGCAACCCGGTTCAAGCTAATTCCAGACGACACTACACCTGTCGTGATTGAGTACGACGATCGTGCTCGTAGCTTGGTGCACCGTATCCGTCGCGATGGCTTACGCGCTGGTGACTTAAAAGCGTTGCAGCCCTATCTAGTCAACCTCCGCAGTCGCGAATTTCGAGAAACCGAAGAGTTACGTGAACTGATTGCTCCGGGTGTTTGGCTCTGGCAGGGGAACTATCACAGAACCCAAGGGATTGAGATCGGAGATGCCGCGATCGTCCGCGACCCAGCAGACTTAATTTTTTAGTTGGAGATGTATGAATGGGTTCACCTTTAATCGTCAAAGTTTGGGCTGATTATGCCTGCTTTACACGTCCAGAGTTTGGAGCCGAGCGGGTCAGTTATCCTGTGATGACTCCCAGCGCGGCACGAGGGGTGCTGGAGGCAATTTTCTGGAAACCTGAATTTACCTGGAAAGTGCGGGAAATTCAGGTACTGGAGCCGATTCAGCATTTTTCTATTGTACGGAATGAAATGAATAGTTGGCAGAGTGCCAGTTCTGCAAAAAGTCCAGATTATCGCTACTTTGCCGATGACGATCGATCCCAGCGCCACACCCTTGGTTTACGCAACGTTGCCTATATCATCAAAGCCGATATGCAACTTAAGGCTCATGCCAATGCTGATGAAGCCAAGTACCGCGATCAGTTTCGGAGACGGGTTAAAAAGGGACAGTGCCACCATCAGCCTTACTTAGGCACTCGTGAGTTCAGTGCCTTCTTTGGTGAACCGGATCAGGAGCACGATCGACCCATTGCTCACAGTGATGAATTGGGCTTAATGCTGCTGGACATGGAATTTACCCCAACCGCAGAAGCCGCGACTCTGGAGTATTTCACTCACGACGAATCGGGGGCAAAGGTCACCAAAGGCAAAGCACAACCCAAATTTTTTCCAGCACGCTTGGACAACGGCATCTTGAGGGTTCCCACATCATGATTCTCACCAAATTGAAAGAGTATGCCGACAACCGCATGACCCTGCCACCCACTATGTATGGTGAAACCAAAGTGGCATGGTGGATTAGCTTAACGTCGGAAGGCAACTATGAAGGCTTTGTTCCTTTGAAAACAAAGGAGAACAAGCGTGGAGAGCCAACGATCGCCCCTCATATTGGTCGTACAGTTGGTGTAAAGCCTAAACTTCTGGCAGATACAGGCGAATATGTGTTGGGCATTGGACGCGCAACCTCAAAACCAGAAAGGGTTGCAGATTGTCATGAACAGTTCAAACAACTGATTCAAGCTTGCGCTGACGCAACGGAAGAACCTGTGGTGAAAGCGGTTCTCTATTTTCTTACCACTCCAGAAGAACTTGAAAAAGCCAAGGCTGATTTACCCAAAGATTTTGATCCAGGTGATGTCATCACCTTTCGGGTGGGTGAGATGATTCCAGCCGATGCAGCGTATAAACTCCACTCAGTCGAAGCATTTTGGGCAAGTTTCACCTCTGGAAACGGTGAAGAAGAGATAGCTAGCAGTAATCCAACCATGACCTGTTTAATCACAGGTGAGGAAACAGTTGTTGAAAAGCGGCTACCGTTTCTAGTTAAGGGGCTAATTGGGGGGCAACCTTCTGGCACAGCCCTCGTCTCAGCCAATTCACCGCCGTTCATGTCCTATGGCTTGCAGAACTCTCTCACATCGCCGATTTCCCGTGAGGCAGCAGAACGATTTACCAAAGCATTGAACTCGTTAATTGCAGATGGGCGATCGCGCATTTACATCGGCTCGACCGTTTACACCTTCTGGACAAGGGAAAAAACGAGCTTTAATCCGCTAGCTCTAATCAGCCAACCTAAACTTGAGGAAGTCGAAGCTTTATTCAAGTCACCCTCCACAACTCAACAAGCTTCAAGTTTGAATGAATCAAAAGTTAATCAGTTTTATGCTTTGGCACTCACTGCCAATAATGCCCGTGCAGTAGTCCGTGATTGGTTGGAAACCACAATCCCAAATGTGCAGGAGAAATTACAGGACTGGTTTTGCAACCAGCGAATTGTTGACCCCTATGGAGCAAATCATCGTCCATTAAGTGTCTACACCTTAGCAGCTAACATCTACCGCGATGCCTCTAAGGAAATGCAACCTACTGCTCCCACTGCCCTGATTCGCAACGCCCTTCATGGCGATCGCATCCCGGAAGAGTTGCTTGTCAAACTGGTACGCCGCAATCGTACTGAGCAGGATATTACCTACCCGCGCGCTGTTTTGCTCAAACTCATTTTTTCTAGCTATGGACCTCGCAAAAACATGATGACGAATATGGAACAGTTAAACCTAAATCCTGATTTAGAAGGTAACGATCGCAAAGCCTACTTCTGTGGGCGATTGTTTGCTGTGTTGGAGTCTTTGCAAAAAGCAGCAATCGGCTCAATCAATGCATCGTTGGCAGATCGCTACTATGGTGCTGCCTCCAGCACACCCAACGTTGCACTCACTCCCCTGATGAAGTTGAGACAGGCACACCTAGCAAAACTACGAAAAAATAAACCGGGTGTTTGCGTGGCTATTGAAGATCGATTGATGGAAATTTTTAGCAATTTACCTCCATCAGAACTCCCAAAATCGTTAAATCTACAGCAACAAGGTTTGTTTGGACTAGGCTACTACCACCAACGTGCTAGCGATCGTGCCGCTGCTAAAGCTGCATCCGAAGCTAAAAAAGCAGCCCAGGCTTCTACAACTCCCTAAATTTTTCCACTGACTCCCGCTTCTCACAATTACTTAGGAAATCTTTCATGACTTATCATCTCAACCCCAATGTTCGTCACGATTTTGTTTTGTTGTTTGATGTTGTTGATGGTAATCCCAATGGTGATCCAGATGGTGGCAACATGCCTCGCACGGATGTTGAAACCTCTCAAGGATTAGTGACAGATGTGTCGCTTAAACGCAAAATTCGTAATTACATCGCCACCTATGCCGAGTATGAAGCAACTGAAGCAGAAAGGGCACAGTTGAAGGTCTTTGTTGAGCATCGCGGAGTGTTAAATGATCAAATTCGCCGTGCTTACATTGCTGAAAACATCCCGGTTGGAAAATCTGCCAAAGAAGTGGTGAAAGATGATAAAGTCCTATCTCCACTACGAGAGTTGAAGGCGTACTTACCGAATGCTTTTACCTTTGTAGATAACGATGAAGACTCTGGGGAAGTCGATGCCACATTGGAATATAGTGGCGAACTCTCTGAAGATGAACTCAAAGAGTTTTATGCACTAGATGAAGTGACTGAGTTGTTCAGTCAAAACAAGGTTTTGAGCAAATTTATCAAAGACTTGGTAAAGAAAGCAGGGAAACCTGAGAAAAATCGTGCTAATGCTGAAAAAGCTCAAAAATGGATGTGCCAAAACTTCTATGATGTGCGGATGTTTGGTGCGGTCATGAGTACTGGGTTGAATGCCGGACAGGTACGCGGAGCGATGCAATTGACCTTTGCCCGTTCGATTGATCCGGTGCAACCGCAGGATCTAGCCATTACTCGTGTTGCCGTTACAGATGCTAAAGATCGAGAGAAACTGCAAACCATTGGTCGCAAAACCATGATTCCCTACGGCTTATATCGCGGCTATGGCTTTTACTCTCCTCATTTGGCATCCCAAACCGGAGTCACTCAACGCGATCTTGAACTGTTCTGGGAAGCTCTGGTCAAAATGTGGGAGTTCGATCGCTCTGCCAGTCGTGGCATGATGGCTCCCCGCGGCATATACATCTTCTCTCACGACAACAAGTTAGGTCGTGCCCCTGCCCATGAACTGTTTAAACGCATCCAAATTCCTTCTCTACAAAACCAGGGCATCGTTTCTCGGCAATTTTCAGACTACACCATTCAGGTGAATGAAGCAGAGATGCCCGAAGGAGTGCACTTAACTCGCTTAATCGAAGGCTAAAGAATTAGCCATAGAGCCTGAAGAATCGGCTTCAGGCTTGAGGCTGGGAAAAGTGCTACCGTCAAAAAAAGCACCGCCATTCAGGAGAATGCCCCATGATTGCTCAAACTCAGGCAGTTCAAACCTATTCTCCAGAAGAATATCTGGAACTGGAACTAGCATCCGAAATACGCCATGAATATATCGATGGAGAGATTGTTCCCATGACCGGGGGAATGCCAAATCATAACCAAATTTTGCTGAACTTGGCAGGAACACTTAATCTCACTCTCAGACAGAAGCCCTATCGAGTATTCGTCACCGATCAGCGGTTGTGGATTCCTCAGCGGCGAATTTATACCTATCCCGATGTCATGGTAGTGCACGGAGCATTAGCCTACCAAGAAGGGCGGCGAGACACGATTACTAATCCCGTCTTGATTGTCGAAGTATTGTCTAAATCGACTCGTGATTATGATCAGGGTGATAAGTTCGCTGCCTATCGCACGATTCCTACTTTTCAGGAGTATGTGTTAGTGGATCAGTATCGCTATCAGGTAGAGCACTACGCCAAAACTGGGGAGAAAAAATGGGTGTTTCAAGAGTATGACGAAGTAACGAATTCAGTTGAGTTCGCATCTCTTCCTTTTGCGATCGCCCTCCACGAGATCTACGACAAAGTTGAATTTGAACTCCCTGAACCAACTGAGTCCACGTCAGAATAAAGCCTTGCTCCTACCAATACGATGCCAGACCCCGATCGCTATGTCCTGATCAGTGCCCTCCAACACTATGCCTATTGCCCGCGTCAATTTGCCCTGATTCATATTGAGCAAACCTTTGAGGAAAATCTCTATACCCTGCGGGGGCAACGGGTCCATGAAAAAGTCAACATTCCAGAAAATGAGCGAATTGCAGGCATCCGGGTTGAGCGCGCTCTGCCCCTTTGGTCTCATCGACTGGAACTTACGGGTATTGCCGATGTGGTGGAATTTCTCGCAGACGGCACTCCTTATCCGGTGGAATACAAGTCTGGTTCACGCAAGCCTCGTGATGCCGATGATTTACAGCTTTGTGCCCAGGCTTTGTGCTTAGAGGAAATGCTCAACCGGGCTGTTCCTGCGGGTGCCATCTTTCATGCGGCTTCTAAGCGCCGACGAGAAGTGCAGTTTGATGATGAGTTGCGATCGCGGGTTTCTGAAACGGCTCAACACATCCGGCAGTTGATTCTTACTGGCATCCTTCCTCATCCAGTTGCAGATGAGCGATGCCGAGATTGTTCCCTGATTGAAACCTGTATGCCCCATGCTGTTAGAGACTTTCATCGTTCCTCTCAGTTAAATAATCCATTTCTGGTCTTGGAGGATGGATGAAGCAAATTCTCAACACACTTTATGTTCAAACACAGGGAACCTATTTGCGGTTAGATCACGATACCCTCAAGCTAGAAGTAGAACGTGAAACTAAATTTCAAATTCCGCTGCATCATTTGGGAGGGATCGTTGCATTTGGCAATGTTTTGGTCAGTCCCTTTCTGATTCACCGTTGTGCAGAAGATGGGCGTAGCTTCGTTTGGTTATCAGAATATGGCAAATTTCAAGCCCGATTAGCGGGAGCAACGACAGGCAATGTTTTGCTGCGACGATCGCAACATGAAGCCCTAAGTCGTGCCGATGCAACCCTGCTCATTGCTCGCTATATTGTTGCGGGCAAGCTCCAAAATGCGCGGAATATTCTGATGCGTGCGGCTCGTGAAGCAGATACAGAAGACGATCGCAATGCTCTGTCCCAGGCTGCCAAAATTCATGCTGAGTCGATTCGCAGTACTGAAACGGCACCCAATCTGGATAAGTTGCGGGGAATTGAAGGGTATGCAGCCAAGTCGTATTTTGCAGCCTTTACTCATATGATTCGGACTAATCGGGCTGCGTTTGCATTGACTGAGCGTTCCAGAAGACCACCCCGCGATCCCATTAATGCGTTGCTTTCGTTTGTCTATACGCTCCTGGTTGGGGAATGTATTGCAGCCTGTGAAAGTGTTGGGCTAGACCCTCAGATGGGCTTTCTCCATGCGCTCCGTCCGGGCAGACCAGCGCTGGCATTAGATCTCATGGAAGAACTCCGTGCGCCGTTGGCAGATAGATTGGTTCTCACTTTGATCAACCGTAACCAAATTCAGCCAGATGACTTTGTGGAAAGACCAGGGGGCGCGATCTATCTCAAAGATGAGGCTCGAAAGACTTTACTGACTGCCTATCAGAAACGCAAACAAGAGGAAATTACTCATTTGATTGCAGAATCTAAAGCTCCGTTGGGTTTGGTCTGTCACATCCAGGCACGGTTGTTGGCGAGACATCTCAGAGGCGATGTGCCGAGTTACCAGCCGTTTATTCAACGCTAACTCTTTGGTGGCTAAGGTATGGATGTTTTGATTACTTATGACGTAAACACTGAGACTTCTGAGGGGCGGCGCCGATTACGCAAGGTGGCTACTGTTTGTAAGAATTATGGGCAACGTGTGCAGTTGTCGGTTTTTGAGTGTCGTGTGAATGAGGCTCAGTATGAGGCTCTCCGTGCTCAGTTGGTTGGCATTATTGATGCAAAAGTTGATAATCTTCGGTTCTATCGATTGCCTGCACCCAGAGGGAAGTACATTGAGCATTTTGGGGTAGATCATTACACTGATTTCGATGAACCCTTGGTTCTCTGACCACAGCGCGAACCTCTAGTGAGGGGTAAAATGCCGGGAGGTTCGCGATCCTTATTTGGTAGGACTTTGAGATGTTTCAATCTATTCATTCTAATGAAGTCTAGGTTCGGTCAGCCCCAGTTCGCGCAATTGCTATCTCAACTCCTTATCCAGCAAGGATTTGCTAAACTGGCCGTAGCGCCCAGCCTCCGGGCTGGGTGAGGATTGGAACAGAAAACCAAATTGGTATCTACCAACGAAAAAGAATGTAGCGCCCAGCCTCCGGGCTGGGTGAGGATTGGAACCTCACTTCCGTCTTATACTTGGAGAATTTGGTTCTGTAGCGCCCAGCCTCCGGGCTGGGTGAGGATTGGAACACCGTCTGATACGTAATCAACTCGTTTATCAATCGTAGCGCCCAGCCTCCGGGCTGGGTGAGGATTGGAACCACGACCCCTACGGGAGCTTGCTGGATGGTTACACCAGTAGCGCCCAGCCTCCGGGCTGGGTGAGGATTGGAACGTAAACTACACTACCGTTTACCGTTACACGATAACGTAGCGCCCAGCCTCCGGGCTGGGTGAGGATTGGAACTTCAATCGCAACTCACGCACCGTTTTCAACTACGTAGCGCCCAGCCTCCGGGCTGGGTGAGGATTGGAACAATTAACGTATAACCGTTATTAGATCTCATTTTTAGTAGCGCCCAGCCTCCGGGCTGGGTGAGGATTGGAACTTGAGATGATCGTCTCCATTCTCATTCGATCACGTAGCGCCCAGCCTCCGGGCTGGGTGAGGATTGGAACAACGAAACAAAAGGAGTACTGACTGAGATTGGAGTAGCGCCCAGCCTCCGGGCTGGGTGAGGATTGGAACATCTATGAGTCGGATGAATTCCGATATGCCGATGTAGCGCCCAGCCTCCGGGCTGGGTGAGGATTGGAACACTGCAAACAAACTCCAAAATCGGGCTTGAATCAATCGTAGCGCCCAGCCTCCGGGCTGGGTGAGGATTGGAACCGAATTTCAATAGAGCTTACTCGTCTTAAGTCGTAGCGCCCAGCCTCCGGGCTGGGTGAGGATTGGAACCATGGACATCCTGAGACTTCGTTAGCGATCGCCGTAGCGCCCAGCCTCCGGGCTGGGTGAGGATTGGAACTAAAGCTCAAACCCTGCAAATCTCAATAAAATGAGGTAGCGCCCAGCCTCCGGGCTGGGTGAGGATTGGAACCAATACCGCTTGCCTGATGTGGTAAGAACGATCGCCCGTAGCGCCCAGCCTCCGGGCTGGGTGAGGATTGGAACAAAAAATAGAGATGCCGATAGAGCAGTGGCGCACTAGAGTAGCGCCCAGCCTCCGGGCTGGGTGAGGATTGGAACGAGAAGTTGGGCGGAGAGATGCTTGGCAATTTACGAGTAGCGCCCAGCCTCCGGGCTGGGTGAGGATTGGAACTGTAACCATCTTCTAACCTGTGAGCTTGCATGTCGTAGCGCCCAGCCTCCGGGCTGGGTGAGGATTGGAACTACAAGCTGCTTGTTTACATTGGGTCTGCCTTTGATGTAGCGCCCAGCCTCCGGGCTGGGTGAGGATTGGAACTTTTTAAGCCTCGCCTGTTCTTGCCCGGTTGCGGGTAGCGCCCAGCCTCCGGGCTGGGTGAGGATTGGAACTGCTAATGCTTGTACGGCAGATTCAGCAAAAATGCGTGGTGTAGCGCCCAGCCTCCGGGCTGGGTGAGGATTGGAACTCTTTAGCGATCGTTGACATTTGCACACCGAGTAATGTAGCGCCCAGCCTCCGGGCTGGGTGAGGATTGGAACTTCAGTTGCCATTCAGCAATCCGAGCTTGCTCGTTGTAGCGCCCAGCCTCCGGGCTGGGTGAGGATTGGAACGGTGATAAAGCCGTAGAAAAACCTGTATCCGTACGTAGCGCCCAGCCTCCGGGCTGGGTGAGGATTGGAACTAGAAAATCTGACCACCAAGAGAGACGAGGGCATGTAGCGCCCAGCCTCCGGGCTGGGTGAGGATTGGAACTTTGTGAGTACGATCGCCCCCGTTATCGAGTCCATGTAGCGCCCAGCCTCCGCGCTGGGTGAGGATTGGAACTGCTCATTCATGCACTCACCATTTTTACTACTGAAGTAGCGCCCAGCCTCCGGGCTGGGTGAGGATTGGAACACTTGCGCGGGTTTGAGCGATCGCACGGGACGTAGCGCCCAGCCTCCGGGCTGGGTGAGGATTGGAACTGCGATCCGATCGCGGTAATAGGGAGTTTTACCTTACGATCGCGCCTCGCCTCATTTAGAAACCCTATCCCAATAAACCCAGTATTTTTCCGAGTCATCAGTACCTTGAAACCCTTTACGATCGCCCACCCAGCGATCGTTTTTTCATGCCAGTCCAACCAGAGATAGTCCGTTTTGAATAGATTGAACCTACGCCAGTGCCATGCTGACGGACGATCGTCCCTGGGTACTCGATCGGCTTCAGCAGTTTTGGGACGATAAGCCATGAACTCCAAAACCGCTTCTCGTCTTAGACTAAAGCTCGGAACCTTCGCCAACCCTCGCTTATGGTTCACTCCTCGACCAAACCTCTATCTCTGGAGGGCAGTAAAGCTGACGCGCCATGGCAAAGACTGGGTCCCCGTCCCTGATTTGCTCTATGTCTCTCATGAGCGCTTGCCTGCTGACTGGATGCAGAATGAAGCCTGCCCAATTTCGCCTGACCTGGTAGTTGAGATCGTTCCTCCGGGGCAAACTTTTGGCGAGATGACTGAAAAAGCCACAGATTATCTGGCAGCTGGAGTTCTACGAGTTTGGGTAGTTAATTCTCAAGCCAAAAGCGTGACTGTATTTGTGCCAGAATCCCTGCCCCAAACCTATCGAGAAAATCGGACGATCGCAGATCCCCTCTTTCTTGATCTGACACTCACCGCTGAGCAACTCTTTCAACCCACCGGAGTACTGGGCTAAAAGGCTTTTTGCCCACCTCTAATACATACAAGCTCGATTACATACAAGCTCGATCGCCTCAAAAACTAGATCGAATGCCTTAAAAACAATATCGAAGACCTCCAAAATAATATCGAAGACCTCCGAAACCATTTTGATCGTCTCCAAAACAACATCGAAGACGTCCAAAACGAGTTCTATCGCCTCCGAAACCATTTCGATCGTCTCCGAAACGAGTTCGAATGCCTTAAAAACCATTTCGATCGCCTCCGAAACCATTTCGATCGCCTCCAAAACAATATCGAAGACCTCCGAAACGAGTTCTATCGCCTCCGAAACCATTTCGAAGACCTCCGAAACGAGTTCTATCGCCTTCAAAACAAGTCCAAAGGCTTCCGAAATGACTTCGTTATCCAGGAACTAATGGACACAACTGGACTCGAACCAGTGACCCCTACGATGTCAACGTAGTGCTCTAACCAACTGAGCTATGCGTCCAAACCGAATCTCAACATACCACAAATTGAAAAATGAGCGCAAATTTCGGGTCAATTTTCTGGTTTGGGATTGCGGATTAGATTCAGACCGACCATTTGGCAGTAGGGGCGCGCGGCATTTGGCAGGTCAATTCTGCAACCCTTACCAGGATTTTTGCCCAATGCTACGCCCTTACCCAATTCCATCGGGTTTAGTTTCCATTCCTTTGCTGCCTTAACCTTGCCCATTTCCTGCCCAAAAGATCCTCAAACACAGCACCAACTTGGTAGCAAGGCTTACCATTACAGCCTTCCAGCGAGTTCTTAATCTATTCTTCCAGGTAATTCAGAAACGATCGGGCTACCCTGAAGGGGAGATTCCGACAGTCCCGCACTTACAGAGTTGGCAGAAAGTCTTATGGCACAAAGCTTTGGTGTAATTGGTCTTGCCGTTATGGGAGAAAACCTGGCACTCAACGTTGAGCGCAATGGGTTTCCCGTCGCCGTGTATAACCGTAGTCGCGAGAAAACAGATGCCTTTATGGCGAATCGGGCAGGCGGTAAAAATGTAAAAGCAGCCTATACCCTGGAAGAATTTGTTGCCTCGTTGGAGCGTCCCCGCAAGATTTTGATCATGGTGAAAGCAGGTGCCCCAGTTGATTCCACGATCGAACAACTCAAACCCCTGCTCGACGAAGGTGACATTCTCATCGATGGCGGTAACTCCCTCTTTACCGACACTGAACGCCGCGCCCACGACTTAGAAGCTGCCAAATTCACTTTTATTGGCATGGGCGTGAGTGGTGGCGAAGAAGGTGCGCTCAACGGTCCCAGCCTCATGCCTGGTGGCACCCAGGCTGCCTACCAATTTCTGGAACCCATCCTGACTAAAATTGCGGCACAGGTGGATGATGGTCCCTGTGTGACCTATATCGGTCCCGGTGGGGCAGGGCACTATGTCAAAATGGTGCACAACGGCATTGAGTATGGCGACATGCAACTGATTGCCGAAGCCTACGACTTACTCAAAAGCGTGTTGGGCTTAAATGCAGCCCGGTTGCACGAAATCTTTACCGAGTGGAACAATACTCCTGAACTCAATTCTTACTTGATTGAAATCACCGCCGATGTTTTCAAAAAGATCGACCCGGATACAGGATTACCCCTAGTCGATCTGATCATGGATGCCGCTGGACAAAAGGGCACTGGACGTTGGACGGTGAACGATGCGCTAGAAATTGGTGTTTCCATTCCTACGATTATTGCAGCGGTGAATGCTCGGATTATTTCTTCTTACAAATCTGAGCGGATGGAAGCGGCACAGGTTTTGTCGGGTCCCAATGCCCAGTTTGAGGGCGATGTCGAAGCCTTTGTGAACAAAGTGCGGGATGCGCTCTATTGTTCAAAGATGTGCTCCTATGCTCAGGGGATGGCGTTACTGAGCAAGGCTTCCAGTACCTACAACTTCAATCTCAACTTGGGTGAATGTGCTCGGATCTGGAAAGGCGGTTGCATTATCCGGGCAGGCTTCTTGAACAAGATTAAGCACGCCTTTGATGAAAATCCAAGTCTGCCGAATTTGCTGATGGCTCCCGAATTCAAGCAAACGATTCTGGATAAGCAAGAGGCATGGCGTGAGGTAGTGGCAACAGCAGCGAAGTTAGGGATTGCCATCCCAGCGTTCAGTGCGTCGTTAGATTACTTTGATAGCTATCGCCGCGATCGCCTGCCCCAAAACCTCACCCAGGCGCAGCGCGACTACTTTGGCGCGCACACCTACGAGCGGATCGACAAAGCAGGCGTGTTCCATACAGAGTGGATGAAGGAAGAGGTCGCAGTATAACTTTCTGACGATTAGCGAGGGAACAGAGGCAGAACCTGGGTCACGAGAGCGTTCATGGTCTCGTGACCCAGGCTGTGTCTGGGCTGCACATGCTTCATCTCTCTGCGTCCTCGTGGTCCCTGCGTGCCCTGCTCTGTTTCCCCTTTGCCTCAGGGTACAAACGCCAACACCGAAACTGGTGACCCAGACCCGCCTTGCAGCGGCAATCGCCCGATCGCCAAAGTTGTCCCGATCGCTGGCAATCGATCTAGATTATTCAAACATTCCAAGACAATGCCCTGTTGTGCCAGGACTAAGCGATTAGTAGAAAAATGGGTGTCTATGCCTGGATCAACGCCATGGGTATCTGTACCAACACCTGCGATCGCCCGCTGCTCCAGCAAGAACTGAGTCACTTCTACCCCAAACCCAGGGAAGTGGGCAATGCCGCGATCGTCCAGATTGAGAAAGGCTGCTGGATCGTGCCACTTGGCTTGCCACCCGGTATAGAGCAATACCAGACTTCCTGCTGACAGCCTGCCGCACTGCTGCTCCCAGATATGCCAGTCTGCTAGCGTTAGCTCGTAATCCAAATTGTGGCGGGATGCTTCACAGCAATTGACCACACAGGCAGATACCACCAGCGATGCAGCGGGATAGGCATCAATCCCCGGTGCATCCCGAAAGAAACTATTGGGCGCATTCATATGAGTCGCGCTATGTTCGCCCATGGCAAATCGGCGCAAAAAGTAGCCTTCGCGATCGATCTGGGCAACTGGCTCCAGGACAATATCAGGATCTCCCCCCCAGCGGGGAATGTTGGCATGAATAGGGTGACTCAAGTCCACGATTTGCCGGTAAGAAATTTTTTGTTGCAAAATTCTCTCATCTTCCGGATTATCAATTGTTTTCATGAATTTCCATCAAAGTATCGCAGACTTGCGTTACGGCAAATCCTGCTCCGGGCACTCTAACTGAATCTTTAGACACTGACATAAATCGGATCTCCCATTGTCAATCGTGATACCCAGCCCTAGAGGAACCACGAAATGAGTTCAGAAGCAGATTTTCAAGAAAGCCGTTTGGATACCCTGACGGAAATCTTTCAAGCCCCCTCGGTGCTTAAACCCAACCAAACCGCAGCCGAACAACTCAGCCAAGAATTTGCTGGAGAACTGGATGCTGAAAGTATTGAAGCTTCTCTCGCACGTGCTTCTACGGTCATTCTCGATCTGCCTTCTGACGAGGTACCGTCTCCCGACCCAGTGCCCGCTACCTCTCCCATGCCCAAGTATTATGTGCAAGGTTTGGTGCAAGGGCAGCAAATGTGTTTAATTACCAATTTGGTGGGTCACGAATCGCAGTTACTCTTACAACCGCAAGGGGTTTGGGCGATCGGACGCAACCGTGAAGCGGCGATCTCGCTCCAGGACCCAATGATGTCCCGTCGTCATGCCGTCATTCAATATGTGCAGGACGAAGGCTTTTTCCTCGTGGATTTAAACAGTATGAATGGCACCTTTATTAACGGTAGCAAGGTGCAACATCGCCAAGCGTTGCAAGATGGTGATGTGGTTTTGATGGGCAATATTGCTTTTACTTTCTTTGTCAGCCGCAAGGTGAGATCGCTGCCTGCTATCCATTCTGAGGTCTTAGCCCGGTTAAATGCAGCCGAACCTCGCTCTCTGGAATTTGTCGATTATTTGGCATTTGAGTAGGATAACCGAGTGAATTGCTAAAACTGACGGGTCCAATCTTGCCAACGTTCAACAATCACTTTAGTTTGCGTAAAAAACTCGATCGCTTGCTGCCCTTGCCCATGCAAATCGCCAAAGAAACTATCTTTCCAACCGCTGAACGGAAAGAAAGCCATGGGCGCAGCCACCCCAATATTGATGCCAATGTTCCCTGCTTCTGCCTCGTAGCGAAATTTGCGTGCTGCCGCTCCACTGCTGGTGAAAAGACAGGCCATGTTGCCATACTGACCTCGATTGACCAGAGCGATCGCGGCTTCAATCGTGTCTAAGTGAATCAAGCTGAGAACCGGACCAAAAATTTCAGTTTTGGCAATTTGCCCTTCTGGGTCAACATTTTGTAGAACGGTGGGTCGGAGAAAATTGCCTTGCTCATAGCCCGGAATCACCGGATGACGACCATCGACCAATACCGTCGCACCTTCTGCCACCCCCTGTTGAATCAGTCCCTCAATGCGGGTCTTACTTTGGGGCGTAATCACAGGTCCCATTTGAACCCCGGCATTTAATCCAAAACCCACCTGCCGAGACTCAGCCGCTGCCACCATTGCGTCTGTAAACAACTGGCGGGCTGAGCCGACCGTGATCGCTACTGATGCAGCCAAACAGCGCTGTCCGGCGCAGCCAAATGCACTATCAGCCATAATGCGGGTAGTCATGTCGATATCGGCATCGGGCAGCACAATCACGGGATTTTTGGCTCCTCCTTGACACTGAGCACGTTTACCATTGGCAGCCGCTCGGCTATAGACGTAGCGGGCAACTGGCGTTGAGCCAACAAAACTAATAGCGCGGATGGTCGGATGATCCAGAATTGCGTCTACCACTTGTTTAGAACCATTGACCAGGTTGAGCACGCCAGCTGGAAGCCCTGTTTTCTCCAAGAGTTGAAAAACCTTGTGCATCGTCAAGGGGACTCGTTCAGAAGGTTTGATGATGCAGGTATTGCCACAGGCGATCGCATAAGGCATAAACCAAAAAGGAATCATGCCCGGAAAGTTAAACGGTGCGATGATGGCAGTGACCCCAATGGGTTGCCGGATCATAAACTCATCAATGCCTCTGGCGATGTCTTCAGAGGTGTAACCCTGCATCAGGATAGGAATACCGCAGGCAATTTCAACATTTTCGATCGCCCGTCGCAGTTCTCCTTGCGATTCTGTCAGAGTTTTGCCGCACTCCAGCGTAATCGTTCGTGCCAGATCGTCAATATTTTCTTCTAATAAAATTTTGAGTTGAAAGAGAAATTGGACGCGATCGGTGGCGGGAGTTCGTCGCCAGGACTGAAAAGCATTGGCTGCAGCCTGCGCTGCCTGATCTAGTTCAACCATCGATGAGAGCGGAACCCTTGCCAGAACTTCGGCAGTGGCTGGGTTCGTTACCTCCAAAGCGTCGGAAGTACTCGCAGCAGTCCACACTCCATTAATGTAATTTTGCAGCACGGTCAAGGATTCCATCGGTTTCAAACATCAGTTTTGAGGTGATAATAGCGTTTCTTCCAGCGATTGGCAGGTCATCAATGAAAAATTAGGGCAGTGGTGAAGGTCGAGATTGGGATTAAGGTGGGTTGGTAAGGCAATCCGTAATATCAGGAGTGCAATCAACCCTGTTCAAGCAACTGCTAAAGTATCCTGATTGACCAGCCCTGCCGACTTGGTACATCCCAACACAATCCAGTCCCCCACCTTCCCCTAAGCTAGAACAAGATTTGACAACCCATATTTGACGAACCCTAGATTTTAGTGTTGGCATGGATTCAATCTAAAATCTAAAATCCGCAAGCTAAAATCCACAATCCAAACATCATGACTGAACTCACTCCCAATCCCAGTTACAGCTTCACGATTCGCTTTCAAGTTCCTAACCGTCCAGGGATGTTGGCGAGTGTGACCAAGGCAATCTCGTCGCTGGGGGGCAATCTGGGACAAATTGACTTAATCGAGCAGACGCGCAAGATTTCGACTCGAGACATTACGGTGGATGCTGCCAGTGAAGAACATGCAGAGACGCTAACTGAAGCCGTGAAGCTGTTGCCCGAAATCCGAGTGTTGAATGTGTACGATCGCACCTTTGCATTGCATCGAGGCGGCAAGATTAGTGTACAAAGTAAGATTTCTTTGCGGAGTCAGGGCGATCTGGCGATGGCGTATACACCTGGTGTAGGGCGGATCTGTACCGCGATCGCGCAAGATCCGGACAAGGTCTACACCTTAACGGTGAAGCAAAATATGGTGGCGATCGTCACCGATGGCAGTGCGGTGCTGGGCTTGGGCAATTTGGGTCCCGAAGCAGCCATGCCCGTGATGGAAGGCAAAGCCATGTTATTCAAAGACTTTGCTGGGGTAGATGCCTTTCCGATTTGTTTGGCAACCCAGGATGTGGATGCCATTGTAGAAACGGTGAAAAATATTGCTCCCGTTTTTGGTGGTGTTAACCTAGAAGATATTGCAGCACCGCGTTGTTTTGAAATTGAGGAACGATTGCGGCGCGAGTTGCGGATTCCCGTCTTTCATGATGACCAGCATGGCACCGCGATCGTTTGCCTCGCTGCGTTAATCAATGCGTTGAAACTGGTGAATAAATCGATGAATAGCGTGAAGATCGTAATCAACGGTGCTGGGGCAGCCGGTGTGGCGATCGCTCGGTTGTTGCGCAAAGCGGGAGCAGAGTCGATTTGTCTGTGCGACTCCAGAGGCATTCTTTCGACCAGTCGCACCGACTTAACACCCCAAAAGCTAGAATTTGCTGTTGAGTCAAGCGGTTCTCTAGCCAATGCCATGGTGGGAGCGGATGTATTTTTGGGCGTGAGTGCGCCTGGAGTGGTGACGCCAGAAATGGTGCGATCGATGGCAAAAGACCCGATCGTGTTTGCCATGGCAAACCCGATTCCCGAAATCCAGCCCGAACTGGTCACGAATGACGTCGCTGTCATGGCAACAGGACGCAGCGATTACCCCAACCAGATCAACAACGTCCTGGCATTCCCTGGCATGTTCCGGGGGGCCCTGGATTGTCGCGCCCAAACTTTTACCACCACCATGTACCTGGAAGCCGCAGAAGCAATCGCGTCGCTCGTCAAACCCTCCGACCTGGATGCCGAACATATCATTCCCTCGGTTTTTGATGAACGGGTCGCCACCACAGTGGCAGCAGCTGTGCAACACGCTGCCCGTCAGGAAGGCATTGCGCAGGCATAACAAAATGAGGTCTTCTTTCCTCTTTTTGCCGGTCTGACCGAATCAGGCTGGCAAAAAGAGGGGCGTTCAGATCGCACCTCGTCGAGTCGATCGCCGGAAAATATAATCCGTATAGTCTGGCGAATATTGGTCTACCGGAAGGGTGACCGTAAACGCTGCTTCATGAAACTGTTTGAGGTAGTGGCGCACCAGAAGGTAGCCAATGCGATAGGTGTTAGGCAGGGCAGAGATTGCAAAACCTGCCTGCCTAAAATGTTCCAGATATCGATGAGAGGCTCCTTTGATTTCAGCCACGATCGTCAATTGTTCTGGGAACCGATCCAGGTTCAGGAAAATTTGTTCTAAAACTGCTTCTTCTGCCCCTTCGATGTCAATCTTGATGAAATGCGTGGTTGCCGCATGATCACCTAAGATATCTAGGATGGGTTTTCCCGGGACTTTTCCCTCGGCTTGAGTAACCACAGTGACTTGATTACATCCAATATTTTTTGAATCTTGACAGAGAATATCGACCCAACAAGGTTCCTTGGTCGCTGCCACATTGAGACACACAACGTTGTGGCAACCATTGCGCTCCAGATTCGATCGTAACTGGGCAAAGGTATCGGGCGCCGCCTCAATGGCAATCACCTTGCCAGAGGTGCCAACCTGCTGGGAAGCCAGCATCGAAAAGTAGCCAATGTTTGCGCCTAAATCAACAAAGGTATCCCCTGCCCTCAAGTTTTGCTGGATGAAATAAGTGAGATTGGGTTCATAAATTGAAAAGAAAAAGATGCGTCGCTGAATAAAGTCTCGAATATCACACTGCAAATCAGCCCCGAAAAAGGTTTTTCCTGTTCGGATCGGCTGGAGATAGCCAGACATGCGCATATAAACCCGCATGGCGATATCGATCGCGTTGACTAGACGGTTAAACAGTTGGTTCCACATGTTTATCATTTCATTAGTGGCTGAACGAACGCTGAGTCAACCCTCCCATCCTGTATACAGGGAGCAGACTTTCGAACCGGAACGCTTGTTCCTAAGCCATCTCCAGGGGGCTATCCTATTTTTGTCGTCCAAATATAACAATTCTGATTTCGGTACAATCTCGCTTCAACTGACACCGGACAAAAGAAAACCTGCTCATTGAGCAGGTTTTTTTCGGGCTATGATATTTCGTTTATGGACTAACTTGGCTGATGGTCTTCAGTTTGCCGTCGTTTTCAACCCGCCAAACATCATAGACTCCAGAGACATCGCCATTGTCGTCAATGTCTACTTTGCCGCTTGCCCCCTGATAGTTGATATCTTTGCCTTCACTCAAAAGTTTGAGGGCTTGGCACACATCTGAAACTTCCTCACCGGGCGCATTTGCCACCGTTTTCAACTTGCTTTTGATCCCGTCACCCGTATTGGCTTTCGCGGCTTGAGCTGCCAACACTAACAAGGCGGCAGCATCCCAGGCTTGAGGCGCGTACTCAGCCGGAACTTTACCATACTTAGCTTGCCAGAGTTTGGTCAATGCGGCTAGGGCTTTGCCATCGGCTCCAGGAATGGTGCCGATCGCCCCTTCTAGAATAAACTTGCCATCGCTAGTTTTGCCCACTTGGGTCGCAAACTGGTCTGACTTGGAACCATCCGTCAGCAAGATTTGTACTCCCTTGCTCAAACCTTGTTCAAAAGCGGTTTTTAGCAATAGTGCCCCCGTCTCTGCATAGGCAACTGCTGCCACCCCTTCCGGTTTGCCGCCAAACGCTGCCTGGGCTTCACTGTCAAACGTGGTGGCTTTGGGATCATAGCGAGTCGGTTTGGCTTCATTCACCACCGTACCGCCCAATTTCTTGAAGGCGGCGACAAATTCTTTCTCAAAGCCTACCCCATAGTCGTTATTGATCACGATCGTGGAAACCCGCTTGAGTCCCTTCTCGTATGCCAGTTTTGCCAGTGCTCGTGCCTGGTAGGTATCGGGAGGAGCAGTCCGCGCCCAGTAACCCTGAAATTCGCCGGTCTTGGCGCGATCGGTGAACATAGGGCTGGTACTTCCCGGTGAAACCAGCATTACCTTATTCCGGATCGCGATGGGAATTGCCGCTGCCGAAACACTGCTGGCAAACGAACCCACCACTCCAGCCACTTTATCCACTTCTGTCAATTTGGTCATTGCCTCTGCACCTACGGTGGGGTCAGTTTGGTCGTCTGCGGAAACCAAAGTCACAGGTTTACCATTCACCCCACCGCACTTGTTGACTGTTTCAACCAGCAGAGGTGCCGCGCCCAACATAGGTTGCCCAACCGAAGCCAAATCGCCTGTCGCAGGTAAAAGCATCCCCAGTTTTAACCCACCAGCATCCGCAATAGGTGAGGTCGAGGGAGAACCCGCCTGATCTGTTGAGGTTGGGGTTGGCTCCTGACAGGCGGCGGCGAGAAACCCCGTCGTCAACACTGCGATCGCCAAAACAAAAGCAGAACGGGGTCTAAGGCTAGTGCCCGAAGCGAGCTTACTCATGACGCAATACACTCCTCAGCTTGTAATCAATGATGTCGAGCGACTGATTTTTAAATCTAGACTAATGACTCTGGACTATAGATCAATTCGCCAGACATTGGAAAGTAGTACAAGCCTGTGAGGTTGGACAAAAGGGGGAAGGTGGAGGGGGAAAGGGGGTGGAAGGGGTAATAACTCCATCGGGTAACATTTTCAAGAAGATGTGTTTCAGGTATTGCCACGATCGTGTCCGCGTCCCCGCGTCTTCTATCCCCCGGATTTCCTATTCAGTGGGTTAGGAATATTGGCTGGGTGTGGGATATTCCTGATTCAAAAACCAGTTGCCAATCTCTTTACACTTATAGTCCACCGGGTCATGCAGGCTAAAAGTGCGCAGATCTCGCCAAAAGCGATCGAAGCCATAGCAAGTCGCAGTGGCACGGGCACCCATGACATCAAAGATATGGTTGGTGATGTTGAGTCCCGTTTTGATGGCAACCACCTTGGCAGCAGAGACAGCGATCGCAATTTCGCCCCGTTCTGCGACGGTTAGATCTAATTTTTTGTCCCAACCGATTTGGATCTGTTCCGCTGCTTGATTTGCCAGGGCGATCGCGGCTTGCAATTCTGCCCAAAATTCGCCATAGCGATGCAAGATAAATGGATCTTGAGCCGCAGTTTCAACTCCAGAATTTATCCAGGCACGGGTGGAGGTGGTGGTATAGTCTTTGGCTGCTGCCAGCGCCCCTTCTGCAATGCCCAGGTAGGTAAAGATTTTGCCCAGTTGAGACATCAGGAAAACCAATGTCGGGAAAATACTCTCAGCAACGGGCGGTGGACCCACCAATTCATCCGGTGTCACCAACACGTTTTCAAAGGTGTAACTGCCACTGACGGTGCGACGCTGTCCTAAATTATCCCAGTCCTTGTTGTAGCGCACCCCTGCCCGTTCTTGAGGGATCACAAACACGACCGGAGTATTGGTTCCTTCCTGCACCGCCCCGATCGCATTCATATCTGCAACTGCTACCCCTGTGCCAAAACTCTTCACGCCATTTACCCGAAAGTGATCCCCTTCAGGCGCAATGGTGAGACGGGCATCGCGAGCATTGAGCGCATTTGCCCAAAACAGATTTTGTTGTGCCGTAAGTCGATAAAACTGTTCTGCCTGTTCGGGACGACCAATGACTTCTCCCAAAATTACCAGCACTACATGATTTGCGTAGAGCTGTCCCAGCGAACCCTGAGCCTTCGCTAGCGCTTGGATGACGGGGTAAATTTCAGTCCAGCGTGCCCCTGCGCCCCCGTACTCGCCAGGAATGGGCAGTAGCAGCAACCCCGATCGCTTTAACAGAGCGACTTCTTCAGTAGGGATTCCCGCCTCAGCATCTCGGCTAACTGCATGAACCGACAGTTGCGCGGCAATTTCCGCAGCTACAGTCAGGGAGTCTTTGACATCGTTTTTTTGCAGCGTAATTGGCATGGGTGTCTCCTTAACTGCACAAAACCTGTGCGCTTAATTCTTTGACACCTCGCACTGTAGAGATGAATCGAGAAGATATCGGGAAAGACCCCAATTGAACGGAGAGGGAGGGATTCGAACCCTCGGATAGACCTAAATCTATCAACAGATTAGCAATCTGCCGCTTTCGACCACTCAGCCACCTCTCCACGAGTGGTTGGTTTATCATAGCAGATCTCGCCCCTGAGAAAAGCGCAAAAATCGCGTCTTCTGAGACAAATTTTTTAGAGAAGGGCTTCTGGCAAAAGACTGAAAATTAAATTTTGAACAATGAGGTGGAGACCTTCATTTCACGATCGTCCCTTTCAGGCAGAACGCAGGCATTGGGATTGCCCGTGGCGCTGCTGAAGCTGATGCATGTGGTGAAACAGTTGCCAGCAATAGTGTTCGGAGAGTCCGCAGGTTACTGCACCCCGCATGACCACGTTAAAGTACCAATCATTAGGAGCGAGTTCTTCGGCAAGTTTGTCCACCACCACATAGGTGCGAACATTGGCATAGACTTTGCCTCGATGATGCACTTCGATCGTCTCGTGACGGTAGCCGCCATTGGGCACTTCTTCGCGCTCATCCAGGGGTTCACTAAAACGCCAGGGCAATTGATAGAGCACGCCTTCCACCACCCGATGGGGATCTTTGACCACATCCAGCGCACCACAATTACGCCGCAGCGATCGTCGATAGAAACCCAGCCGATATCCCTTGAGTGTTGCCGGTCCGATGACGTAAGTATGCGCACTTTCACCGAACGTCCGCTTCAGGTCTACCGGACACATACAGGAGCCATACGCAAAATAGTAGAACGTTGGCTCGGAGTCAGCTACCCCAAACTGAACACCCCCTGAGTTCGATCGGGGCATGACTGGGGTATGCCAAGGAAAAGGAGAAGGGGAGGAGGGAGAAGGAGTCATGGGCAATCAAAACCTGCATTTCCTGAAAATATCATAACTCGATATGCAAACCGTAGATTCTTTTTTAAGGTCGTGAATTCAATCAAATCGAAAATCTATGCATCGTCCAGATATAACGCCTTGCAAGGATGCAAAGCCTTGGGTTTCTAGCTTAAAGAATTTGTAGCACAGGATGTGGTATCCAAACATTCAAACGATGCTTCTGTTTCGGATTGTGATGGAATTGTCAGATTTTTCTTCCCGCTTTCTTCTCGTTTTGTGTTTAGGGTGCAGGAATGGGCGGTCGTCCATTGTCCACCTCTTGCCCACCTGTTGCCCACCTGTTGCTCAACTCACTGAATCTGGGCGATCGTCCCGATCAAAACGACTTAGCCTCCAAGGAGATAATCGATGCTTTCCTACAAATCTCAACCCAACCCAACCCCCATTCCCCCTTCCACACTACCAACTCGTCATTTGCAGCAAAAAAAGCTATTGGCTCAATGGCTACAAGTCAACGGTCGATTGGTCTGTCAGTGGGTGGTAGAAGACGATTCCTAAAAAGACTCGCAAGCCAGTCGCCTGTTCCCTTCATCCCTGCTGATTCACCCAAAGAACTTTAGTCAGTACCAAGTTCTACTAGTTCACTGTTAGGCGTTATTTTGTGAGGTCTTACCTCACAAAATAACGCTCATCATCTGATCAGGTGGGGATCGCCAACCCAAGACCTATACTGCTTAGAGGGCGGAGTGTGGTGGAGCGTCAATCGGGTGAAAGTAATCACAATCAATATTTTGTTTGAACTCGAGCATTGGCAGCAGCGGCGTGACCTCTTGGTGCAAGGCTTAGCCGCTGAACAGGCCGATCTCATTGGTATCCAAGAATTCAATTTGCAAGAAGATACTGCCCGTTGGCTAGCCCAACAGCTAGACATGCCCTATGTCTATTTAGTTCCGTATGCTGCACTTCCCTACAAGCTTGGACCCATGTATGGTGCAGCGATTTTGAGTCGTCATGCCTTTGTCCGACAAGAGCAGTTGGATTTGCAAGGTCAGGGACGGTTTGCACAGAGGGTCGAAATACGAGTGGACGATCGCCCCTTCGTATTTTGTAATGGTCATTACTATTGGCAACCCGGACATTCACCTGCACGGATTGCACAGATTCAGTTGCTGTTAGATTGGTTGGCTGAGTTGCCGCCCCACTTGCCGACGATCGCAGTGGGGGATTTCAATGCCCCTCCTAATACGCCAGAAATTGGGATGATGCGCGATCGCTTCATCTCTGCCTATGCTGCGTTCCACGGACAGGAACCGGAATATACTTGTCCTACACCCTTAGTCAAACACCGCCCCAGCCTTGCCCGCAGCATCGTTTGGCGACTTATGAACTTATGGAAAAACCGCACCTGGAAACGCTGGCGCGGCACAATAGACTACATCTTTGTCAGTCGGCACTGGCAAGTGTGCAATTGCCAATTAATCTTCACAAAGCCAGCCCCGGACAACCCGTCCATTTATCCTTCCGATCATTTTGGACTGGTCGCTGAGTTGCAATGGGTTGCTTCTGCGGATCAGTAATCGTTTATCAGGATAAATCGTTTGTCAATGAATCATTAGCGGGTAAAAATTCATCCTTTAAGTCAGCAACGTTGAGCGATGATGGGTTGCAATCAGCTCGTTTTTTTGCGGGTTCTGGTTGCAGTCGATCGAGCATTGGTCTTGGCAGCAGGCTTACTGACTGAACTGCGTCTGGATCGAGTTTGTCTGGTCACAGGAGCCGCTTCCGGGGCAGCTTTGGCATTACTTTCAGCTTTTGTTTTAGCCGCTGAGTTGCTTGCCGTAGCAGCTTTGCCTCGACCCCGTGCAGGCTTGGGGGGCTCAGGCTCAGCAGGCTCTGCCGTGTCTACCGCAGGGGTAGGGGCAGCGATGTCTATCTCTGCAATGGGCGTCCCCAAATCTAAATCTGCCTGACCTGATGCAGAGGTGTCGCCTTCAGTCTTTTTGGTTCTTCGACTCTTGGTCGGCACCGCAGCAGCTTGTTCCTTGGCAGCTTGTCGTTTACCAGAAGGAACATAGTTTTTCAGGGTAGAAGGGCTAATTTCTATCCCTTTACCCGTGAGCATTTTTGCCAAGTCTTCGTAGCTATACCCCTTTATGAGTGCTGCTTTCAACTGATCGCGAAGCTGATTAATCGCTTCTCGCAAGGACAAGTTTTCTTTTGGCTTTTCTGGTAACTGTTGCAAAAAAGTACTCGCATATTCAATCGACTCTTTTTTGACAATTACCGTTTTTAGTCGTTTACCCGCTTCAATGACCATTGCTGCATCACCACAAGTTAAGCTGTATTCCAACAATTCTATTCCCTGGTTTGCAAAAGCAATCAAAATCGAGATTGATAACCATCAATTTGATACAAACTTTAACTAACGAAACAAATTTGTTGGCTCAAACTTTCAACAGGTGCACTCATAACAAACAACCATGTCTTGGTTACATCACCTTCTCCACCCTGGCACTTCATTTTTTCACTTGCTCCGATGAATCTTGGTAAAGCGTCTTGAAAGCAGCCAAACTCCAGCGATCGCCTGAGATTCTACCCAACAAGGAATTCTCACCAACATCTCACAATCTCTGCCTTCTGAATGATAAACCTGAAGGTATTCAGTCTGGATTTACCCTTTCAGTTAGATGACGATCGTCCCAAATAGTGTCAGTGTTGACTGAGTTTAGATCGCATAAAGCTCGCTTGTTTGAGGAACTTGAGCATTGGGAAATCGTCACATTTGTGACAATCTGGTTTGTCGCCCCAATCATGCCAACATGAATCGAAAATTACAACGATCATAGGGCTTGGACGAGTAAAACTGATTTCACAGGTCTTTGTATGAAATTTCCGGTGTCATCTACTTTGCCATACCAGGTGTTGCCCTGATAAAAGAGCGAAGCAGAACTGCCACCATCCAGATTCATTGCCGTTTCCACGCCCAAGGTTTTCATCCAGGTTGCCAGTGCCGGTAAAGAAATGCCAGTTGCAGCGTTTTTAGGCGTTTGAGCTACCATCACCCACAGGATGCTGCCATCGTGAGTGAGTCCGATCGCACTGCGCGCATTGGGTTGGTTGGCACCTAAGGGATCGCGCCGGGTTTCTCCGTTCACAATGGTTAGAAACCCTTCTGGTTCTAAGGTCAGGGTTGGCAATAATTGAGGACCAGCGCCTAATGCGTCGATCAAACGACAGGGGGCAGGAATAGGGGCACGATGCAGCGTGATCTCATACTGAGTTGCCTGCCCACAGGTATAGTGCCGGAACTCGGTGCGGTTGAGAATTTGATCGAGATAAGGAGCCAAATTGGGGTTCTGCATCAGGCGATCGTTTTGTTGAGGATCGGCAACAGATTGGCTTTGTACAATAGCGTGGGACGTGGATTTCCGATTTTCTGGGTCAAAAAAGCCCCCATTGATGACCGCGATCGCACCATACTTCCGAGCAAAATTTGGCAAGGTATCGACACTGGGTGAGACAGCCGGTGTGATGCGAAACCGACTGTGAACCGGAATCAAAAGTGTATGAGCAATGCCCATGGGCAAAGCATAACGCTTGTATTGCAGGGTGGGTTCGGAGACGGGCAACTTGGCGGAAGATGCCGCTGCCGATGGTGAGATATGGGACGGGGAATGGCTACAGCCTGCCAGCAAGAAACCCAACAGCCAGATTTTTTTCATTCCCTTCTCTTCCTTTCTTGCCGATCGCTTTCTTGCAGATTGCTTCCTGCTTAACTCTACACCTCTCTCTGGAATGGGGCGCTTGTTGAAAGGTCATGTTATGCCATCGCTCTTGTTTCGGGCTTCAATCATCGTTAGATCATCCAGATGGGTGAACCGATTGAATCTGCTGCCGGACAGAATAGAGTCAATGCAAGATCGATAACCTTTCGGGGTGGAAACTGCCTGAATCGCCACAGCATTGCACAAAACCGTATTCTGAAGTTTAACAGGATACGGTTTTGTTATTTGTTGAATCTGGGAAACAAGAGAACAGTAACTGGCTTGCAGTATAGTTTCTCAGTTCATCGCAACCACCATTGCCATCAGATTCTCACTACTGAGTCTTTCTAGGAGGTCATCTGCCTTGCTGCGATCGCTGAATGCCCCTGCCTGCATTACCGATTGTCCGTTATAAGTGGTGCGAAAGGCACCTGGGACAACCTTCTTCAGGGTACTTTGCTGGCTAGGCGTACTTGCCATTACAATTACTCGATAGCTCAGGTTAGCAGGCGGCAAGGCAGGCGAATTGCCAGTACCCGAATTGCCTGGATTAGATCTCGGTGTAGGGCTGACGGGTACCGTTGGCAAATTAGCATTGTCAGATGCATCCGGTGACGTGTATTCATACTCTACGGGAACGAATACATCGCCTGGCTTGGTTGGGTTAGCAGATGGCGTTGTCGCGACAGGGGGTTTGGTTGAAGTCGGTGGATTGGTGATAACCGGAGGTTTGGGCAGAGTACCGATGGGCGACGGAGAGCCTGGACGGGGTGCAGGCGGTGTTGATGGAGTGGGCTTAGGAGTGGTGGCGATCGGTGGCAAGGTCGATGGTTTTTGTATCAACTGCGCCAGGGTGAGGTTATTGGTTAAGTAAATATGACCCAGGGGTTTGCCTTGATAGACGCGCTTGGTCATCCGCCAGCCTGGATTTAACACAAAGCGACTAAAGCCATTACTCAAACCATTGGTTCTGCCAATCTCGATCGGGGTGGCGTTAGCATTGAGTGCCGGAACCGCCATCAATACCAGATCGTTCTGCTTTTTCTGTACTCGCAAACTATAGCGCCAACCCAGATCTTCGCCTCCCACGCGCACGGAGTAGCCGTTGCTGTCAACACTGCGACCACAAATTCCGGTAAAGTCGAAGTTTACTAAGAGAGGTTGCACCTGGCTGGGGGTACCTGGCACTTCTTGCCAGCAGGCACGGGCGTTACTGATTTGCTCCAAAATCAACAATTGATGGAAGGCACCATTGGCAACAGGAGCGGCGATCGCAATCATCCGGCTCTGATCCAATTCTTGTTGATCAAAACTTGCAGCAGCGATCGCGGGTTTTGCTGCTACACCAATGCCGAGTCCAAATGCTGCGATCGCAGCCCACCGGAAACAGGGGATCAATTTCATAGCGCCTCTTGATTTGTAAGCTTTGTTGTAAGTTTTTTGCCTAAACCACTGGCACAGGCACAGCATCCGTTGGCTCAACGATCGCTGAGCCCTGAAACATCCTCTGCAAAAGGTTTAGGCCGGGTTAAATTGCCGTGGTAGAGGTGCACCGGAAGGGTCAGTTTTGAGCCGGGGCAACGCAGTGTGGCTTTTCCTGTTCTCTAGGGAGTGTTCTCCTACGAGTTACCCTTCTTACTTCGTTCGTTTTCAGAGACGGTCAGGAAAAAACGAAAGTTGCGAAACCATTGAAATATGGTCGTTTTGAGCCGAATTAGATACAGAAAACAGCAAGGTGGAATGCCAAAATAGGGTGATGGGTGATGGGGAATGGGGTGGAGGAGATTGCTTGGGAACAGCCCTGGGAGACGCTGCTTTTACTTCAGTCTTTGACTTTGCTTTGCTGATCTTTGGACCCCCTCGATCGCATTTGACAGCGTGTTAAGGTGTCAGCATTAAAGAAATCTATGAAAACCTTGATAGTAGAAGGTTTAGCGGTTTAATAGTGAAGTTTCACGATAGAGAACAGGCTGAAGAAATCAGCCAGGTTCAGGTGATGAGTTGTGAATGTTGAGTTGGCTCAAGGCTGACAACGTTTCACTTCCCATTCCGCACCCCCTACTTTCTCCTCAGTCCAGATAGAACATTCAGGTTAAATACGATGAGCAGGCAATCGGGTTATTATCGGTTTCCCACAATCCACGGAAATCGGGTCGTTTTTGTGTGTGAAGACGACCTCTGGAGCGTATCGATCGAGGGCGGCACTGCCATCCGGCTCACATCCAATTTGGGCGAGGTATCGCACCCGTTTTTGTCACCTGATGGGACTCAACTGGCATTGATTGGTCGAGAAGAGGGGCATCCAGAAGTCTATGTCATGCCAGCCGAGGGGGGGGTAGCAAAGCGGTTGACTTTTTTGGGTAGCAGTACACAGGTGGTGGGTTGGAGTCGTGAAGGCGATGCAATTCTGTTTGCTAGTAGTGCCGCGCAGCCGTTTCGTCGTATCTATAATCTGTATAAGATTAGCCCGGCTGGCGGTATGCCCGATCGCCTGCCGTTGGGGTTAGCCCACCATGTTTCCTATGGAGCCAACGGGGGCGTTGTGCTGGGCAGAAATACCAGCGACATTGCTCGCTGGAAACGCTACCGGGGTGGTACTGCTGGGGTGTTGTGGGTTGATCCAACCGGCAAAGGAGAATTTCAAAAACTGATCCAATTGCCGGGAAATTTGACTTCACCGATGTGGATAGGCGATCGCATCTATTTCATTTCTGACCACGGCGGCATTGGTAACCTCTATTCCTGCACCCCCCTCGGCAAAGACCTGCAACCCCATACTCATAATCGGGTGTATTACATCCGCAATGCCACCACAGATGGCAATCGCATTGTGTACCATGCAGGAGCAGAATTGGGTTACTTTGAGCCGGCAACCGGGCAGGGGAGCGCGATCGCCATCGAATTTCACAGTCCGCAGGTGCAACGACAGCGCAAATTTGTTGATGCTAGCCGTTATCTGGAAAGCTATACACTTCATCCCGAAGGGCATTCGACTTTAATTACCACGCGAGGCAAAAGCTTTTGGTTTGGTAATTGGGAAGGAGCCGTCACCCAACTAGGGCAACCCGATGGGGTACGCTATCGCCTCACCCGCTGGCTAAATGACAAGCAACGGTTTGTGACAATTTCTGATGTAGGGGGGATGGAGGCGATCGAAATTCACAATCCCACCGACCTCAATGCACAACCAGAGCGGCTAGAAGGGTTGGATTTGGGGCGAGCACTGTCCCTGGCAGTTTCTCCTACAGCGGATCAGGTGGTACTAGCTAACCATCGTCATGAATTGATTTGGGTGGATCTAGCAAGTCAGCAAAGTCGAGTGCTCGATCGCAGCGAACACGGGCGCATTGGTGGTTTCGATTGGTCCCCCGATGGTCAATGGATTGCTTATGGATTTTCTGAAACGCAACAGACTTCTATCATCAAGCTCTGTCAAGTCGAAAGTGGCGCGTTGCATCGACTCACCCCCTCACGCTTTCGGGACTTGCGACCCTCTTTCGATCCGGAAGGCAAATTTATCTACTTCCTTTCCTATAGAGAATTCAATCCTGTTTATGACAGCATCTACTTTGACTTAGGCTTTCCACGAGGAATGCGTCCTTTCTTGATTGCCCTGAGCAAAGATACGCCTTCTCCTTTTGTGCCGCAGCCTAAACCGTTGAAGAATGGGTCGGGGCAAAATGGAGCGGGGCAAAATGGGTCGGGGCAAAGTACGGAACAAAAAACGGGCAATGGCGCAGAGAAAGTCACTAGCCCCGAAACTGATGAAGAAAAGTCGGAGGAAAAGTCCACTAGCCCCAAAAAGCCCCCTTTAGAAATTGATTTCGATGGCATTGAACACCGGATTGTCGGATTCCCCGTGCCCGAAGGGCGTTATGTGCAAATTTGGGGATTAAAGGGCAAAGTATTGTTCAGTTCTTTGCCAGTGCAGGGCAGCCTCGATCGCGACCATTGGAATTCTAGCGAACCGCCAGCCGAAGCGACACTGGAAATGTATGACTATGAAAAACAAAAGCGGGAAACGGTTGCAGCGAAAATCACCAGTTTCCAGGTGTCACAGGAGCATGAGACGCTGATCTATCGGGTAGGGAATCGCTTACGGGTCTGTGCGATCGCCCCTCAAGGCAACACCAAAGTGGAAGATGAACCCGGACGCAAATCAGGTTGGCTAGATTTACGCCGAGTGCGCGTGTCTGTCGTTCCCACCCAGGAATGGCAACAAATGTTTCGGGAAGTCTGGCGGCTCCAGAAAGATCATTTCTGGGTCGAAGATATGTCTGGGGTCGATTGGCATCATGTTTATCAGCGCTATCGTCCCTTATTGGATAAGGTCTCCAGCCGTTCTGAATTTTCTGATTTGGTTTGGGAAGTACAAGGCGAGTTGGGAACTTCTCACGCCTACGAGATGGGCGGTGACTACCGCCGACAACCCCACTATCGCCTGGGCTTTTTGGGGGCAGACTTTGCCTATGATGAAGCGACAGATGCTTACCGTGTGACTCACATCGTCCAGGGGGACTCCTGGAACGATGGGACGGACTCTGCGCTGAATCGCTTGGGCAGTAATGTGCAAGTGGGTGACTTGTTACTAGCAGTAGCAGGTCGTAAAGTCAGCCGTCATTGTTCTCCTCAGGAATTGTTGGTACACCAATCGGATGCCGAAGTCACCCTCACCTTTGCAAGTACCGAAGCTCCTCGCACCATCACGGTCAAAACCCTATCCAATGAAATGCGGGCCCGTTATCGTGAATGGGTAGAGCACAATCATCAAATTATCCAAACTGCCACAGGGGGGAGGGTTGGCTATGTCCACATTCCCAATATGGGTCCTGATGGCTATGCCGAATTCCACCGCTACTACTTTGCCGAAACCCAGAAAGAGGGATTAATCGTGGATGTGCGCTACAACGGGGGCGGACATGTCTCGCAACTGATTCTAGAAAAACTAGCACGACAGCGGATTGGCTACGATGTTTCACGCTGGGGCAAACCTGAACCCTATCCGGGTGATTCGATCGCGGGTCCGATCGTCGCCATTACCAATGAACATGCCGGTTCCGATGGTGACATCTTTAGCCACTGCTTCAAACTGATGAACCTGGGCACCTTAATCGGTAAACGTACCTGGGGCGGAGTGATTGGCATTTGGCCCCGCCATGCTCTGGTGGATGGCAGCATCATCACCCAACCCGAATTCTCTTTCTGGTTCAAAGATGTGGGCTGGAGTGTTGAAAACTATGGCACGAACCCCGATATCGAAGTCGAAATCACACCTCAACAATGGGCAAATGGCGAAGATCCCCAATTAGAACGAGCCATCCAACTGATTCTAGAAAAACTGGCGCAGAATCCGGTGAATTTGCCAGAATTTGGCGATCGTCCGGTTTTGAAGTTACCGGAGTAGGGGGACAAGGTGTTAGGGAAGTTTTGAGTTTTGAATTCCGAAAAGCTAATCGCTATGAGCGATTAGCCTAACGCTGATCACTGACTGCTGGAAGCTTTACTAACTAATTCAAAATCGTAAATCCAAAATCCAAAATCTCCCATGTCACACCTTGCTCATCTCTGCATCTACCCAATCAAGTCTCTGGATAGGGTTTTCGTAGATCGCGCCATCGTTCTACCCAGTGGAGCATTGAAGGGCGATCGTGAGTTCGCCATTGTGGATCAAGCAGGTAAGTTTGTGAATGGCAAACGCACTGCCAAAGTACATTTGCTGCGATCGTCCTTTGATCTGGCAGCACGAACCGTGAGTTTGGGCGTAGAGGGGAGCACAGAACGGATGGTATTTAACTTGGAGGACGATCGATCTCAGCTAGAAAGCTGGTTGAGTGACTATTTTGGCTTTTCAGTCCAGTTGTTACAAAATACTGAGACAGGCTTTCCGGATGACTTAAATGCACCTGGACCGACGCTAATTAGTACGGCAACGCTAGCAGCAGTGACAGGTTGGTTTCCGGAGTTGAGTCTGGAGCAAGTGCGATCGCGATTTCGTTCTAATTTAGAAATCGATGGCGTTCCTGCTTTCTGGGAAGATTGCTTGTTTCGTGATGCGGATGAACCGATGCCTTTTTCAGTCGGATCTGTGCAGTTTCTAGGCATCAATCCCTGTCAGCGTTGTGTTGTCGTCACGCGCGATCCTCAAACTGGATCTGCTTACCCCAACTTCCAAAAAACCTTTGTAGCTCAGCGCCAAGCGACCCTACCCACCTGGGCAGCTACCTCGCGCTTCAATCACTTTTATCGACTGGCAGTGAATACGCGTGTTGTGCCCTTAGGGAAAGATGCGATCGCCCAACTCGAACTCGGTGCAATGGTCAAAGTTTAACCAGCGCGGTTCCATCGCACTCACTGGATTCACTCATAATTTTCTAATACAGACATTGCCCAGAAAAAATTTCGTTGAAATGCCCCTGATGTGGCTTGGAGTAATATAGCAGTCGAGAGGTTAGTTAGGACAGAATAGAGAGGCATCTCCACTCACCTCAACATCCCCACCATGCCCAGTCCCTACAGCAATGAGCTGCGTCAAAAAGTACTCGATGCCTTTGATAGCGGACAGCGTAAAAGCCACATCAGTTGCTTGTTCAACATCAGTCGCAGCACCATTGACCTATGGCTCCAACGACTGCAGGAAACCGGTTCAGTCAGTGCCGCTCGCGATTACCGACGGGGTCCTCAAGGCAAGATCGCCGACTTAGAGCAATTCCGAGCCTTTGCTCGTGAGCAGGGAAATTTGACGCAAAAGGACATGGCAGCGCAGTGGCATGAACCCATTAGTGACCAAGCCATCAGCAAGGCGCTCAGGCGCATTGGGTTCACTCGTAAAAAAAGAGTTATGGCTATCAAGAGCGTGATGAAGCTCAACGGCAAGCCTTCCTAGCTCAGTTGCAAGCGTACTGTGCCGAGCAACTGGTTTACGTAGACGAAGCAGGGGTCGATGATACGGAAGACTATGCCTACGGTTGGTATGCGCAATCGGAGCGCTTTGAAGCCTTAAAGTTAGGGTACCGCACCGAGCGCATTAGCATGATTGCGGCGTGGTGTAACCGTCAAGTGCTGGCACCACTGACCTTCACGGGTTACTGCGATACGGCGTTGGTCGAAATCTGGATACAGCAGTGTCTGGTTGGGCAATTGAAGCTAGGGCAGGTCGATTTGTGGAAACGCCAGTTTCCACAAATCGACCCTTATTCGCGAATTGATTGAACAAGCAGGGTGTAGTCTGCTGTTTCTGCCGTCTTATTCTCCAGACTTGAACAAGATTGAGAAATTTTGGGCACGACTCAAGCATTACCTTCGTAAGACGCTCCATCAATTTCAGAATCTTTGGGATGCGCTCGATAATGCCTTCAGACAATTGTCCTAACCCTCCCCTCGATTGCTATATCGAGAAACAATTCTTCGACTCGAAAGCGCAGTGACACTGCCATAAGGTTTGTAGTGAAGGAGCCTCATCGGTGACGACGGCCCAGGATTCCTTGGCTCCTTGAACAGTTGCCAACACTAAATTACACTGATGCACACCATCTGCCCATAAGCGCACTTGGCGATACAACCGAGCTTCTGCCAGGGGTGGGTACAAACTAGCTACTAGACACTGCCATGTTCTAGAACTCGCCACAGCAATGGCACAGCACGTCCACAGCAAACAACGGACAGGTGAATCATGCAATAGCGGTTCCACAACACGGTGGTGTCGAGGGCAAGATACAGACGATGATGTCTCCATCACCAGTGGCAGGGACATCCGGCTAACCCGCACCCGTGGATTGCCCAAAAAACGTCGCCAGTCGCTCCACTCTTTGCGCTTGCATGGCTCGGCTGGGCACATAGGGTTCCCAGGCAGGCTCAACTGCCCGCTACAGATTAAAGCGCTCACCATATATGCCAACGCTTTCAGGTGGCGTAAATCTTGAGCACGGCAATATTGACGCAGGAAGCCGAATAGTTGACTATACAGTTGGGTAGAGTGGGTTCATGGCAATAAGCTGTTGTGTGGTAACTCCAGCTTCTCATGTCTCTCTACCCTTCTGCATTAGCCCACTGCTATTAACTTTCACCCACTTCTGTCAGGCAGTCAGGGTGGTGTCTCCTGGGAAAGCCAAACGAAGATCGCGACTACCGTTACAAACGTTCTGAGTATGCCGCACGGGGAATTTCTGAGTATTGGATTGTAGATGCCGCAAAGGCACAGGTCATGGTGCTGACTCTGGTGGATGGATTTTACGAAGAAGCTGTTTTTCAGGGCGGCGATCGCATTCAATTAGCCGTACTTCCAACCTTGAATCTGACAGCGTCACAAGTATTAGGATCTAAGGTAGCTTAACCGCGATCGCCTCGTCTCAAAGTCGGCAAGATGGATGAGTGGGGTGTAATCCTTGCAAGTGTTGGGTTTCATGCTTCAAGCCAAACTACGGGTGAGGCGATCGCACTCTTCGTCTTCTAATGAGATCCTCTTGTCCAAGTCCAGAAGGTATGCTCTCCAATAACATTCTTGATGAGATCGCCCACGTACTTACCTTGGGCGTTGTATACAGGAACATGCAGCACAGCAGATTCTGACAGTCCTGATGTTTTGGGTTTATCAGCACCCCCCATATCTGCCCGTAGGGGAAGCTCATGTTTCTCAAAAGATTTACTGAATCTATCTAATGTCTCCTTTGGCGTTTGAAAAGTAGTTAGTGTACGTCCAGTTGCAGGGTCTTCCAAATTGCCTGTCTTTGGGTCGTACTTGGGTACTGGGTTATTGGGTTGCAGTGGCTCAACTGGTTCACCAGTTAAAGGATCCGTGTAATCTTCGTCATGCTGCTGTATTCGTTCTCTTTGACGTCCTCCCTTCCTAACTACCGTCTCTCTTTGAGTAGATCCAGCCCCCTTTTGAACTTTTGGTGGTGAACCACCCCGCTTTGTACTGGCAACTGTCGCATCTCCAGAAACCTTCTTTACATCTGCCGCAGCTACCTGCGCCTGTTGTGATTCTCTAATAGTTTGAAGATCAATAACATTACTTGCTGGTTCATTTGGGTGAATTGCATTATCGTTGGCTGCGCCTGGAGTCACATCATTGGCTGGAGGCTGACCCTTATATTGCTCAGGTACATCACCCAACTTGGGTGCTCGGTTTGTTGCAGCGTTACTGACATCATTCTCATCTTTTATAGATATCTTTTTACCTGCCCAACTAGCCAACGCTCCTGCAATCCCTACGGCTGTGTTAATAGTGGCCAAAGCAAGCGCAGCTTGATCAGCCTCATTTTGCGCTTTTGCTTCGTCTACTTGTTGTGGTGTAACGAGGTCTGTCTCCGGAGCAACGGCGGTCTTAGATGCCTGAAGAAGCGCTTGGTACTGTTCAGCTGATATATCTGCCTTGATTTTAGCTGCACCAAAGCCGACTGCGAGAAGTGCAACCATACCTGGGCCTTGGGCAAACCCCGATAGCATGAAAGCCATCTGGCTTACTGTCTCAAGTGCCAAGGCGGCAAGCGCATTCTTGAGGTCATGGCTCCCCACCAGATAGCGTGCAATCTGCTGTGATAGTTCAAGTGACCAATCACCTTGGATATTTCCGACCTTTACGCCCCCAAAAAGTTGCTGGTGGATCGGTATTAGGTCGAGTGGATCGAGCTCTTTTCCCAGCTTTGCTTTTGTTTGGTTGATATCGGTTCGTAATCTTCGCAGCGCACCTGCAAGCTGATTCCGCGCAAGAGCAGGATCCTTCGTTTCGGCAAATGCCTTGGTAGCAGCACTGGCACCTTCACGTGAGATGGCATACACCATTGGATATAGTGTCACCAGTTCGCGCACAGCTTGCATACCTCGTTTGTACTCACCAAGCAACACCCCGTAAGGTTGTGTTGGCACGACCTTATACACTGGGTTTGGCTGCTTCATCGGGCTAGGGTCATTGAGATCGTACTCAGGTGCATCAAAACGTTCAGGTGGCCGGAATGGGTCGAATGTGACGGGGAGCCAGTATCGCTTAGACTCAGGAGGAATATTGCCAAGACTATAACCAACATATACCTGTCGGGCAAGTTCCAGTTGCGCCTGAAAATGAGCGATCGACTTCGCTGCGGACTGCATTTTCTCTAGCTTTTGCGTCTGTTCTTGATTTGCAGGGGCTGGTTGTTCTCCTTCTTGAAAGGGAATTCCTGCGTTTGTCATCTCCGTTTCAACGAGAGCTTTGTTTGTGTCTAAATAATTACTTGCAAGTGTCTTGATATCGTCAATAAACCAAGTGGATAACTGTTTAACCGCCGGCAAATTCTCAAGCTCAGCACCTCTTTCAATACACTGATTCCAGAGTTCAAGATGAGCTGATGCAACCTTAATTAACCGATCTCCGAAGCTGCCCCATATCGCTTCTAAAGCATATTCATCGTAAGGACCAACCCATGTCTGGTCTAACAAAATGCCGATTAGTTTAAATTTTTCTTCTTCATATGCTAATCCAAAATTTCTGATACGCTTTACGTCTCCTACATCTTTTGACTCTAGTGCAACATCAATAAGCTTTCGCTCTGCCACAATAGCCGGAGATGCGAAAGAACTGTTGGGTCCAGATGATCCAGGAATGGTCGCTGGCGCAGTCGCACTGGTTGCTCCACCACCTACATCAGCATTAGTGTCCTGACGTTGAATTAGATTTATAGATGAATTAGTGGAATTCTGTGGTGAAATCAAACTTCGTGTCTCAGTTGTTACTGATCCTGTCGCGTCTGATCCAACTGAATTGTCAGATATTATCTGGTTTGCTACCCTATCTGCCTCTCTCTCAAACACATCACCTGATGATCCGAGAATGGGTTTTGCCATACTTTCTGCTGTGGTTATGCCATTTTGCTGAACCACATGTGTCAACTCATGGGCTAGCAGCTTCTTACCTTCGGTCGCTAGTGGCCGGAAACGCTCTCGCCCAAAATAAATATCGCGTCTGGTCGTAAACGCTTGTGCCTGAATCTGTTTAGCTGCCTCTGCGGCGGCACTATCCGTGTGGACTTTTACATCCCCAAAATCCTGACCAAACCGCGATTCCATAAACGATCGCGTTCCCTCATTCAATGGTTGCCCCGTTCCACTGCGCTGCATTGTCGCCTCAAACCCAGTGGGCACTGAGTCAACCGATCCTTCTCCTTTACGCTGAATCTCTTTTTCCTTCTTTTCACAATCAGTACAGGTGCCATCCCCATCTGCCTTGCGCTGAATCACGGCTCCCACATAGCTGTTGCCATAACTGCGCTGTAACTGTCGTAGCATTCTAGCTTGCGATCGCCTCGACATCTGCCCCAAAGCCCCCGAAAACTGTTCCGGTGGAGTGGTTGGGCTAGCACCGCCCATTGCCGCGATCGCTCGTTGTCCTTCAATTGCGGTCTGATCCACTTCAGGCTCATTCGCTCTCTGCACATCCTGACTTGGCAGTTGAGAGATGGAGGAAGCTTTGGTCGCTTCAGGAGTTGAGGTGGAGTGAGAGTCAGTCATGGGAGGAGGGAAGGGAGAGGGGGAGAAGGGAGAGGGGAGAAGGGGGCTAGCGATTTAATAGCCAGGGAGTTGGGTTAGCATCTTGAAGTAACTGCCCCTGCCGAATAACTCGATTAACGTCCCCTACCTGTCGAGTCGTGCCACCTATTTTTTCTTTTTGATGCGGCGCTACCGCGCTGTGCCAGAGCAGAGCGTGTGTTATTGATCACCAGCACACCTTTTCCACCGAGCCGTGTTTTGGCACCCATATCTCCACCCGCCGATCCTTCTTGCGTCCCTCTGGATCGTTGTATTGTGCTCTGGTTTTGCCATAGCCTTCTTTCTGAATTCTCGACATCGGAAGAACGCCATGCTTGACGAACCATAAAGCTACAGCCTCGGCCCGCTGCTCGGAGAGAGGATTATTTAAATTGTCGTCTCCTCTATTGTCGGCATACCCTTCAATCCTGATAGAATCATCTTTTTGAAGCAGGGAGACAACTTTTTGAAGCAGGGGGACAATCTTTTCGAGATGAGCGATTGCCTCTGGCTTGAGATCCCCATTGCCAGTATCAAACAGTAGCTCGGCATCGATCTTGATGAATGTATCTTCATGGGCAACCGTGGCACAGTGCGTCAGATCTTCGGTGACCGGCATATCGATGACGGGGGGAGTCAGATCTTTGATATATAAGGAAAGCCAATCGGTATCGTTGGAGCCGAAGAGAAAACGCCCGACTGATTCGGCAATCGAAGCAATCTTATCCCCTAGCGATATAATATCCTCAGCGATCTCTTCCCCTAGCGATATAATACGCTCAGCGATCTCTTCCACTAGCCCCAAAATCTTGCCCGCTAGCGACATAACATCCTCAACGATCTCTTTCGCTTGCGCCAAAATCTTGCCCGCTGTTGCTAAAACATCCTCAGCAATCTCTTCCACTCCCCCCAAAATCTTGCCCGCTAGCGACATAATACGCTCAGCAAGCTCTCTCCCTGCCGCCAGAATCTGGCGCCAGTGAAACGCAACTACTCCCAGTCCGCCGATCAACAGCAATTCGCTGAACTCGAACGTCCCCAAAGCTTGGACTAATGCCAGGGAAGCTTCAAGGACTCGCGGAGCCGCCAGCACCTCCGCAAGTTTCTCGCCTAGTTTCAGCAATTGCTCGGGAATCGTGTCGCTCGGACTGGGCTTCTTGTCCTTCGGCTTCTTGTCCTTCGGCTTCTTGTCCTTCGGCTTCTTGTCCTCTTCCTCTTCCTTCTCATACGGCTCCACCTTGAATACGACGATACCGTCTCTGCACCAGCGGAGTGAAACAAGTTCGCGGCCAATGGCGCGGGGGTTGGGCCACAGGCTCAAGCGTGTCATCGGCATTGCCGTGACCGACGTGATCTCGCCCGCTGTATGCCCGCTTGCGCGCCAGAGTTCGTTCACGATGTCGGGGCGGTCCGCGGCCTTGCTTAAGTAATTAGCCAATTGTTCTTCCGCAGCCGGCGCTCCTGTGTCCTCATCCCATGTGGCTTCCTTGACTTCAATGATTTCCAAGGTTGAGCCGTTGAGCAGGGCAATATCAGCTTTTCCATCACCCTGGAGACAATCAGGTGTTCTCTTGTCCCAGCGGATTTCTTGCTTCCCCGGTCGATACGGGTCGAAACTTGCTGCCGGTATGCAAAATTCCCTTTCTACCGTGCCGAAGCTTGCTGCATCAGCCGCGAGGCTGTCCCTCACTTGGTTCTCTTTAACACCCGGACGCCGCGTCAGCTCGAGAAAATCTGCACAATACGCCAGGCGCTGTAGCATCGGTGAAGCACCACTCTGCTGAACCACATGGGTAAGCTCATGGGCAAGTACCGGCAGATCGGACGGTGATTCTTTGCCACCAAAGACGATGTTATTCCCTACAGTATAGGCCCGTGCCTGCACAGCGGCGGCCGACTCCGCAGCTTTCGCATCCGTGTGGACCCGGACGTCACTGAAATCCTGTCCGAACCTCGGTTCCATGAAGGCACGCTCCGTCATTCCCAGTGGCTGTCCTGGGGAACTCAAAACCTCATGGACGACTGGAGGAACAGTAGCCGGAGTTCCACCCATGCTTCCGCTTTCTTTGCGTTGCAGCTTGTCTTCCTCTTCGCACGCTGTGCATTTCCGTTGGGCTGTGGAAGCGTGGACAGAAGAGAAGGAAAGTTCATGGTTGCTAGAAGGTTGATCCGGCATCCGCATTACCTGATCCGCTATCTGGTCCGCTTCCTGCTCGTACACATCCCCCGGTTGCCCCACTGTTAGCTTCGCCTGGATGACACGCCCCACATAGCTGTTGCCATAACTGCGCTGCAACCGCCGCATCATCCCTACCTGTGAAGCCCCCGACATTTGCCCCAACGCCCCCGCAAACCGCTCCGGCAAAGCTTCTGGACTACCTCCACCGATCGCCCTCACCATCCGATCGCCCATCATCGAAGCGCGATCGCTCTCCTTTTCCGCAGTCACGTTCATCGTATCCTGCACCGGAGGATGGGCGGTTGAAGTTGCCTTTGTTGCTTCAGCAGTAGCAGTAGAATGTGAGTCAGCCATGGGAGGGAGGGAGGTAAAGGACAGAGGGCAGCATTAATCAAACTGAAATGACAACGATCGCCCTTCCATCCAGGTTATCTGCCAGCAAATATCTTCAAAGCCTGCCATTCGCAGCACCATTTGTAGGGGGCAAGTAAGAAAATGTATGCTGATGCGATCAGTATACATTTCAATCTCTGACTGGCTCTTTAAAAAATTTCGGCAGAGATAGGCAGGGCTACTATCGGAGAAGGCTCCCAGCTTAGCGGCAAATCCCTGTAAAACAGTTGCACTAACTTCTAGGAGAGCCGCATCCCACCTCGGTTTAAGAAGTTCAGGGTCACCGGAAAGAGAGAACCAATCAAACACCGTTGGGCGAGGAAGGCGTGACAGCATAAACAGTTCAGGACGGTTAAGGCATGCCTCTCGATGAGCCTGAAACTGACGCCGAAACGCCAGGTGTATCTCAGGCGTGAGGCTGTCAGCATACGTTTGCAGTTGCGCGCTATCTGGAGGTTTGGTCAGTCCGGCAAATACAGCCAGGCTCTGATCGCTTATAGCTTGAGTCGCGTTCTCCAATCCTAAACACTGAAGCGCGATCGCATACAGCAGCAAGCCTGTTTTGGAAATTCCATCTGGCTCAGGATAAGGGCAGTTTTGCAAAAAGTGGTCTAAATCTAAATCTGCGATCACGCCAGCCAGTAAGAAAATTCCGCCGTACTCGGTCACGACCCGACTTTGCATAGGCTGTGAGTCTTCTACCTGCAACTCCTGGAGTAATTCCACAACTTTTACCCCTGACATTTCCCGCATTAAGGTTATCAGCAGTGGCTGTAGCGGGCTTCTACCCAGTAAACGACGCGCCTCTGTCCAATCATTGACTGCAAGAAGAGAAAGAAATTGAGAGCGATCGCTGAGTTCCACCACCGCTTGCCGCAGGAGCAGAATATCTTGAATAAACCGTACCAGATTCACATCGGGCCCCAATTCAGGCTGTTGACGCAACAACCCCAGATACAGACGAGTCACATCTCTGGCAATCACAGACGTCAATGCCATGCCACTGCTTAGCAGCGATCGCAGCCCATCAATCCACCGTCCATAGGTATTGGGTAAAATGACCGTGGGGCTGGGGGGCAGCAAACATTGAGTGGCGATCGCTTCTACTTCTGCATCCGTCAAACGGGTAAGTAATCGTTCCAAACTATCTCGTCGAGTCAGTTCCAACAGAGCCTCTCGCCCCACATCACGATCCAGCGTCAATACATTTAGAATTGCTTGTCCCAGGGAGACCGATTGCAGTTCGGCAAATTCGGCATAGTACCAGTAATCCCAGGCGCGACCCTGGATCAGGTCTTCTAGAAAACTGGCAATGAATGTGCTGCGATCGCGAAAACAAATGACTCCCCTTCCGGCCTGACGGAGGGTGTGCTGAATGCTTATGTACAATGCCCCCGCCCAAATTTTGGCTAATTGGCGATCGTCGTTCTGGGTCAGATCGAGGGGCAGATCAAAATGGAGTTGCTCGATAAAGTACAGCGCATCATCCGCATCATTCCACTGGGCAAGTTGATTTTCCAACGTTTGCGCTAACAGTTGACTGACAATCTGATCCATTCGTCGCTGGACATTGGCAGGGTTATCGAGCGATCGGGGAACGTTGTACTGTACGTTAAATTGTCGAATTGCGATCGTTTGCACAACAAGTTACTGGTTGGGGTTATCTAGATTAGGAAATCGTTGATCTCCTTTCTGAATGCCGACAACACGATCGCCATAAATAAGCAATGTAATATTGCTTCCCGGCTCTATAGTCCAGGCAGTATTTCTCAAATTTTGAGGAGAACAAGCTTTACTTGCAGTTCGGGTCTCTACCTCGATATTCTGCTGTCTTAATAGTTGTTCTACTTCTCTCAAAGGGCGATCGTAGAGATCCATTGCAGTCAATCTTCTAGAATTCGTTAATCCTTGCAGTGAATTGCCCACCAGTTCCCGCAAGCCACAAACCGAAAAATCACGAAACATCTTAAATGCGGCTTCGCTGCGAGTCAGGGCTGCGCTAAGATCCTGCAACGGTGTGGCTTGCCGATTAATGCGGACATTGTCTTCTAAAGGTGATCCATCTCGCATTGTTTCATCCTCCTTTGTTCAAAATATCGAGAAATTTTCAAACTACTGACGCATTTGGCCTGGTTGCTGAGATAATCATCTACTCAAACATTTGGCCTGATTGGTGAGATAACTGTTGCTCTATCAGCTCTACGATATCAAAATCACAGCATATGAAGTCTAGAAGGGTTTCAAGACTGCTGAAGAGGGGTTGCATCCAATACTGCAATGAAGGTCCCGTAATCAATTGTTTACGCACAATATTACAGATTTTTTCAATCTTGCCACCTTGAATCGTGATACAAGCCAGCACGACCCCTTCTCCATCCTTACACTCGGGACAGCGCACGAGTAGAGCATCGCAAACACAATCCAACAGAAGTTGCAATAACAAAGCAACCATATAAACAGCAAAATTTTGCTTTTCTTTAGGTGTATTTGCAGCTTGAAACCCCTTTTCAAGATCCGCGATTTTGGCCGGAAGATCACACCGAATTGTGGGTTCTTTTTGATAGAAGTCCATCACCAGATTTCGTATTTGCTTGAATGCAGCATTTAAAGCAGTAACATTATCATTGCCAAGCTGTTTTTCTCCCTCAGCCGCTGCCTGTGATGCCCGTACAACCTCCTGAAATGTTTTGAAACACGCAATAACCTGCCCCAAAAAGCTTTGATCCGGAATCAAATCACTGACTTTGAGCTTTCTCAAATCAGGCTTATCCGTCCGGGTTTCAATGAGATCAAACTGGAAGGTTTCCCGAATGCGTGAGGGTTCACAGCGGCTATTATTACAACCGTTATCGCGCACAAGAGCCGTAATCGGTTTTGCCATTTCCTCAGCATAGGAAAGAACCAATAGATACTCTTTTTTCTCGTCTACAGGTTGCGCCTTCTTGTTGTAGACCGTGTGACCACAATAGGGTAAATCTTCCTGATTTTTGCGTTTTTTCAGATAGCCTAAGACATCAAAAGAGGCTTCCTGACAGAGCACAATGTCGTTGCCATCGCAGTCGATCGCATAGCCCGTTTCAACCACCACACTGCCATCACAGCACGGATCACATTTCACCATCAAGCCACAGACTACCCCTGTTCCCACCAGGTAGCGGTTGTGCAATTTGTTTTTCTCAATCACATATCGTTGAGCTGCTTCCAAATCTTTATCTGTAAGCGGTTGTCCGGCAAAAAAGCGGGGACGTTCAAAGCAGTTCACACCACGGCAAGCAGGGCAATTGCAATGGGTGGCATGGGTGGAAGAACTTGCAGGTATGGGTTTAGCAGTATACATGGGAAAGCTCCAAATTTGGTTTATTTAATCTGATCAATGAGCGAAGGCTGTTTTGTAAAGCACTAAATCGATAAGTAAGTGGTCATAACGCACTGTCCTATCAGGCTATTTAGGTTCTTTAGGTTTTGGTTTATCCTTCGTCCAAAACCAGCTTTCAAATAACCCACCTTGAAGTCCCAAACGGTCTCCAGGAGGTGTCGGAGGAGTACCAAGACGTCTTGGATGATTCCCTGTAACCAGTTCTGCTCTCACAAAGTCAGCATCAATGGCTCTCCCTTTCTCATCCACTACGAAATCTCCGTGCAGTCGAATGGTCAAACCATACAAGCTAATTAAATCTTGCAATTGCTTAAACTGTTCTTGACCAAGGATAAACGCTGCACCTTTTGCTATAGGGCCAGAAACTTCTTTTGCACTAATGATTCGTCTTGCTCCATCAAAGCTAAAATCTTCCACTGCCACAACTCTACCAATCAACGCACATCGGCAAGAAATTCCTAATGCCTGCCGTTGCTCAAGCTCATGTTCAACAAACACCTGGAAGATATGCTCTGCATCCATTTGATTGGGTGGATCAAAGGGGTTTGTTGAATCTGCTACTAGTACAGGTTGAGTAAAAGCAATCACAATTCCTCGTGACTCTTGTCCAGACAATCGAGCAATCGTAGCAATTGGGTTATCACCTGTATTGTGTATCCAGCTCAATGCTTCAATTTGTGTCAAATCGGATTCCAAACCTACTCCATTGATGCCGGGAGCACCAGGAGCACCATTGGCACCCGGCGCGCCATTCGTACCATTGAGGCCGTTTGTGCCGTCCTTGCCATCACTCCCCGGTTCTCCCTTAGGAATTTTGAAATGAATGTTGCCAGTGACCGGATCAAAGCTAGCATCTGCGTCCAGACCAGCCGCAATGGTTTCTGCATCCGCAGATTTCACCCCTGCACCCGTTGCAGGAGGCGCAGGTTTACTTGCCGAATTTAAGGCACAAAGAATCAATTGCTGTAGGGTTTCAGTGCTGGGCACCAACGGGCGAATCCAATTATTAATTCGGGCATCCGTGACAACCGCACTATTGGCGTAATTTTCGACAACGGCCAAGGGAATACAGGTTTCGACACACTCTGGGCACTGCTCCAAACTGCGCCAGAGCAAATCCTTACATTGATCTTCGCGAACGATCAGGACCGAAACGCCACCGCAAGCCTTGGCGGCTCCTTCTCCAGCCGCATACAAGCGTTGACCATCCGTTGCCAATGCCAGATTATGGGGAGTTGCAGTCACCCCGATCGCCCCTGATACTGCCTGCCCCGGATCATCTAACTTGTCTCGATTGATCACCTTAACCCAGCCTTTGGTCGCATCGCTGGCTCCTTGCAACAGCACATAGCCCCATTTGCCACTCGGAGAGACTTGCAGCGCGATCGGGGTCTCAGTTCCCAGATCAACCCCTGTCGGATTTACTGGAGGAAACAGCGTCGGTGTTTCTTGAATGCGAAAGACATAAACTTTCTTCGTATCTGTAATCACGTACAGCCACAAGCTATCTCCCGAAACTCCTAACAAAGAAGCTGTTTCTCCAACCGGAATCGAAATGCTATGGATTACAGTGCGAGTTCCAATTTTGAAAACTTTCACGATATTACTGGTCGCTGTACTTCCAAATTCAGCAATGAATAGCCAGCTACCATCGGAGCTAATGGCGCTCGCCTGTGCATCTCCCGGATCACCTTCGTAATATTGGGGAGAATCTGAATCTCCTACAGCCAATGCTGGATTAGCCCCAGCAGTGTTGATGCGATCGGTCCAAATCGTGAGTTTTTTGTTGGGGGTTGCGTTGATATCCAGCGTCACCACTTTACCACTCGTGTCTTTGCTACCTACCGCAAAGTGAGGGGGCGTGGTCTCTAAACCCGGACTCAGGGGGATGTCCTTACTGGCATCCGCACTTTCAATGGGCTGCACAGGACTCAGGTCATCCTCGGTGGCAGTGTCCTTCACCTGAATCACCCGCAAAAAGTAATCGCCTGACCCGGGAGTCGTCCCTACCGCAGGTGTTGTTTCGACATAGCGGATAACATACAGAAACTTTCCGTTGGAACTAACCGCTAAATCAATTATGCGACCATCAGCCACAACAAACGGAATGCTCTTGAGCAAACAGTAATGCTCGGTGTCATACACCATGATTTGATTGGGCGTTGCCGCATTGAGGACATAGATCCGGGTTTGTTGAGGATCGATCGCGACTCGCAAGGCTTTATCTGTTGTCAGCGTCGTCGTCCACTCCAGTTGCACCCCCGATGGATCAACGACTGGGGGCTTGGGCAACTTATCATCATCAACCAGCTTTGCCTCAATCTCAAACCCTTCATAAATGCGATTGGCTTCACAGCCCGTATCCGTACAGCCACACTCGGCATACAGCGCCGGCACAAATTCGGTTTTGCACTCCGAGTAGCAGAGCGAAAGCAATAAATGTTTGCCAACTTTGGTCGGGTCTGCCTGTTGGGGAGCCAAGGCTGCCACCAAGTCGAAATACACTGGCTCCTGCACCACAATTTCTCGACCATAGCAATCTAGGGCTAGCCCCGGTTCTAGAACAACAAAGCGATTCTGGCAGGCAGGATTGGGATGTTCTGTAACCCGCAAGCCACAGACTGTGCCATGCCCATGCAAATAGCGATTGTGCTGACGATGTTTCGCAATGTGATACGCCTGCTCTGCCCGTAAGTCGCGTTCTGCCAAGAATTGTCCGGTAAAGTAATTCAACCGCTCTTGGGTGGGCAGTTCACCGTCCAGGCAGGGATAGGATGGATGGCGATTTAGACTGGGCATAAGGGACTCCTGACGTTCCGTCTGTTATGTTATGTGGGTTATCTCAATGCGGTATTGATGCCGACACGATCGCGTCCGACCTGAATGGCGGGGATGTTTCGGGTTTCGGGCGTTGAGTTCAACACCGTATCAACTCCCAAAGTGGAACAGTGATTGAGAACGGGTTGCGGATAGGTGCCCACCATCAGGTTTAGCCCCACCGTAGACTGCACCCCAACCCGAAAATGCGGCTCTACCTTGTGCAAAATATATTGGGTATGAGCCGGTTTCTCCGCGTCAATCAAAGATCGAATTTGGCGCTCCACAGTGGGCGATCGTAATTGAGCGGCGGGAACAAACACACTGAACCGATGGGCATAGCCCGCAACCCCCTCCTCAATTGACGTACTCTCTCCTAATAAGGGAAACGTGCCTAGGGGAGGCGTGTCGCCCAAAAAAGCATCGTTCAATAGAGCATTGCCCCACAGCACCGATCGTCCACCCAACGTAGACTGACTGTTTAAGAGCAGCCATTGACGCAGGCGAAAATGCTCCAGAATTTCCACCCGTACACCCAATGCCAGCCATAGCAGTTGCTTCAGACCGGCGGCGGTGCCCCGCTGCCGATACAGTTCCGGAGCATGGCGCAGCAGTCGCCGACAGGTTGCCAAGGGCCAATTTTGGTAGAACGTCATATCTAGCCAACCCGCTAGCCACTCCAGGAACGGTCGATTGGGGGCACCATCGGGATCAAAATACGCCGCCAAATGGTCAATTTTCTCCTCTACTCCCCCCAAAACCGTTTGAAAAATCGATAGAAACCGATCGAGAAAATCTTTACTAATGGGGTCAGACTGATAAACAGCAGGTAAGTATTGCAAATAGCTTTGACGCGGGAAGTGAACCTCCAGATCCTGTAAAACTGGGCTGGCAATGCCGTTACCAGCAAACCGCATTTTGAGCCATAAAAAGCGACCGGGGGGACTTAAGACGAGGAAATCTTCACCATTCATCTGCCCGGTTAGCCAGTCGTCGGGTTGCAAGGTCTGAATATCTAGGGCAGAAAGCTCTGTATTGGCGGTGTAGGTCCAAACTTGCAGTTGGGTTGCCAGCGGGAACGGTTCAAAATGGAGGTGAATTTTATGCCAGGGACAGCGGTCAATCTCGCTATCCAGCATCCGCGAAAAGTAAAATCCCTCGCCTTCAAACTGTTGAGACACTGGAATTTGAGCGACCCCGTTTAGATCACCTCCCACTGCGACTAAATCACCTTTGGGCGCTGCGGCTAGACTGGTGCACTGGCCTTCCCAGGTGCCACAACAGCCCTCATAGCGACCGCCCATCTTGAGATCATAGCGATGTAATCCTTCGCTGTTCGCTAACACCAGTTTGCCGTCGGCATCGACGATAATGGCGGTGGGCGGCAAATGTCCTCTCAATTCACTGACATAGGTCAAATGATTCACAACCCGGCCTGCTGAATCTAAGACTTTAACTTCGGTTTTTGCCTGATCAATCACATATACCCAGTCATTGGCATCGATCGCCAGATGGGTCGGACTATCAAAACCAGGATCAGTCTCTAACGGATACACTGTATCCCACTCCACCAAAATATCGGTTGATCCTTTGGCATTGAGATGGGCTAACACCAGTTGACGAGCGGCTTCCAGGGTCGCCACAGCGGTATTTAGGATCGTGACTTCGCTGAGGCTAACGGGATCCTGTCCTAAACCCGCATCCCACTGTTCTAAGCGACGACGAGTCGGAATATAAACGAAACGATCGCCCTGCTGGGCGCCGTAGAGGACCTGAAAAACCTGCGATCGTAACTGGCTGCCATCTATGGCGCTGAACTGACGACGATGGGCGTCAAATTTCTGGAGGCGATGATTAGCCTTATCAGCGATATAAACATTTTCATGACTATCTACGGCTACATCCCAGGGTTCATGAAAGGTACCCAGAGCGGCACCCGGAGTTCCTGTCCCCCAAACCTCAATCAACGTTAGACTGGGCAGGGCAAAGACCTGAATGCGATGATTCTGCGTATCTGCTACGTAGAGCCAATCTCGCTTAGAAACGGCTAATCCATTTGGCTGATTCAATTGACGCGGTTGCTGGCCCAATCCGCCTAAACAGGGTAAATAGTCGATCGAGGACTTACAAATCTCACCCGCCGGCAGATGGCTAGGGTAAGCTATTTGTGATGAGTCAGCAATGCTCTCCTGGCAGAGATCGCGATCGATGATCACCGGATTGCACACCGAAGCACCCAGATCTGCATCATGGGTTTGGATATACTGCAAAACCAATTGCTGGGCTTGAGTCTCATTCCAGACGGTTTCGCTGATCACCTCAACATCAGCAAAACGCTGAGGAGCAACTTGACGGGAAGGTCGCCACCGTTCTAGGCGATGAGCGGTGGGAACATAGACAAAGCGATCGCTGGCAAACGGGCCCTGATTGATGCGAAAGGCTGTTGCCCACCCTTGAAAGCCATCCCGCCGAGTTAGCCGAAAAATCTGATGTTGACTACGATCGGCGATATAGAGAGTCCCTTGAGAATCAAGGGCAACACCCGTGGGATTGGTCAGTCCACCAAAAGTTCCCTGGGCATCCTTCAGCGGCACAGGTGGGCTCGGTTGCAGGGCCAGTTGCAACCCCGTGGGCGTAATTTGCAACTTCGTCAAATGCTCCACACGCCACCCTGCCGCAGCCGTGTGTCCCTGCTGGCTGTCGAGGAGAAAATAGGTGGGTGCGGTGAGATCAGACATAAGGCTTAAACCGCTTTATTTAGACTGTGGTGAGTAAGAGAACCGTAATGTCATGCCCATCGGAGAAGACCAGATAGCCAGCGGGAATCTGGGCACTGGAGCAGGGCGGTTGTTGCTGACCCTCGACATGGATCAACAATTCATCCACCCGTTGCACCCCGTCTACTGTCAAAATCCGCCGGAACACTTCAGAATAAATGACTTCCTCTCCCAATCCCCACCCCAAACCAGACTCGCCCCCCGTTAATGGATTCAGGTACGCATTTAAAGCGATTTGAATTTGCGTCTGTACCGCCGCTGGGTTGGCACTGGGACGGGCTACCACGGTTGCCTCGATTTTGACCTGCACATATTTAGGTGGGGCGACAAACACTTCTGTCGTTAACAGGCGGTGTTGGTTGAGATGGGCACAGACTGCTTGCAGAGTGACTTCAGTGGGCAGGGGATTGGGCGCTTTGCTTTCGGGCAGAACCACGACCGTGACCGCTCCAGGCGTGGGAAAATCGGGGAACTGGGGATTGTAGAGGGGCAGCGCATAGGCCCGTTTGATTCGCACACCTGGAGTTTGCTCTGCTAGAACTGCAAAATCTTCCAGGGTCACCGCCCGATCGCGAGCTTTTAACTCTTTAGGTGCACGCGCTTTCGTCTTCTGGATTGACTCTTCATCAGCACCTCCCTCAGCAAACCAATAGTTGGTGGTGCGCTCTACCTCTGGAATAGGACTTTGTAAATTGGTAATCGTGTTTATTCCCACGTTGCCCTTGGCTCCGCCGCCATAGCGGTAGTACCGCACAGCAATATTGTTTAGTCCTGCTAAGGGAATTTGCCCCTGTCGTCCATCGCCAAAAGTCACGTCGCCTGTGGTGCGATTGAGCAAGTAGTGGCGATCGCTGGCATCGGAATTGAAAAAGTCTGCTACTTCTTCCCAGGGTTTAGCCCCATCCCCTTCATCCACTTCCAGCCAAAAGCCCTTGGCAAATTCCTGCTCCTGCAATTTCTGATCCAACAGTGCCTGCTCCGCTTCATTTGGAGTAGACACACGAGTGGCTTGGGCTCGTAACCGCTCTTCCACAGGACGCAGCGGTTTGGCAAAAATCGGCGCTTTCCGTAACCGAAAGACCTGATTGGGCTGACCGTTGCTCGACCCCAACACCTCATCTTTGAGCGTTGTGACGGCGGTTACCCGCACGGTATTGGTGAGCACGGCATCTAGAACAGGGGGCATTTCATATTGAGCATTGACGAGATGGCAGCGGATCCAATAGAGCGATCGCGTTACCGGAGCAATCACCCGCTTGGAAATCCCAGCTTTGGGGGACAGAAAATACACATGCCCGGTTTGGGTCAGCGATCGGGTTTCATCCTTGAGGAGATTGAGTTTGCCCCAGTCTGAGCCGTCCCAATATTCCCAAGCGACGATCGCCGCAGGCAGTACTTGATTGTCGGCGACATCGCAACGATGGTCAGGGGCATTTGTGGCATCGACGAAGACGCGCACGAATAAATTCACCTCGGCAACTGGAAAGGGATGATCGGACGCAAAGCCCAAATACAGCGCATTTCCATTCGCGGGCTCATCGCCAAAGGCAGGATAGAACTGATCGGGCACCTGATTTGCTTGGGTGTATTCGGTAAAGGTTTTGCCATCAAACACCTGAATGGCGGCGAGTGCTGCGCCGATCGCAATCAACGGTTCATCGGTTTCAAAGATGACAGGTTCTTCCGGTTCCGGCGGCAACATAGGGGTGGAAATAGCGCTCGGCGGCGGTGGTTCTACTTGAGCACTGATCTGGGTCCCCTGGGGAATATAAACCGTGGGTGGTGCGGGTGAAACTAACGTGAAAGTCACTTCTGCCCTAGCGGGAGCGGCAGCTTTTTGTTCAACCCCAATCAGTTGTAAAAACTTGATATAGTTCCGTTCCGGTACTCGATTGAGGCGAAACAAAATGATTTCACCGAGATAGGAAAACAGTTGCATCATGGTGATGCCCGGATCAGAGAGATTGTGATCGGTCCATTCCGGTGCATAGCGAGGAATTAAAGACCGTAACTCTTCAAACAGGTCTTTAAAGCGGCGATCGTCTAGGTTGGGGGCTTCGAGCGGCATTATGGCTCCGTCATGTAGAAGGGATAAACAAGGTTTCGTTTGGCATTGTTGTAACGAACTCGGTAATCCACATAAATGAGTAAACGGTTATCACTTTCAGGAAAAGATTCGACGCGAACACTTTCTACATCGATGCGGGATTCAAATTCGGTGAGAGATTTTTGCACTTCGTAGGTGATGGAACCGCGGGTTGCTGGATTGTTGGGCGCAAATACATAGTCATAAATGCCGCAGCCAAAGTTGGGTTCCATTACTCGTTCGCCTTTGGCAGTGCTTAAAATCAGCCAAATTGCTTCTTCGATGTCTTGTTCATGGGCAGAGAACGACAATCCACCTCGTGCATTTACCCGAATTGGAAACTTCCAGCCCACTCCTAAAAATTCGCGTGCCATCAGGTTTCCATGTCCTTAACTGAGTGGATCGAGCGAATCTTGCAATTGCTCTAGGGTGTTTTTCAGATCATCTAGGGTTTGTATTGTGTCCTGAGTCCCTGGTACACCCACCGTTGCTCCACCACCTGACAGCACCAGTTTGAGTGTATCAACAATATCAGGGATGATCTTAGTAGCATCTTGGGCGGGTCCAGGAAGTGTTGTACCTGCAACGCTCAGGAGCGATTTGAAAACGTCTAACAAGGGTTGGATCGCTTCTAAGGCTTCTCGTAATTGGGCAGTAGAAGCAGCGGCATTATTTTGAGCACAATCAAAAGAAAGGCTGACTGCTGGGTTGTCTTCTGCATCCCCCAAATTGATTCCTGCCTGAAATGCAAGAATACTCCTAACTGCTTCAATAATGCACTTCAAGTAGGCGATGATCAGTTTGAGAATGTCGATGATCATCTTTGGAATTTTGCCAATTGAGAGAATACACTCTCCTAAATCACTTGCTGCTCCTATAATCTTTGGAACAGCGTCTAGTGGTGGTGTAGAAGCAAGATCTTTGATTACCGAGACAAATTTCAACAGCCTCAAAAAGCATTCCATGCTGACCAATGCAGGTGAAAGTTGTAGCATCAGACCGTGAATCAATGTGCAATCAGTGGGAGGTCCCTTTGAGATATCGACCACTGAGTTTAAATCACCAAAAGGTGTTTGAATCTTCAGCGATCGTGGTTTTGGAAAGGGAACACAAATAGGTCCTTGCTCGGTTGCCATGAGATGTGACTCCTATTGCTAAATGGGTGATATTGCAATCAGAACTGGTCTGCCATTGATGACAACACTCTTTGACTTGATCTCAATCCCGTTATCACTGGTAATGCTGATACCGCGATTTGTTAACTCGACCATGCTGGTGAATTTTCCTTTGCCATTGGCATACTTCATTCGGATGTATCCGTTCTCGCCACCGACAACCGTATCCGGGTCATAAATCTCAATCTCATGTCCATTTACCGATCGAATCATTCGAATATGAGGGTTGGGTTGGGGTTGATCAATAGGCTTTGGTGGTTTATCTTCACCATTCCAGAGAAACCCAATGATATAAGGGTGATCTGGATCGCCGCGTTCAAACGCCACTAACACTTCATCTTCTTTCTCTGGCATAAACCAGGTGCCCCGATTTGCGCCTGCCATGGTGGTGGCAATTCGTGCCCAGAAGCTCTTGTTGGGTTCAGGCAACCAGGGAAACGTAATTTTGATTCGTCCCAGCTTTTTGGGGTCATCGAGTTCTTTGACAATGCCAATGACAACCCCATTAATCTTGTTCATTTTGTGTTCTCCTCCTCCAGACGAGCATCGAAGGTAGTGATGTAGCCACTGGTGTTAATGGTGTGGGTGGTGGATTTGACAAAATAGCGACCGTCAAAAGTCAATCCCAAGCCCTGAATTTTGATAAAGCTTCCAGCTCGTAAGTCAGGTAAACCAACGGTTGAGCCTCGCCCGGTGACCATAGTTTTGGAGTTAGCTTCCATGAGCGATTCTGCTTTCTCTCTGGCTGCTGCTTCATCTCGAAAGGGCTCATCCACCACAATCTCACGGCGTTCCTTAAATCCTTCTTCTAGCTTTTTCATCCGCTGCGGATCTGTCTGACCCCGTGTCTTCAAGTCACTTCGTTTGACGGTAACTTTAATCGGTTTCTTCGTCAGCGCATTCCAGCCCTGAACAGTCACCTCCGCAACTTGGTTAGTTGTTTTCAAGGTAGGTTGGAAATCGATTAGAGATTTACCCCACTCCAGCAGGTAAGAGACCCGTTCCAGATTGGTCGAGGGGCCAAAGTAGAGGAAAGGTGGCTCAGGTAATTGTTTCTTACATCCTGTGCTGTTGCGGAGTCGATTGCCTTCATCCTTCGTGATGAATACCAGATCGTAACTATTGCGACGAGCAAGCTGCATTAAAAAAAGAATGTCATACTGATTTTTCTGCGAGACATGTTCATTTGGAGGTTCTCGATCTCTGGCAGTACAGTTAACTACAATTTTAATGGGACGATTATTGTACTTGATTTTATTTCGTTCACCAATTTTTTCTGCAATATCGCTATTTCGGTTTTTATAATCTCCCTGTTTGACATAATCGTGCGTTTCCTGCTTATCCATAAACTGCCGTAAAATATTTTGTCCGCTTACCTTCAGTGTGGGCGAACCTGAAGCAGGAAAATTGGGAGTTAGAGATGTAATGATACCCACCAGCATCATTCGCATTGGCGTAGGGTTGTCTGGGGTCGGTTTGAAATATCCCATCCAGATTTCAATCTCTTGACCCGGATCGAATAACGTGCTGCGTTCAGCAGCTTTTCCCGCATCTTTACCCTTTTTAGAACCGGTGTATTTGAAGTCAAGCTTTTCTGCATCCCAGTTATTTACCGTGATTTCAAACGTGTCCATTTTTTCGACATCATCGGTATAACGAACCTCCATGACATCGTGGACTACACCACTGGGCAAATCCTTATGGCTAATTTTGATTTCATATGCTGGAACGTAGAAATCTCGATTTTTATAAGTGGGTGCAAAGTCTAGCATTACTCTCCCTTCCTAGGTTCTGAACCGGGTCTCATGGGTGGCAATTTCAAGATTGTTCCGGGAGAAATCTTTAGAGGATTATCAATATCATTTTCTTCCGCAATACGTCGCCATTCGGCTGGGGTTTCATATTCTGTGACTGAGAGCTGATCGAGACGCTCTTTGCGTTTCAAAACTCTGGCTTTGGTATGATCAGCGGAATTCAGCCTAGCAACCATCTGCTCAACAGTTTGATATTCTCGTAGTTTCACAGTTAAGCGGGCGCGCAGCGGAATGCCTTCTGGGCTAAACAATAAAAACTTGCGATCGATGCTTTCCACAATGCAAGTAAACCAGAAGGGTGCAAAAGATACCCAAAAGGAGTTAACTATGTTTGCCGCCTGTTGCAAGGGGGGTGGTCCCCAAATAAACAAACATTTGGGTGGAGCATGGGTTTCTCGATCTTGTTTAACGAGCTGATAAAATTGGTCGGTTAAGTCGGTAACACTCCTGGCATTTTTGGCCATTCCGTTATCCGTCGTGTCAAAAAATAGCTCTAGGGATAACGTTTCCGTTCCACCCCGAATGAACTGCTGCACCGGCGCATCTAATCCCGGTATAGCAATCTCAGCAAACTGTGCGGTTTTATTGAAAGTCAAGTCTGTGGGGTTGAACTGCACTTCCATTTTCCAGGCAGATTCTGGATCTTCTGGCTTCTTTCTATTTTTTCGATCTAGATTTTCAAAGTATGCTTTCTGGAGTGACATGATTTATCTTCTCAATTCATCCTGATGGAGTTGCCCGATCGCTGATTTCTTGCTCTTCTTGCATTTTTTTGTCATTCTCTTGTTGGTCTTTCAGTCTTGCTAAAGCGTGTTGCACAACTTGCTCTAACACAGAGGGCGTGAGACTCGACCCACCGTCTGTTACATTTAGGGTGCTGTTTACGGTTCCAATCGTGACTGGCATAATGACCTCCAATATCTGCTCTACGTTGTCTCTACGTTGTCTCAAAACAATCCACCGATCGCGCTGCCGACTCGTTTGAGCGATCGCCCCACTGCCTGCAATGCCATACTGGCAGGGAGGGGTTTCCAGCCCTGATGCATAATTTCGATCGTTTCCACCGCAACCGCACTCTGAGCAGCATTCAGCGTGGGACCACTCCACTTCAGTGGCAATCCGCCCTGAAAAGCCCAGTTTTGAACAGGTTCTTGGTCTTCGTTCAACAGGGTAATCACACCATCTAGGCGTTTGCCTTTGCCGTTGGCGTAGTCATAATGCCATTTCCATAAGTCCTGAGAAAAGGTGACTCCCCGTTTCAAGACAATGTTGGCATAGGTCATCCGCGTCGGAAATTTATGTACATAGCGGTTTTCGCCGCCTTCAGAATACTCTTCGACCTGAAGCGTGCCTTCTAAACCACTGCATTCGCTAAACCCCCCTACGATCGCCAGATCTGTTGAAAGCAGGCGACTTTCCAGGGGGCTGTTCCCCAACACCTTACCCAGAGAACTGGACGTTCGCACCAGAGAGATATAGAAGTTGAATCCTAAGACGGGATCGATGCGTTCTGCCATGATCTATCGCTCCACAATTTCCAACTCTTCCAGGGTTCGTCCCACCCGAAAGACAATGAACTCTGCCGGATGGGTGGGTGCCACGCCAATTTCGGTCAGGATTTTGCCTTGATCGACAATTTCAGGAGGATTGTTCGTCTCGTCGCATTTGATATAAAACGCTTCCTGAGCACTTTCTCCCACCAGTGCACCCCGTCGCCAGAGTGTTTCCAGAAAGCCAGAAACACTGAGAATCAGTGATCGCCGCAAATTAAAATTATTTGGCTCAAACACTGCCCATTGGGTTGAGTGATCCACCGCTGCTTCGATCATCATCAACAAGCGTCGGACATTAATGTATCGCCAATCCGGATCGCGACTAACAGTGCGAGCACCATACACTCGAATGCCCCGCCCCGGAAACGCCCGGATGCAATTAACCCCGTCTGGATTAAGCATCGCTTGCTCGTTGTCGTTAATCGCCACAGTGACATCTTCTGCCCAAAAGAGTTCTCCATTGGCAGGTGCTTTATGGGGTCCGACCTCAAAGTCCGATCGCGCATACAGACCCGCAGTATGACCACAAGCTGGAATCGTTCGGACTGGATTACCACCCAACTTTAAGGGGTCTACCACGCGAATCCAGGGGTAGTACAACGCGGCGAAACCTCGTTCTGAGTCAAACTGTTGCCGCCACTCCTGCACTTCCCGAAGTGTTAAGGTACGTTTACTATTCGCATCCAGGGGCGCATCCAGGATGGCGACGCGATCGCGATGTCGTTCGCAATGCTCAATCATTGCCCGTTGAGCCGTAATCACCTGATCACGAGAAAACTGGGGCGGTTGCTCAGTCGTTTTAGGGAGAAGTGGCTTAGCGGTCGCAGGGATAACACTTGTCGGCAAGCAGGGATCGTGGGGTGGAATAGAACGACTGGGCGCAGGTGGTGGAATAGGCATCGGTCGAATGTGCAGATCGGGAATGCAGATGATGCCGATCGCATCGATCTCATCTAGGGCACTGAGTCCAAACTTTCGAGATGCCAAAGGATCGGAACTCCCCAGAAAATCAGCAAAGGTGAGTGAATCGATGCCATCATGCCCTCCTCCTAGAAACCCGATTTGTTGTTTTAAGCCAGATTGATTGCCATCCGGCAACCAATCCGCAGTTCGAATGATGGCTGGATCGATTAAATCTTGTGCCCTGACCCATTGCGAGGCAGCCAACCGATTCGTTCCCTGATTCATCACGCGCACAAAGTAACGATCACTGTTGGGATCGAGTGACAAATTGGGAAAAACCTCGCGATCGCGCCGATCGCGAATCACTACCAGCGAGAAACTGGGTGGATGGTCTGGGAGTTTACCTGGCGCCACTTGAGTGAGGGCGATCGCAATCTGATTACCCCAACTGCCTGGGCTTTTAGCATCTAGTTGCAGCACAGCCTCTTTGCTAGCATTTTTGAGAATCAACGATGCCGCTTGAGCTGTTGCACCCGCAACCCGAACCACAAAGCAAGTCCGCCCACCATTTTCAAAAAAGCCTTTGACCGCATAGGACAAAAATCCATAGGCGACAAAATCGCCAAATTGCGCTTGAAACTGTCGCCAGGACTCAATTTGTACGGGTTGATGCAAAGAACCCCGCTCTGCCAACCCAACAAAGCCTGTGATATCAGTTCGCACTTGTCGAATCACAGGTGGAGCCTTGTCTTGTTGCTCAAAATAAACTCCTGGAGTCAAATACTCAGGCATCGCTTACACCAATTCCAATCCTTCGTGAACCAGTTCTGCCGTTTCTACGACTACATCATTAGTTTTGGCATTAAAGGGACCACTATCCCATTTACTAATCCAGGCTTCGTGAATGCGCCACCGCAACACTTCATTTCGATCTTCGTCTAGCAGAATAATGTCAGCACTTCGTCGCTGCACTTTGCCGCTAATATTGGCTTTGCGCCACTCCCATAAGCCTTTGTCCTGGGTATAGCCTCGCTTGAGTACCAGGTTTGTATACTTGCGTAGACCGGAGAGCTTGCGGACATTCATCGCCTTATCTGCCCCCTCGCGGTAGTCGATCATGTCGTTGTCAGTTGTCAGTCCACTACACTCCATGAACCCCGCCCGGGCAATGCCATCAATCTCAACCAGAAAATTAAACTGCTGATAGGGGTCATCCCGTTTGCCAGTTTCTGCCATAATGCCAACTCTCCTGACTGTGAATGTTGGATGTGATCGTCAAACTAGTTCTCTTCCAGGGAAGAGCCACCGGTCCACTGCCCGATTCGAAAAATAACGAATTCTGCAGGTTTGACGGGGGCAATCCCGACTTGAATGATCAGCCGTCCGTTGTCAATATCGTTTTGGGTCATAGTGGTACGATCGCATTTCACAAAAAATGCCTCTTCGGGTTTTCGCCCCATCAATGCACCATCTCGCCAAACCTGGGTCAAAAATGCCGTAATCACCCGTTTGACCCGTTGCCAAAGTGGTTCATCATTTGGCTCAAACACTACCCATTGCGTGCCGCGATCGATGGATTTTTCAATGAAAATGAATAACCTGCGAACATTGACATATTTCCAATCTGGATCACTTGATAGAGTGCGTGCCCCCCACACTCGCAACCCTCGGTTATCCTCCCGAAAGTTTCGCAACACATTAATATTGCGGGGATTAAGGATGTCCTGTTGCTCCTTCATCAACTTCACTTCTAGATCGGCAATCCCCCGAATTACTTCGTTAGCAGGCGCTTTGTACACTCCCCGCTCAATATCACTGCGGGCATAAATTCCCATCACATTGCCGCTGGGTGGAATAGAGACATTTCCTTGTGTCTGAGGGTTGTCGGGAAACGGATCGGGAATTGCTAACCAGGGGTAGTAAAGCGCTGCGTATTTTGTGTCGTAGTTACTCCGCTGCACTTGCACTTGAGCCATACCATCTTTTTCATGGGAATCAAGCACCGCAAAGCGATAACGCATCAATTCACAGTGGTCGATCACAGCCTCCTGAACGCGCTGATTGGTACGTCCTGGGATGGCAACCACACTGACTTCTTCGATATTTTTGAGTGCTTGAAGCCCAGTACGCCGTTGTGGATCAATATTATCCTGCCCGATATAGTCTAGATCAGAGAGGGTGGCAATCTGGTCGTCTCCGCCCGTTAAACCCAATGGGATGGGTGGGCTACCCAAAACTAATTCTGGCCCTAGCCGTAGGCTCTTTTTAGCTGTGTCATCGGCAGCCATATCAGCAACTCGAATGAGTTGCCCCTCCCCATCCGTTCGACCATCTGGACGTAGCGGAGTTGTGCCATTGGGGATGGCACCAATCACCCGCACAACATACCGACTGTGACGGGGATCGAGCGACAGGTGACGGTGAGTCTCACTCATCACGATCCGCTTTTGACGCGTCAACGGATTGGTCTGAATGCAGTCTACCCGTAGCTTAAACTCACGGGTTCGTACCAGCCAGCCTGCCTTAACAGGGATATCTAGGGTCCCATCCACGGTCACCACTTTCTGGTCAATACTGGCAACCTTCTCTTGTAACAACCGCAAGATCAATGTCGATCCTGGCTCTACGCCTGCACCTCGCTCTAAAGCGATCGTCTTGGAAGTTTTAGCCACATCAGCTGTAAGTTTGGTATCCACTCGTGAGCCTCTGACAGAAGCTACGGTACTTGCTACAGTCAGATCTTCACCCAGCGCTTCGTTCAGTTTGATCTCAATGCTTTCTACTTGCTTTTCAGACTGTGTCCCGTCGTCAAACAATAATGCGACTTTGTCATCCTTACCAAGTTTTTCGATGCTCTCCAATGAGATAGCTTTGTCGGTATCCTTCGCATCCTTAGTGACAATTGTCTCCCAATCTGTTAGGGTACCGTCCTTTGCCTTCAATCGGACTGGCGTGCCCCGTTTTACAGACTTTCCCAGAGTAGTGGTCAGCAGGACTGTGCGTTCTGACACAATCTTTTGAATAAAGAAATCAAGAATAGTTCCCGGTTCGATCCCCTGAGTTGTATTGAGGATGACTTTGGGCTGTCCATTGGCAGCATCTGCTACAACGCTAGTTTCTAGAAGCGATTCATCATCATCGGGAGTCACTTGCAAAGTATTACCCCAATCTCCCCGATCGATCGCCTGTACCTTTAACAAAATCTTGCGTTCATTGAGAGTGGCTCCTTTCACATGATTACGGGAAAGAGGACGCTCTAGCTTGACTGTTTTTACCCCGGCAACATCCTTAGCCTTTTCTGCTGTTCTCACATACTCAGCAAAGGGTCCTTCATCCAGTTTAAAAACCATCCCTTCTATGATCTTCGTTACATCAACTGCTGGGTCCAGAGTGATCTCAGGATTTTCCGTAACAGCATCTTTTGCCAACGTGGTTTTGACCGTGGAAGGTAAAGCCTGATCGACCAAATAGGTCGCCGCAGAGGTCGCAGTGCTGGGAAGAATACGGACAATATATAGGCGTTTACCACCATTGGTAAAAAAACCTTCGACTGCATGAGGCAAATACCAGGCATTGGGATAAGCGGTATCGTTTAAATAGCCCCCAAATTGCCGCTGGAAATCCGAAAACGCTGTTACCAGCGTTGCAACACTTTCAGGTCCCCATGCCGTTATACCCACCATTCCAGCAGTGCTAGTGCTGACGCCCTCAATCGGTTTTGAACCTGTATCTACCTCTTCCACGTATACACCAGGGGCTAAATATTCCGGCATAGGGAGTCTCCTTCAATGACGAATGAATAATCAAGGAATTAAAGAGAAGTATTCTTCGTGCAGCGATCGCTCAAAATCAATTGCTAAAGGTCGGTTTGGACTGGGTTTGAAACCCGTTGCAGAGCAGCTAATGGTTGCGGGGCTGGTTGCAGTAATGGTGAAAGCCTGGGGCTTGGTAGGATCACTTGGATCTTGAAACGAATACTTCCCTTTGCGCTCAATATCCGCACTGGTGAGAGTGATAAACGTTGTCATGCCCTGCTGGATTTTGACCGTTGCATTTGCGATGCCCACCCCTGGATTATCGACATCAAATACATAGCCTCGGATAAACACTGGCTCAGCAGGAAACAGAACCAGAATGGTTGAGGTAGAGATTGGAAGCGCTTTAGAAACGGGCTGTTCAAAGTTCCAACCTTTGGGAATCGTAACGATCAACGTTTTCTCAGCAAATCCTTGCCGAAATTGAAGGGAGGTTGTCCGAATATTGAGATGCAATTGATAATCTTTTAGTGCTAATTCTGGAAACAATAACGCTGGTCGTCCAGATAAGATAAACGTGCCATCACTCCAGATTTGATCAATTACAGGAAGCTCTTGCACCGTGATTTGAACTGTGCCAATCACAGGTTGACCTGTTCCTTCATGGAGGATTTTTCCTGTTACTAAAGCAACTTGTTCAATCACATCTGGAGCGATGATTTTCATCCCCATTACCCTCCAGTCATCTGAGTGAATTGCAATTGCTTCCGCCGCACCTGCTCTGCTCCAGTCTCTCGATTAGAGTCGATATAAACTACTTTTACTTCATAGGATACGGATAGATAATAAGGTCGCATAAAACTACTCCAAAGCTTCGTCATATCTTCCATTGAAATCGGATTCAAAACAATTCGAATCTCTTCAGCAGTGTTTTGAAGCAATCCCTTTAGGTCAACCCCTTTGACAATGGCATAGTCATAAAAAATCTGCATAACTTTACCCAATAACTGATGGGCATTTTTGGCTGATTCTTCATCACCCTCTGTATCGGTAATCAACGGAGTAATCAGATAAAATAGGTTTAAGGCAAGGGGTGGATATTGCAAACGATGACCATTTTTGGATGCCAAAGCACGATTTTTGACTTCACCATTTTCAACAACCCGATAGAGAAACAAGGATAGATGGGTTTTAGTGGGGGTAGTATCCGTCATCAGCCTATGCGGTGGCTTGAAAGAAATCTGTAGCGTTGGATCAGTCAGAATTTGTTTAGCGGTTGTATCAAGGTGATCTGCGATCAGCGATCGCAGCGTCTCATCTACAGCATGAATGACCGGATACTGGCTCATTAAAAACCGATCTCCTTCTCAACACTTTCAGGAAAATCAAACCCTTATCTGTGTTTGTATTGATACTGGAGCTTAATAGGATTTGCAAGTCACTCATCCCATCTAACCCATTCGCGTTAGTCAACTCAAGCTAGCTCATTTAGACTAATCCGATCGTGCAACTTGCGCTGAAATGACTGCAAATCTATCCTATTTGCTATCTGAACTGCATCATTTAAGGCAACTAGAATAGGCTGCAATGCACTGTGAAGACACATCAGTTCCCGATGCAACTCCTTGACTCAACATGGAACGATCGCCAAGATTGGGTCTGTGTCATTGATCCAGCTTTGGCGTTATCTCAATACGGCGTCACCTTGATCAAACAATTAGGGAATGCCATGGAAGTCTGGATCGGGCGAGAGCTTTGGCATATTTTGGAAAACGCTGCTCTCTACATCCAGCAACCAGAACTGATTGCCCCCAGAGGATTACACGCGACAATAACGTTTCAGCAAGAACGCAAAGCCTTGGAAGAAACCATCTGGGCACTCAGAGAATGGGAAGTTTTTCGTCTAGGAACTGATCTAGCAGGGTTAAACATTTTTTGGATTGGAGACAGTCGTAGAGAATCTTTTATTCCTAAAGATCGAAGTTTAGAAATTTTAGATCGTTGGGAATTAGTCGCGAGCGTGCTGGATTCTCAATTCAATCAGATGAATTGTAAAGACTATATTTTGCCCTTAGCCTTTCGTGATGCGATCGCCCTCGCTGCAAGTTTAGAAAATGCATTCATTCTTACTCGTCAAATCCCTAGAGAGACTGACGAAAATGCTCCTCCGGAAATTTGCAGTGTGTTTGAAACTTGGGAAATTCCATGTCAATATTTGACTACGGACGATTCTATGGTTGCAATCAAAAGTAATCACTTACATCAATTGCTGATCCGAACCAACACTGCTAAAGTTGTTTGGTCTGGAGTTCATCTCGCTGCTCTGCATTTATTAGCACCCACTACACTGAGTCTTCAAAAATTGTCTGAACAAACTCAGTCAGCCTCCCTTCTAAATTTCCAAAAATCAATCGATCGCGCCGAACTGTACAAAAGTTTATTAGCCAGAGTTAGAGGATTTTGGCATTTAATTTAGCGACCTCTAATATAAACCTGAATTAGGAGTCGCCACAATAAGAAGCAGAGGATAACATCATTAAATCATCGCCTTGTATCAACTTTTACCCCAAACTACCACTTTGACACACCTACATCTCCTAAATTGTTGAGATATCAAATTTAAAAATTACGTTTTTATAACCAATTTGGCACTCCCTCCTGTATTTTTGGGAATGCGGCTTCATTTAGATTAGTGATACGTAAATTAGTGATATGAATGTACAAAAATCTTGATTTAAAAAATACGGAGATTGAATGATGGCTTGAACTATTCTAAGCTAGAATTTACGTCTGATTTCCAGGTGGGAATTCATTCAAAATTTTGTGAATCTCGATATCATCTGCGTCTGCGACTACGTTTTTTGGAACTGAGTTGATCTGGGAAAGTTCGATAAACTCAACAAACTTTTGAAAGAGCAGAGCATCATGCACACAAATATACCCAAAAATTCTGTCCATCATCAATGCTCTCAAGCAACCATTCTTGGCAAAGTAAATGAATTTTATGTAAAAAATTCTTGTCTCACTGTAATTTCTCTAGAGGGTTTTCCAGAAGTTGAAACCCCCGATGCTATAGCCAACACTCTGAATAAAAACTCACTTTCAGTTCTCGGTTATTTTGAATTTGATCAACAACGCTATGCCGTAGTTCATATCCCAGAGACGTTGGACAAGCCAGCGATCGCTCTCACGAGTCTCTTAACAGAACGAGAATTACAAATTGCAACTTTAATTGCATCAGGGCAATCTAATAAGCAAGCTGCTAACCAACTGCATATCAGTGAGTGGACAGTTTCGGCACATCTGCGCCGGATTTTTATCAAACTCAATATTGAGAGTCGCACCGCAATGGTTTATAAGTGTGCTTCACTGATTCATCAGCGGATGTAATGACACGAGTACTTTGGGGCGTAAGGTAGGCAACCATTCTGAGGAGGTCAGGAGTCAGAATGGTAGGCAGATTTCCGCCAAGTTTTACTAGGGCACCACCTCCAGAATGGTAGAAGTTGCTGCCAATTGTTGAGTATCTACTGCCTGCTTGCTGCTCTTGACCTCCACATCTGCATCACGGGCGTTGCGATCGAGATCCCCCAGCAATGCCCCAACCACATCCAGAGATGTGTCTTCTTTTAAGGGCAAGGGACTTCTGGCGGCAATGCCCCGATCTTTAGCGATCGTCTGAATTGCCTTCAAAGTATTCCGCAACGGTCTTGAACTCGCCAGCACCAGCACCTCTAGAAAGCCAACCCCTTTCAAAATGAACTGATAGCCATCGCCGGATTGGGGCGTGACCAGTTCCTGTTGCGGGGCAATCAGGTCGGCATCTTCAGGGGCATCCCAGTAGGGATACAGGACCGTCAGGTTGCCACTACTGCCAATCAGCAACACCGCCACATGCAAATTTTGGTCTGTGTGGTTGCGCACTTTCACTTGAAACTCAGTTCCAGATTTGAACTGACGGGCATGGGGGGTGACTGCCGTACTACTGCCCTTGGGCACGACTGCTGTAGAGACCTGCAATCCTTCTGAAGACTCCCCCCCTACAGCCAACTGTAGAATTCGACCTGCCAGCAAAGACTTGAACCGGGGGCGCAACCGCGCGATCGCCGCCTCAACCGTTTCCTCCGGTTGACCAAAGGTGGCTGAAATGGGAACCAGTCCAGCGGTGAACAAGCCCACACTGCCTACCGAGGGCAGATCAGAGACTTTTAAGTGTTGGGCGTGGCTCAGTGCTTCTGGGGTCAGGCGACCCAAAATATAATCTACGGGGATGTGCGGTTCCACGAGTGTCGCTGCAATCCGACTGAGGGCTTTCAATCCCGTTTGGGCGGCAGATCGGTTCTTGCCTAACGATCGATCTAAGCCAATCCGCAGTTTCAAATCGTTTGGAACGCCTCGCACCCGTTCTCTCAAAAACAATCCCGGTTGAACCGCATTGGCGTTACCCTGACTCAGTTTGCCAGTCCCCACCAGTCCCTGCCGATCGGACAGTTGAATGTCCCCCAACGCTTTGCCTGACCGATCGATCAAAGTAAAGATGGCATCGGCTCCGGTAGCGTCTAAACTGCGGGAAGACACGCCCCCCAACCAGAACTGAATGTTGTCCTTGCTGACTTCGGTCACCACTGCCTCTGCGGCTGGTGTGGTGTGGGTCAGGCAGTAAACGGGTTTCTGTGCATTACTCTGGGGATTGACTTCATAGATGGGGTCTTGTTCAACCCCTGACGCATACGCCACATCTTTGGTGCTGCGGGACAGATTGACAAACATCCGTTCCAGCGACTCGTTTGCTGTTTGTTGCCAGAGGTAGCGGGTCAGCAAATAGGTAAAGGCACCGGCTGTAAAGCCACTGAAGGGCGCATCGGCAGCGTACTGATTGTAAGTGGCAGAACCGATCGCCACGCCTTTGGCAATTTGGCTGCGCTTTTGATGAAAGGTAGCTTCCGTCAACTGGAGTCGCGATAACCAGTGCTGCTGGTATGCCAGTTCTTCTGGACTGGGAGTTGCCATCTGAGGATCATCCAATCGAGCTGAGGATCGGGAAGGCGTTGCCCGAAATACTAAATTGCCACGGGTGCCGCCACCAGAATGACAACTATCCAGCACCGCAGTAATATCTTCGGTTTGCAACGCTGACATCAACAGAAACAACGTGTGCCCCATAATGTCCTGGACTTGTGTTGGATTCGCAGTGACGCGATCGCGGGGGACGATCGTGCCGTTGATGCCCTGTCCCTGATCGTTTTTGAAGAGAGGCTGGGGACTGGAGTCCAGTACCAGGGAACCATGTCCGGAGTAGTGGAAGACGACCACATCGCCCCGTTTTGCTTGCTGAATCAAATGGGTTTCAAACGCGGTCAGAATATTCTGACGAGTCGGTGTTAGCGATTCCTTGTCACTAACGACGAGGATGTCTTTGGGGTTGAAGCCAAAGCGATGCACCAACAGTTCTCGTTGCAAGTCCACATCGGTTAAGCATCCTGCCAGGGAGCTAATCGGGTCGGGATAATCGTTGATGCCGACCAACAATGCTAGTTTACGGGGCGTGCTCTGGGCGAGGACACGAGCAGTGCGGTCTGCCTGAGCCAAAAAGTCAAATTGGCTGAGTCCGATCGCGGCAAGCGTGGAGCCAGCGGCTTGTAAGAAGTGGCGACGGTTAAGGGTAGACATGATGCATCACTACAGGATTTTGGATTTGTGATTTTGGATTTGCGATTTTGGATTGTAGGAGTCTTTGACTATTCAGCTTCGCCAATCAGGGTAAAGGCTGCCCAGTCGAGCGGTTCCGGATATTTCTGTTTGGTGGTCAGCAGTGCCTGTCGCAGTGCCTGGGCTTTATCTGGGGTCTTCTGCAAATTTTGGTAGAACTGGGTCATGAGAAAGCGGGTGGGGTCATCGGGCACTTTCCAGAGGGAGACGATGATACTGGGGACGCCCGCAGAGATTAAAGAACGCGACGTCCAATCACGCCATCGCCTGTAATGTTGCCGCGCCCGGTATCGCAGGCACTCAACACGACCAGTTCTGCCTTGAGTTTCATGTCCAGAATTTCGTTGGCGGTCAATAGTCCATCGTTGGGTTCGCCGGGGCGATCGGGAGCCAGGGCGATCGCTCCCGGCACCCCCATTCCTTTGACATCATCGAGTAGTCCATGGGTTGCTAGATGGATCAACCGCACCGTTGGCATCTGTTTTACCACCGCAGATTTTCTGGCTTGATTGCCAATGAGGGCATTGGTTTTGAGCAGTTCGGCAATGCCTCTGGCTTCCCCTTCTGCTCCCGGTAATGCTGGGAGTTGCACAGCATCACTTCCCACCTGCAACTGCACCTGCGGCATCGCCGGATTACCCACCACCAAAGCCTTGGTGGCTCCCGACTCCTGACTCCTGACTCCCTTCCGCTGCTGCTGCGTCAACTCCAACACCTGAATCGAGGGAGCAGTCAGAATCGTGTGTTGCTCAATTAAGGCAGTACCGTTGGCGTCGGTGAGGGCAGGGAAAGGCACCAGAAACAGTTCTCCCTGAGGAAGAAAGATGACCCGTTGATTGGGGTCGATGGGCAGGAGATCGGCAATGGGGGCAATCAGCAATTGGTGTAGCAGTCGCAGATTCTGAGTTTGTTTCTCTTTCTGCTGTTGCAATGCCGCTGGGGTCATGGCAACCACCACATCTGCATCCCGGCTTCTGGCTCCCAGAGCAAGTCGACTCTCTGTAATCAGGTCAGTTAGGGGTGTTTTGTTTTGGCTCAGATCGACTTTGCGGAAGTCAATCTTGCCATCGGGGTGGATGACCCAGAGGTAAAGTTCAGATTGACGAGTTTCCAGTTTACCCTGAATCTTGAAGTCGTCGTAGAGGACAGAATACTGTACTAGTGTAGCGTTGTGAGCTTTGGCAATCTGCTGAATTTGCTGAATCGTTGGTGGTTTGACAACGGATTCTAAAACGGATGAAACAGATGCAGGATTGCTGAGGACACCCTCTTGTTTATCCGTTTTATCCGTTGCCAACCGCTGCGCCAGTAACTCCACAAATGCTCGCGCCCGTCCCCGCTCGGAAATTTCTAATGCTGCATTGGGTTGATTTTGAGCCACCAACACTTTCTGTAAGGTGCGATAAGTCCGCGCTTGTTCTTCAAAAATCGAAACTTTATTGGCATCATTCCCAGCACCTGTTTGCCGCAGCGCTTCCCAGACAACAATGCCATCCATCAAGGTTTTCGCAGCCGCCAGCAAATCGCCAGATTTGAATAGTGCGTTGCCTAAATTATTCAGGGATTGTCCTTCCCCGTTTCGGTCTTTGATTTCCCGCGCGATGGCTAAATGTTGTTCCTGATACTCAATTGCTTTGCCATAGTTACCCAGAGCGTCGTAAGTAAGTCCCAAATTGCCCAGGGCTGCTCCTTCCCCTAATCGATCTTTGATTTCCCGCGCAATGGTTAAAGCTTGTTCTTGATACTCAATTGCTTTGCCATAGTTGCCCAGAGAGAAGTAAGCATTTCCCAAATTGCCCAGGGCATATCCTTCCCCTAATCGGTCTTTGATTTCCCGCTTAATGGCTAAACTTTGTTCCTGATACTCGATCGCTTTGTCGTAGTTGTCCAGAGAGAAGTAAGCAAGTCCCAAATTGCCCAGGGCTGCTCCTTCCCCTAATCGATCTTTGATTTCCCGCGCAATAGCTAAACGTTGTTCTTGATACTCAATTGCCTTGCCATAGTTGCCCAGAGCGTCGTAAGCAATTCCCAAATTGCCCAGAGATTGTCCTTCCCCTAATCGATCTTTGATTTCCTGCGCGATGGCTAAGCTTTGTTCGTGATACTCAATGGCTTTGCCATAGTTACCCAGAGCGTCGTAAGCATTTCCCAAATTGCCCAGGGATTGTCCTTCGCCTAATCGGTTTTTGATTTCCCGGGCAATGGCTAAACTTTGTTCGTGATGCTCAATGGCTTTGCCATAGTTACCCAGAGCGTAGTAAGCCACCCCCAAATTGCCCAGGGATTGTCCTTCGCCTAATCGGTTTTTGATTTCCCGGGCAATGGCTAAACTTTGTTCGTGATACTCAATGGCTTTGCCATAGTTACCTAGAGCGTAGTAAGCATTTCCCAAATTGCCCAGGGCATATCCTTCCCCTAATCGATCTTGGATTTCTCGATACATTTGCAGGGACTGCTGCCAGGATTGCAGAGCAACTTCAAACTGACTGGTCTGATATTGCTGAATGCCCTGTTGAAATAACCGATCGGCTTCGGTTTTGCGATCGCTGACCGTCTGCCCTTGAGTGGAAGTTGTAGCAATGGGGAGAACTGGGCTAACCAGAGCAAGGAAGAGAACAACCGTGAGCGATCGCACATCAAGCCGCATAATTTGGTTTTCCTATGGTGATAGGCTAATTGTCTAATACCCTATCACTCCGCGGGTTGGCAACTTATGCAGTGAGTTTAAGTGACGCCACCGAATTGATGTGGTTATTCTTTTAGGATGCCACTATCTTCTCTCCATCAGCAACTCACCCAAATTGCCAGTCGCTTCCAACGATTTGAATGCGTGGAATGCGCAGATGCAATACGGCAGTTTCTCAACACGCAGGGGATTCCCGGCAAACAAATCTTGCTGTTTACAGGCAGTACTCAAAAGCCCTTCTGCAACATTTATTGCGATCTCCTCCAGCAAAACATTTCCATTAATGGACGGCACACCGCGATCGTGGTCAACCTGAATGGGCAAGAATGGGTCTTTGATAACATTCACCCTCAAGGAATTTCCAGAGTAGACTGGATCAATAGTTTTTACTCTCCAGTTCTCGATCTGGGCGGTGAGTTCCAGATGACTGAAACTGAGTTTTAAGCCGAGGTGATTTCTGATGGAACTTTATGATCTGCTTCAGGCAATTGAAAAGCGTCCCGCCATGTACCTGGGTCAGCCTTCCATCACCCAACTCAGCTCATTTTTAGCAGGGTACTTTTTTGCTCGTCGTCAACTAGGAATTTCTGAAACGGAGCAAGAGCAGCGATTTTCCGAATTTCAAGCCTGGATTGAGAAAAAATTTAACTTGAATTCCAGCCAATCCTGGGACGAAGCCATTCGAGGGTTTGCTCAAGATGAGCCAAGTGCCCTCAGCCAATTTTTTGCTCTCTTCAACGAGTTTAGCCATACTAATGGGCTTTCCTCTGTTCCAGCCATCAAGCCCCCTCTGGCGAGTTAAACTATTCTAAACGGGTAGGTATTTCTTCAAGTCTTCGGCGACCTCCCATCCTGTCTCAAAAGAACTCTGGCAGAGTTGCCCAATGAATCCTGGAAAAGTCATGGCTGGGTTGATGACTCAGGTGCAACCTGCATTTCCTGTTGAAACGTCCTCATGGCTTCCACATGGTTGATCATGTTGGTGCAACGCAACAACAACGCCAGATCTAGTCCTGGTACGATTTCACTGTTCTTAATCTTTTCATAAGCCAGTCGATCACCTTCTCCCCGCAGGTGATAAACCTCCAGTACCCCATCCTCCCAAAACCAGACTTCCGTGATCTTTAACCGCTGGTATGCCTCCAGCTTATTGATACCGCCGCTGGTCAATACAACCTCGATCGCTAAATCAGGCAGCGATCGCCCGGGTGCAAGTTTATAAGATTTATCTGCCTCTCGTTTCACTTGCTCTGTTTCGCTTTCCAGCGTCATCGATCCGGTAGGCGTAAAGTCAAACCCTACTATCAGCAAGTAAAGCTCCAGCAATGCCCCGATTCTTTCCTTCACCGTTTCGTGAGCTTCACCCGGCATTTGTCGAATCTCCAATACTCCAGCCAAAAAAGAGAGGCGGTAACCTGGACGATCGAGTAATTGCTCAATCACCTTAAATTCGCGCCAGGTTAAGCCCTCAAATAAGAGGGGGATTAATTTTTGGGGTTTGGTTAAGGGCGAGATCGTCATAGGAGGGTTATTGGCTCGAATCCAGTTTCCCGGTCTTTTGCCAGAGACCTATCTTCAGAAGCGGGGAACGGTAAATTCATTGTAATTCAGTCCTGATCGCCGACTATCCCAACAATTCTCCTTTCTGGTAAAATTTTTGAGCCGATGTATATGTCTCATTGCCCCAAATCGATAAGTAGGTAGCCCTAATTAATTGTAAGAAAAGGGCTTGGGGGCTGCGCCCCCAGGCAGGGGGTTTTACCCCCTCCACCCCCAAAAACATCTTCAATTTAATTTAGCCCAGCTACTTAAAGCAAAGAAGCGTTCAGGAAACCTCTCCCATGAAACGATCTTTGTTGGTTAGCTCCATCATGGCATTGTCCATGCTGTCTACTCCCTTTGTGGCGACTCCAGTTCAGGCTCAAGAGTCCTGTGGTTCTATTACCGAAGTTGCGGCTGACCAGGAATTGCGTGAGATTAGAGTAGACAAGTTTGGCTTTTTGTTCAAAGCCCCCAAAAATTATCGAGCGATCGCGAGTGGCTCCGGCAAAACTCAATACATCCGTATTTTCAATCCTAGCTTATACGAATACGCACAATGCGTGGAGCAAAAGCGGATTCCCTTTGAGGGCTTTCTTCAGACGCTTCTAGTAACGATCACGCCTACCAATGGCAATTATCAGACCGCAACTGATTTTTTAAATAGCAATGCTCCACCTAGCAACATTCAGAAAACCCTCACTGTCGCTGATCAACCGGCGGTGCTGTCGGTACAGGATATTGCTGGGCTATTTTCAGTGGCTAAAGTTACTTTTTTGAGTCCTGACAGGCAATTTGCCATTGAGATTGAAGCAGATTATAGCAATGGTAATCTGGACGCTTATAATCCGTCTCAGGTGCACGCATTGCAGGATTTTATCACCGTTACAGACAACTTCAAGTTTGGAGCTAGATCCGCAGCTGCACCTCAACCCCGTCAAACGAGCGCATCCGCCACTCAAGTTGCGCCGACCTTGCAACGCCTGGTGCCGCAGATTAAAGTGGGGTTGCCGCCAGGAATGGTGATGCGTCTGCCAACGGCGATCGAGGGGGTTGCCTATGATGGCAGAAAGTTTCCCATCTACGGCAAAATTCTGCCGAGGGACGATGACCAATTCACGATTCAACTGGTGGCAACACCCGATTGCGATGTGAGAGTTTGCCAGGTCGGCTATATTGGCGTTGCCCCATGGAAGACTGATTTGTCTGATGGAGATAAGGTGGAATCGGTCAACCTGACCTCGACCATTCGGGGCAAGTATTCCTATCGCACTTTTCCAGGATCGGCTTCTTCCCCTCCGGTGCATTCCGTGGTCTGGGAGCAAGGTGGGTTTGTTTATGTGGTGAGTTCTTTCATGAACAAGCAGAAAGTATTGGAAATTGCCAAATCGATGGCAAATGGTGTGGTGATTCAAAGCCAGCGATAAGGCTTCCTTAATTAAAGATTAAAGATGGGCTTCGGCTGCGTGCAGTAGGCAGACAACCTGTGGCTTGAGCGCAGCCGAAATCCGCTCACGGTTTTGTCTGACAGGTTGTGGTTTCAATCTCCTGGGCAACTTGCTGGAGGTCGGCGGCGGGCGTTTTGACCGAGTAGACCTCTTGCAGCACATCTGCCCAGAGATCATGTTGGGCAAAATAGTTCGCCCGTTGCAGCGTGACTGTCTCTGCACTCGCTTTTTTCGCTTTGAGTTGCATCTCCAGTTTCACCAGATCAGCAGTGATGGGCGCACGATCGCGCTCACTCATTAACTGAAACGGAATCCAGAGCTGAGGTTCTTTTGCCAATCGATCGAAAAAGAAGAGCCATTCATAGGTTTGTCCCGGTTGCAGGACAGGTCCTGTATAGAGAAGTCGCTTGTAATTTGGGTTGGTTGGGACAATGGACTTTTGCCACAGGATTTGCGTTGACCCAGCTTTGCGCAGCCCGATCGCATTACTGCCCCCCCGCCAGACAAAGACTGGACGCATTTGCCAGAGCTGAGCATTGCGATCGGGAGCAATCCAGCACAGGTCGGCGGGTCTGGTTCCAGCCGTGTGACCGGAACCCGAATCACGCGGTTGTTTTGCCAGAACATCCCCCCAGGAAACGGGTTGTGGGGCAATCTGGATCGGGGTTGGTTTGGCAGAGAGGGAGAATACAGGCAGTGCGATCGAGATTGCTGCAACCAGCAGTATCGTCGAGCGAATTGGTAAATACATAAGCAGACATCACAATGTTTTTGTAAATGGCTTGAGAGTCAGTAACGCATACATCCAGATCACGACGGAAGGCAATAACCAGGGTAATAGAATGGCGATTGTCAGGTAAAGTTGCAGGGTAATCAATCCATAGGAGATCGTTGCGCCAGCCAATCCCATCAACCCATAGCGGTATCGGCGGTGAGCCATGAGCAACGCCAATGCTTTGCCTAAATGCAAATCCCTTGTCTCAGTAGGATTTCGATTTCAGTTTCATCGCCGTGACTTAAGATGTTAGCCAGTTCTTAGGGGGTAGATCGCGCCCCCCTAAGCTGGTAGAAATCAGGACATAATATGTTCATCGCAAAAAATCTTGCGAGATGGGAATTGTTTGGCGTGAGTTGGAGTTGGAGGGCATCAGTTGATTGCAGTAACAACTACCGTTTTATAGCAATTCTCTTTTGGGTGTGATGCCCCCACAAGATCACAAAGCCTGATTCTCTAGGGTTTAGGAGATTTTACACCTTGCTTAACAGCCACAAAATAATCGAGGATCGTTGAAAAGAAACTTCAACGATCCTCCAGGAAAAGTGGTGTCTGGGTTAGCAACAGCGATCACGCGATTACCCAACGCCAGCAGACTGAAATTAGAAGATTTGGAGACGATGCTTTTGACAGAGTTCTTCCAGCACAGCCGGTTCAGCGGAAGCGAGATCAGCGACTTTTTCGCCCATCTCTCGATAAAATGCTTCCGCTGCTGTTGCCGGAGAAATGGTGGCTAGAAACCGAACTGTGGGTGAACTGACACTGAAGCCATGGGCAACTCCCGCCGGTACAAACATTGAAGAGCCTGCGATCGCAGTCATTTTTTGGTTGCCAATTTGAACAGCCAATTCACCCTCCAAAACATAAAAGGCTTCATCCCAGGGGTGGCTATGCAGAGGAGCACCATTACCTAGGGTATCGGCAATTTCGTACATAACCCATTCGCCCTTTGTATCTTGGGCAGAGACTTTGATCGTAAATGAATGGGTCAACATGGGAAAGGACTCACCTTCTCCAGGTGCAAGCAGGGCAGGGGCTTTGAGTAATGTGCTAGTCATGATGATTCTCCAGGTTAAAGAATGCGTCAGCCTCTTGATGAGGCAAAGGGGGTTTACCCCATCTCTGAACTATCTCAAAGCGTAGAAAGCAATTGAGAATAAATCGAGAAGATAGGCTCCCCCAATCGGATGATTCATGAGTTGAGCAAAGCAATGCAGAAACTGAATCCCGCTCGCTGACCAACCGTAAATTCTTCCGATTTCGCGATGTGCTTGAGATCTCGCAGACATGAACATGTAGCCCTTTTCAAGGGTGTGAAGTACAGTGAGGGTGCTTTGCATCCCGCTGTACTTCACACCGCTGTACTTCACTCAGGTGAAAACTGCTATAGCAGTCTTTCAGTAAAGAAAAAGTACTTAAAGCGTGTGCACAAAATCAAACAAGTAATGCGCCATTTGTAATTTGCTGCAAGGTGCAATGTCGCGCTGCTGTCCCTGGGCGCTGAGAAAGATTGCCTGATTACGATCGCTGCCAAAGCCGCTGTCGGGCTGGTCGATGGGGTTAGCCACGATCGCATCCAGTTGCTTGCGTTGGAGTTTTTCACGGGCTGGGGTGACAAAATCCCCCGTTTGGGCAGCAAAGCCAATCAACCGCTGGTGAGGCTGCTTGTCAGTTGCCAGGTCTGCCACGATGTCTGGCACAGCTGTCAGCGCCAGCGTGTCAGGAATGTCGCGCTTGGGCAGCTTTTCTTGCCAATAAGTTTGCGGTCTGACATCTGCTACTGCAGCAGCCATCACAATCCAGTCTGCCTGGGGCAGGTGCGATCGCATTGCCTGATGCATCTCGGCAGCACTAACGATCGGAACCTGCTGCACAGCAGACAAGGTTGCTAGTAAGTAGGGTTCCATCGGAGCATGAACCAGCGTTACCTGGGCACCTCGATGGGCAGCAGCCTGTGCCAGCGCCACCCCCATCCTACCCGATGCTGGATTACCGAGATACCGCACTGGGTCAAAGTGTTCTCTCGTGCCCCCTGTGCTGATCAAAACCTGTTTGCCAACCAGATCTCGTTTGCCGCCCGTGTGCAAAATGGAGGAAAGGTGAGGCAAGATTTCTTCCGATTCGACCATGCGCCCCGCCCCCACGCGATCGCATGCCAAGATCCCCGCCCCCGGTCCCACACCGTGATACCGGGGAGTCGCTAAGATCTGTTGCCAGTTGTGCTGCACAACGCTTTGCTCCCACATATCGGTATTCATGGCAGGAGCCAATAAAATCGGACAGGTAGAAGCCAACACCGTATTGGTGAGCAAGTTATCTGCCATGCCATAGACCAACTTCGCCAATGTATTGGCAGTCAGCGGCGCAATCAACATTGCTTCCGCCCATTCTCCCAGTTCGATGTGCTGAGGACGGGAATGGTTGGGTTGCCAAAAGCCAGCATCAGTGTAGGCAGCATGGCGGCAAAGCGTTGCCAAGGTTAGGGGCGTAATGAATTCTTGCGCCGCATCAGTCAGAATTGCTCGAACCTCTGCCCCTGCTTTTGCCAGCGTGGAAACCACTTCACAGACTTTATAAGCAGCAATGCCACCGCTGATGCCGACAACAATTCGTCTGCCCTGAAACATTAGGCTTCGTCAAACGATTCTAGGTCGAGCAGGTAGAGGTAGGGTTCGACCAGTTCCGGACGCTGGAAGGCGATCGTCCGCAGCAGATGCCAATCGTTAAGACCTTCAAAGGCATTCGCATAATCGTCCTGTTCCAGGCGTGTAGCCAACGCCGAGACATCTTTAGCTGTCATGGTAGACACATCTTGCTGGGCTGTACTGAAAACTGTCATGGCACGCACCTCCCCGTATTTCTACTCAACAGCCAAATGGCACAAATCTCACCTCATATTCTGCATTCTACTCTACGGAGTTCGATGCAGCACTAGAATTCACCTTTAAAGAGCACCCTGAGTCAGAAGCTTCATGCTTCAATCACTCGTCTTAACGGTTCCATTGCATCTTGTGCAATTTGTTGTTTGGCGTGGATGTTTTTTAAGTGTTTCTTCACAGTATCCAGGGTGACATGTAATCTCTCTGCGATTTCTTTACGGGTATAGTGATGTCGGCGGAGTACCCAGATTTCAGTTTCACGCCGGGTTAAGTGGTATCGTTGGGCTTCGGCAATCGCCAGGTGCTGCAGTGCCTGATATCGATCTTCTAGCATCACAATCACATAAGCACCCTGATCTTGCGGCGATGAAAACCATCGTGCTCGGACTCGAAACTCCGTGGTCGAATCGATTTCGATCGTTGACTCAACCACGCCCAACGGCTCTGATTGAACCTTGCGACTTTCAACCAACGTCTGACAACTCTGCCAGATTACCTTGGGTAACAACCCTGATTGGGCTGTACTGCGATTCATCAACTGACACATACGACGAGCTGGAGCATTGGCATACACCAGCTTGCCTTGGTCAGTCATCAATAAAACACCATCAACGAACCCTTCCAGCACGGCTTGCGTGAGAGAAGAATTCTGCGGATCTGGCAATAGATTCATAGTGTTCATGGGGGCTGCAATGAACATCCAAAGAAGGAACATGATTTCGCATAACTGCAAACCCTGATATTGAACAGATGGCAGAAGATTGCCTCAGGCTGGGACATTGGAATGAGTCAACCGCTGTCCCAACCTTTAGGGAGCATCAAGCTGGGATACAGGATTTACGTAAATCGATAGGTTTCTTTATACTCTTATAGAATCCTTCGTAACCTTGGCGCCGAACAATACCCCCAGGAATCCAGTTATTGAGACTCGCCAAAAATTTTTCAAATTAAATTTAATAAATTTATATTTAAAGTAAGTAGCTGATCTTAACTGAGCGATCGCTGAACCTCACATCACTCATTTGAAAATTGCTATAGATTCTTTGAACAGAATTTGCTAAAGGTGTAAAGGAAGTCAGTTGATTGGGGAATGGATATCAAACACGGATTTGTCGGTGCGGTGGGCAATACTCCACTGATTCGGCTGAATAGTTTTAGCGATCAGACCGGGTGCGAAATTTTGGGTAAGGCAGAATTTCTGAATCCTGGGGGATCAGTCAAAGATCGCGCCGCACTATACATCATTCAAAAAGCGGAAGAACAGGGATTGCTGAAACCTGGCGGCACTGTGGTAGAAGGCACTGCGGGCAATACAGGCATTGGGCTAGCCCATATCTGCAATGCCAAGGGGTACAAGTGTCTGATCATTATTCCTGAAACGCAGTCACAAGAAAAAATTGATCTGTTACGCACGCTGGGAGCTGAAGTTCGCACGGTGCCCGCTGTGCCCTATCGCGATCCTAATAATTACGTCAAACTCTCTGGCAGAGTAGCGGCTGAATTGGACAATGCGATCTGGGCAAACCAGTTCGATAATCTGGCAAATCGGCAGTCGCATTATGAGACCACAGGTCCAGAAATCTGGGAACAAACTAATGGCAAGGTAGATGGCTGGGTAGCGGCAACAGGCACGGGGGGCACCTATGCAGGTGTTGCATTGTTTCTCAAAGAAAAGAATCCCCAAATCCAATGCGTAGTTGCGGATCCGATGGGCAGTGGCTTATACAGCTATGTCAAAACTGGAGAGGTGAAACTGGAGGGGAGTTCAATCACTGAAGGGATTGGCAACAGTCGAGTCACAGCCAATATGGAAGGTGCACCCACAGATGATGCGATTCAGGTGGATGATGTGGAAGCGGTGCGTGTAATTTATCAATTGTTGGAAAAGGATGGGTTATTTATGGGGGGATCGGTGGGTATTAATGTAGCGGCTGCGATCGCCTTAGCCAAGCAGATGGGTGCAGGACACACGATCGTCACCGTTTTATGTGATGGTGGAAGTCGTTATCAGTCGAAGCTTTTCAATCGAGACTGGTTGAAAACGAAAGGATTACTGCCGAGTTAAGAGTGAGCGACATTTTGTCTAGAATCGTTCGGATTTGTCAAAATACCGCCTGTCGCAAGATGGGGGCAAAAAAGGTACTGGCAGTATTTGAGTCCAATCCCGTGGCAGGGGTGACAGTAGAGACCAGTAGTTGTTTTGGGTTGTGTGGGAATGGCCCCATGGTGCTGGTATTGCCGGAACAAGTTTGGTATTGGCGTGTGCATCCTGATGAGGTGCCTGTAATTGTCGATCGACATTTACAGGGAGGCATCCCTGTGCAGGCAATGATGTATCCCCCATTGCGCCCTTTCAGTCTCACACCCAGAGATTGAGCGCTGAAAGCATTGACGCAGTTGGCAAGGTGGGTTCTTGCTAAGCCTTTTACGACGACCGAACTAGGGCAAACGTTCACGCGGCAGTCATAATACCCGTTTTTCCATTAGCTGGATGGGGGGTGTAACCCTTTCAACCTTTTGGCTGACTTGCCAGATTAATCCGATCGCTAACCTGACGTAGTGTTTGAGCCATACTGGGATCGCTAGCCTTCAGATGGGAGATTTTTTCGCAACTGTACATTACGGTTGTGTGGTCTTTGCCCCCAAACTCTTCCCCAATTTTGGGCAGACTCAAATCGGTATGTTGACGCATCAAATACATACCAATTTGTCGCGCGACGCTAATTTCGCGACGGCGAGAACTTCCCTTCAAATCTTCTACAGGTACATTAAAAGCTTCGGCAACTGCACCGATCACCGCCTCTGGCGTTGCTTCAACCTTCTCTACGGGAGGATTGAGTACAGGTGCAATATTTTCCACAGTCATGGGTAAACCCGAAATTGAGATATAGGCAACTGCCCGAATCAGTGCCCCTTCCAATTCTCGAATGTTGTTGGTGTAGCTTGAAGCAATGTATTCAATGATTTCTCTAGGAAGACGAATATTTTCATACTCGGCTTTCTTTTGCAAAATTGCCATCCGGGTTTCTAGATCAGGCGGTTGGATATCGGCGATCAGCCCCATGGAAAAACGAGAACACAGCCGCTCTTGTAACCGGGGAATCTGGTTGGGCGGACGATCGGATGCCAGCACCACCTGTTTACCCGCTTCATGCAAGGTGTTGAAGGTATGAAAAAACTCTTCCTGGGTGTATTCCTTCCCTTCAATAAATTGAATGTCATCCACCAGCAGTACATCGACCGCCCGGTAAAGCTCCCGAAAGCTCTGCATACTATCTTTGCGAATTGCCGCAATCAGGTCGTTGGTGAACTGCTCGGTCGAGACATAGAAAATTTTGGAATTGGCATCAATTTCCAGACGATAGTGACCGATCGCCTGCATCAAGTGGGTTTTGCCCAGCCCAACGCCACCACATAAAAAGAGGGGATTGAACTCGCGACCGGGTGACTCCGCCACCGCCAGAGAAGCCGCATGTGCCATACGGTTATTGGAACCTACCACCAACCGTGAAAAGACATATTTGGGATTCAGTTCGCTGCTTTGACGAGGACGTTGATGGGCTGGCGTACTGACAGGCACAGGCTCTGGCAAAGCAGTGGGTTCAATCGGTAGGGGCCAACTATCCTGATCCATGAAGGTGTCATTTTCTGAACCCAGGGCGATCGCAATGTGGATTTCCACGGGATACCCTAAGATTTCCTCTACGACATCTGCAATCGTGCGAATGTAATACTTCTGAATCCAATTGCGGGCAAAGGGGTTAGGCGTCCGAATGACCAGACAATTGCCCTCCAGTTGCTCAGCAACAGCACTCTTAATCCAGGTTTCAAACGTGGGACGGCTCAAGAGCACCTGGAGTCGCTCCAGAACTTGAGACCACAGGCTTTCGAGCACCATTTCCACTGCGCTAACCTCTAACTTCATCTGCTGAAACAACCACGAATAGATTCAGACTGTTATGAACAAACTGAATCGAGAACTCAACCTGGTCAATCTTGGCAATGCAAAAAATTGCCGCACAAAAATAACCTCTGCAAGTAGCCTGCCAGACTCAACTAGCGACACACCCCGAAGCTTTCTAAAGATAGGAGTATCTTACAGGCATCTTCCCTCAAGACTCGAAACCTCAGCAGGAAACTTCAGATTTCGATGGGGAGATGTTTTTAGCCGTGATGGAAAAAGAGAGAGACCGGCACAGCAAATGATGAGCGATATCAACCTTAACCTAAATAGTAAACCCTAAATTTACCAATTAATCTGTAAAACTACTATACGTAGTGTTGAGGTTTTTAGTAATCTCTACATATAGGGTAGATTTCCTGCGATAACTCAGGTTCAGCCATTTGCCGGCTATCCAACGTTCCAGGCACCCTTCTCCAGAAAAAAGAAGGTTTGGGGATGAGGAATAGAGAATCTCAGAGGTTTATCCTTAAGTCTCAACCAGCACAGAGTTTGCGCCCCCCCCTACTCAAAATTTCTGTGCTGGGTCACTTTCTGGCTAGAAATTATAAATGTTATCTCTGCCGCATCAAAAATTGATCTGAATCAAGATTGTACAGGTTCTGGCAAGCTAGCTTCTAGTTTTAAGCAGTTGCGCCCATTCACCTGCAAGCTATATTCGACGCGATCCATCAATCGATTTAAGATGAGCCAGCCATAACCACTTTCTTGGCGATCTTCTGGGGTGGGAGGCAGATAGGTGGAAAGATCAAAGCCTTTACCATGATCCCAAATTTCCAGCGCAATATCACGCTCCCGTAGCTCTAGACGAATCAAGACGGGCAAATTGGGCTGATCCTTATGGGCATGGCGCACTACGTTGGAATAGGCTTCTACGAGAACCAGGCGCAAGCGGTTCGATTGACGGGGCCAATCGACATATTCCCCCAATTCAACTTCCAAACTGCCCAGTAGCCAGTTTTCGACGATCGTTAAAAACTTCAGGTCACTTGGTACATGAAGCTCAGTTTTCATTGACTACAGAACCTCCAGAGAGAGTAGGGTTTGGTCGTCTTCCTGAACGACATTGTGCGCCCGAATTCGAGCCAGCAGATGATCGAGATCCAAAGACTGTTGTTCTTGGAGGAGCAATTGCCAGAGACCTTTTTGTTGCAGCATAGCGTTGGCAATGGGTGGGCTTTTGCCCGAAGTGTCTGCAAGGTCTGTACCGACGATCGTTGCCTCCGTAATGCCATCACTGGTCAACAGCAAAATCTCACCCGGATTCAGTTCCAAGGTTCCTGCCGCGGCTTTCCAATTCGGCAAAATTCCCAACGGCACCCCTCGGACTTTTAAGTAGTTTGGCTCAACCCCGTCGCCTCCCTCTGCTTGTGCCACCACAGCTAGACTTGACCAAACCAGGGGATAGATATGCCCCGCATTAGCATAGACCAGCTTCCGACTAGAAGGGGTATATCGAGCCAAAACCATTGTAATAAAGCAATTCGTGCTAATAAGTTCCTCTGACAAAATACTATTCAGGTTTTTCATCAAAACATCAGGTTCCGGTGAAGTTTCCTGAGAGAGTTCTCGTCGCAAGACCGAAATCGCACTTGCCATAAACAGAGCAGCGGGCACTCCTTTGCCAGACACATCCCCCACTGCTAGCCAGATATCTCCTTGAGGGTGAGCATAGACCTCAAAGAAATCCCCCCCCACCTCTCGGGCTGGATAGCAGCAAGCCTGTACCTTTACCCCATCTAAATCAGGCATACTCTGACGCAGCAAGTTGCCTTGAATTTGGCGAGCAACGGCTAGCTCTGCCCGCATCTGCTCTGCTTGTAGCTGGGTGCGCTGATAAAGCTTTGCCTGAGAGATTGCCAACGCTGCTTGCTCTGCAACCCCTTCGATCAACTCCACATCACTCTTTGTCCAAGGAGATGCTTCCCCCGATCGATAGAGTCCCAAAATCGCCAGAAAATCTTGCTGATAGGTCAGCGGTACGACCAACTTGATCAGAGATTGCCCCTCATCAATGCTGTGAGCAGTTTGCATCTGGCAACGTTCGAGCACAATGGTGACTAAGGGATCGTGCTTTAAAACGTCCAGTAATAAGTCAACGCTGCCATTGGCTGCTGATACTGCCACCGCATGATACTGAAACAGTTCAGGGACAAGTGCATTATTTTCGACTGGACGTAGAATGCAGTGATTTGCTTCGAAGGTTTGTCCCAGGGTTGCTGCGATCGTTTGTAACATACTGGCATAATCCAGCGATCCCCGAATCGCCGTCATGACTGCATTGAAAATGGACTCGCGCCGCAGGGTTCGTCGCAATTCATGCGTCCGCTGTTTAATCACCCGATATGTTTCAGCCGCCTGTTGCACCACGGCTTTTAGGCTATCAGGACTCCAAGGCTTCGTAATGTACTTAAAAACCTTTCCAGAATTAATTGCCTCTACCAGATCTTCTACATCGGTGTACCCCGTCAGAACTATCCGGATTGTGTCAGGGTACGGATCAACCGTCCGGCTCAAAAATTCGGTTCCCAACATTTCTGGCATTCGCTGGTCAGAAATGATGATTGCCATCTCTCCCTGCTGTGCCAAGATTTCTAGGGCCTTCAGCGCACTGTCTGCCCGAAAGACTTCAAAGTCACGCCGAAAGGTGCGATAGAGCAAATCGAGGTTATCTGGCTCATCATCCACCACCATTAACCGGAGTTTGCTCTCAGTTCCCCGTTTCATGCGATACTCCATTTCCAGATACTTGACATTGAGAAATTAAGGGGTGCCCCGACTAATTAAACCCTGCGGTAAGTACTCAATTGTCACGAATCGGGGAAGCGTGACATACAGGGAAAGCAAGAAATTGTGGATTGAATAGAAGGCACCCAATTAGACGACAGGATTGAGAATTGAAAAAAGGCTAAAGCAGGAAAATTGTGGGATTTGTAGAATGTATTTCTATCGCTTCAGACCTAATTTCTAGCCGAACAGAGCAGACTACGGGAGTTTCTCAATGTCAAAATAAAATTTTCAGCTACTTTAAGGTTCTCATCTCTAAAAAGAGTCCTGGCAAATCACTATACATGGACTCCTATCAGAAATGACCTTAGGTTCAAGTAACCTTAACAAACAAATGCAGTGCCCCCCTGAATTGTCTATTGATCATAAATCGTATTGATTGAGGTGAAATCTGGGTCACTTTCAGGTTACCCTGATTCCAGTTTTATTTGGCGCTCAATAGAAAAACTCCGTAGTCAGTCCTACGGAGTTCAGAAGAGATTCTGGGAGTTGATTCAAAAGAAGGAATAAAGCATCAAGCTTTACTTAATTCTCCAGATCTCCAGAGAATATTGACGTGGATTGAGTAAATCAGTTCTTCATCTCGAAGCTTGACTCTACTCTTTCGCTGACTCACCTTTTGCTTCCAGAGTTGGGGTAGATTCGGCTGTATTCAAGTCTGCCAAGTTAACCTTGAAAACTTGGTTGCGAGCTTCTGCCACCTTTGGCAAGGTTAGGGTCAGAATGCCGTCTTTGAAATCAGCTTGTACCTGGTCGTTTTGGACAGCGATCGGCAAAGGAATGACTCGCTGGAATTTTCCATAACGAAATTCGGAATGGAAATATCCTTTTTCTTCACTTTTTTGTTCGTAGCGATGTTCACCTGATAAAGCAACAGCTTCCCGCATAACTTGAACATCTAGATCTTTTGCAGTCATGCCTGGTAATTGCGCTTTTAGAACTAGGTGATCGCCTGCGTCTTTGAGTTCAACCGCAGGCATCCATTCTGTTTGCGAATTTGTAGTGTGAGTTAGCTCATCAAACACTTGGTCCAGTTGATGACGCAAGGTTTCAATTTGCCGGAAAGGTTGCCAGTAGCGGATCATCATATGTTTCACCTCTATGACAAATACTAGATTGTGTGGCGTAAATTGCCTCAACGGTTTACAGTTCTATGATGCAATAGGTCTTTCAAGTCATGGGTTGGGAAAACTGTACTTATCAGGTCGTGATTTCCTGAAAAATTTGTACTGCGTCATTGGGAAAAGTCTTCCTTTTGAGGGAAAAATCTTCATCACTGTTGGAAGTACTATCGGCACTTTGGTGGGCAGTTTAAGTTAGAACGACGCCTTAAACTGACACGAAGGTCAGCAGGCAATTTACCAATTTCATACAAGGGTATTTCATGCGATCGATCGCTGGAAATGGATTCATTTTTCACTCCGAGGTTTTGCAGTCTGAACACTACTGGCTCAAAAATGCCCATGTCCCAAGTTCGTTACTGGATCGAGAGGAAACCGCGATCGTCCTCAACCAAACCCGTGAAGGGCTATCGCTAGTTGACATTGAAGTTCGAGGGGGAGCGATCGCGCAAATTGTGGCTGCTAACCCAGCGCCTTCCCTATCTGTATCTGCGATCGACCTGAGGCAAGGAATGGTTCTGCCTTGTTTTATCGATATTCATACTCATTTGGATAAGGGGCAAATCTGGAATCGTACGCCTAATTTGAATGGCACCTTTACAAATGCGCTAGAACAGGTGAAAAAAGATTGTCAAAATCATTGGCATGCAGAGGATGTTTATCGTCGCATGGAATTTGGGTTGAAGTGTAGCTACGTCCATGGCACTCAAGCCATTCGCACCCACATCGATGCGTTAGGGAAACAAGCTGAAATTAGCCTGGGAGTGCTAAAAAGGCTGCAAGCAGAATGGGCAGGCCGGTTATCTTTGCAAGCCGCCTCCCTGGTGCCATTGGAAATCTGGCTCACACCCGAGGGAGAAATCCTGGCAGATCAGTTTGCTGAGGTTAATGGATTACTCGGCGGCTTTGCTTTAATGCGCCCCGATTTGGATGCAGCACTCGATCGGGTCTTCGTGCTGGCAAAGGAACGAGATCTGGATCTCGATTTTCACTGTGATGAAACCAATGATCCACACTCCATCACATTGCGCCATGTTGCCCAGGCAGCTATTCGTCACCAGTACGAAGGGCGAGTGATTTGTGGACACTGCTGTAGTTTGGCGGTGCAGTCAGCAGTCGAGGCAACTAAAACGCTCGATTGGGTACAGCAGGCGGGCATTGGTATTGTGAGCTTGCCGATGTGCAATTTGTATTTGCAAGATCGGCAATCGGGACGAACTCCTCGCTGGCGAGGCGTGACGCTTTTACATGAGTTGAAGCAACGTGGGGTTGACGTCGCGATCTCCAGTGACAATTGCCGTGATCCCTTCTTTGGCTTTGGCGATCATGATGCGCTGGAGGTGTTTAACCTCTCTACTCGGATCGCCCATTTGGATGCACCCTATGGAGATTGGATTAATACCATCACTGCAACACCTGCAAAGTTAATGGGGTTGCCAGCGTTGGGACGTTTAGCAAGGGGACTGCCTGCCAATCTGGTGCTGTTTCGGGGACGGAGTTTCAGCGAGTTGTTGTCTCGATCTCAGCACGATCGCGTTGTGTTGCGAAGGGGAAAGGCGATCGATACCACCCTGCCCGACTATGCGGAATTGGATGATCTGCTGACTCCTTCGAGTGTTCAAGCTAATTAAAGATCGCGGATTCAGTAAAACCAATGATTCGGCAGTAGGGGCGTGGCATTTGGCAGATCAATTCTGCAACCCTTGCTAGGATCTTTGCCCAAATGCTGCGCCCTTACAAGATTCCAGTTGGCAGGAGAGGCGTGGCATTTGGCAGATCGATTCTGCAACTCTTGCTAGGATTTTCGCCCAAATGCCGCGCCCTTACTAAATACCATCTGTTTAATTTCCATTCCCAAGCCGTTTTGGGTGACACGATCGTTTTTTAGGAGGCGACACTCACGCGATCGGAATTTTGCAATCTCTGAGTTCGCCAGCTTGCCAAATCGACGAAAGCCCGATCGCGATATTGACCATATCGCTCTTGCTTGTTGCGAATGCGTTTGGGCAACTCTGGCAAAATGCCAAAGTTAGGTGGCATGGGCTGAAAGTGCTTAGGTGAAGCAGAACTAATGAAATCGAACAACGCTCCCATCATGGTTGTGACGGGCAAAGTCACAGGCTCAAGCCCCAGAGCGACTCGGGCGGCATTGGTACCTGCCAGCCAACCGCCTGCCGTAGCTGCGGTATAGCCTTCAGTGCCAACCAGTTGTCCCGCTGCCAATAGGGTCGATCGCTGCTTAAACTGCAAAGTAGTGTGCAACAGTTCCGGTGAATTAATGAAGGTATTGCGGTGCATCACGCCCATGCGGACAAATTCTGCATTTTCCAAACCGGGAATTAGCTGAAAGACTCGCTTTTGCTCTCCCCAGCGTAGATTGGTCTGAAAACCTACCATATTCCAAAGTTGTCCGGCTTTGTCTTCTTGCCGCAGTTGCACCACGGCATAGGGACGCTTGGCTTTGTTCTCTGGTTCACGAAAATCGCCCAGACGCGCATCGAAGAGTCCCACGGGCTTGAGGGGACCGTAGCGCATGGTGTCTTCGCCCCGCTTTGCCATTTCTTCGATCGGCAAACAGGCTTCAAAAAACTTGGCGGTTTCTCGTTCAAAATCCTTGAGTTCTGCCTGCTCTGCCTGACACAGCGTTTGCCAAAAGTGGAGGTATTGCTCCCGATTCATGGGGCAGTTGAGATAGGCAGCTTCGCCCCGATCGTAGCGAGAAGCCAGAAACGCGATCTCATAGTCGATCGACTCACCGACCACGATCGGACTAGCAGCATCAAAGAAGCTCATGTACTCCATGCCCGTAAACCGCTGCAAATCCTCAGTCAGCGCTGGACTGGTGAGCGGACCCGTTGTCAAAACCACAATTCCTTCTGTGGGAATTTGGGTCACTTCATCACGGCGCAGCTCAATCAGGGGATGACTTGCCAGGGTTTCCGTCAAATCGCGACTAAAGACTGCCCGATCGACTGCCAATGCTCCGCCTGCTGGCACGGAATGCTCGTCCGCTTTACTAATCACGATCGATCCCAACTGCCGCAGTTCTTCGTGCAACAGTCCCGAAGCGCGATCGGTCGCCTGCGCTCCAAACGAGTTGCTGCACACCAGTTCTGCCAAATGTTCTGTATGGTGAGCCGGACTCAGCCGCTGGGGACGCATTTCATGCAAAATCACCGGCACACCAGCCTGAGCAATCTGCCAGGCTGCTTCTGTCCCGGCTAATCCGCCGCCAATCACCTGAATCGGTTGTTCCAACATCCCTATCCCAATCAAACTGCCTTTTTAAGGATAACCTTTGCTTCAGGCAGATAGTTTGGTCAGAATGTTTGCTAAATTGACCCCCAACTGCTCGATCTCTGCCTGCTGCTTTGCGTCTTGCATTGAGCCATCCGGATTAAACGCCTCATGCGCTTTAGAAACGGCAATTTGATCAGGCAAAACAATCACTTTAATATTGCCAAGAATCGATCGCACATGCACCAACCCCCGCAATCCACCCAGAGCACCCGGTGAAGCACTCATAATGGTTGCCACTTTGCCCGCAAAACAGGCAAGCGGCGCTTCGCCTTCAGCCGGACGCGATGCCCAATCGATCGCATTCTTCAACACAGCAGAAATTGAACTGTTATATTCCGGCGAAGCAATTAATAAACCCTGATGTTCAATCAACAGCTTCTTCAGTGTTTGGGCATTTTGAGGAATCCCCTCCGCTGCTTCCAAATCGCCATCATAAAGCGGCATCGGGAGATCTCGCAGATCCAAAAATGTGACTTCCGCTCCAGCGGTGCGCGCCCCTGCTGCGGCAACTTTGACCAGTTGTTTGTTATACGAGCCAATACGAGTACTGCCAGCAAAAGCTAGAATTTTGGGCGACATAGGAAACTTTCCTGATGGGTTAATCAAAGCGATTAATCAAAGCAATGAATCAAAAAAGACTCAGTTGAGCAGGTGGTAGATCCAACTCATCCCAAGGTAAGGACGGTACAATCGTGCCCTGCCGTTCTAGTAATCGCTGAAAATTACGAGCATGATACGGCGATCGGCGCTCATCTGGACAGTGCATAAAGAAATAAATTTCCATTCCCTGACTGATCCATTCATCGACCCGCTCAGCCCACTCTGCCCAATAGTCTCGATTGGCATCTGGGTTGGGATGGCTAATAAACCGCACCAAGCTAAAAGGAGCCGTCGCCTCAGGTCGCAGCGGTAATTTAGGTTTGCGCCGTTCCGACATCACTTGTGGATCATCCTCGCACTCATAAATCGGGCGCGTATCCAGCAGCACTCGCCCAATGCCCCGATTTCGCAATTCATCATTCAAGCGATCGGCGATCGGTGCCCGAAACCAATCTAAATGTCGCACTTCCAGCGCCAACGGCACCCCTGTCTCTTGCCAGGCTTGCAAAAATGCTATCAAATCATCCCAGGCATCCGGATGATATCCCGGCGGCAGTTGAGCAAACAAGGGTCCCAAATGCTCTCCCAGTCCTTGCATCAATTCCAAAAATTTGATTGCCGCTGGGATTGAGGGTTGCAATAACCCTTGATGGGTCACAAACTTGGGCAACTTAGGACAAAATTTGAATCCCGTAGGCACTTCACTTGCCCAGCGTTTCACCGTGTCACGATCGGGCACCGAATAAAACGTGGTATTCCCCTCCACGGTGGTAAATCGCTGCCCATACAGGTTAAGAAATTCTCCCGATCGACTCCCCGGTGGATAAAAATCTCCCACCCATTCCTTATAAGCCCAAACCGCGCACCCAATATGGAAAGTCATATCCCTATGCTATGCCCGCTTGTCGCAAAAGCACTATCCTAAAAGTTGGACTTTAGACCAACAGCACTGAAATCAACCTTTGACACTGAAATCAGCCTTTAATAAGGTTGGCAGCCTTCAAAATTTTGGATTTTGGATTTTAGCTTAAATCCAAAGTTAACTCGTCCAATACCTTTACCTTCATTCGCTTAACTATCTTTATTCGCTTAACCGCCACACTCCATCACCCCATCCCTCCGTCCCCCCATACCCTCATCCCTCAAAACGCTCCATTAACAGTCAGCCCTCAGCACTTGGTAGAATCAACACAGTAAATTTTCAGGACAACAGCGTGGTCGTTAAACCGGAATGGTTACGGGTCAAAGCCCCTCAATGGGAACGGGTGGGTAGTGTCAAAGAAATCTTGCGCGATCTTTCCCTCAATACCGTTTGCGAAGAAGCATCCTGCCCCAACATTGGTGAATGCTTCCATCACGGCACCGCCACGTTTCTGATCATGGGTCCTGCTTGTACCCGTGCCTGCCCCTATTGCGACATCGATTTTGAGAAGAAGCCCCAAGCCCTCGATCCCACGGAACCTGATCGCTTAGCAGAAGCTGTGCGGCGACTCAATCTCAACCATGTGGTAATTACCTCTGTTAATCGGGATGATTTACCTGATGGTGGAGCCACTCAGTTTGTCCGCTGCATCGAGGCAGTACGAGCAGTCTCTCCCAAAACCACGATCGAAGTTCTGATTCCCGACCTCTGTGGTGACTGGGATGCCTTGGCGCAAATTCTCCAGGCAAACCCAGAAGTGATGAACCACAATACAGAGACCATTCCCCGATTGTATCGGCGGGTGCGTCCCCAGGGCAGCTATGAACGATCGCTCGATCTGCTCCGTCGTAGTCGAGCCTTAGCACCTTGGGTCTATACCAAATCAGGCATCATGGTGGGTTTAGGCGAAACAGATGCAGAAGTTCGCCAAGTCATGCAAGATTTGCGCGCTATCGATTGCGACATCTTGACGATCGGGCAATACCTCCAACCCACCCAAAAACATCTGGGCGTAGAGTGCTTCATCCCACCGACCCAATTTGATGCCTGGAGACAATGGGGAGAATCCCTCGGCTTTCTGCAAATCGTTGCTTCTCCGCTGACTCGCAGTTCGTACCATGCCGAACAAGTCAGAGTACTGATGGAGCGGTTCCCCCGATCGAAAAATTATCAAGCTTGTGAGTCATCCGTTTTTGAGTGATGAGTGATTCTGCATCGACTACTCCCCAACTCGAGACTCACCCCTCAAAACCAACGATCGCGATACTGGGAGCAGGCGCTTGGGGATCGGCGTTAGCAACGCTGGCAAAGGCAAATGGACACCCAGTTCGGGTCTGGTCGCGACAGGGAGAACTGACACTGGCAGAAGTCGTGGCTGAAGCCTCGATCGTCCTCTCCGCAATTTCTATGAAAGGCGTGCGATCGGTCGTGGAACAGATGCAAGCCATCCCCTTACGCCCTGATGCAATTCTTGTCACCGCCACCAAAGGGTTAGACCCAGTCACCACCCACACCCCTTCCCACATTTGGCAAACCGCTTTTCCAACGCACCCGATCGCTGTTCTTTCAGGTCCCAACCTTTCTAAAGAAATCCAACTAGGATTACCCGCCGCAACCGTTGTCGCCAGTACCAACGAGATCGCCGCAACTACTGTACAAACTGCCTTTTTCTCCAATCGCCTGCGAGTTTACACTAGCCCTGATCCGTTGGGAGTCGAACTGGGGGGCACACTCAAGAATGTGATTGCGATCGCCGTCGGTACGTGTGATGGTTTGCAACTTGGCACCAATGCCAAAGCTGCTCTAGTTACCCGTGGGCTAGCCGAAATCATTCGCATTGGTCAATATTGGGGAGCCAATCCCCAAACCTTTTACGGGTTGTCAGGATTAGGTGATCTACTCGCCACCTGCAACAGCCCGCTCAGCCGCAACTACCAGGTTGGCTACGGGTTAGCTCAGGGCAAAACCCTAGAGACGATTTTGACTCACCTCGAAGGAACCGCAGAGGGAGTTAATACCACTCCAGTGCTGATGCGTTTGGCACAAGCACAACAAATCCCTGTACCCATCTCTCATCAAGTCTCGCGCCTGCTCAACGGCGAAATTTCTCCCCAAGTAGCAGTCGATGCATTAATGCTGCGAGATAGCAAGACCGAAATTGGTTAATTGTGGCTTTTAAGGAAAAAATTTAAAGCCGCGTAATTAAACCGGATGCTCATTCAAAGCCTTGATAAAGATCCTCAGAGACCTCTAAAAAATTCAGGAAACTGTCTTACAAGTGATGTAGGTTAATCTGTCACTTGATTTGGGTCACCACACTGAATTTGCCCCTGTCCCATACTTATTCTCAGATAGGGTTGCATCTTCTGTCGAACGCCAAAAGACTGACTATACGATCGCAGCTTGGGTGCCTACGAATGCGATCGGAGCTTCTGAAACAATGATGGGAGCCGATTACAAATAGTTACAGAGATTGGCAGACTGTTGCAAAGTCTCAAGTGGCGGGAACACTAACCATACATCAGACGACTAAGCCCATCTTACCTGGAGCAACTGAAACGCACTATGCCAGCAACATCTTTCTACGCTGACGCAGAATATAACGATTCTCTTGCAGAGATGCCAAGTGGACAGATTCTTAGCCGGAGTTTTCAGTTGAACGGTGCTGATAGTCCTGAGCGTCCAATGGATGATTTGATGGAGATGGATCTGGAGTACGCCGACTCCACCAGCTTGCCCAGAGCCGCATCTCGTCGAAGTACCGACCTGGTTCGTTTGTATTTGCAAGAGATTGGGCGAGTACGTCTCTTGGGACGGGACGAAGAAGTTTCAGAAGCACAAAGGGTTCAACGTTACATGCGCCTGCTCGATTGTCGCACTGAGGCAGCGCAAGAAGGGGGCGCCATTCAACGTTATGTCCATCTGATCGATGCCCACGATCGTCTAACAGCTCAGCTCGGTCATCGTCCTTCATTAGAGCGTTGGGCGGCCGAAGCAGGTGTCACAGTTGCCGATCTCAAACCGATCGTGACCGAAGGTAAAAAACATTGGGCAGAGTTAACCAGTTTGCCCGTGGAAGAACTGGAGGAAATCCAGACTGAGGGCAACCGCGCCAAAGAGCACATGATCAAGGCAAACCTGCGCCTGGTTGTTTCAGTTGCCAAGAAGTATCAAAACCGAGGTTTAGAACTGTTGGATTTGATCCAGGAAGGGACTCTGGGACTGGAACGAGCAGTGGAAAAGTTCGATCCTACTAAAGGATATCGATTTAGTACCTATGCTTACTGGTGGATTCGTCAGGGCATTACCCGCGCGATTGCCACTCAGAGCCGCACCATTCGCTTGCCTGTCCACATTACCGAAAAGCTGAACAAAATTAAAAAAGCGCAGCGCAAAATTTCTCAGGAAAAGGGACGCACTGCCACGATCGAAGATATTGCAGCAGAATTGGACATGACCCCACCTCAAGTGCGGGAAGTGCTTCTGCGCGTCCCCCGCTCGGTCTCTCTGGAAACCAAGGTTGGTAAAGAGAAGGATACCGAATTGGGCGATCTACTAGAAACCGATGGAATTTCTCCTGAAGAAATTCTAATGCGGGAAGCCCTGCGTCGAGATCTGAAGCAACTGCTCTCAGACTTGACTAGTCGCGAACGGGATGTGATTCAAATGCGGTTTGGTTTGGGTGGAGATGGACACCCTTACTCACTGGCAGAAATTGGTCGCGCTCTCGATCTATCCCGTGAACGAGTTCGCCAAATTGAGGCAAAAGCCTTACAAAAGCTTCGCCAACCCAAGCGTCGCAATCGCGTCCGGGACTACCTGGAAGCACTCAGCTAACTAGTCAAATCTCCAAATCCTTGGGGGTAAGAAACTCTTACCCCTTTTTTTGTGCCTGGTTAAAAACGCTCTGTATCCGAATCACGAGAGAACAACCCCATCAACGGCCCTAAAATTGCACCAAAGATAAACCCACCTGCATGTGCCCAATAAGCAATGCCACCCCCTTCCATGCCAATGTTCATTCGGGTGTCAAGACTCGCAAACCCATAAAGTGCCTGCTGCACAAACCAAAAACCAAGAAAGAAGAAAGCAGGAAGACGAACCGTCCAAAAGAAAAATCCCAGTGGGATTAAGGTCAGGATTTCAGCTTGAGGAAACCGTAGAATATAAGCCCCCATTACGCCTGCGATCGCACCACTGGCTCCCAAAGAAGGAACACTTGAGCCGGACGAAAAGAACCATTGCGTTAAAGCTGCTAATGCGCCACAGGCCAAATAAAAGAAAAGATATTTAACATGTCCCAGACGATCTTCAACATTATTGCCAAAAATCCAGAGGAACAGCATATTCCCAGCGACATGCAAAAAACCACCATGTAAGAATTGGGAACTAAACAGCGTTAGCCACTCTGGAAACGACGAACTAACGACGATCCCTGAAAAACTGGCAGTTAATTGTTTAGGAACCACTGCCCAAGTCGAGAAAAAACGTTCGAGTTGTTGAGGCGAAAGGCTTAGCTCGTATAAAAATACGAATATATTTGCAGCGATTAAGCCGTAAGTGATATAAGGGGTAATTTTAACTGGATTATTGTCGCGTAGAGGAACCACAAGTACTCTTCCTTATTTTTTGACAGTCGAAAGATAGCTTATTTCTACGACAAAATCTGACCATCTCCAGACAGATTTTGCCATTGCTAACTGCCCGGTCTTAAAAAACTTGAGGACTGAGCCCAGGAATGTTGTCCTAGTTCTCAGCCCTCATCACGCCTAGATTTAGAGAAAGGTGAGTTCAGTTGTGTCAGTGGTTGCAATGCCTACCAACCCTGAGCGGATTGCTCCAAAACATAAATTGCGATCGCCTCGATCTGATCATCATTTAAGCGCCCGCCAAAAGCTGGCATCGCATTTTTGCCGTGTTTCACCTGGGTTACGATCGCTGCCAGAGAATTCATTCCATACTTCTCTAGTGCTTCCATCCTCAGTGTTTTATTTGCCAAAATGACGTTGTTCCCACCTAGATGACAGGCTGTGCAATTGGCAGTAAACAGTTGCTTACCACTCAACGGTTCTGCTAAAGCTGGATAAATTAAACCAGTAGCAAAAAGGACGATCGCCAAAAACAATATGGAAAACAACCTTCTCAACTGACCTCTCCTTCATTGAGGGCAAGGAAGAAATTAAAATCTTTCATCCAACCACTCACTCATCAAAACTAGTAATTTGTCAACTTTTCATGAACGAATAGAGAAGCTTGTTGAGGTTACTTTCAAGGATTTCCAATTCCTCAAAACCTTAAAAGAAACAACCTAACCACCAACAATAATTTTACCCATCATGCCTGCACTACGATGTGGAGCACAAAAATAGGTATATTCTCCAGGAGCAGCATCTGCTGGAAAAGTAGTACTCACTTTTTCACTCGGTCCCATCAATAATTGCTGGTGAGACAAAGATTTAGCAAAAGCCTTATCTTGCCCAGGAATAGCTTTGTCATCAAAAACAACATTATGAGGGGGTACTTTGTTAATGACCCACTCCACTGTGTCACCTGGTTTGATCGCAAGCTTGGCAGGCTCGAACTGCAACATGCCATTATTTGCGCCCATTTTTACAGTGTAAGTTTCTGCCATTGCTGTAGGAACAGACACGGCAAAAGTGCTAACTAAGAGGGCAACGGCAACCATTGCCAGACCAACTTTCCGCAAAACTGAAGTGATAAGGCTCATATTTCTTTACAAAACTTAGATTTGGTGTGCGTGTTCTCTACTGATTCTAGGCTAAATCTTTACCCATTAAGGCTCACTCAATAAGAATTGTTTCTCTGAAAACAATGCTCATTTACAAGAAACGAACGAACAGAACATTAGAAGGAATCTGATCCCCATCCTGGTGCTTTTTCTGCTGCTCTAAGAATAAAAGCAGCTAGACTTTCAACTTGATCTTGAGATAACCAACGCTCAGAAATCTGACGACACCAAAAGGACGGTTCGCTACCGTCATAAACCATGGGTTGCCGGAAATAGGCAACTAAATTCTTGATGTTGTCACGGGCAGGAGTTGCACCTTGAAGTTTTTTCAAAGCAAGTGAAATATTTGGATCAGGGAGTGTTGCTCCACCTACATGACAGTTCAGGCAGTTTTCTTCAAACAGTCGCTTACCAGTTGAGAGTTCTTCGGGAGCGAATAGCCGGGTGTCACCTTGGTCACTAATTTTCAAGGGAATAGGTTCATTTACTTGTAAGTATCTCGTAACGTAGTTGTCTACAGCTGCATAAGCCGGAAACCCAGTTACAGATAGACTCAACCAGACAAAAACTGTCAGAAGTAAACCGCGAACGCTAAAAGAAAAATGAAACATCAGGTGACCAATCGAAAAATTGACTGCTGTAAGGTAACCACTAATGAATAATCAGCAGAAATCTCAGTGATGAACTGAGATTTCTGCAAGATCTAATTAATGTACCCGTTCGATCAAGTTAGTAGTAAATCTTACCGCCACCCCACTTATCGCCTACAACTTTAGGTTGCAGAAGAATGTGACCCGCGATCGCCACCAAGTCATCCTCAGTTAGATTTCGCATCACAGGGAAGGTATCTGCACTTTGAGTGCTAGGGTGTCTTTCTACGATCGACTCGAATCCATCGTAAGTCGTTGGATTCTTGATGTAATCCAGCAGGGCATCAATGTTGTTACGGGGCGGCGTCGCCAATGCTAGGGCTTCAGGCTCAAGCCCCACATTTGGGTCAGTCTTGGTAACTCCACCGATATGGCACTGAGCACAGGCATATCTAAACAGGCGCTTACCCTCTTTAACCTGTTGCAAGCTCAGAACCGTCGTTTCACCCTTGTCATTCAATGGGACAGTGCGGGTCGCTTCGTCCAATTCAGCCGCTGTAGCACTCCCTACTGCCATTTGAAAGACGAAGAAAACAGTGACCACAGCAAGCCAGATGTATTTCTTAAGCATGGTTCTCACTAAAACGATGTGGCTCAGTTAAATATCGACATGGTTCAGGCTCAATCCTCAAGCGCACAACATGCAGGCTTAGAACCCTTACATCGTCGCCCGTTTACAGTTAGGATTGAGTTTTTCTATATGAATATCATGCCACTGAGGGTGCGCTTTCCCACAAAGTTTCGTTGTGACTCTTTGATTCGGTTAAACCAACTCAGTTTTTGGGCCCCCTAAATGACGGGGGGGAGTGGGTGCCATTTCAGCAACATGAACTCCAAAACGGGATGATTGGGCGGCGGGTTGATGTAATCGAATCAGTTGAGCCAGCGTCTTTTTCAGCTGAGTCCGTGGAACGATCGCATCCACAAAACCGTGTTGCAACAAATATTCTGCTGATTGAAAACCTTCCGGCAATTTTTCGCGTAGCGTTTGCTCAACGACACGACGACCCGCAAACCCAATCGTCGCTTTAGGCTCTGCTAAAATAATATCGCCTAACATGGCAAAACTTGCTGTAACTCCACCCGTCGTGGGATGCGTCAAGACAGGAATATATAACAAACGGGCTTCTTGATGTCGCGATAGCGCACCGGATATTTTAGCCATTTGCATAAGGCTTAGCATACCTTCTTGCATTCGTGCCCCACCAGAGGCACAAACAATAATTACAGGGAGGCGTTCACGGGTTCCTCGTTCAATCAACCGGGTCAATTTTTCACCGACCACTGATCCCATGCTACCGCCCATAAATCGAAAGTCCATCACTCCTAATGCAATCGGAAGACTCTCTAATTTGGCGATGCCAGTTTGAACTGCATCAATCAATCCAGTTTTTTCTTGCATTTCTCGCAAGCGATCGCTGTAGGTTTTGCGATCCCGAAACTTTAAGGGATCCATAGATTTCAAGGCTTCATCGATTGGCGTCCAAGTGTTTGCATCAGCGAGCTGTCGAATTCGTTCATCGCTAAATACTCTCAAATGATGCCCGCAATCTAGGCAAACCATTTGATTAGCTCTGAGATCTTTTGTGTAAGTCAAAACGCTGCATGATTCACACTTAGTCCATAAACCATCGGCAATTTCACGTTCTTGCCGTTCCTTACCGATGGGACCTGTCTTCCGGCGATTTGCAAACCAATCAAATAAAGACATGAAACCTTTTACTTCCTTTAATACTTAGAGACCCGCAACTCACCCAGATTAAAACCTCAGTTACATCTCCAATATTCTTTCAAATGTTATTTCCTCAGCTTTTCTAAGCTAAATAACAACGCAAATAGATTCCAAGTCACAAATTAAGACTAATAAATCCCTTAAATGTATTGATGAAATCTAGGTGAAACCGCAACTTCTGAAACATGATTTGTCAAGTTAAATTATTTTTTTAGATGAAACTACTCTAAAGGATTTGGAAAAACCCAAACATGAAATAGATGAGTTGGCAGAATGTACAACTTAGAAAAACTAATTTCTAAAGACAAAATAGAATTGAAAAAAGAGAGCATGAAGATTGTCACAATTTTCCTAAAGATTCCAAAAAAACTACTTTTCTCAACGACTCTAGAAGACTATCTTAGTTTTTATAGCACTTTATCAATCGTTGTTTCTTTTATTCTGTTTGTCTAACCGGGCTGAAGTCAAACCTATCATTTGTCGATATTATGTTCAGCTCAACTTCAAACAAGCAGACTTTACACAAGCAGGACATTCATCCAAGCATCTTTGTAGATTGGGATGAATGTCCAACCCATGTCAGGATAACAGCAAGAGTAATATTAAGAGCGGCATTTCTGCGCATTGTCAACCTCCTAGTCAGCTTTTGAGCCTCTTGAAATCTATCCCAGACATAGAGTTAATTTTATCAAAAGTTGGGAACTCTGTTGGTTAAGCGTAGGAGAGTCGGGTGCATGTATACCAAAATATCTTACCTAGTCGGTTCTTCCCAGTACCGAGCGGTTGCAGATGATGCATTGAAAGATGAGGACAATGCTGCTTGGGTGATGGAACTGGAGCCGGAAGTCCGTGATGAGTGGATCAAGCGAATTGGTTGGATTCGTCTCGTTGATCGACTCGCTGAAAATAATTTGCTAGATAGTCATAGTAATGAGTTTCAAGATTTTCATGTCGGTTGGAACTTACTACAAACTGAACAAAGGGTAGATCCAAATTCTTCTTGGAGTGAGATATTAGAACAGATGCAGGCACGCTGGTTTGGCAAGCCTGGTGCTTACTCTGCGGATACCCTTTCGATTCAATCCTGGAATACTTATTTAATTGCGATCTCGCGATATCACAAAAACGGGTTGGTGATTGAGACCCTGGATGAATATGAAGCCATGCTAGAAGCATTAGCAGGTGCCTTCTTCCAGGTTTTGCCATTTTTACCCAAAAAATATTGGCAATCCGCACTCTACTTTGGTGTAGTTGATCAGTTCTATAACAATTTGCGGGATCTTTGGGAAGATGCCAGTCAAGGGATTTGCTATTTCCCAACCGAGTTGCTAGAAAAATTTAAGGTTAGCCGAGAAGAGATTCTGCATCCTGGAGATTTTACCAACCCTGGCTACTATCGCATGATGTTGTTCTGGCTCGATGAGTATCTCCCAAAACTGCGTCAGAGAGCTTATGGACTGGCTCTTGCGAATGACCTGCACCCCTCCTGGCAAATTTTGCGAGATTGGTCTCTGCATCGATATCGTCGAATTGAACGAATTTTTCGGCGCTGCCAGTTTGATTACGTTGCTTTTCCTGAGCAATATTGGGTAGAAGTCAAACGAGAACTTAAGCAACAACTTCGTCGCAGTCGTCGCCAAGTCAAAATGGCACAAACTGCGCCCACTCCTCTATCGATCGTTTATCTGAACCAACCTACGCTACTTTGCTACGGCGGTATATAAATCGATCACATCTGCTTCGAACCACATGCACATTTTGAGACGGTTGACACTCAGCCAAACCTGAAATATAGTACTTGTGTACTAACGGGTTTAGATGGGAACAGGTGGGGACATTCCCCCTGAGATGACAACCGAGGAAAAACCATGACTACGACCATTAGACAGGCAAGAACCAAAAAAGATCAAGCAGTAAGTGTCGCTTCGATAAGCAGTGTCAACCCCACCACTGCTCGTGTACTGGCGTTGGATGCTGGTAATTATGACCTCAAATTTTGGGATGGTGGAGGTCACCCTAAGGCGATTAGATCGGTGCGCTTTCGTTTGCCACAGGGGCGAGATTCTGTGCGCTATTCCGATGCTTCTCCCCTCATCGAACTATCTGATGGTAGTCGCTACCACTTTGGTGCACAAGCCTACAAATATCGCAGGCAGCAACAAACCGTAATTGAGAATAAGGTGGACCTAGCAAAGCTGCATCTCTATGCCTGTCTGGAACCTTGGGAAGATAGTACTGAGTTTCCGTTGCACCTGTATGTCAGCACTCCTGAACCAGCCAAAAACCAGGATGCGATTCAAAAACAGCTGTTGGGATTACATGAATTTCGCCGCAATGATCTAGACTACCGCATCATGGTCGAGCGAGTCGAGGTTGAGCGAGAAGGCATGGGGGCTTACCGTTATGCGCAACGCCTAGGATTGATTCCTGATAGTGGCTATACCATTGTCATTGACATTGGAGGGGGCACGTGGCTAACCCGACTCGTTGATGCTGAGAGCGAAGTCATTGATGAGAATGTAATGGATCGAGGGGGTGCTTATGAACTGGCAACATCCATTAGTTTTGACAAACGGTTAACTGATGTTTTGGGTACGACTGCTGACCCCAGTGTTGTGATGGATGGGTTTAGAAGCGGACATACCTATGCGGATACGGGATTGTCTTGGTCACCCTGGTTAGAGGAGCATCTCGATCCCTGGTTTAAGGGTATCTTTCAGACTGTTCGCGCACAGTACACTCCTTACATGGCAAGAGTGACCCGCTTTTTAGTCACGGGTGGCAGCACCCATCTGATTTCAGAACGGTTGCAAGGACGTAGGCTATTTGCGGTTATGAGCGACCCTCAGTTTGCCAATGTGCGGGGACTATTTCCCATGCACAACGGCACACAACTCAGCATGGAACGGAATTACATTATTTAGTCGTGGTTCAGGTGGAAGTGCTTTATGTATGACAATAAAATCAGACTGAGCCAAGATGTGCTTGAAAAAGCTGAACAGATTGCCCAGGAATGGGGACTTAAGAATGCACGAGCGGCAGTTGAAGCAGTTTTTCGACGTTATTCTGATGCCTATTTGCGGAGTACGGGCGGGAGTGGCAATTCGATGCCAACTGCGTTTGCGCCTCTTCAACCTGCTGCGGCAAACGCTTTACTCCAAAATCGCACTGAACCACGATCTCACTGCGAAGCCTTGGATGAATTGGATGACTTATTAGGACTTTGATATTAAATGCTCGGACAACGTTACCTTGGCATTTGAGGCAAATGAGGACAAAGATGCGGAGATTCGTGAAATTGCTTGGTGCTTATGCCAATATCTCCGCCTTTCTATGTCCTCGTCTCTTTAAATGATGGGTTGAGCGCATCAGGCAACACAGATTCGATATTGGGGTAATAATTCATGGATGACATAAAAATGATGGGCTTGTAGCGCATCGTGAAAGAGCTTCCAGTCACTGGTCAAAAAATGAGGATGGTAAGTGAAAACCTCATCGACCTGATCAATTTCTCCTTCAGTTTTCAATGCTAGATACTTCCAGGAATTTTTTCCCTTTGGTTGATAGCTGACAGTGGCAGGTCCAAAACTAAATTTGCCATCGGCGATAGCCTGTAACCATTGTTGATGTCGAATATGACGATTATCTGAGGTCAGAGTCTGAAACATCTGAGCTATTAGCAATTTATCAGAAGCCGGTAAGCCAACCACCGGGGCATCAGGGTCTGCTTTTTGGTAGCGCTGCATGGCTTTGTACATTTGCTCTGCTGCTTCTAAAAAATCTTTGGGGTTGTTCCTTAAGATTTGTTGCCCCTGCCCATTGATATAGCCCCAACACAGGAATGGTTTATCGGGATTGCCAAGAACTGCCCCATGTCCTAATGGAAATGCACCACTAATAAAATAACCCTTTAAACGAGTCATTAAGTTGCGATCGGTCTTTCCTGTTTCATCCACTAAGCGGCGTGCTTCGTTCACTTGATGATTGACCCCAGCAAATCCTTGATGTGCCCAAGTATCGGCGTAAACATGCATCGTAATACCTAAACGGTGCAATCCATAAAGTGCATCTTGGCGGGCAATGCACTCTCTCACGACGTCTTGAGCGACGCAACTATTGGGACGACAAATGAGCTTTTCAATAAACTCCCCTTGTGGATCTTGGTCTGCGGGCAGTCCACCATTACCGGGTAGGAAATGAAAGGGAATCCAAACTCGATGATTGGCGAGTTCGTTGAAGTTACGATAATCCAACATTTTGTGAGCAGAACTGATGCGGCTGAAGAGCGCCCCATTGTTAAATCGAATCAGTCCACCGTTCGTAGCATCGTCTACATACTGAGCAGCATAGGCGATCGTGTTGGCAGCTTTATGGTCAAATCCTGCCAGTCTTGCCACAACATAGGTTACACCATGGTGAAAGTCAATTTGCATCAAATCTATCTTGACGGTTTTCTAGTGATGCATTGTGCCATCTGTCAGGTTTGTTTTCTCAAAGATCTCCAGCCCAAAATACCTTTTCCAGATCTACCTTTTGCGAGACATAAGTAAAGGGAAGTTTAACAACAAAGGTAGTACCAGTACCGAGCTGGCTATGCAGACTAATACTCCCGCCCATTAATTCCACACATTGTTTAACGATCGACAAGCCCAAACCATTGCCAGGAATTGTGTCTACATTGGCAGCCCGATGAAAAGATTCAAAAACGTGAGGGAGATCAGGAGGAGGAATCCCAATTCCTTGATCTTTAACCTGCAAAATAATTTCGTTGTCCGGATTCAACAAGTCAATCTCAATATTTGTATGGGGATGGGAATATTTAATCGCGTTCGATAACAAATTCATGAAAATTTGACGAAATAATTTTGAATCGAGATAGGTTAGTCGAGAGGGGAATTGGCTAACAAATTCGATCCGGTGCTGATTGCCCAATCCTATCTGCATTTCATAAGTCAGATTGCGACAAAAATATTCAAGATCGACTTCGATCGGTTCAACTTGCACCCGTCCAGCTTCGGCTGTTCCAAATAACAAAACGTCTTCTAGTAGCCTATTAATATGGTCCACACATGATTGGATCAGATGCAACTGTTCTAAGCGTTCGTCTTCTGAGAGTTTATGGCTATAGTATTCTAATAGTTCTGAGGCGGAGAGGATTGTACTCAATGGAGTACGAAATTCGTGAGAGGTGTTTGCAATAAAGCGAGACTTCAATCCACTGAGTTCTTTTTCCCTTTGTAGTGTTTTTAAGAGTTTTGCTTCTAATTGCTTACGCTCAGTGATATCGCGCTGAATGGCAATCCAGTGAGTATACCAACCTGAATCGTCTGCAACGGGTACAATGCTCAACTCTACCCAAAACTCCGTGCCATCTTTGCGGTAGTTGATTAATTCAACCAAGACAGGTTGCCAAGTCTGAAGGGCAGAGCGAATCTTTTGTCGAGCTTCTGGCGCAGTTTTTTCACCCTGAAGAATTCGAGGAGAAAACCTTAATACTTCCTGGGCAGTATAGCCCGTCATTTGAGTAAACGCTTCGTTGACATAGAGAATGCGGGGACCAGGTTCTTCAATGGGTTCTGCTTCAGTAATGATGACTGCATCGTTGGCATGGACAACCACAGATTCTAGTAGACGGATGCGTTGCTCAGAACGCTTCCGTGCGTTTTCAAGTTGTTGGCGATCCTCTATTTCGCGACGGATCGCTTGTTGGCGTTCAATCACAGAGCCTAAGATTCGGCAAGCAACGATCGCCATTTCATACTGATAAGAGGGTTGCCAATCATTTTGAGTTGGGAAGACCAACATCAATACGCCAATTGTGACTGAATGGGCACCTGAAATTGGATAAATATTAATTTTCCTACCGCCTAAGCAAGAGAGTGTTGAAATTGCTTGGGGATGATTCACATAATCATCAATAAATAAGGGTTCATCTGTATCGACAACTTGCCAAAATGTACCCTGTCCATCAGGAATACTACTATCTAAAAAAAATCGAAGATCTTGGATTTCCGATTCGGTATGAGTGCTTAGAAATTGTTCCGAAATTTTATTAGCGACCGGATCAGCTTGGCGATGAGGAGCTTTACCGTTAATAAGTTTGATGTAACCGAATAGGGCATCGAGTTCTTCAACTAAATAACTCAAAATCAGCTGACTGATTTCAAGCATGTGGTCAGAACTTTGAATTTGTGCCGTTAGATCGAGTAAAAACTTGAGTCCTTTTTTCTGAGCTTGTGTTGTTTGTAGATTATCCGGAAGCAATGATGGGGGCAAATATTCTGATGGATGAATGACGAGAAGATAGCCACCATTAGCTCTGGAAGTAGCTTTAATGTTTAGCTGGATATCATTAGTTTGCAATAAGTGAAAAACTGAGGAAGTAGTGGTTCGTTGATTAATAAATTGTTGAAATTGCTGAGTTTGCTCTTGATGCCAATACCCTTTTATTAAAATGCTCGCGAAGATTTCATGACAGGTTGGTTGCTGATGCAACCAATCTGTAGACAATTGCCACAGCTGCACAAATCTAGAATTAAATCGCTCAAGCCGATCGTCTTGAGCAAACAAGGCGATCGCAACATCCATTTGTTCAAGTAGGAGATTTATATCTGAATGATCTTCTTGAGAATCAGCTTTAGCCAGTTCTGAATTCATGGCGCTGAATATAGTAGGTGAATAGAGGCAAAATGGAATATTTCCTAATACATAAATCTGCCCCAAAAAATACCAGAAATTAAATCATTAATTTAAAGTTTTTTGGAGCTTAGTCGGATGGATTCTCTGCTGCTCATTGCCAAATTCTAAGATGATGTGTTGTGGTAGCTCGGTGACATTTTAAGTAGCCTTATAGAATAAATTCCTGGCTTCATGGATGATTTGCTGCGTCGATGACTAAATGTTGCAATCCTTAATGATGTCTGTGCATAAAAGGATCTGCAAGCAAGTTTTCTAAATGGGACTTCCTTTAAAACTCGGATGGATTGATCTCACCTTTCAGCTAAAAGACTGATACTGCATTCTGTGGATTTAAGATCTCTTGATATTAAAAGTTTGAGATTGCCAAATTCCTTCCTGGCCAATTAAAAGCAGAGTAGCAGAAATCCAATTCTTCCAGTGCTCATAATGTGTAAAAGAGTATCAGTGGATACTCTTTTACGTTAATACGGAAGAACTCTATTGTCATCATGTCGATACCGGTTTCAAAGCAAAATGACAATATCGCTGGGATCATACATAAAAGACTGTGCCAATATAAAGATTTTAAGTATGTCTACTGAATCCAGGATCGGGAAAAAGATGTTAAGCAAATTGCTTCAAGTGATTGAATCTATGCATTTGGTCATAGTAAAAACTTGAGAGACAAGGTGATTTTAATTTAGGGAAAAGAAGTGATTTTAACTACATGAGGCCCGAGACGATGGGATTTCTAACTACATCAGATGCGAGATAAGGTAATTTTAGCTACATTAGACGCCGTGAAAATGCAGATTTTAGAAGATGTGATGGAAATCATTTAATATTCCCCACAAATTTGCTGAAGCGTAGCTGTGAAGTTTGGATAAGAGATGGCAGCGGCTTCAGCTCGATGGATATGGGTTGTCCCAGAGGCATTGAGGGCAGCGATCGCTAGACTCATGGCGATACGGTGGTCGGTGTAGCTATCGACCTGGGTGCCATATAAAGGAGTGCCTCCGATGATTTCTAACCCATCGGGAAGTTCGCTGACTCTAGCGCCCAAGTGATTGAGTTCGGTTGCCATTGCCTTAATGCGATCGCTCTCTTTAACTCTTAGCTCGGCGGCATCTCGAATCACGGTAGTGCCTTCAGCAAACACTGCTGCAACAGCTAGAATCGGGATCTCATCAATGAGGCGCGGGATTAAATTTCCTGAAATTGTACAGGCACTCAGGGGAAGACTGCCCGAATGGCTGAGACAACGGACTCGTAAATCGGCAACAGGTTCTCCAGCAACATCTCTTGGATTTTCAAGCGTAATGTTTGCACCCATGCTTTGGAGGGCTTCTAAAATACCAGTGCGAGTAGGATTGACGCCCACATTTTCAATCGTCAAGTCAGAACCAGGAACGATCGCTCCTGCTACTAACCAAAAGGCAGCAGAACTGATATCTCCCGGAACCACCACAGTTTGCCCGGTCAGGTGGGCAGGTCCAGTCACAGTTGCACTATGGGTTTCTGGGTCAGTGGTCAGTTGGGCGCCAAAAGCCCGCAGCATTCGCTCGCTATGATCTCGCGAAAGGGCGGGTTCGGTAACCGTAGTTTGCCCTTCTGCCATCAGCCCTGCCAACAAAATACAGGATTTAACTTGGGCAGACGCAATTTTAGAGCGGTAATGGATTGGGTGGAGGGTCTGTCCTTGAATTGCCAGCGGAGCCAAGGCGCCTTGTCGTCTGCCCCAAATTTGTGCTCCCATTTGCTTTAAGGGATCGACAACGCGGGACATCGGACGAGTTCGCAGCGAAGCATCTCCTGTCACTGCAAAAAAACGATCGGGGTGAGATGCCAGAATTCCTAGCATCAGTCGCAGGGTAGTCCCTGAATTGCCTGAATTGAGAACATCTTTAGGTTCAATTAAATTTCCTAGTCCAATACCTCGCACGCGCACTTCTTCTGAGTTGAGTTCGGAAATAGTTGCACCCAAAGCCCGAAAACACTCTGCTGTACTGCGTGGGTCTTCCCCTAGCAATAGTCCATGAATAATAGTTTCTCCCTGGGCGAGTGCTCCCAACATGAGCGATCGGTGGGAGATGGATTTATCACCAGGAATACGAATTCGCCCCTGCAAAGCTAACCCTGATTCAGGTTGCTGAATGGTCAGCGTGTGCTGGAGATCCGTTACATTCAGGGTTACGACTGGCATAGGGATCAGATAGACTATCGAGAGGTTGCGCCTGTTATCCTACCGCTTTCTCAGGGATCTGATCAGTTTTGAAGACTGAGTTTTGACTTTTCGTTGAATTTTCTAAGTAAAATCGAGAACTCGCTACAATCTCTGTTCGCTTTTCTCTTCACCAGCTCCTCTTTACCATGCTGACGAATCACCGCATGCCTATTACGCTTTCGCTCGTTTCAACGGATTTACCGATCGGCTGTGGCATTGAGACCGTAGGCACTTTGTATCAAAAAGACACCGAACGGTTCCATTTGTTACTCACTGAGCCTCACACAAAGGAGTGGCAACTGGGCGAAGACGAGCAATTTTCTCTCCTGCCGCAACCCCCTCGGCTACTCTGGTTAGAGATTTCTCCCTATCGAGTCATTTTAACGATGCAGGGAGATGAGCGATTTAGTTATCGCCATCTGTGGGAGCGTGGTATCTATGGGTTAAGCCGCTTTTGGTTACAGGGTGAAGAGGAAATTGGCAACAGCACTTTGCGACTGCGAAACTTTACCCGCGAATTGACTTTGGAGGGGCGATCGCTCCCACGCGCTCTGCGGATTGATTATGAACTCTGGACAGCCAATTTGCAGTTGGGGCGCTATATCTTGAATTTAGAGATTCAGCATTAGGCTTCAACCCAATTCATGCTTCTAAAATCCTCTCAAACAGAAATTTACTCGATTAAATACGTGGGTAAACCATCGATGCTGGTCTGATTTTTCTCTTGCCAGTATTGGCGTACTCCTTCCGTTCCTTTTTTTTCTGCCCATTGAGTCAAGGTTTCCCGTTCGCCTTCGTACTGATAAAGCGGGACGCCAAAGCCGCAAGAAGTTTGGACGGAATCGATCGTCAGTTGAATAATTTGTCGCGTCCCGGGTAGAGGCTTAAAGCGAGCATAGAGGGGGTGCCATTCGGCATCTTTGGGACGGATCACACTGCCCTGCCCATATAAACGTAAGATCAGGGGTTTTTCGGTAAAGCTACAGAACATAATAGTCAGTCGTCTATTTTCGATCAGGTGGGCACTGGTTTCGTTACCGCTGCCAGTGAGATCGAGATAGGCAACTGTGTGGTCACTGAGACAGCGAAAGGTATTGATGCCTTTGGGAGACAGATTAATCCGTCCAACTTGGGGAGCCGAGGCAGTGAAGAAAATTTGCTGTTGGGCGATAAATTCTCGCAGAGCATCGGTCAGTGCGGGATAGAACTTTGCCATACGCAATTGGGAATAGATTGTAGAGTCTGGAACTCTAATAATTAATCTAATTGAGGTATTTTTTTAAGAAAAATTTGATGGTTATAGCATTGAGATTTTTAAAGTCTAAATCCTTTATGATTCATACCATTGGGTCAGTTTTTCGGTCAGGATTTCTTGAATTTGCTGAGTCACTTCGATTTCGCTGAAACTGGCATCAATGCGGATAATCCGTTCAGGAAAGCTGATTGCCAGGGCGTTGAAACCTTGCTGAACTCGTTGATGAAATGAGAGATCGGCTTTTTCCAGACGATCGCCCTCTCCCCGATTGCGGGTGCGAGTTAACCCCTCTGCCGCGTCCACATCCAGCCATAGGGTGAGGTCACTCTGAAGTCCATCGGTGGCGATTTGATTGAGTTGATCGATTAATTCCAGACTCAGACCACGACCGTAGCCCTGATAGGCAATTGTGGAATCGGTATAGCGATCGCACAAAATTAAAGATCCAGCCGTGAGTTCTGGCTTTAGCATTTGCTGAATGTGTTGTGCCCGATCAGCCGCATACAGTAGCAATTCTGCCTGATCCCAGAGGGGTTCCTGAGGAGGGGGGGTAAGGAGGAGTTGTCTGATTTCGCGCCCAACCTCAGTTCCCCCTGGTTCGCGAGTAATAATCAAACGACGGAGCACATCTCTGGCTTGCAAGCGCTCGCACCAACCACTTTCTAGAAGCCACTGGTACGATCGCTTTAACTGCGTCGTCTTGCCACTGCCTTCTACTCCTTCAAACACAATCAAGCGACCGTTCATAAATGCAGCGACCGTCCATTCTAGAATGATCTGAAATGTCTCTGTATAAGCCTACATGAGTTCCCGCTTAGTTGGGGATGGAATGTGCCAGAGGACACTCAGGAATCTAAGTTCGTTAACGAGAGGTTTTTCAGTGTATGGTTTTGTCTTGTTGTCATAACACCGAATGTTGAGTAGCTAAATTCTCCTGCTTGAGAAGAATGGGGTTAAGAGGAATTGGATGACGGCAAACGAACAGATAGATACGGGCTGGTCAGGAATACAAGCGATCGTTGGGACGACAGGAATACAACTGGCGCAGGAGCAACCTCAAGACTGGCACGATCGCATGAACCAGGTTTTGAGTCAACCCCAGCAGTTGCAATGGCTGGTTTCACCTCATAGCCCTGAAGCGTTGGCAGAGGTGGTTGCTTGTGCAGCTCAAAACCGATGGAAGATGTTGCCTTGCGGGGCAGGGAGCAAACTGGGCTGGGGTGGACAGGTTGCCGGAGTGGATCTCTTGATCAGTACGGCTCGGTTGAATCGGGTGATTGAACATGCGATCGGAGATTTAACGGTTACCGTCGAAGCGGGCACCCGTTTGGCAGATCTCCAGGCAGTGTTGGCAAAAGCGGGACAGTTTTTGGCGATCGACCCAACGTATCCAGCGCAGGCGACGATCGGGGGGATTGTTGCCACGGCAGATGCAGGTTCCTGGCGGCAACGGTATGGTGGCGTGCGCGATATGTTGCTGGGGGTGTCTTTTGTGCGATCGGATGGGCAACTGGTAAAAGCTGGGGGGCGAGTCGTCAAGAATGTGGCGGGCTACGACCTCATGAAGCTATTTACCGGATCGTATGGGACCTTGGGCATTCTCACTCAACTCACCTTGCGAGTTTATCCTTTGCCAGAAGCGTCTCAAACAGTAATGCTCACTGGGGATGCAACGGCGATCGCCCAGGCAAGTCAAACCCTGCTCAACTCGGCACTGACGCCAACAGCCCATGATTTACTGTCGTCTCAAGTGGTCGATCGTTGGGAAACTGGCAAGGGTATGGGACTAGTACTACAGTTCCAAGGCATTCTTCCCAGTGTCCAGGAGCAAGTTGATCGGGTTCTAGGTTTGGCCCAGCAACTTGGGCTGAGACAAACTCTAGTTAAAGAGGTAGAGGAATCTGCTTTATGGCAGAGATTGACAGAATTGATGCAACTTGCTCCCTTCAGCGAAGTGATTACTTGCAAAATAGGAGTACAGGCAACCGGAGCAGTGCGGAGTTTGAGTGAGTTGGAAAAAATTTGCGATCGCCCAATACGGGGACGCGTTCATGTCGGGAGTGGGGTAGGTCAACTTGCCCTCTTGCAGCCAGAATGTTCACCTGAAATGCTCTCCCAAATGAGACATTTGTGTCAGGAGGAAGGCGGGTTTCTTTCCGTTCTTCAGGCGCCAGTTGCGTTGAAGCAGAAAATTGACGTTTGGGGATATCGCGGCAATGCCCTGGATTTGATGAAAACGCTGAAACATCAATTCGATCCGCTGCATTTGTTGAGTCCGCAACGTTTTGAGAGAGATATTTAAAATGAATCAAGAAGTGAGGAATCAGCCTTCAACCCTTAACCCTCCTATCTTTTTCCCAGCCTTTGATGCGGATCATCCGCCTGACTCCAAACTCATCGATACCTGTGTTCACTGTGGTTTTTGTCTGTCTACTTGCCCCAGCTATCGGGTGATTGGCAAAGAGACCGATTCACCCAGAGGGCGCATCTATTTAATGGATGGAGTCAATGAGGGCGAAATTCCCCTTTCACCTGCCACAGTAGAACACTTCGATTCTTGTCTGGGTTGTCTTGCCTGTGTCACGACCTGTCCCTCTGGGGTGCAGTACGACCAGTTGATTGCGGCTACTCGCCCCCAAATTGAGCGCAATCATACTCGCTCTCTGCCAGAAAAGCTGTTGCGACAATTGATCTTTTCGCTCTTTCCCTACCCCGATCGCATGAGGTGGTTGCTGCGTCCGCTGGGACTCTATCAACAATCTGGGTTGCAAAAGCTAGTGCGATCGCTCAATTTCCTGAACCGGATCTCGCCGCAACTGGCAGCGATGGAAGCGATCTTGCCACGCATCTCTCCCCAAGCTTTCCAAGATGCCGTACCCGAACGAGTGCCTGCCCAGGGTAAAACGCGCTATCGGGTAGGACTGTTGTTGGGCTGTGTACAGCGACTGTTTAATCCAGAGGTGAACGATGCGACAGTCCGAGTTTTGACTGCCAATGGCTGCGAAGTGATTGCACCGAAAAGTCAGGGCTGTTGTGGGGCGCTATCGCATCACCAGGGACAGGAAGCTCAGGCAAAAGCGTTGGCAAGACAAACGATCGACAGCTTTAGCCATGCCAATTTGGATTTTGTCTTAACTAATGCTTCTGGGTGTGGACATACCTTAAAAGAATATGCTCACATTTTGCAAGACGATCCTATCTATGCCGACCAAGCCAAAGCTTTTGTCACTAAAGTGCGAGATGTACAGGAATTTTTAGCAGAAGTAGGGGTGACTGCCAAGCTTTTCCCACTGCAAACCACGCCTTTAACCGTGGTATATCAAGATGCTTGCCATATGTTGCATGGACAAAAAATCAGTGTGCAACCCCGCCAATTGCTAAAGCAAATTCCGGGAATACAGCTCCGTGAGCCCGTAGACGCTGCGCTTTGTTGTGGTAGTGCTGGGGTTTATAACATTTTGCAACCGGAGGTAGCAGCCGAACTGGGGCAACAGAAAGTTGAAAATCTTACGAACACAGGTGCTTCTGTGATTGCTTCTGCCAATATTGGTTGCTATGTCCAGATCACTCGGCATTTGCAACTTCAGGGCAAAAACATCTCTGTGCTTCACCCGATGCAACTGTTGGATTACTCGATTCGTCATATCAACCTCCCATAACGAACGATCGCGCCGTTTTTCAATTAGCGCTAAAAAATTTTGTCCCCGAATTCCTTAGGAATTCGGGGAATTTGGCGCGATCGTCCCATCAGAATTTGCCAGACACCTGTCATCTTGCTAAGATATATAAAGTCGTAATGACTATGACTTAATATACTGAATTGCCTCTGATTGAGTGGAATCACTGTTGATGCCATTTTTTCGGAGCGACTAAGACAGATCAAAACGAATCATCAACATCACGCACTTTGATGAGTAAAAAAATCACTTAAAGTTCAAGTTGCGGTATCAGTCCTATGGTGAAAATTGTTGGTATTAGTGGTAGCTTACGGCAAGGCTCTCATAGCCAGCAGGCGTTGCAACTCGTTGCAGCAAGGTTAGAAGCTTTGGGTGCTTCGGTGGAGATTCTGGATCTCCGGACGCTGAATTTGCCATTTTGTGATGGTTCCCAAGATTATCCAGACTATCCAGATGTTGAGCGGTTACGAGACACGGTGAAACAAGCAGATGGACTCATTCTGGCGACGCCAGAATACCACGGTAGCCTCAGTGGTGTCCTCAAAAATGTTCTGGATTTGATGAGTTTTGATCAGCTTTCCAACAAAGTAGCCGGTTTGATTAGTGTTCTGGGCGGGCAATCAAACAGTAACTCTTTAAATGATTTGCGCGTGATTCTGCGCTGGGTTCATACCTGGGTGATTCCGGAACAAGTTGCGATTGGACAGGCATGGCAAGCCTTTGGAGAGGATGGCAAATTACTGGATAAAAAGCTATCTCAACGCTTTGATCAATTTTCCGAAAGCTTGCTTGAGAACACCCGTCGCTTGAGAGGTTCAATTATCGAATAAAACAAAATCCTTGATTGCCTGAACATCACGCCAAGAAATTATGGGTGTTATTCCCATGGCTTATCTGATGTTCTTCTAATTTAAGCAACAAAAAATACCCAAGTGATGAAAATGCTAGCTTATTTTTAGAAAGATTTCTCAAAGAGACGTTTCAAAATCTAGACAGAATCTCATCAGCTTTGTTGCAGGAAAGATCAGTCTCGCCAAAATTCTTGGCGAGATTGGATATTTCACTCGTACCATAAATGGATCAGAATTCTAAAGCTCGATAAAGAGCTGGTAACTCCGTGGAAACAGCGTCCAGTTCAAACAAACTGTCCAAGCGTTTACTCTTCATCCGAGCAGAAAGAAATTCATTTAGAGCAAGTAGGTACGAACAGCGCTTTCTTTTATCTCCACGCACCTGAATATTTAGTAAAGAAGTGAGTTCTCGTAAATCATCCAGATCAAGTTCAAGCGCAACAGACTTTTTGGTAGCCATTTTGACCGTTAGTTTTCAAATACGGAGCTGCAAGTTGCGACCAGATTTTCGAAGCTGCCCACTTAAAGCAGAAAAAGGCGTTTTTCGTAAGATAGAGTAAGCTATGTATAGGTGTCTAGGGGTGTGTTTTTTTACCCCTAGTACTTTAGGACATAACGTAACTCCAAAACTGCTGATTAGTTTAGGGAAATTCAACAAAAGTCGCAAGACTAGAACGAGTGATTTTATTGCTGGACAGGTTGGACCATTATGCAGCTTGAAGATGTTTATCAATTTTTCAAGAATCCTCCGATAGCCTATCTCAATTACGAGCTAGCGGTAGGCTATATTTTCTCGGTGTTGCTGAAGAAAGATTCGTACGGTACTGAATTGATTCAATTGCTTGAGGTAGAGCACCCAAACTATCGATTGTCAGACACTGTACTGTATGGTGCACTTAATTTTCTGGAAGGAGAAGGACTGATTACAAGTTATTGGAAAAAATTGGAAGGTCGAGGACGACCTCGCCGAATGTATCAAATTCTTCCGCAGGCGCAAACCAATGCCGAAGACTTGGCGCAGCTCTGGGAAACATATATGGAAAATAATCGTAAAACTAGAGATCCCGCGGAATAATTGCCTGAAAAATGTCAGTTATTAAAATTCATCGGCATTGCTAGACAACCGATGAATTTTTTACTGCAAAAATATTAAGCTAAATTGAGTAATTCTAAAAATATTCTTAAGTTGCTACCCATGTTAAGTTGGGTAGTTTGACCTCTCCCTTTATTTATTGGGATCTGGGAAGATCAAAGAGTAATAGTAAATCGCTGGCTGAAGAGCTGGTATTTAATAACCTGAGACCCTAGGCTGCTAAAGCTTGGGGTCTCTTTTATGGAAAATTAGCAGACCTCAATCTGTCCTTTCGTCGGCTCGATTTAGATCCCTCCATGGCTCTGACATTTTTTGCTGATCTGGTTAGCTGAAAAAATTAAGTGGGTTGGATAGAATCATGTGCCATTTAATATGAGTACCAATTCTACAAGGTTCGCTGGTGTAACGCCTGGTCAATAAGATTTTAAGAATACTTGTTTTCTTGGAGCACCTCTATTACTCCCACCTGTAAGGAACCAGTTTAGGGATTGTCCTTTGGCTCACTTCTAGCTGAAAATGGGAATACATTTATCCAATGAGATCTTAATGGGTATCCATGTTGATTATTCATCAAATATTTGGGCTAGAAACTGAGCAGGGAATTGGTGTCTACAACATTACACCTCAAATCAATCATTTCCTCAAATCCAGCCTGATTCAACAGGGTCAGGTTCTCATTTTTTCTCGCCACACAACCACAGCTTTAGCGATTAATGAACATGAAGAAAGGTTATTGAAAGATATTAAAAAGTATCTCAGAAAATTAGCCCCAGAATCAGATAAATATTTGCACAATGATCTCCATTTAAGACCTGATATTCCTGCGGATGAGCCAATGAATGCCCATTCGCACTTAATGGCAATGACGTTGAGTACCAGCGAAGTAATTCCAATTGTGGATGGCAAATTGGCGTTGGGAACTTATCAGTCAGTTCTGTTTTTTGAGTTGGATGGACCTCGTCAACGAACAGTATCTTGTCAGATCTTTGGAAATTGAGATCCTCAAATGATGCCCCTTAAAACTGCTGGACTCGATCGCCCGTTTTACGAATATTTGCTATCGGTTTCCTTGCGAGAACTACCGATTTTAAGCCAGTTGCGACAAGAAACAGGGTTGCATCCTAGGGCTAGAATGCAAATTGCGCCAGAGCAAGGACAATTCATGGCTTTACTGGTGCAGCTAATAGGCGCGAAAAAAACACTAGAAGTTGGGGTGTTTACAGGCTACAGCGCTTTGGTGATTGCTCTGGCATTGCCGCCTGATGGCAAGGTGGTGGCTTGTGAAGTGAATGAGGACTATGCTACTATTGCTCGCCGTTACTGGCAGCAGGCAGGGGTTGCTGATAAGATCGAACTCCATTTAGCTCCAGCATTAGAAACCCTCGATCGTCTGCTGTCAATGGGGCAAGCGAATACCTTTGATTTTGCTTTTATTGATGCAGATAAAAGCTGTTACGACCTTTACTACGAACGAGCTTTGCAACTGGTGCGACCGGGAGGATTGATTGCGATCGATAATGTGCTCTGGTCGGGACGCGTTGCTGACCCCGGCGTGCAAGATAACCGCACCAGGCAAATGCGAAGTTTAAATCAAAAGCTACACCAAGACATCCGCATTTCTCTAAGCATGTTGGCGATCGCGGATGGATTAACTCTGGTAATCAAAAATTCATGAAATCTTGCATAATTTCGACTAATCCCCATGAGAGAATATGGGTCATTTACAAACTAGTTGAGATTTGCAATGTTTTCAACTCCAAGGATTTTGAGAAGGCTGAATTTAACGCTATTGCTAGCGGTTCCTGTTTTAGGGGTAATTTTAGTGCCTCATTGGACTGGGAATTTGTTGATCAATCGAGCGATCGCCCAAGATCAACAATGCAGTTCCTGGCGCAAAGGCAATTTGGAATTAGCGGATAGACAAGCGAAAGATCCTAAGAAAAGAAGCCGTATTTATTCGATCGCCTTTAATCCTGATGGTGCGTTTTTGGCGGTAGGAAATTACGATAAAAAAGTTGAAGTCTGGGAAGTTTCAAAACTTTGGACTAGTAAAGCAGCAAAAAGACCTAAGGTTGCGCTAGATTTTCCTCGGGGTGAAATTTTGACCGTCAATTTTAGCCCAAACGGCACAATATTAGCCAGTGGGGGTGGTAATGGAATCATTAAAGTGTGGAATTGGCAAAGGGAAGTGACAATGCTCACTTTAACTAAACATTCAAAGGCAGTCCCCTCCGTTTTATTCAGCCCAGATGGACAGTTTTTGATCAGTGGTAGCCGAGATCAAACTGTTAAGATTTGGAACTTAAAAACGGGCGCAATTAGCGGTGGATGGACAGAGAATGAAGAAATTCAAAAATTAGCGCTAAGCCCAGATGGACGGACATTAGCAGTGAGTCTTGGGGGTGGAGAAATCCAATTTCGAGATTGGCAGACAGGCAACTCAATCGGTGAGATTGGCAAATCTAAAACTCCCATGTACCTAATCTCGGATATGGCATTTAGCCCTGATGGCAAAACGTTGGCGTTTAGTCCTTACAGTGCTCCGATCGCTCAGCAGCCTAATCAAGTTTGTTTTTGGAATTTACAAAGTAATCAGTTAGAACAATGTTTAAGCGGACATACTGCTAAGGTTTCATCACTTGCCTTCTCTCCCGATGGACATTGCCTCATCAGTGGCAGTTTTGACCGATCGGTCAAAGTCTGGCGAGTGGCTAGCCGTCAACTCGCGTATGATTCGATCGAAAATTTGGACTCTGTTTTTTCCGTTGCTTTTAGTCCCAATGGGCGATCGTTTGCTAGAGGAAGCGCTGACGGAAGTTTCAACGTTTTGAGATACAAGCAATAAACTTGTACAGCTTAAAGGCAAAACTATTCCTTATCTGGGTTTGACTCCACCTCCATAAGGTTCATCAGGCGGCGGTTGGACGGGAGTTGAGTTTCCACCACCTCCATAGGATGGAGCCTGATAGCTAGGACCAGGATCGGTAACTGGATCCGTAACGACAGGGAATGGCGATGGCATGGGAGGGGGAACAAGTCTGGCATTGGCTTCGCGAATAATGGCGTTGGCGCGTTCAATTTGGTTTTGACTAATGAACTTCTGCTCGGCGGGGATTTTGGGGTTGCTATCGGGGGCGAGTACCTTTTTCGCTTCGGTAATGGCATCTTTTAATCGATCGCGCTTAAGATGTTGGGTCGCAGTTTGCAAGTAAGTTTCTCGTTTCGTCCAGCTCACTTTCATGGCAAGCCAGCGAGTTTGGAGTTGTCCGCAGGCAGGTTGGGTCTGGCTAACGATCGCATCTCCTTCCTTGGGCATCATGCCCTGATTAAAATAATCAGTCACCATTCCCTGGAGCTTCACACAAATCTCACCCGTTAGTTTTGCCGCCTCTGACTGGTAGGTACTACCCGGACGGATTTGTTGGAGAGGCTTCAGGGCTACGATCAGCGGATCACCGTTCACAGAAGTTTGAGAGATCGCTTTTTGCGCCGTGCTAATCCATGCAAATTCTTGCAAGATTTGCGCTTTGAGTGCGCTGGCAGTAGAGAGGGTGTCGCGCATCTGCAAGGATTGCGGTGCTTGCAGGGAGGGAAAAGCAGCGATCGCGGCAACTGCGACCCCTACCCCAGCAATCACAGGGACAAACTTCCACTTTTCTAAAAAAAGTCGAGGAAATGACTGGGATGGCATTTCTGGCTGAACGGGAGCATTGTCTTCGGCAAGTTCTGTCAAAGTCCGAGGGGTCTGGATAGCTTGATGAATATCCTGAACCAATCGTTCATCTAGCCAGTGCCCCACCAATAAAGCTTTCCAAAACTCAGGATCAGGCAATTGCTTAAACTTGGCGATATGGTCTAGCAGCTTTTTGTGGTATTCTTGCCGCTTTTGATCCACTAGGTTTTGTTCTATCTGCTGAGCGATGCCAGGTGACAGCGTTTGTCGCGCTCTTTCTAATTGGGCACGATCGTCTTCACTAAAAACCAACGATTGTTTTTGCTGAGCCAGGGCATAAACTGTTTGGGCATAGTGCTCCAGGTTTTTGCGGTGTCGTTTGACAATGGCGTTGGGGTCGGTGCGACGATCGCTCAGCCCCAATTCGGTTTGCAAAGCTTTTCTTTTTTGTATTAATTGAGTTTCAAAATCATCCGTATCCAGACGATAAAATTGCTCAACAAAAGCAGCCACCTCAGCTCGATAGGTTCGCAGTTTATGATGTCGTTCTTTAAACAACGCTTCAATATCATGCAAGATTTGAGGGGCAGCTTCTAAACTTTGAATCTCAGACCAAAACTCTTCTCGGACGAAATCGCAATCCGCGTCGTCCATATCGTAAAGCTGTTTCCAACTCTCTAGGGCCTGCTCGAGTTGCCGTTCCAGATCCTCTTTAGAAAAGTCTAGTTCGTCGTTCATTTTGTTGTTGTTTTCTACGCTGCTCAACATCTTGTTCGACCTCTTTATGAATTGCAGTGATTACGTCGTCTCTCAAAAATCTTCGTTGTGCTTGTAAAGCTTCAATGACATCGGGATCTTGAATTTTTTTCCGTTTAATCATCAACCATGCGTGAGTGATTTGGCGATAATTTGCCAGTGCGGCTCGATATTCATGGATAATATTTTGCTTGATTGTTTGAACAGTGCGATCGCCTAAATCTAATCTTCTTTGTAGTTTGATGAGCTCAGGCTCCAAAACATTGCTAACTGTTGCTTCATCAATAGGATAAAGGGCATAAACCAGATTAGGAAGTTCTATACGATACTGACTAAGATTTTTTTCCAGTTCTTGATTGATATCTGTTTCAATCAAGGCAATATCATTTTCGTGAAGTCCTAAAAATTCTTTAATTTGAAGTAGGGTTGTCCTAATTTCTTCAGGGATAGGATAGCATTCTTTAGCGCTTTGATTATAGGTTTGGGTGTACTGATTACAGCGATCGTCATAGCTGAGAAGTTGCTTCTCACAAATACTGGCTGCGACTTCGTTTCTTAATCCCAAAACAGTTTGGTGAGATTGCAATTGTTCCAATAAAATATCGATATTAATTGATTTTCCATACTGTTGAATTGTATTTTTTGCTTCTATTTGGTAAGTAATTTTTTTATTGTAATAAGCCTCTTTACATTGCGATTCAATCGTTCTTACAGTGCATTCGCTCAAGTTCAGGCTAAGCGCTAAGTGTTCCCAGTTTGCTTCATGTTCTAAGCGAATTGGATCATATCGATGCAAGTCGGAAGAAACGCGGGCTTCGTATTGCGCTATCTTATCGCCTAAACGTTTCTCATAGTCAGCAATCAAACTTTGTCTAGCCTGGGCGACATTATTTTCAGATAGCCCTTCGGGCAAAATTGTCCACAGGCTAGATTCATCCTCTAAACCCTGTTGGTTGAGAATATCCGTAATGTGTTGAAGATAAGCTTTTAACCTCTGGTTAAATTCACGCGCAATACGTAGATAGATATAGGCAATATCTTCATTTCGCAAGTGCAATTCCTGACGACAGGCAGATAACACTTCTCCATCGCAAGTCTCTTGAATAGGCAGAGATTGTGACTGTATATACTGAAATATATAGTCTTCACAATGTTGAAAAAGATGGTTTACATCCTCTTCAATTTGGAGGGCTGTCTGTTCTCTTAATAGCTTGAGTCGTTGACGTGTTTGGCGTAAATCTGCTCTGGTTTCATTCTGAATTGGTAAACCCGCTCGACGCGCATTTCGATAAATTTTTTCATATTCCTCAAGTTGCTTTTGGCGAGCTTGTTGAAGATCTCGATCCTCTTGTTGATGTTGAACAATTCCAATTTCAAAGTCAGTAGCAGCATTAGTAATAATGCGTGGAGTTTGTTGTAATTGTTCTTTTTCTGTATATTCTTGTGTGCGCCTCAATACATAGCTAAAGAGTTGCAAGGGGCGAATCATGCCTGCATCCGCAGCTTCGCCTTCTAATCCTTTAATTAAAAAATGAGTAAATACACCATGTTTTAAATCTGAAAATTCGTAGGATAGTTGATCGCGATCGCAGGATAACAATGCGTAAAAGCCTAATCCTGGAATAATCGTATTTTTGACGTATTGATCAAATGCACCGACTAATTCAGTAGCAGGAGTTTGTTGCCTCTGGCTCTGCGTCGATCGCAGACTTTGAATGTCTCCACTATGGCAAGCATCTACTAGAACTAACTGTTTTTTTGCTGAACATCGCCGCAAATAGTGAAACAATTCTGATAATGCTAGACTTTCCTTCGACGGATTATTTAAATGTGTTTTAGTGAGGCAAAGATAGGTTTGTTCGTGATCAACATATCCGTGTCCAGAAAAATAGATTAAAACAATGTCTTCTTTTTGAGCACTTCGAGCAATTTGCTCCAAACTGGCTAAAACATTTTTTCGGTTAGGGTCTAAAGATCCCACACAGTGAATCAGTTTTTCTTTTCCTAGAAAACCTTTTGTAGCTTGATCAAGGGCTTGTTCGATGCCCCGACAATCTGCGACGGCATAGTTGAGATGACCCAAAGCAGGATCTTCGTAGTCATCAATTCCAATTAGGAGTATCCAGAACCTGGAGAGACCTTTTCTAAAAATATCCAGAGGATCTTTAGCTCTGAGTGACATTGCACTTATTGATTCAGTGACAATTTGCTGTAACAACTGACTACTTGAGTCAGAGCTTGGAATTTTTTAGCCGACAGAAATCTCTCTCAACTATGGTTTGAGAGAGGTCAAAAAATTGGTCCGGTTTGTCTAAAGGGAAGACTTTGTAGGTGTTTGTTTAGACGAAGGTAAGGTTTCGACAAATTGATTTAATCAAGGCAAAGGCTTCCCTGTTGTAAGCTGATCCCACTGCTATCGAATATTATTGCTAAAAAAGCATAATATTGGGAACGGTCGTATGAATAATTTAAGATTGCTTTATTCAGGAAACCGCAGATGTTCGGTTTTTGGAGTCGGCTCCTCAGCGGTGGAAAGCTCGACGATGTATTCTTCGTTAGGAGAGCCGATGATGCAGGCTTGCAAGCATTCTAAAGAAGCGCCGGGAATTGCCCGATCGCCATCAATCAGATTTCGTTGCGCATCTCGAATCGTCAGCGTGAGTCCTGCTGGGAGAGTGACTTGAGCCTCACTGGAATTCACTTTGATATCAGCGTTGATTTCCGGTGCGGTTTCAAGATCAGTAGGGGTGTCGTAGTAAATTGCCAGGTTGAATTCTTGTCCATTCAGAATAATCTTTTTACCAGCCGGAGAAATTTCAGCCCGTTTTGATTGCCCACTTCTTGCCACGATTGCAGCTGTGAATGTAGGGGGATTGGTCAATTCGCTTAGCAGACTCCAACCTTCACCAAAGATTTCTGAGACTTTACGTTTCATTTCTACGAACGAGTCGCTTGAGCGATCAGCTTCGCCTTCAGTTGGGAGAGTGATTTGAGATTGGAGATCAGTTGCCGTCAGTGTTTGAGTCTCAGACTGGGTGCGTGCTCTGTACAACTGCTGCAGCCTTGCCGGGTCCGCAATAAAGGACAACCAATCGGTGAAAGCCTTGTCCGTATCTTGCGATAAAAGTCGGGGAGAATGGGGCAACGGTTGGCTAAAGTGATGGTGCAACGCAGCAATTTGGTCAGAGGGCAGTAGCGGCAAAGACGTGACGATTGGTTGCGGATCGGGATAGTAGTCGCGCAGCAACCAGATAGTGCTGAGGTTTTCGTTGAGGTTACTGATGGGGAGGGAGTAGGTGCGATCGCCCACATCGTAGTAACCTTGTTTGATTTGAGGGTGGGTGGCATAACCGATGATGCGGAGCCAGTGATCGTCCAAATCCAGCTGACAAGCAACATAGTAGGGAACTGCCCAAGTTTCAATATCTACCCACTCACTGGGTACACGCAATTCCTCCAGGGTGATGGCATCGCTGGGGATCACGACCAGGTTCACCTCTTCCATCTTCAAGGGCAACCCCGTTACCAATTCCCATCGTTGGGGCAGATCGATCGTAGCTGTGTGAAGCGGTGCTTGAACATCAAGGGCGATCGGCAATTCTCGTTGCAAGCATTGCAGGCAAAGGGTGTTGAGGTAGGCGCGCCAGCGAGCACCATCATGAGAATAAGGGTGCTGCTCGGTTTGGGCGGCGGCTAATTGGTCGTCTGAGGCGATCGCGCACCAAAGTGATTCGGGATAGATTTCGATTAACTGTCTGAGGGTCAACATGGTCATTTCTCCTTGGATCTGGATGGGCTAGTAAGTGCGGCGTAGCCAGGATTCAACAAAGGTCGTGATTTTGGGTTCGACCGTTGAACCAGCATCCAGTTGTTTGACATGCAACTCTTGCGTGAGCCATTGTTTGAGTGCGATGGTCAGGGAAGCGATCTGATCATCGAGGGACTGATTCACCAAGTTTTGCCTGTGCCAGTGGTTTGTCAGAACTTGGTCAATGACTCCCTGGCAATGGAGCGCAGCGTTTTCAGATAAATCGAAGGCTTTGAGTCGTTGATTGAGTTGTTCGCGATCGGGTAAATCGGGATGGTTGCGATATTGCTCATATAGGAGCTTGATCAGTGACTGAGTTAAAGGTTGGGACACAATACGAGAAACGTTTGATTGGGATACCCCACATTGCACCGCAGCTTCAGTCGTGGTGAAGCCGATCTCCATGAGTATGAGGGCGGCTTGTTTGGGTTCAGGTAGCGTGTAGAAAGCTTGCGCGATCGTGTCGCGAATATCGGTTTGTTCAACGAACTGATCAGGGGTGATTGTCGTAGCAACCTGAAGCTCTTCCAATTCGCTGGAATGCTCGCCGTCAGTGGGGTGCAGCAAGGCACTGAGACTGAGTGGTGGAGTAGGGGATGGGCTACTTTCCAGATAGTCATTGATGGCTTTTAGATAGGTGTCCATCAATAGCGCTTGAGCCAAGGAGGCATCGATCGAGGCAATCCGGCTTTCTGGCGAGAGTTGTTTGGACTGACGTTGATTGAACAGGTGAGCGATGGCTTGCCATTGCTCGGCGGTGGGTTCCGTCCACCGAATGCCAGGACTATTGGGCTTGGCAGGTTGGTAAATTTCGTCGTAACAACTCCAGAGCAGACGATCGCTGAGAATTTGCTGATCCGATCGTCCGCCTAGCCGAAGCACCTCTTCAAATTTTTCTTTGCTAATGCCTTTTAACCGCCCATGCGGCGATCGTTTTCGTAGTTTGGCTTCGGGATCGCCTTTCACTAGCCCATCTCTGGCCTTGAGAAAGAGCGATCGCTCGGCATAAGTCCGGATCTGGTAGGTAAAGTCGTAAGCCTGTAACAGCTTAGCGGGAACATGAGAAGCCTGTTGTGCGGCGGTGAAGGATTTTTGTCGGCTTTCTGGGCTATCACTGAGTCCCAGTTTGAGGCATAACTTGTATGCAGCATACCAGGCAGATTTTTGCAGATAGGCAGACAACAGGGCAAAGTTGGTATCGGGTTTATGGGTTCGCGCTTTGAGTTCAGCGGTGGATCGCATATCGAGATGCTGAATGATCCAAACGGCTTCTTGATTTCTGGCTGCACCAACTGCATTTTTGAGGTTGGGTTGCTTGTCCTTCAACGTCCTCAGCAAGAAGCATCGTGCCCAGGCATCATCGTGAAATTCTTGTCTGACCAGGGCTTCGTCAATCAGTTGTTCCATCAAGTGTTTGAGTTGGGGAATAACCTGGCATTCATAGTTACCCGGATGCTCTTGGTCAAGCTCCCACAATCTAGAAAACTCACTGATGAGTTTGGTCTTGTAATCATGCATGATCGACATCTCCCAAAATTACTGTCGGAATTTGAGGATGGGGCTGGTATCTGATTGAGGGATTTACCCTATTAAGACAGTCAGGGCAACTGATTGGAGTCATGGAAGTTCATTGATCAGATTCTGTGATCCCTGTAGGGTAAAGCATGGGGAATTATGCAAAACCTGACAAGATTTTTCAAAAATTTTTGTGATGGTGTTGTCTGCACTGATGCTGAGGGGTTTGCTTTCGTAGCATTGGGTTTGTGATTTTCAGTTCGTAAGGGATGAAGAACCCATTAACTGGCTCGACCGTTGGAGACCAGCTTCGGGCCTCGATCGGTGGTCAGGGCACGTTTTAGACGGCTGATGGTGGCTAGGGCTTGCTGATGATTGTCCCGATCACCAGCACGGGCAAACAGACGAGCGGCTTCAGACAGATCTGCGATCGCAGCAGTTTTGTCGCCAATTTTAATCTGAGCTAGCCCCCGATAGAGGTAGGCATTGGCGTTTTCGGGTTCAATGCGGATCACTTCACTATAGTCATAGATGGCACCCAACTTATTGCCCAGACGACTGCGTTCCAGCCCCCGATAGAAATAGGCAATGGCGCAGTCGGGATCGACCTGGGTGGCGTAGCTGTAGTCTTCAATCGCGCCTAATTTGTCACCCTGTTCTGAACGAATCGTACCGCGATTGTAGTAGGCGGCGGTATTTTCTGGATTCAGATGTAGAGCTGCTTCAAAATCGGAGATCGCGGCGGTTTTATCTTCCAGGTCATAGAAGGCAATGCCCCGATTGTTACAAGCAATGTGATCATCGGGGTTTATATTCAAAACCTCGGTGTAGTCGGCAATGGCTCCGTTTTTGTCGCCCAAATCGTAGCGAGTGATTGCCCGGTTAAAGTAGGCATTGGCATCGCCAGGATTTAGCATGGGGTCTTCAAAGCGGTTGATCAGTTGTTGAATCACCTGAGTATCAGTGGTCCGTAGCCCGATCGCCACTTCAGGCAGGTCAGTTTCTTGAACAGCGAAGGGATGAATCCCCAGAACGGCAAAGGTGCGATCGCAGATCAGGAAGTTTTCATCTGTACCCAGTAACTTAAAGCGCAACTGATTAGGGTAGTCTTGTTTGAGCTGTGCCAGTTGGTTTAAAGCATCGCGTAGAAGTTGCTTTTCGTGAGAGTCAATTCCCCAACGCTGATTTAGAAAGCGCGGCGATCGCCCCTTTAGAGTCTCTTCAAGACGTCCCCAGCCAATGTCGAGGCAACCTCCGCGATCGAGAAAAGATTGAAATTTCTGAATCACGCCAGGGTCAAGCATTCCCTGATCGGGGCGTGACCAGACCAACACGATTTGCGTCTGAGCACTTTCCAATGCCTCTTCCAGCACGGTGCGACTACTATGAGCAGATTCAACCTCATTGTTCGCTTGTCCAGCAGCAGATTGGTTGCCCTTAAAATCCAGCACCAGTCCGTAATTCGTAGCTGGTTGAACTTTCTGCAACTGCTGATTCATTTCTTCTATGCGGTTTTGCAGCGATTCTTCAACCCAAATCTGCATCCGAGCGATGCCACTTTCTGCACCATCAATGCGGTGGGTGAGAAACTTCAACTGATTCTGAAGCCCACTGAAATCCAGCAATTTGGGCAAATGATTGATGCAATCGCGAAGGGTTTGCTGTTGTCGTTCCAAATTTTGAGCAAATTGTTGTACGGTATCAAGTTGTTGTTGCAGATTCCCCATATGGGTTTCGGCAATGCCCTGAATTTCGGCTCGCAGACTGGACGGATCAGCAGCGGGTAAGTGGTTAAGCCGTTGTTCTAGATGGTTAACCGTTTGTTGCAGATCTTCAATCACTCCCGCTTCGAGTTGAGGAGAAAGCGTTGGGGTTTGCTCCGATTGCTGATGATTTAATCGGGTATGGAGACTGTCCAGTTGCTTTTTAAAAATTGTATGGGTCACTCGAGTCGGTGCGATCGTTTGTTCTAAGGCTTGATTTTGCTGGCTTAGTTTTTCGACCTGAGCAGCCAACCGCGCCAATTCTCGCCGCGAAACCATATCGCCTGCCACTTTCATGAGTGAGGCAATGTCTTGTTTGAGGGCGCTGGCATCGAAGGGTTGGGGCAGTTGATTGAGCCGACGTTGTAGATGACTAATCTGCTCTTGTAGAGTACGAGTGCTGAATTGTTTTTGCTCATTCGTGAAAGTTTCCAGGCTGGATCGCAACTCCGCTAGCTCGAGTCGAAGTTGAGAAACGCTTCCTTCCAAATGCTCAACTCGACTGATATCCGTGAGGCGATGGAGTCGTGAAGTGATATTTGAAAGTGATTCTCCCACATGATTATATTGATTTTTCAAGTGAGAGATATCATACCGAACTTTGCCCAAACTGTGGGTTTCGATCGCTTCAATTCTCTGCGTTGTTTCATATTGCAAGCGCGCAATCGCATCGTGACTATTTTGCAAAACATTTTGTCGTAGCGCTGCCAGATCTTCAAAACTGGGCAAAGTGCGCGTTTGCTGTTGCAACTGCTTCAGGTTGATCGACAACCGCTGATCGACCCGGGAAATCGCCACCGTTGTCTTTTGCTGCGTCAATTGCTCAACCCGTCGTCGATTGACCAGACTGAGCAACAAAAAGAGCGAAAGAGGCGTTGCCGTGTAGAGAATCTGTTTGGTCAGCAGGGTGGCGATCGCACCTACCCCGGTTCCTGCCAATGTGGCGTATTCTGCTAAATCCAGCCAATTTCGATTTTTCACAATTCCCTAAAGCCGCTGTTTTCAAGAGGTTAATCACTCATCCCACACTGCGGCTGCTATTAGGTAGATCGCACTCCAGCAGTTAGAGATGTTAACCTTTTCAAGCGAGTTGCAAAGTGATCAGGAAAGCTTTAAGTCCAGGTGGCGAGGTAGAAAGGTGAAAGCGTGGAAGGCTGGAGCAGCCAGAACTCAAAATTTTCCATCTGCCCCTATCCCTATCCCTCCTCTCCTCCTGCCATCAACAACCCCACCTTCTCTACCGAAGCAGCTTTGGCATCCAGGGTTTCGATAAATTGTCCGGCATAGATGATGGCGATGCGATCGCTCATAGTCATGACTTCTTCCAACTCGGTCGAGATATAAAGAATCGCGGCTCCCCGCTGCCGTTCGGCTAGGAGAGCTTGTTGAACATATTCAGTTGCACCGACATCGAGTCCGCGCGTGGGCTGCATTGCCACAATCAGACAGGGGTCGCCGCTGAGTTCGCGTGCCAGAACAACTTTTTGTTGGTTGCCGCCGGAGAGTTGGCTGACTTTGAGTTGACTGTTGATGGCACGGATATCAAAGGTTTGAATGACGGTATTCGCATAGTGGGCGATCGTCCTGGGTCTGAGGAAAAATCGGCGGCAGAAAGGCAGGCGTTTAAATCGCTTCAGGATCAAATTACGGGCAATACTGAAGCTCATCACCAGCCCCATTTTTTGACGATCTTCAGGAATGTAGCCCATTTTCAACTGCTTGACTCGTTGCTGAGGCGTCCAGTGGGTGACATTTTGTCCGACTAGGAAAATGCTGCCCTGGCGAATGGGGCGAAGTCCGGCGATCGCATCTGCCAGTTCGCGTTGCCCATTGCCATCGACTCCGGCAATTCCTAAAATTTCGCCTGCCCGTATCTGAAAGGAGATTCCTCGAATGGCTGGCAAGTTGCGATCGTCTACTACCTGGAGATTTTGCACCTCCAGCACCACAGAGCCAGGCGCGATCGCAGGTTTGTTGAGATGGAACAGCACTTCGCGTCCCACCATCAGTTGTGCCAGATCTGGGCGAGTAGTACTCTGACTGGAGCAGGTTGCAGCAACTTTGCCGCGGCGTAAGACAGTGACTTGGTCACACAGGCTCAATACTTCGTCGAGTTTATGGCTGATAAAGATGATCGTGTGATCGCGAGCCGCTAATTGACGCAAAATTATGAACAGCGACTCAACTTCCGGCGGCGTGAGAACTGCGGTGGGTTCATCCAAAATCAACAATTTTGCCTGTCGATACAGTGCTTTGAGGATTTCGACTCGTTGTTGTATGCCAACGGGTAAATCACCCACGATCGCCAGTGGATCGACCTCCAACCCATAGGCTTGCGACATTGCCGCGATCGCTTCTGCCTTTTGCCGCAGATTGAGATTCAAGCTAAAGTCCTGACCTAGGATAATATTCTCGGTGACTGAAAGCTGCGGCACCAGCATAAAGTGCTGATGGATCATGCCAATGCCATGCCGAATCGCTGTACCAGGAGACGAGAGCTTAACCGATTGACCTTGCAGAAAGATCTGTCCCTCGTCTGGTTGGTACAACCCACAGAGAATATTCATCAGAGTCGATTTCCCTGCTCCATTTTCGCCAAGCAACGCATGGATGCTGCCTGCTTCGATGCTTAGAGTAATCTGGTCGTTAGCGGTGAAGGAACCAAATCGCTTGGTGATGTTTTCAAGATGCAGATAGGGAGATGACACGATGGGGTTAAGTGTGCAACCTGTATTTGGCTACTCAATATTAACCCCAAACTCTAGGTGGCTGTGGTTCACCAAGATGCTGATTGAAACTTATGCTGGTCACTACAGATTTCGCGATTCTAGGGCGCGCGCCAACCGATCCAGAGAAGCCGCAGTCCGTTCTTGTAAAACAACAACGGAATCAGGCGGTGTTTCAGTTGCTGCAACTGCCTCCTGGCGTGCCAACTTCTTCTGAGCTTGCTCGAACGCCCGCACCAGCAGAAAGATTGACAAAGCAATCACCAAAAAATTCAACACTGCTGCCAAAAATGAACCATATTTAATGCCATTCGCCGACAGACTTTTCAAGTCATCTACATTGGCAGCCTTCAACGCGGGGTTGAGAATGGCTGGCGTAATCACATCTGCCACAAACGACTCAATAATTTTGCCAAACGCACCACCAATAATCACAGCAACCGCTAGATCGACCACATTGCCACGCATGATGAACTTGCGAAAATCTGACCAGAATCCACCATTCCCGTTCGCCATGGCTTTCACCCTTTTTTTGCAATCCTAAGTAATATTTCAATGCAGGGCATTATATAAGAATTCTAAAATTCTCTGAGTCATTTGCAATAAACCTTGTTCTCTGCATTTCTGCGTCTCCCCTTTCCTTGACCAGCCCTGTAATCTCACTGGGGGCTTTTCATCATAGAACGAATGTATTAAATTAGATCAGGCGTATTATAAACGGCCCATTTGCTCCCCGATCTATTTTTGGTTGGGGCAGGGTAAATCCAGCTTGTTGCAGGTCTGGCATGAATTTAGAAACCCCGCTCGGCTCGGTCATTCAAGGTTCCCTTAGTCAAGGATTGGAAGTGCGCCTCCATGCCGATGTCTCGGTAGAAGACATGCGGGTGGGTAAATTTCTGGTGGTTCAGGGTGTGCGATCGAGCTTCTTTTGCATGTTAACGGACGTTACGCTGGGCACCTCCAGCCAGCGGATTCTGGCAAATCCCCCGGACCCGAGCAATACTTTCCTGCAAGAAGTGCTTGCGGGTACTGGAACCTATGGCACGATCGACCTCACGCCCATGCTGATGTTTACGCCCGAAGCCGCTATCAGCGAACAGTCTGCCGCCCACAGTACTCGCAACGCTGAAAGCCGAAAGCTGAAGCCTGGAAGTTTGGCATCCTATCAACCCCAAACCAGTGCCAATATCGAACTCTTGCCCGTCAAGACGATTCCTAGTCACTTTAGCCAGGTGTTTGATGCCTGTGAACGAGATTTTCGGGCTGTCTTTGGTTGGGAAGATGACCCCCATCGCCGCAATTTTGTCATCGGTCAACCGATCGATATGGAAGTGCCCATCTGTATCGATCTCGATCGGTTTGTGGAGCGCAGTAACGGTGTCTTCGGCAAATCGGGTACGGGCAAATCCTTTCTCACCCGTCTATTGTTGTCCGGCATCATCCGCAAACAGGCTGCTGTCAACCTGATCTTCGACATGCACTCCGAATATGGTTGGGAAGCTGCCAGAGAGGGCAAACATTTCAGCACAGTGAAAGGATTACGCCAACTTTTTCCTGGTCAGGTTCAGATCTACACCCTCGATCCCCAATCGACAAAGCGCCGAGGTGTGCGCGATGCCCAGGAACTATACATCAGCTACGACCAAATTGATGTGGAAGATCTGCAATTGGTGCGACAAGAACTGAACCTTTCCGAAGCAAGTTTGGAAAACGCCATCATCTTGCGCAACGAATTCGGCAAAGCCTGGATTTCTCGGCTCCTGACCATGAATAACGAAGAAATCCAGGAGTTTTGTGAAACCAAGATGGGCAGTAAATCGTCAATCATGGCATTGCAGCGCAAACTGACGCGCTTGGATGATTTGAAGTACATCCGCAATAGCTGTCCTCATAACTATGTGGCGCAAGTGCTCGAATCACTCAACGCCGGAAAGCATGTGGTGATTGAGTTTGGCTCTCAGTCCAATCTGCTGTCCTATATGTTGGCAACCAATGTCATTGCTCGTCGCATTCACCAAGCCTATGTGCATAAAGCAGAAAAGTTTTTGCAAACCAAAAATGTAAGCGATCGTCCTCAACAGCTAGTAATCACGATTGAAGAAGCCCATCGCTTTCTCGATCCTGCTACTGCCCGCCAAACCATCTTCGGCACGATCGCCCGCGAAATGCGGAAATACTTCGTTACCTTGCTGGTGGTCGATCAACGCCCCTCCGGGATTGACAACGAAGTGATGTCCCAAATCGGCACCCGCATCACCGCCCTACTGAACGACGAAAAAGACATTGATGCCATCTTTACCGGAGTTTCCGGAGCGCAAAGTTTGCGATCGGTATTAGCAAAACTCGATTCCAAACAGCAAGCGCTCATTTTGGGACATGCTGTGCCCATGCCAGTAGTCATTCGTACTCGCCCTTATGACGAAACCTTTTACGCCGAAATTGGTGATACTGCCTGGGAAGAACTTCCCACTGCAACCTTACTCAAAGCTGCCCAATCCGCCAAAGCCGATCTGGGATTTTAAAGGAGGCAAACAAACTATTACCCTTGAAAACTTGACTGAGATCCAAATTCTGCAAGATCCAATTCAGACAAAACAGCGTATTTCTCCTAGAAAGCAATTGTGGGAAGGTGTCAGAAATTTGGTAAGGGGTCAGTCATCAACTCAAAATTACCCTTGACTTCTCTACGCCTTCACCCATTTCCCTCTTTCCTTCCACCCGCAACTCGTCACACCAGAGACACATCAATTCATTACAAAATTGATACTCAGTTCGTATTCTGGCAAAATATGCCCTTTTCTAACTTGTTGTAAGCCTTCTTCTTTTCGATTGCGGACATCCCCCTATGCAAACATGCAAATAGTACGGTTATCCCTCGTCAAAGCCCCTATTCATCAGCGGTGTAAAGTTCCATGATTAAAGAAGCAACGAAGCAAAGACTCTGCCCTAGTTTGAGGTCCGCTATCGGCACTTCCAAATCTTGCATGGCCTTTTTCAGAGAGTGGCGTTTCTTATTTTCATCCCTTTAGTTCACCCAACAGGATGATCAAGAAGCACTTTACGTCAGCCTATAATATAGGCTATCCTTAAATCAAAGTCATACTGACTCCGACTTGGAAAGTCTGGCATTGAGAAAGTCTGATATTGAGAAAAGCCTGACATCGTCTACTAAATCTTTGCCACCGTTCGTCGGAGTTAATCGAGACCATTAAACCTAGTCCTTTCTCGGTTGGTTATGCCTCCATTTAAAGTTGGAAAAGGAATTTTTTGACCCAGAGAGAACCCTCAATCCCTACAACTTTATTCGTTCCTGCAACCAACTTCAGAGTTTTTTGATTTCAATTCGTTCCTTATTCTTTCTGGCATCGCAGTTCCGCGTTTGCCACACGTTTTGAGTTTTCCATTCGTTTCTTCAAGGGAGTTCATGCGCCCATGGCTACCGCTACCAGGACACAATCTAAGACTAGCAAACCTCTCTTCACTGCGGATATGGTGCGGACTTATCTGCATGAAATTGGACGGGTGCCAATGCTGACCCATGAGCAAGAAATTGTTTATGGCAAGCAGGTACAACAAATGATGAAGATTCAGGAAACGAAGGAAGCCCTGAAGAAACAGCTGGATCGTGAGCCGACCCAGCAAGAGTTGTTAGAGCAAACCGCCCTATCTGAAAATGAGTTAAACCAAGCCCTCCGGCAAGGTCGGCGTGCGAAAGAAAAAATGATCGAAGCGAATCTGCGGCTAGTCGTGTCGATCGCCAAAAAATATCAAAAGCGCAACCTGGAATTTTTGGACCTGATTCAGGAAGGCACGCTGGGGCTGGAGCGTGGGGTCGAGAAATTTGACCCGACTCGGGGCTACAAATTCTCCACTTATGCATACTGGTGGATTCGGCAGGCAATTACCCGAGCGATCGCACAGCAAGCGCGCACGATCCGCTTACCGATCCATATCACCGAAAAGCTCAACAAGATTAAGCGCGTTCAGCGAGAGCTGGCGCAAAAACTGGGTCGCAGTGCCAGTGCTGCCGAGATTGCCGAAGCGTTGGAATTGGAACCCGCCCAAATTCGTGAGTATCTCACGGCATCCCGCCAACCTGTCTCGCTGGACATGCGGGTGGGAGACAACCAGGACACGCAGTTGCAAGACTTACTGGAAGATGAAGGACCCTCGCCCGAAACCTATACGGCTCAGGAAGCCCTGCGGCAAGATCTGGATAAGTTGCTAGCAGAACTGACACCGCAACAACGAGAAGTTCTTAGCCTGCGGTTTGGTTTGGAAGACGGTCGTGAACTCTCGTTGGCGAAGGTCGGCGAACGGCTGAGCTTGAGTCGCGAACGGGTACGACAGTTGGAACGGCAAGCGCTCGATCATCTGCGTCGTCGCAAGATCACAGTACGTGAGTACTTGGCAAGCTAGCCCTGTCCATAACTCCTCCCTCGCCAATGTTTGGGCGTTCGGGTAGATGAAAGCCAGATGCGGATGACTGCCAGGGGATCTGCTAAGGGAGAGAACCAAAACAGCCAACCCGCTCTGGCTTGAGTGAAGTCATAGGAGGGCACGATCGCCCCCAGTAAAGCAACCCGAATCAGCAACAGTAGAAGGTTCCAGCCAAATGCTGCCAGAACGGGCAGAGTAGTACTACCCGAATTGAGCCAAAATGCTAGCAGCATCACTACCAGCAACGGCATCCCTTGCACAAATGCCAAAAACCAGAGATCACCCCAAATCTGTGCTCGAGATGAAGCATCTTTGAGATCCAGAGATCGTCCCCATTCTCGCCAGGTTTCGATCGCCCCTTCGTACATCCGCACCTTTAATACTTTTGCCCCATCCAAAAAACCGACTTTGGCACCTTGTGCAGCAGCATAGCGTGCCAAGGTGACATCATCGCAGAAAGAACTGCGGGCGTAGGTATAGCCAGCCAACCGAGTCAGCAGCGATCGGCGACAGAGAAAACATTGACCATTTGCCATTACCCGTTCAGCAGACTCAGTCTCTGCACCAGTGGGTCCAAACCGATACACCAGCGTCATTAATAGGGCTGGTTGCAACCACAGTTCGCCTGGAGATTTGAGAATGAACTGGGGCGATAGAGAAACCAGATCATAACCTTCTGCCTCAGCCGTGTTGACCAGACTGGCAACTAAGCCGGGGTGGGGCTGGGTATCTGCATCTACCCCTAAAATCCACTCACTGCCCGAAGCACTTGCCAAAAATCCGGTATGCAATGCCCAGGGTCTACCCACCCACCCCTCAGGTAGAGGATCGTCGGTGAGGAGGCGAAATCGGGGGTCGATCGCAGCCACAGCTTTGACTAAATCAGGGGTGCCATCCTGCGATCGGCTATCGACCACCAAAATTTCTCGCACCTCATAGCTTTGTCGGCTCAATCCGGTAAGACAGGGCTTAATCCGTTGAGCTTCGTTCAAGGTTGGCACTACAACACTGACCGCCCCAATCAATTCGGGACGGGCTGGCTGGGGCATTAACGGGGGGCGTCGCCCAGGTCCACGTAGGAGTCGTGCCAGCAACACTGCCCCGGCAGGGATTTGCAATAACAGCAACCCCAGACAAAAAGCACTTTGCCCGATGCTTTCTATCTGAGGTGTTAATAGACTCATCACTCAATTTAATTCACTCAATTAATTCACTTAACCAAACAATTGCCATTCAGAAACAATTTCTGATGTCTTGATCCCGTCTATTTTGAAGCAACGATCGCGGGTATTGATTGAGCAGTTTTTGTCACATCCACTGATGCAGCGAAGTGATCTGAGGTTGTTCCGGTTCCAGCAAGCCACCACAGCACAAGAGCAGGAACAACTCCCAACAACGCTCCGATCGCCGTTGGAATCCAAAAACGTCCATCCAACTGATTCACTGTAATCACTGCACCAAAGGCAAAATTCACCAGGTAAATCATCAACGGCACACTCAATTGAGCGCGGCTCAGCGGCAACGAGGCATTGCGCCAAAAGAAAGCTGCTACCGACATAAAGAATGCTCCTGTCCCCAACCAACCTGTCAAGTTGCGGTAGGGCATCCCAAAAAATTGCCCTAGATCCTGAAATTCCCAAAACGGATAAGGAGTTTGGCTCATGGCAGGATCAAGCACAAAGTCCCAGGCAGTGAGTAAGATCGCCCCGATCGCCACGGATGCCAAATGCTTTCTCCAACCCTTTGTGCCGATCGCTTCGAGTCCTGCCCGCGCCAAAACATAAGTTGAAAACCCGACATAAAACCAGGAAAGCGGAATTGTAAACGGCACCAACCCAGCAATCTTATAGCCCAGTCCACTCAAGTAGGCATAGTGCCCAAAGGGAAACCCTGTACTAGTGCCAAGCAACTCACTGCCTAAGGATAGACCAATGGCTGGCAACATGAAGGTCAGCCATTGATTCAGTCCCAAATTACGATAGGCATAAAGAGAAACTGCGATCGCTGCCAGCACAATATAAACGGCTCCACCTCCGATCATAGATAAGCCAAATAGGGTTTGTCCAAAAGGCGGCAACGTTGCAATAAATTCAGGATGTGGCAAGACCAGCAACAATCCAGCTAGCCCAAATGCCATTGCCACCACATGCCCCGCCAAGCAAAAGCGCTCAATCATCACCCATCGCTTCATAGAATTTCCTCAAGTTGGACACCCCAAAAGTGCCTGAGCCTGAGACACCCGGAAAAGTGCCTCCTAACAGCTTACAAATGTTTATGAATTTTGTTGAACTTCAAATGATAGAAATGCCAGGAAATCCTGAAGTTAATGTTTTTTGTGGAGAGGGAATACTAAATTCGACCCAAGTTTTTCCTTTTTTCGATCGTTGATGCATTAACCCTTATGACTTATTGCCTAAGAGTGGCAGACCTGCCAGTCAGCGAACGTCCTCGTGAGCGCTTGATTACCCATGGTCCCAGAACCCTTTCCAATGCTGAATTAATCGCTATTTTGCTGGGCACTGGTCAAGGACCCGGTAAGTTGTCTGCGGTTGGGCTGGGACAATACCTCCTGCAAGAACTGAGCCAACACCAGCGCGATCCGATCGCAGTCTTACGAGAAAGCACGGTTCCTCAACTCACAAAAATTCACGGGATTGGCGCAGCGAAAGCAACGACGATTTTGGCAGCGATCGAGTTGGGCAAGCGAGTGTTTCAGTCTCGCCCTCTCGACAAACCTGTCATTGATGACCCTGCCGTCGCTGCGGCGATTCTCGGTCATGATTTGATGTGGCAAAGCCAGGAACGCTTTGCAGTATTGCTGCTGGATGTCAAGCATCGTTTAATTGGCACCCAGGTGATTTCGATCGGGACTGCAACCGAAACCCTGGCACATCCTCGCGATATTTTCCGGGAGGTGTTACGCCAAGGGGCAACTCGACTGATCGTGGCACATAATCATCCTTCGGGTAGCGTTGAACCTAGTTCAGAAGACATCTCGCTCACGCGCCAATTGCTCCAAGGTGCCCATTACCTGGATATTCCCCTATTGGATCACTTGATTTTGGGCAATGGCGACTTTGCCAGCTTGCGCCAGATGACAACTTTATGGAATGAGCTTCCCCAGAATGATTAAATCGAGAAGACACATTCAGTCAAATCCGATCAGCCCCAATCCATGACACGAAACTTTGACCAAAAAGCGAGAATCCTCAAAATGATGATCACGAGTTTATTCATTGCTAGTTTTCTCGCATCGATTGGGGTCTATTGTTGGATGCATAGTTCTGTAGTAATCTCTCCCGATGGTAGCCTCCACTTCACGTGGAGCCCTCCATGGGACTAAACCTTGGCTTGAGCTAGAAGCGAGGCAGAAATTTTCTCATTCCAAGCACTGTTGATTTGCCTTCTAATTGTGATAAATTAGGAATCCTGCGGGCGATTAGCACAGTGGTAGCGCACTTCCTTCACACGGAAGGGGTCACTGGTTCAAATCCAGTATCGCCCATACATATGTCCCGAATACCGCTACCGTTGATTGCCATGTCACAAATTTGCTGCTTGACCTTGGGTAGCAATCCAGCATAACTATACGCTCGAATAAAGGTGCTGCGATTCCACTCTGCATCTTGGCAGTGATAACGCTGTTTACCTTCAGAGGATGTTTTAAAAGTCCTTTGTAAGTACCAAAAGACACGAGCCCCCTAAATCCCCGTCATGGGACTTTGAGGCTGATCCCTTTTTTAGGAAGGCTAGGGGGGATCTCTGAGTGCTTAACATCACAGCGAGCACCTGCGGTCTTCTCTATTCCAACAGATTCACCCGTTAAAAACAACACATCTATAGCATTACCGACATCTCGTCGAGTCCATCATCGCTAGATAACCAACAGATGAGAAGAACCCGAGGTTGTGAAAATACAGCACCCCTGTAATATTGACGCCCCCAAAATGGTTGTAAGGGATCACCAGCCATCCTGATCCGTTTCTCGCCAAACTTCTAATCCTAAGTCGTTGAGATAGCCTAGAGCCTCTTGAACATGATTTTCTATGCCTCGCAACTCCAGATCAAACCACCCATCGCCATTGGCGTTGGCACCCAGAATCGCAGCGGTGATGTTGACTGTCACGTGATAGTCAGAAACCAAACGAGAAATCACGGGTTCTTGATGAAAATATTTGGGAATTTGCAATCGAACCCGTCGTTGAGTAAATCGGTTATCTTGGGTCATAGCTGTTTTCATGACTAATGCACTTTTTTGCGATATCCACCCGTTCTCTGTTCCAAAACCTCTTTCACCACCAACGTCACGACTGCTAGTAAAGCCAACAATACTGCTGCAGAGTACGCCGCTTCTGTTTCATACCCCTTATAGGCTTCTTCGACATAAAGGGGTAAGCTCTGTGTTTTTCCTGCAATGTTGCCAGAGACCACAGAAACGGCACCAAACTCACCCATTGCCCGAGCATTGGTTAGCAAGATGCCATAGAGCAACCCCCAACGAATGTTGGGTACGGTCACGCGCCAAAACGTTTGCCAGGGATTAGCACCCAGCGTATAAGCGGCTTCTTCCTGATCCAGGCCTTCTTCTTCCAGAACTGGAATCACTTCACGGGCAACAAAGGGCATACTGACAAAAATAGTTGCTAACAACATGGCTGGAAAAGCAAACACGATGTTGATGTTATGTGCTTGTAGCCATCCACCAAACCAACCATTTCGTCCATAGAGCAACACAATCATCAAACCTGCAACCACAGGTGAGATGGCAAAGGGCAAGTCAATAATACTCAGCAACAGAGTGCGTCCACGAAACCGTTTGCGAGCGAGTGCCCAGGCTGTTGCCAATCCAAAGATGGTGTTGAGCGGAACTGCGATCGCAGCCAGCGCCAACGTCATCTGAATTGCGTGCAAAAAGTTTGGTTCTTTGAGGTTCTTGAGAAAAGGTCCTATTCCTTTATGAAATGCCTGATAGAAGACATTGATTGCGGGAATGTAAAGCACAAATCCCAAAAAAAGAATGGCAACTCCGATTAAGACCGCAGGAACCCAGCTCTTTGTCCTGGCATCTCCGGGTTGGGGTATCGGACCAGACGGGGGCAACGAAGCATCAATAACCGAGTTAGTCATATCGTTTCCCCCAAGCTTGAATAAAGTTAATCACCAGCAACATCAAGAGCGAAAGAATCAACAGCACCATGCCAATCACGGTGGCACCAGCATAGTCATACTGCTCCAGTCGCTGAAAGATCAAAATGGGGGCAATCAGATCTTTAAAGGGAGTGTTGGAGGAGACGATAACAGTAGATCCATACTCACCCACTGCCCGTGAAAACCCTAATGCAACCCCCGTTAAAATAGCAGGGAACAGCGGTGGTAGAAGGACGCGCCAGAAGGTTTCCAGTGCAGAGGCGCCTAAAGACCAAGCAGCTTCTTCTGTTTCCCTTTCCATTTGCATTAAAACGGGTTGCACCGTCCGCACGACAAAAGGAAGCGAAATAAACATCATGGCAATGCCAACGCCCAGACGAGTAAAAGCAATTTTGATGCCGAATGGAGCAAACAATGAACCAATCCATCCATTCTCACTGTAAACCGTTGCCAGGGTTAAACCTGCCACCGCGGTTGGTAACGCAAACGGTAAATCGATCGACGCATCAATAAACCGCTTGAGCGGAAAGTCGTATCGGACTAAAACCCAAGCAACCAACACTCCAAATACCCCATCAATCAACGCTGCGATCAAAGATGTGGTAAAGGTAACATCATAGGTTGACAACGCAATAGGGCTGGTTGCAATCCGCCAAAACTCTGCCAAACCAATACCGCTTGCTTTGGTCAACATTGCTGCGGTTGGCAAAAACAGCATCACCGCTAGATAGCCCAGCATAATTCGCCAGGTCCACGGCATATGAATCAAAGAATGCAGAAATACTTGCCAAGGCGAATCGCCTGGAGAACGAGAAATCTGTTGAGAAGAAGCAGCCATTGAGCCATTCATCCATTGCGAACTGTTGAGTCAAGGAACCATTGAGTGAGCAATGCTCGCCCAACGATTAGAGGGTGTTTGAAAAGGCTGGATGTGTGAGCACTCAGAGATCCCCCTTAGGACTTTGGGGCACAAGTTAGGCAACCATTCTGAGGAAGTCAGGAGTCAGGAGCTAGGAGTCAGAATGGTAGGCGGATTTCCGCCAAATTCTACTACCCCCTTAAAATCAGCCTCAAAGTCCCCCTTTTAAGGCTACCGTGTATACACAAGGCTTCTGATCGAGCCTAGGTCAGGTTGTGATCCTCCCTAGCCCTCCTTAAAAAGGAGGGAACCAGATCGGAAGTCCCCCTTTTTAAGGGGATTTAGGAAGATCTTTAACGCTTAGCTACAGACGCAGCACTTGTGTGTACACCGTAGCTTTTTAAGGGAGGTTGGGGGGATCTCCAGTGGTTTCGCCTTGAATCTGAGATTTGTGTGTACACCGTTGCCTTTTAAGGGAGATCGTGTCTGTTGGTACTTATGTAAGGACTTTCTACTAGGATTTACCGAGTTGAGCGCGGATCTTATCAAAGGTTCCGTCATCATCAAAGGTCTTCTGAGCTTCCTTCCAGCCACCGTATTCGTCAATCTTGCCAAGTTGTTTTACGGGAGGAAACTGAGCAATAAACTCTTTCTCTTGACCCAAATCTCCCAACGGACGGAAGCCCACTTTGGCAAATTCCCGCTGTGCCTCTGGCGTAAACAGGTATTTCACGAATCCTTCAGCAACTTCCCGTGTACCGTGCTTGTCCACGTTCTTGTCCACCACAGCAGTTGGGGTATCAATCGAAATGTTAATCTCGGGCACAACATAGTCGAGCTTTTCGCCTTTTTGCTTTGCCAGGATAACCTCGTTTTCGTAGTTCACCAGAGCATCTCCCTGTCCCTGCTTCGCAAAAGCATCGGTCGATTCCCGCGCATCCTTTGCTAAGACCGCAACATTTTTGTATGCCTTGGTGACAAAATCTAGCGCTTTCGCGTCATCCAGCCCCGTTTTCTTGGCATAATTCCACAGGGCAAAATAGTTCCAACGAGCACCCCCAGAAGTTTTGGGATCGGCTGTCACCCATTTGACACCCTCTTTGGTCAGGTCTGCAAAGGTTTTGATGTTTTTTGGGTTACCTTCTCGTGTAATGATCGCCGCAACTGTTTCGCCTACAATGCCACTGTTGGGAACTCGCTGCGTCCAGTTCTCATTCACAAATCCAGCTTTCACCAGTTTGTTGACATCGGCTCCGATCGCCAGGTGTACAACATCAGCTTCCAGCCCATCAATCACAGCTCGTGTTTGGGAACCAGAGCCTCCATAGCTCTGCTTGAAAGTCACATTTTGTCCATGCTCCGTCTTCCACTGTGCAGCAAATTTGGGGATGATGGCATCATGTGCGGCTTTAGGCACGGCATAGCCTACCAGGGTCAACTCCACATCCTGCTTTTGTGCTGCGGCAGGACTGGCTTCTCCTCCAGCAGGACTTGCATCCGTCGAAGCTGTATTATTGCCAGAACAAGCGGCAACTGCAACGCTCAGTACAGCTCCAACCAGAAACAGTGAAATAAAGCCTTTCAGTGAATTTAGCCTGAGTCGATATACCAAGGATGCGGCGAAGCATTCCCATCGGCTCAGGAGCGAATGCCATCGATTCATATCATGCTCTCCTTTAACAAACTACGGTAATACACTAGGAATACCGTTTTATATCATGAAGCTGATGGTACAGTGGGGTGAGGTAAAAAGCAAGAAAAAATCCCCTTTATCTTGAGTGATAAACAAGGGATTTTAGATGAGCAAATTTTAGGAGAAAAATGAATGGAACTTACCCAATTTGGGTGAGTTGGGTCAACGATCTTCCAGCGCGCCTTCAATCAGTCACTGCACTATGATGACTCCTTTAATCTGAATTTACGGTTAATCGATAGGAATACCGTGTTATACATGAAGTGATGATACAGGCAGGCCGTGGAAAAAGCAACTCGTCGTCAGTAAGCGCCTAAATACCCTTGCCACCTGCTATGTGCGCAAGGTCGCACCAATGAGCAACCTGTAAAGATCAGCTAGAACTGATTTGGAGAGGGAGATCGCCGTTGTGATGTTGTCAATGGAAAATGCCAGATTCAGTTAAAGCAAGCACATACCGTTCTGAAGCGTTGAGCTTCCATGAAGCGAACTCCGACTCATCTGAGCATTCGGAGATCTCGAGGGGGATTAGTCGTTAATCGGGGCGTTGGGAAACTGACGATCGATCATTGCCTGCGTAAAATTCGGAACGTCCCACTGAGCACCGGGTTGATAAATCTGGGCTGGAGCTAGACTGAGTGACCATTCTGCACGCCCTGGATAGGACATCACCATTAACTGGCTACCATCCACAGTTGCAGCCGCTACCGGACCTCTGGCTTGCCCATCCGCAGGCTCCAACGCCGCCACTTTTACCTCGGCTGGAATGTAAACTCCATCGCAATCCCATTCATCATCTGTTGCCTGACCACTTGCCAAATAGTACATCGAGCTGGGTGCCTGACCGAAAGGAAACCGCTTTTTAACACTTTTGTCCTTGCCATAAATCGCCAGGGTATGCCCAGTCATGTTAAAACACTGTCCCCAGTTTTCTCCCGTTTCCAGAGCATATTTTTGCATCTGCAAATTCATGATCTGATTTTGAATGGCTTGCATTTCCTCAGGCGTTGCATTCTGAGCATCTTTTGCCATCCATTCATTGAGTTGTTGGGTTACTTGGGTGTACTCTGGGTTGCGCATGAGATCGAAGTAATTCGGTTCTGCCAGAGTGGGACGGGAGATCGCTAGATTGACTAGCATCACGAGTGCAATCAGGGCAATTTTGAACCATTTCATAGAGATTCTCCTTAATTCATCAAAGTGTATTCAGGTGTCTGAAGTCAGAGAGAGCGACAAACCGAACAAGCTGGAATTTGCCGCAAGGTTCATCTATGAGTGGGGAGGGTTTCAGGTTTAGGAAGCATAGAGATCGATCGTTCCGCAATTTGCCTGATCAAAAAGATCAGCCAGCAACCGCTGATAATCAATGTCAGCACTGCGAGACCTCGATCCTCTAAGGTGTGACTATCCAGCAAAATCAAAATTCCCAAGCCTATTAGCACAAAGGGAACCAGTTGGCTGCCATCGCAGGTCAGGGTATCGGCGATCGCAGGCACTTGGGTCAGGCAGTAGGCAGCAAAACACCAGATCCCTACTAGCAAGAAAAAGACAGTCAAAATGAGTACCAGAGTTTGCCAGGTGCAGTTGGCAAACAAGGGCATGTAGATACCGATGTTGTCTCCACCATTGGCAAATGTCACCGCTGCCACACTGTAAGCCTGGGGAGAAACCAAACTGCTGAACCAGGTTTGCTGAGGTTGCGTTTCTTCGAAAGTAGAATTGTCATCTTCATTCTTTGAGTTAACCAGGCGACTAATGCCAATTGAGATCGGGACTAAACCGAGGAGTCCAATGCAGGGACGAGGCAGCAACAGGCTACCGAAGAATCCAGGCAGACTGGCAATGACTAAAGCGGTAAAGCCCAAATATTGTCCAGTGACGATGTGCTTTTTCTGAAAGACAGCATTGGTTTGGGAAAAGAAGAGCATCAGAATCAAAATGTCATCCAGATTTGTTGCGGTGAATGCAGTCAAGCCAGTAGAAATTGCCGTAGCCAGTCCGTTCATAGTGTGATGAGTTGTCTAAAGTGTTGGGTGTATTAGTCCGGACTATTGAGCATGCCTGATCAGTCGTAACTCGGTCATATCAAGGAAAGAGGTGGATAGCGATCGCTAGCCAATGAATTCTGATTGAATCTATTGCTGAGACTCTAAATTTCCAAATTAAAGTTGAGCACCTTCCCGATTCAAGCGTGATGCACTGAGTTGCTTTCTAAGGGAGAAGTAATCACTTTGGCATGATTCAGATTGAGAAAGGATTGAAAACATTTCTCATCAATAACATTGATAAAGTCCTTTTCGTTGGATTCGGAATTGAGTACAGGCAGCATGGAAATAGCTGGTTCAGCATTGGGTTGCGGGTCACGTAGCACAACCACTCTCATTTCATTAGCAGTTTGCTGCTTAATTAAAGTGCTCAATTCTTCCAATTTTTTCGTATACATTGCATCCATTTTGTCATGGAGCAATTCAATATTTTGAGCTGCCTGCAACGTCACTTGATAGTTATGATTAGCATTTTCTCGATCTTCTTCTGACTGGCGATTTTGGCTCATCAGTACAACGGGAGCTGTATAAGCAGAAGCAAAAGAAAACACGAGATTGAGCAAAATGAACGGAGATTCATCCCAGTGAGGAACACCTGGCATAAGATTGCAACCGACCCATCCGGCTAACACGACGGATTGTCCAATCAAGAAGCTCCAGGAACCTACTTTGGTCGCCATTTTGTCGGCGAGACATTGACCAAAGGTCGGTGGTATCTTTTCAGGAGGTTGCAGTCTAACTCGTGTTGTTGGTTCCGACATCACAACGGACTGTAGTGTCGATTTCAACGGTTGTTGCATCTCTAAATTTGGCTTCATGATTGACTACTTAAGTTGGCATATTTCTCAAAAGATTGCATCAATGCAGGGGTGTTACTGATAGCTTTTTGCGAAATTCATTACTAAGTCGTCCTTGCTGCATTTGAATCTTTTCTTACTCTACGGAGTACGATCGATAGAAGCAAATATTCTTTTTTGTCAAAACGATAAATTGAATTAATTGATGCAAGGGTTCACAGGCGATCGCATTTCAAGTAGGAGGTTCAACGGAATGGGTTCAACCCCTTCATTTAACTAGAGTAAAATTAATAGCTAGCGCAAAATTGCAATGCGGTTCTGTACTGTAATCACCCATTGGGTACACTCAGAAACCCTGATCAGCACACAGAGCCTGCCGCACGATGTAGCAGAGCTTGGTTGAACAATAGAAAAAAAGTGCTCTCCATCAGACAGCAAATGGTTAAAGATGCCCTAATGGGCAATGGATTGAGTAATGTTTTGAAGAACCCGATACAACTGCTTGAAGGGTGGCTTTCAAAGGTATTAGTGAATACTAAAATCCTGTAGCGAGTTGACTTGCAAAATATCCAGCCTCCACTTAAATTAAATCTACTAATTATCTATCGGAGTATCGGCTTTTAATGGAAGACCTGACGATCTCAATTCAAACTCAGCCTGTTGCGCAATCTAGACTTCTGAGCTTTGGTCATTCCCTACACTGGGTGATGGCACCGCTTTATCGTATTGGGTGGCATACCCATGCTTACGCCACCATCTTTGGCATCATGTTTCTTACCTTACTGAGTTTGATTGCGTTGTACTTCCATAGCCAGTTCGGCAAGCTCCTTAAACTTCATCCCCGATCGGGGCAGTCGGCGCAACGGTTGCCAGTCCCTGCTCGCAGAAGCCAGTAATTTATGCGAGTCAATTCAAGCGCAGGCATTAAGTAGCTGGGCTAAATTAAATTGAGATGTTTTTGGGAGTGGAGGGGGTAAAACCCTCTGCCTGGGGATGCAGCTCCCAAAACCCTTTCTTACAATCAATTAAGGCTACTTACTGATTAACTTATTCTCATAAAAATAGAATAGACGAACTTTAGTTGTCTGTTCGAGTTGAAAATTGGTGTCCGATAAATAATCTTGCAGGTTGAGTGGTCGCTTTGACTGATCGCTCAGCTTTTTTTTGCAATGTGAATACTATTTTTTGTATTCTCAGTCACAATCTTTACCCAGCTTAAAAATATAAATGGTCAGTCGATCGCTACCCAAAAATAGGAATTACTCATGACCAAAGTCTCTTATTTATGCAAATAAAATCAACAATTAAATGAAATGAAGTATACCGTAAACTTGTAATAGCTATCACAATTCTGGTGAACTAAAAAAACACTTCTTCCATAAATTAAATTTATTAATTAGCTTGAAACGCTTTTATATCAGTAGTTTTAGTACTTTGTAAAAAGTAGTATTTAATTTTAATTAATCAGAATAAATAGATTTAAAACAAGGCAGGGTAAATTAGCAAAAATCAAATTCTAAACAATTTGTAATGGAAACGATGCAGTTGTCGTTGTACAAAATACTTGTAGGGATTGAGATTAAGACAGAGCGATTTAACTCTGTTAAATTGACTTTCATTTCCCACATAAGATTTGCAAGCATGAATAAATAACCTGAGAAAACAGCTAATTTTTTCGGGCATTTTATATGGGTTAAAGGTAAGATCTGGAATTTCCTTAGATCTGTTTTTTGACCTTATTTTGACTTGCTTTTCGTGTAACAAGATGAAAGTTCAATCCTGCAATGTTTGGGTTTTAACCAAAACATATTCTCAACCAAATCAACATTTAGGAGATTAAAACCATGGTGTTAGATGCTTTTGCGAAGGTTGTCTATCAAGCGGATACTCGAGGAGAGTACCTCAGCAATTCTCAAGTAGACGCGCTGATTGCCCTCGTCAAAGATGGCAACAAGCGAGTAGATATCGTCAACCGGATTAGTAGCAATGCTTCTACCATTGTGACGAGTGCAGCCCGTGATCTGTTTGCTGAGCAACCTCAGTTGATCGCACCCGGCGGAAATGCTTATACCAACCGTCGTGCAGCTGCTTGCTTGCGGGATCTGGAAATTATTCTGCGCTATGTCACCTATGCCATTTTTACAGGAGATTCCAGCATTCTGGAGGATCGGGCACTGAATGGACTACGCGAAACCTATCTAGCACTGGGTACACCCGGAACTTCCGTCGCTGTTGGTATTCAAAAGTTGAAGCAAGCCTCGTTGGCGATCGCGAGCGATCCCAACGGCATCACCAAAGGCGATTGTAGTTCTTTGCTTTCAGAAGTTGCGGGCTACTTCGATCGTGCAGCTGCTGCGGTTGGCTAATCAATTTCCCGTCATAATCTCAACGTCGTAAACCTGAATTAGGAGATATCCCATCCATGAGTAAAACACCCTTAACCGAAGCCGTTGCTGCTGCTGATTCCCAAGGTCGCTTTTTGGGCAGCACCGAATACCAGGTTGCTTTTGGACGGTTTCGGCAAGCCGCTAACACGCTTGAAGCCGTTAAGGTTTTATCTAGTAAAGCACAAAGCTTAGCGGAAGGGGCTGCAAACGCGGTCTATCAAAAGTTTCCTTACACGACCCAACTCCAGGGACCCAACTATGCTCATGATGCACGGGGTAAGTCCAAATGTGTGCGTGACATTGGCTACTATTTGCGGATCATTACCTATGCGCTAGTGGTGGGTGGCACAGGTCCCATCGATGATTACCTGATCGGTGGTTTATCGGAAATTAATCGTTCCTTTGAGCTATCACCTAGCTGGTATATCGAAGCGCTGAAGCACATCAAGGCAAATCATGGCTTGTCCGGTGATCCAGCGGTTGAGGTCAATTCCTACATTGACTATGTCGTCAATGCTTTGAGCTAGCCAAAGGCTTGCACAATCAAGAGGTTGCAAATGCGTTAAGCCAATTGCGTAGCCAATAGAGGAAGTAATTTTCCATTCCAGCTGGCAGCAATGACTGGAGCGATGGAAATAAATTTGCTTCTGTTGACTATGCAATTGGTTTTTCTAAATCTGGCAGAAGGTGGCTAAGGCAATATCAGTATGGCAATTTTAGGAGAAGCAAGTCGTTTAGACATTCATCATTCCTATATTGATTCTCTGGAATATCAACAACGCTTCGGCGAAGCCATCGTGCCCTATTATCAGGATTTTTAAACCCCCATCGTGCGTTGCCCGATCGGCTTTCCTCATTTCTTTCAGCTCTATCGCGGCTATGCCAATAGCGATCGTGCCCAAAAGCAAATCACAGGTCATCTCACTGGAATCTAGCCAAAAGTCTGACATCGCCCGTTTATCCTCCTGCGGCTGGATCCTTGAAGACCACGAACAATCCAACCGCAAGGCGCTGACTCTTCCTCTGGGAGTCCAAAAAATTCTCAACTGACATTTCAAATCATCACGGAGATTTTTTTAATGGCTATTACAACCGCAGCCTCTCGACTTGGTACCTCTGCTTTTAGTAATGCAGCCCCCTTAGAACTGCGTGCCAAAGCCAGTGCCGCAGAGATAGCTAGAGTAATTGCCGCTGTTTACCGCCAGGTATTAGGCAACGACTATCTGCTGCAAGCCGAACGATTGCTCGGAGCAGAATCATTGCTAGCAAGTGGCACAATTACAGTTCAGGAATTTGTGCGGCAAGTTGCTAAGTCGGAACTTTACAAGACCAAATTTTTCTACAATAATTTTCAGACCCGCACCATTGAGTTGAACTATAAGCACCTCCTCGGTCGTGCCCCTTATGATGAATCGGAGGTGACTGAGCATTTGGATCGGTATCAAAACCAAGGATATGAGGCCGATATCGATTCTTATATTGACTCAACCGAATACGAGCAAAATTTTGGTGATAATGTTGTGCCTTATTACCGCAGTTTTGTGACTCAACCTGGGCACCAAACCGTGGGTTTTACCCGGATCTTCCAACTCTATCGGGGATATGCCACTAGCGATCGCGCCCAAATTGCTGGAACTTCTTCTCGTTTGGCGGGTGAATTGGGGAGAAATCGCACATCTGCAATTATTCCTCCTGCGACTTCTGGAAATGGCTTTGCCTATCGTCCGTCACTGAAAGGGGTCACCCCTGCTAGTACTTTTGGTGGCTCAAAAGCTTATGGTGAAAGGCAACTCTACCGAATTGAAACTGCAGGCATTTCCCGACCCGGCTATCCCAGAGTGCGGCGAGTAAATCAGGCGGTGATTGTTCCCTATGAAGAATTGTCCAACCATTTGCGACGAATCCAGCGCCAAGGCGGCAAAATTGCCAGCATTACCCCACTTTAAACCTAGGGGTCTGTACAGGCTCAAAAAGTGTCAAATCCCTCTGGTTCCACCTCAGTTTGTGTTGATCTGGTGTAGGGGCTTAGCATTCGGCTAAAAATCGATGCAATTTTGCAAAGAATATTACCCGAATGCTAAGCCCTTAGAGGATTTGAGAGATCCAGCACAAAATCCGTCAGAATCAGAAACCCTAAAAACAATCAAAAAAAGGCAGGGGCGATCGCTCCTGCCAAGGTCTGAGAGTCCTGCCGAAAGAACACTGTCAGCCGTTAACGAATTGCCGATAGTTCTCGATTTGCACCATCTAAATTGGCTACTTCGACCTCTGGCAAATCTTGGAATAGCGGTGTGCTGAGGTAACGTTCACCATAGCTAGGCTGGATAAAGACTACCAACTTTCCAGCGTTCTCTGGGCGTTTTGCCACCTGGATCGCGGCTGCCAGCGCTGCCCCAGAAGAGATCCCCGATAACACTCCTTCTTCGCGTGCTAAACGGCGACTGTAAGCGATCGCGTTTTCACTACTAATTTGAATCACTTCATCAATCAATTCCCGCTTCAAGACTGTTGGGATGAACCCTGCTCCAATCCCTTGAATCTTATGCGGTCCTGGTTGCCCACCCGAAAGCACATGGCTTTCTTCTGGCTCAACTGCGATCGCTTGAAAGCTTGGCTTGCGTTGCTTGAGTATCTCTGCTACACCTGTAATGGTCCCGCCCGTGCCCACACCTGAAATCAGGATATCAATCTTGCCATCTGTATCTTCCCAAAGTTCTTCGGCAGTGGTTTCACGATGAATTCTAGGATTGGCGGGATTCGCAAACTGTTGCGGTAAGAAGGCATGGGGAATTTGCTGAGCAATCTCCTCTGCCCGTGCCACGGCTCCCTTCATGCCTTGAGCACCTGGAGTCAGTTCCAATTGAGCACCATAGGCTTTCAGCATTGCCCGCCGTTCCAGACTCATGGTATCAGGCATCGTTAAAATCAATTGATAGCCTCTGGCAGCGGCAACCATTGCCAGAGCAATTCCTGTATTGCCGGAAGTCGGCTCCACCAACACTGTTTTACCAGGTTGAATCAATCCGGCTTCTTCAGCTGCGCGAACCATACTGATACCGATTCGATCTTTAACCGATGCTGCTGGGTTAAATCCCTCCAACTTGGCGACAACTTCAGCCACACACCCTTCTGCCTGAGGAATGTGACCCAGCCGCACAAGAGGGGTTTTACCAATTAATTCAGTAATGTCGTTTGCAATTCGCATTGCTCTACTCCGTCGCTAGAAAAGGGTGATGAATTTCCAAAGGCAGTGCCATCGAAACTCAATCCGATAGTCTGTGTATTGAGTATACTACGGTAATCCGATGGATTTTAAGGATTTAATTTAATATTCAAAAAGAGAGATCAGTTTAATCTCTGACTCTGCGATCGCTGAGATGCAACATCGATAAAACCTATTTTCGAGGTGTTTTGAGGGTTTGAAGACCCACAAATCTTCAACAATCTAATGTCGCTAGAGCATCTCCTCAGAAGGATGAATGGTACTGATTTTCTGCGATCGTAGTAAACATTCGCTATCCCAACGCATGACCCAATCCTGCTGTTTGCAGCGTAAGCAAATCAGCGTTTTGCCATGTTGATGATGCGTCAGCTTTGCCATTTCTACCAACCGTTTGTAGAGTTCTATCGGCACACCGTCTACTTCATGACAAGTTACAAGCAATGCATTGCCAGATGGAAATCTCAGCAAGCTCACGCTGCATCGATCCAACACATCCCAGTCTGGTTCCGCCACACTATCAATCAAATTGCGGGTGAGGATCAGATCCAACATTAACTCTTTTTCATCCATGAGGTTATCCATCATCCCAACTTTCCATTCCAGCTAAATAGGTAGGCGTAATGAGTTGTAAGAAGGGGGGTGAGGCGTTGCCCCGGCAGGGGGGTTGCCCCCCTCCACCCCCAAAATCCATCTTCAATTTAATTGCACCCAGCTACTTAAAAGACCTTGCGACTTCCCGATAGGAACTGTCCTATCGACTCTCTGCTACTTGAGCAATACTCCGCCTCTCTTTCTACTCCACTCGATCGATAGCGAATCTACAATAAATCGACCGATATACCGTGCTTATTGCTCAGACTATGCCACATCTGCTTCAGGAATGCGAGCAATAGCGGATACAAAATTTACTTAAAAGAGTGGATTTGGGAAGATATAGCGGTAGTTACGATCATTAGGACGTTTTAAAGGCTGGAAGCTGCCAGGGGCTTAAGCCCCTTGTCCCAACCTAAATGACCATGGCTATAGAAAACGACTGGAGACAGTGCTTTTGTGACGACCAATGCCTGAGCCGTACCATCCAGGGCGTCGCGATGAGAATATTTTCACCCAGTCAATTCACACATGTTGAGTTCACATCACCGTCATCCCAGCCCGACGTAACCGTTCTACCAGCACATTACCCAATCCAGTGGCTGGGGTCAAAATACCTCCCCGTGCGGGACCACCGGGTAACTCATCCATTTGGAGCGCCAAACTCAATGCAGATTCACAGACAAATTTGACTGTCGCTCGGTTGCCCGGATCTCCTTGATCCCGAATCAGTCCCCGCACCTTGCGCCCATCAAGGGCAGTACCAACTACTTCACAGGAAAACCAGCCCTCTTGCATGGTTTGCTCTGAGGGGCCATCACCGGGCTGAGGCAGAATGGGTTGCAAGAGCGATCGCAGTTGGGGCTGCTGTAGGATGCTTGCAAACAGAGCAAGTCCGGCAGTGCCCCCCGTTGCTTGGAGCCATGCCAACGGTTCATCAAACTTGAGATACTCCTGATAGGTGAAACCAGGTCCATAAGATTCTTGCCATCCCTCGGCCAATGCACAACTGCGGCGGACGACGCGAGTGTTAACCGGTGCCATCAAGAAGGGAGCCACCCAGGTGTTGATATCGGGGTCAAAGGATGGCGTTTGGGGATCACAGTTGCGATCGATTTCTGCTTGAGTCGGGGAGGGCGGTGGATTGAGCAAGAAAGGATCACGCAAGTGTGCTATTCCTTGGGAGTCATACAGATTGAAAGCGGATGCGAGTGTGCCGCCATTGAAGCCACCAACCATCTGAAAATAGGCTTTGACGTTCGCGCAAGGGATGCCTAATTCTTGTTGCAGACGCTGGACAACCCGATAGGTGCCGAGGTCTGACGGGACAGAATCAAAGCCACAGCAGGGAATGATGCGAGTGCCATCGGCAGTTGCCTGGGTGTGGTAGCGATCGATCAGCGTTTTGACCCAAAAAGTTTCCCCAGTGATATCGACATAATGGGTTTTGAACCGAACACAGGCATCCACCATGGCATTGCCATAGAGGGCAAAGGGACCAGCGGTGGTGAGTAGCACCCGCGTTTGTGACACAATCGCATCGATCGCTGGTTGATCTTGACTGTCAGCAACCAGCACATCCACTGTTACGCCAATCTCATCTCTAACGGCTTCTAACTTTTGGCGGTTTCGTCCAGCGATCGCCCAACGCACTCGAGCAGAAGAGGCATGGCGAGTAAAGTACTGTACGGTTTGTTTGCCAACAAATCCACTGGCACCATAGAGGACAACATCGTAGGAATGATCAGACATAAGACAAGGCAATTTTGGCAAGACTACACGGCAACTTTAACGGAAGCGGTTTGTGGAGCGGTTTGGTGTGGCTTTCAAATTTTCTAGTTCTAACTTAATTTGTGTTGATCCGGCGTAGGGGCGCGGCATTTGGTGCGAAATCCTGGCTTAGCCTGAAAATCGTTGTCCAAATGCCACGCCCCTACAGGGTTTGACAGCTCCAACACAAAATCCATCAGAAGCAGCGAATTTCTATTTATTTGAGTAGAAGAGAATGGGCAAGGAAGGCTGCCTGAGTACGATCGCGTAAATTCAATCGACTTAAAATATGGGTGACATAGTTCTTTACCGTGTTTTCTGACAGAAATAAGGACTGAGCAATCTCACGATTATTCACTCCAGATACAATTAATCGCAAGACCTTCAATTCTCGATAGGTGAGTTGGGCTAATTCCGGAGGGGGACGATCTCTGGAGTCGCTACCGCAGCACCTGTGAGGAGTGTTTTTGCAAATAAACCTGGATCAAAGTGGGTGTGTCCTTTGTCAACCGAGCGAATGGCTAAAGCGAGTTCATCCGGTTCCGTATCTTTGAGTAAATAACCTTTTGTCCCCAAACGCATTGCCTGAGAGAGATATTCTTCATTATCGAAGGTGGTCAAGACTAAAACTTTGATAGCAGGATACTGTTGAGTCGTGACCTGGGTTGCCGCAACCCTGTCCATTACAGGCATTCGGATATCCATCAACACCAGATCTGGCTGTAAGGTCGGAATTTGCTCGATCGCCCGCTGCCCGTTCTCTGCTTCGCCGATCACCTGCATGTCCGCATTCGACTCCAACATGCTTTTGAGTCCCTGACGAATAATATGCTGATTCTGGGGATTCTCTACGAAGATTTCCTTCATCCTTTGACGATTTTGTCGGGCTTGCCCTCTGCTGGCTTTGGTGCTCTACTAACATTGTTGATCTTTCAAGTGGAATTAAATCTCTACTCCTCTATTGGCATGATTCTACTGGTAGGGATTGTTAAGAAAAACGGCATGATGTTGATGGATTTTGCGATCGAACGACAGCGCCATGCAGGCAAAAGTGCTTCTGATGCCATTTATGAAGCCTGCATTGTGTGCTTTCGCCCGATTATGATGCCAAAAATGGCAGCACTGATTGGCAAGTTGCCCATTGTTTTAGGAACGGGATCGGGACCGGAAGCCCGTCGCCCGTTGGAGATTGAGATCGTTGGGGGTTTACTGTTTTCACAGATTTTGACCCTGTACTTAACACCTGTGTTTTATACCTATCTGGAAAACTGGCGAAAGCAACTGGATCAACCAAAGCCAAAGCTGCGTCAAATTCTTCTGAATCTAAAATAGCAATCGGAAAACCAAGGAGATAGCCATGCAGTTCTGGAAGCGTTTCAAGCAGCTTTTTACCCTGGCTGGAATTGTGGTAGGCTGCAATCTCTCGATCGCTCCAACCATTTCAGCGGCTGAAGAGATCACGGTGCGCTATGGTCTATTTACCCAATCGGTTGCGATCGCAGATCTGCGTCAATATGCTAAAACGGGCGATGTTTCGACCGCCCTACAAGATTTTCTGCGCTACCTGAAGCGAGAGGATCAAATCATCCTGCGTAACGCGCTACAAGTCCAGTTCCCCGTAAATTTAGTTGCCCTCGATCGCACCCTCAACTCAGCTCTGGGGCAGCGCTTTCTGGCACAGGTTGCCCAGGCAGATGATCGGCAGGATAGTGCAGGTGTGCAGGCACTCCGAGCCGCTCTAATTCTCGGCACAAGACCTGGAGAAGGATTGAGTATCCTTAGCGTTCTGGAAGCCTACCCCAGTCGTCGGCTGAAGATTAATCTCCCGAAGGCATTACAAGTGATTGCCGAATCTACACCTCATCCGCCCCAGGATCAACTCCCCACCCTCCCAGCTTGGCAGGCTTTGGTGGAGTATCAAGCGATCGTGAGTCAGGGGCAACAATACCAGGGCTGCTTGTTTGGCGATTCTATTTCATCGGGGTTGGGAAATAGTTTAGGGGAGAACCGATTCAATTTTGCGATCGGCGGCATGAGTACGGTTTCGCTGGTTGGGCAACTTCAAACCCTCCTACCTCGACAGGTGCACTGTCAAACGGTGATTATTGCCATTGGAACCAACGATGCGTGGTATCACATCGAAGATCAGCAGTTTAAGCAGAACATGACCCAGATCATCACGCTGGCTCGATCACTCTCAGCAAAAAATATTTATATATTACCCGCCTTCTACTCAACCGTAGCGGCGAGCCATAACCCAGAACTAGCAGGGCCGATTCAGAGGGTTGATGAAATTAATGGCTTATTGCAGGAAGTTGCCGACGAACAACATCTGACGATCGCAGCAGCGACGATTCAACCACTTTTTGAGCAGAAGGCGTTGCTGCTATCTCTGACGACGGATGGAGTGCATCTGAATGCGGCAGGTCAAGCAATTTATCGAAAGGCTCTCTTGCAATTACTCAATGCTAATACTTAACCCTCGCTCTCAGTTATGTTTAGGGTGTTTTGACTCAAAGGTTAGACCGAGCATCAAGAACACCCCAAACCTGCATCTTCCTGCTTCTGATGGATTTTGTGTTGGAGCTGTTAAACCCTGTAGGGGCATGGCATTTGGACAACAATTTTCAGGCTAAGCCAGGATTTCGCACCAAATGCCACGCCCCTACGCCGGATCAACACAAATTGAGTTAGAACCAGGCACTTCCCTGATCTCTCGATTTCATCTGCATCAATCCTAAAACCATGCCATCGCAGGAAACTTCCATGACGTCCTAGTTACACCGAACTTTGCCTGCTCAAAAGGGTAAACAGAACATCCGCTACGCCGTAGTAGGACTTGGCTGGTTTGCTCAAGCGGCGGCATTACCCGCTTTTGCCCATGCCGAAAATTCTGAGCTGGTTGCACTGGTTTCAGATGACCCAAGCAAGTTAGCAGAACTTTCTCAGAAGTATCCAGGCATGAAATGTACTTTCTCTTATGAGGAATACGATGATTTACTCAGCAGTGGATTGATTGATGCGGTCTACATCGCTCTACCCAACCATTTGCATTGCGATTACACCGTGCGGGCTGCTAGTGCAGGGATTCATATCCTATGTAAGAAACCGATGGCAGTGACCGTGTCAGAGTGTGAGGCAATGATCAAAGCGGCAGAGAAGAACCACCTCAAATTGAGGATTGCCTATCGTCTACATTTTGAAGCAGCAAATTTGCAGGCGGCAGAAGTGATGAGATCGCACCAAATTGGCGAACCTCGTATTTTCAACTCTTTGTTTACCCAACAAACTACAGCAGGCAACATTCGGCTTGAAAAAGAAAAAGGTGGTGGCACTCTCGACGATATTGGCATCTATTGCATCAATGCTGTCCGTTCTCTGTTTCAAGCTGAACCGATCGCTGTCTTCGCAACCAGTGCCAATAACGGAGAGGAACGATTTCAAGAAGTTGCAGAAATGACTACTGCAATCCTGCGCTTTCCAGGCAATCGCTTAGCAAGCTTTACCTATAGTTTTGGTGCAGCCAAAGTTTCGACGTATCAGGTCGTCGGTACGAAAGGTGATTTACGAGTCGATCCTGCATATAGCACGCAAGGTGAGATCAAACATGTTCTCACGATCGACGGCAAAACGCAGGAACATACCTTTGAACCTCACGATCAGATTGCTGCTGAGTTTGTTTACTTTTCAAACTGCATTTTGCAGAACCACAATCCAAAACCGTCGGGAAAGGAAGGGCTGATTGATGTCCAAATTATTCGTGCCCTTGAGCAATCGATTGCAACGGGTTCATTCGTACAGATCGAGAGTCCTGAACGTCATCAACGCCCCACCGCTGAACAAACAATAGATCGTTCTCCCGTTCAGGAAAAAGCTGCTTTGATTCATGCAACTGATCCATCCGGTAAGGCTTAGGTTGTGAAAAGTGCTGATATTCAATGCAAATGCTCTCTATGAGCTAATCAAACTTATAAGTGGGTAGTTGTAATTAAATGTAGGATAGATAAAGGATATCGCCTACGCCCATCCTATGTTTAATAACTGTCTATTTTTATATTAGTTTTTGATAGTTTTATATCTCTATTAACTAATCGAATTAATTTCTAAAAATAAGACTTTAATCATCAAAAATATCCGATCTTACCGTAGATAGAGATAACAAAATTTGTAGGTTTTTAGAATGAGATAATTCAATTCCTGAATCAGGAGATCAAGTCATGGCTAATCAAAATAAATCATCAAATAGCGGTGAACAGGGATTTGCGTCCATGGATGCTAAAAAACAACGTGAAATTGCTAGCCAAGGTGGAAAGGCTGCTCACGAGAAAGGAACTGCCCATGAATTCACTTCTGAAGAAGCGAGAGAAGCCGGGCATAAAGGCGGACAGGTCGCTCATGAGAGAGGAACTGCCCATGAGTTCACCTCTGAAGAAGCGAAAGAAGCCGGTCGTAAGGGTGGGGAGAGCGTGAGTCAAGACCGTGAGCATATGTCTGACATTGGTCGGAAGGGTGGCAAATCCTAGTTTTGACTAAGCGAACTGTAAATCATCTCTGATACAAAAAGCAGCACCCCTTTTAAGGGGTGCTGCTTTTTAAGTGAGGTGACCATCGTAATTTTGAAATCGAAACGATGGCTTGACAAGCATCTTCTAACTTAGCATCCTTGACTTCAGATTTCATAAGATAACTGCATTGTAGAGGCATGAAGATTGACAAATCTTTGGAACAGCCATACTGTTTTACGACTCGAGGCTTTGGCAGAGTTTAGTAAGCGATCGAATCCTCTTTCGGATAACTTTTTCAAGTAGGGAAGATCTTCATATAGAGTCACGAATGTCGCAAGATGTAAGACAAACCACAGCAAAAACTTGGGATATGGCAGATCAGTATAAATGTTGATTAAAAACTCATGCGTCGTCTCAGTTAATGGAAGGACATTAAACAGGACAACGATTTTTTTCCCGCCATACACAGGAATACGCAACTCAATAGTGTAAGGCGTATGGAGCGTTAGCTCCACATCTACGATGGGCTGTCTCCAAATTTTTAAGAGATTGATTGGAGAGGTTAAAGTTGTTCTGAACTTCACAGATCCACCCAGCGCCGTAGGCTGAATCTCACAAATATCGATTACTTTCAATCCGCTCAGACTATTTTTGTGAACGGTTTCTAAATGCTTCAAATTCAACAGGTGATAGATTTGGCTGAGATAGGGAAACGGCAGTATATGTAATTGGCTGATGATATGGTAATTCTGTAGCTCAAGCATTCTATTTTTAGCGACTAATAAGTGGGCTTTATTGGTATATAAACTGGGGTTTAGCTTAACAGTCTTCAATTTTTCAGTTGGCGTACTCAGTTCTTCTTCGATCGCAGGTCGTAGAACGATCCAACTAATGAATAGAAAGGCTGCTGTAAGAAAATGGAAGAATTCTAAATACGAGACGTGATTGTCAGAAAAGCTCACAATGACTTGATCGATCATTCCAAATAAGCAGAGCAGAATTCCTAAAAACCAGATACTTTTTCTGAGGACGTTAACAGAAGATAATTGACGATTGATCCTGATCATGAGGTTGCCTATCTTGACTAAATGAGCCTTCTATGGTTACAACTTCATGATGTTTACAAAATTCAATCTTTCCCTCCGTCACAAGTTGTGTCTCGTGGCTTAGACTCTCTAATTCAAGAGATATTCTCAAGCTTTATTCCACTTTAAAAAACTATCCGAGACCCACCCAATTAATCATTCGTGACAAAGAAAAATTGGGGGATTTCGGATAGTTTTTTAGAGGTCTAATATCGTAACCATTAACCCCCTTAAATCAGTAGAAAGGTGCAAACCTACGTTGAATTGCCACTGCCTACTTATTTGGGAATATCCACGTCAATGCCAGAAAATGAACCTGCAAGCGTCAATTTTTAGGCCGCTTGACCTGGCTTAAGCACAATCTTGATGCAACTGTCTTTTTTCTGCTTGAAAATTTCGTAACCGTGTGGTGCTTGCTCCAGTGGTAGACGATGCGTAATCACGAATGATGGGTCAATCTCACCTGCCTGAACCCGATCGAGTAACGTATGCAAATACCGATGAACATGGGTTTGCCCAGTTTTCATGGTTAAGCCTTTATTCATGAAAGCACCCATAGGTATTTTGTCTACAAGTCCTGTGTAAACGCCTGGAACCGATACCGTGCCTCCTTTTCGACATGCCACGATCGCTTGACGCAACACGTTGGGGCGATCGGTTTCTAGCCTAACCGCTTGCATTGCCTTATCGTAGAACCCTTCCAGACCCATGCCATGGGCTTCCATGCCGACTGCATCCATCACTGCATCCGGACCTCGTCCACCTGTCATTTCTTTCAGAGCTTCACCGACTTCAATTTCCTCATAGTTTAAGATTTCTGCCCCGCCCTCTTTTGCCATTTGCAGGCGTTCAGGAACCCGATCGATAGCGATCACCCGATCGGCACCCAGCATAAAGGCACTTCTAATCGCAAATTGTCCAACTGGACCACATCCCCAAATCGCCACCGTGTCTCCGGGTTGGATGTTGCAGTTTTCTGCTGCCATGTAGCCTGTGGGAAAAATATCGGTTAGAAAGACAACCTGTTCGTCTGTCAGTCCATCAGGGATTTTGAACAGCCCTACATCAGCAAACGGAACGCGGGCATATTCAGCCTGCCCTCCTGCGTAACCTCCCGTTAAATGGGAATAACCAAAAAGACCTGAGGGAGAGTGCCCCATCACTTTTTCGACCATCCAAGCATTGGGGTTAGAGTTATCACACAACGACGACAAATCTCGTTGACAGAAGAAACAATTACCGCACGAGATAGTAAAGGGAACGACCACACGATCGCCAATTTTCACGTTCTTTACTTCGGAACCCAGATCAACCACTTCGCCCATGAATTCGTGACCCAGAATATCACCCTTTTTCATGGTGGGGTTGTAGCCGTTATACAGGTGTAAATCCGAACCACAGATTGCTGTAGTGGTAATTTTAACGATTGCATCCCGTGGATTAATAAGTTTTGGATCAGGTACAGTTTCAACCTGCACGTTTTCGGTTCCTTGCCAGCAAACTGCTTTCATGGTGATAGGCCTTAGAAATGATGATGGATAAGAGGTTAGAAATCAGGTAAAGGAGCTGATTTTGACGGATTTTGTGTCGGATCTCTGAAATCCTGTAAGGGCTTAGCATCCGGGCGGTATTTTTTGCAAGATTGCATCGACTTTTAGCTGAATGCTAAGCCCCTACGCCAGGTCAACACAAACTGAAGTCGAACCAGCTTTCCCTAGTAGTGCGTTGGTGTAAATTTGAGGAGTCTCTCAAATCTACAAAAATCATTTTTGAGCTGTTTTGGGGGGTTTTAACCCCTCAAAACAGTCTTGATAGACCACTAGGTTGGGACTTGGGACTAGTGATGTCCGGTTGGTTGTCCTTCAGTAGTGGCAATCTCACCTGTCTCCATCAGCATTTTGAAGCGACGTAGATCATCCCCAATTTGCTGTTCAGGCGCTTCGCCAAAAACCTTGGCGATCGCAGCAGAGAGTGCTCCACCAGGTAAGTTATATTCGATAACTACTTTTACTTCGGTACCCCGCTCATGTGATGCTGCTTTGAACCGGACAAATCCAGAATTCTCTACATCTGCACCTTCAACGGATGCCCAGGCAATTAACTGGTTCTCCTGATCGTTAATGATTTCGGCATCCCACTCCACACGGGTATCCAATGGCGCGCTGGCAACCCAGTGAGAGCGCTGATTGTCAAAAACCGTCACCGATTGGAGATGCTTCATGAATGTAGGCAGGTTCTCAAAATTTCGCCAGAAGCGATATAGCTCTTCAGGCGATTTATTTTGAATTGTGAGCGTTTTCTCAACCCGCAGCCCCTTGTCAATTCCGGTGGCTTCAGTCACTTTGTCCTGCAAGCTTTTTTGTCCCATCGCACCGTGATAGGCTAGCCCCCCCCCAGCGATCGCTAGTAGTACTCCTCGCAAGGAACGCTGACTTAACCCGGTTAAAACCATTGCGCCTCCTGTAATTAGAGAACCCCAGCGTTCTACATCGCTAGGAGCACTCGATTGATCAGCCTGTGGCTCAATTCTCTGCGTTGATTGCAATTCCATGGTGATAGCCTTCCAATTATTTAAGGGATTCTGTATCTTGCAAAACATGAGTTGCTAACAGGGCAAATGCTCCCAATCCGGCAACGGTTGCCCATTTTGCAGCAGGGTGAAAATCGAACCAGTCCAAGAAACTGGGGATTGTCTTATCGCTAAAATCTCCGATCGCTGTGTCGTAGCCTTCGATCGGTTCAAATAGATTATTGGGATCGGTTTCAAGTTTGGTGACGTGAGTGCGTTGCCCTTTAACAGCGATGAGACTGAGCAGTGCATCACTGAATTCAGGTGAGAGTTTCTGGAGTAGATCCAGAAACCGACCCACATCGCCAACGATAATGTCACGGGTGCGATGTTCAGCAACATGCAGAATTGCCTCGGCAACTAGGCTGGGTTGATAGTAGGGCGGCACTCCCGTCGGTTGAACGCCCAGTTTTGTCAGAGCCTTATTGTAGAAGGGGGTATTAATGGTGGCAGGCATGACATTGGTCACGCTAATGGGAACTTCTTCATGCTGTAGCTCCACCCGCAATGAATCCAGAAACCCCTCAATCGCGTGTTTGGAGGCCGCATAAGAGCTTTGCAGAGGCAGCGATCGATGTGCCTCAACTGAAGAGAGGTGAATCAATGCACCACGTCCTTCACGCCTCAAATGGGGCAATGCTACCATTGCGCCATAAACTTGCCCCATCAAGTTCACATCGATGACACGCTTGAATTCGTCGGGTGTCACTTGCTCAAAAGGAGCAATAATTGCGGTCGCAGCTGTATGAACCCAGGTGTCTAGGCGTCCATAGTGTTCGACGGTTTTGTCGGCAATTTTCTGTACCTGTTCAAATACAGAGACATCCGCCAGCACCGCGATCGCATCTCCCCCCAACTGAGTAATTTCATCGACCAATGAGAGCAACCCTGATTCGCTGCGGGCAGAAACTACTAACTTCGCCCGTCGCCTGGCAAACTGGAGCGCGGTTTCTCGCCCAATGCCACTGGATGCTCCAACAACCGCAACCACTTGTTGTTCAATGGGTTTAAGTTCTATCACAGTTATAACCTTGAGACCCCAGTACCTTAACAACGCAAATGCTGGTGATCTTCTCCCCCAAGAGGTAGGCTGCTTTGAAAATTTGTAGATTTAATCGTTTGTATCTCTCTAGACAGATTGAACTTTAATCTGTCTCTGCTGACATTAAGACTAGGAATTAAGCAGGCAATTGCCAATGTTTTCATTTGCAGACTAGTGTGGCAAGCACTAAATTTTGCAACATGGGGGCTTGGAGGCTCCGCTCCCAACAAGGGGTTCTACCCCTTTCAAAACTTTTGTTTTGCTGTACTAGTATTGAAAAGGCAAGATATGGCACCAGATAATCCCGATTTGGGCGAGAAAGCGTTGAGCAAGGTGGCAGAAGTAGGGATTGCCAGCCAGTTGGATGAAGTTGAAGCGATTGATGTAGATGTTCGAACAAATCCTGGAAAGCTGATTCAGGGCGAGGTCGATTCTGTCTCTATCTCTGGCAAAGGCTTAGTGATGCGGCAAGACCTTCGCATGGAGACGCTGGAAGTCAATACAAACAAAGTTTCAATCAATCCGTTGAGTGCAGTTTTTGGCAACCTTGAACTCACGCAGCCAACCGCCGCCGAAGCTCAAATTGTTTTGACCGAAGCTGACATTAATCGCGCTTTTAGTTCTGATTATCTTCAAAGCAAGTTACACAACTTGACAATGGAGATAGAAGGACGTTCTACCCCGGTGGATGTGAAACAAGCCACCGTTACCCTGCCTGGTGACAACCAACTTGTCATTACAGCTCATTTTTTGTTGAAGGAACAAGATGAGGTAATCAAGCTTGCAGCGACGGCGATTCCTCAAATTCAAGAGAACGGACATCAGATTTCTTTAGAAATTCTATCAGCTGAAGCACCAGGGTTAACCGCAGAGCTTGTCACTGCTATTTTTGAGCAACTTACAGCTTTATTAGACCTGCGAAACTTCAATATTCCAGGGATTACGCTTCAGCTGCATCAACTCGCGGTTCAGCCAGGCAGGTTAGTGATCCATGCAAGGACTTACATCGAACAACTCCCTTCGGCTTAATTTTCTACTATTCAACCTTTAGGAGCAAAGACCATGACAGAAACTCCCAGTGTGCCGCCTTTCATTGAAAGTAATGAGCGTGAGTATCGTGACAGTGGCGTTCCCAGTACCGTTGCGATCGCGGGTCACCCACTGCATCCCTTACTGGTTACTTTCCCTATTGCCTTCCTGACAGGGGCTTTCGGAGCAGATCTCGGATATTGGCTGACCCATGATCCTTTTTGGGCACGGGCGGCACTATGGCTAATTGGTGGGGGATTTGTTGCAGGGTTGGTCGCAGCGTTTACTGGAATGTTGGATTTTCTGAGGATCGATCGGGTTAAAAAACATAATGCAGGCTGGATTCATATGTTTGGCAATGTTGCTGCCATGGTTCTAACGCTGGTGAATTGGATCTTGCGTTGGCATGATATTGAAGGTGCCGTTTTACCAACCGGATTGACGCTTTCCTTGATCGTGGCATCTCTGCTGGGAATTACAGGCTGGTATGGCGCTGAGCTGGTTTACCGACATAAGGTTGCGGTGATCGGCTATAGCAATCGTCATGAGCCATAGTAAAAGTTCGGCGTTGCTAAAAAGCAGGATGATTTAGAACTAAGTTCCAAGTCATCCTGCTTTTTCAGCATCATTTTCATCCCGATGTTGAGCAACTCAAAAGTTCAGTCAGATTGAATCGATCAGTATCTAGGTGCAATTAAATTTAAACCGCGATCGTTTCAGATGCTTGTAGGGGCGTTTTTTGCGATTAGGTTGAAACAAAGCCGTTCATCTAAGTAGGTAACTCTAATTAATTGGAGGTATTACGAGCAAGCTTGGTCACGGTTGGGGATAGCGAGCCTTGTTAAGCGGGCTTTTACCGATCGGAAATGGTAAAGCCAGAGATATGTTTAAGATAGTCCTGTTTATCGATAAGATAACCGTAGTATATTAGGGTATCGCTAAACGTAGAAAATAAACCATGGGTATAGCTGTTCAAGCGGTTTCCAAGCAATTTGGCTCGTTCCGTGCCATTGATAATGTCAACCTGGACATTAAGACGGGTTCACTAGTGGCACTTCTGGGACCCTCTGGTTCAGGAAAATCCACTCTGCTCAGAATGATTGCTGGGCTCGAATCGCCGGATTCAGGCCAAATTTATTTAATTGGGGAAGACGCGACCTATCGAAAGGTACAAGAACGCCAAATTGGGTTTGTGTTTCAGCACTATGCGTTGTTTAAACATTTGACCGTGCGGCAGAATGTGGCGTTTGCGTTGGAAATTCGCAAGGTCAATAAAAATCGAATTCGCAACCGTGTTGAAGAATTGATTGACCTAGTGCAACTGACGGGGATGGGAGATCGTTACCCCTCTCAACTTTCAGGTGGACAGCGACAGCGAGTCGCGTTGGCAAGGGCATTAGCAGTCCAACCTAGGGTATTGCTGCTAGACGAACCTTTTGGAGCGCTGGATGCCAAAGTTCGCAAAGAGTTGCGAACCTGGCTACGCAATCTGCACCACGAGGTCAATGTGACTACCGTGTTTGTGACTCATGACCAAGAAGAGGCAATGGAAGTTGCCGATGAAATTGTCATTATGAATCAGGGAAAAGTGGAGCAGGTTGGCACCGCCGCAGAAATTTACGACAATCCAGCATCGTCTTTTGTCATGAGTTTCATTGGTCCGGTGAATGTGTTGCCTGCTGCCTCCGGCATTTTGCCAAGGAATGGCAAAGGTTTGGGTAGTAAGGCATCTACACCTCAGTTATCCAGCGATCGGGCATGGGATGAATCAGTCCGGGTATTTTGGCGCCCTCAGGATGTGGTAATTCAGTTGCAACCAACGGATGAGTCCGTACCTGCCAAGGTTGAGCGGGTAATTCACTTGGGCTGGGAAATTCAAGTTGAGCTGGTGTTGGAACCTGGTCAAACAGTCACCGCGCATTTGAGCCGGGATGATTTCGATCGGCTTCAGCTTCAGCCACATCAATCCGTTCATATCAAACCTAAACAGGTCAAAGTATTCACAGACTATGCCTTAAGTCCGAGATGAAGACGGTGACAGTTGAGTGCTAAAAAGAGCAGTTTCTCAGAAACTGCTCTTTTTTCGGCATAAAACACGGTAAACATATCAAGATTTAGTATTTTTGTTGCGAAAGTGGGCTTGTTGCGATCCCTTAACTGTTAAAATACGGTAAATACATAGATGAACCGTATTTTATGAATCCATTCAAAGCCATCAACCCTAAATTCTGGTCAGTCGTCCAGGCTGAGCCGTCCTCGTCTGAAGCTTTTGCCCAGTCCAGCACTAGCCAACCGCCCCTTAGAAAACTCAGAGGCGGTTTTTTAATGCTGCTGGGTTATGCACTATCGCCCTTGTGCTGGTGGAATGATCTGTTGTTTAACTTGCCCATTGCCTATGGTTTTGGCTATCTCTGCAGTTTGGTTTCACCTAATTGCTTGATTCCAGGAGCGATCGTGGGCTACTGGCTGTCAAATGTAGTGGGTATTTTGTTAATGCAAGCTGGCTTTTTGGATGTGGTTCAGGGACAAACTGGGGATCGCAATCTCCAGAAAGAACTGTGGACGGGTATCCTTTCTTCAAGCCTTTACACCGGAGTCATTGTGCTGCTGTTGCAGTTCAAGATCCTGGAAACACCTCTGTTGTCCCTGCATCCTTAACTTGCTGGCGCTGTCATGAACGAATTACTTCTGCCGTTGCTCAGCTTTGGCGTAGGCATTGTCGTAGGTTTGACTGGGATTGGTGGAGCTTCCCTGATTACACCGATGTTGATTGTTGTGTTTCAAGTGCCACCCTCGGTTGCGGTCAGTTCGGATGTGGTCGCGGCAACCTTGATGAAGGTAGTGGGCGGTATCAAACACTGGCGGCAACAAACGGTTGATCGTCAAGTGGTGCAATGGTTGGCGATGGGGAGCGTTCCTGGTGCTCTATGCGGGGTCGGTATTCTTCACCAAATTCAGCAAACTGCAACACTCAATCTGGATAGCATTTTGCTCCGGTTCATTGGGTTAGCAATTTTATTGGTGACGCTACTGGCATTGCTACAACTGGGGTTGTTAACCCTTGTGCCTGATTTCCAATTTCCTCAACCGCCGATGCTCGATCTAGCTACATTGCCAGGACGCACAGGCACGATCGCGATTGGGGCAGGATTAGGTTGCATTGTCGGTATGACGAGTGTCTCTTCTGGCTCGCTATTTGCTCTGGTGCTGATTACTTTTTTCCGATTGAATGCTCAGCGATTAGTGGGAACCGATCTCGCCCAAGCCGCAATTTTGTTAGGCTTTACCTCATTGGGACATTTAGGTTTGGGAACAGTCGATTGGCATTTGGTACTGCCCATCTGGTTTGGCTCAGTACCAGGTGTATTGGTTGGTGCAAAGCTTTGCCAGCTTGCTCCTCAACGGCTTTTGCGGTTTATCGTTTATCTGCTGCTCGTCACTGTAAGTTGGAAATTAGCCTATTCCGTTTGAAATATGCGTGTTGATCGTATGGAGTTCTTTAAAAATAAAAATCAATTTTTATTATCCCGTAGAACAACGTTTTTAGGGCTGGGGGTACTCTTGCCGTTGCTGGTGTTTAGTTTGCTGGCAAGCCATATTTGGCAGCAGGGTCAGGGCTTCAGCTGGGATGTTCCAATTCTGCAATGGCTTTATACAACCCAACACCCGCTGCTAGAGACGATCGCTCGAACACTGACACCGCTGGGGGTGTTTTGGGGGGTATTTCCAGTATTGGCAGTGCTTGGCACCGGATTAATTTATCAGCGCAAAGGGCGATCGCTCCTTTACCTAATGATGACACCTCTGGGCAGTGCGCTGCTCAACTATCGCCTCAAATTCCTGTTTCATCGGGAACGTCCTCATCTTTGGGAGAACTTGTCGCCTGATTTAAGCTATGCCTTTCCCAGTGGACACGCCATGTCCAGTGTATCTTTCGTCATGGTGTTAATTGTATTGACATGGAATACTCGCTGGCGTTGGTTGGCAGTGTGGGCAGGAGGTGGATTTGTGGGGATCATTGGTTGGACTCGACTCTATTTAGGCAGACATTATCCTAGCGATGTTTTGGGAGGATGGATGTTGGCGCTGGCATGGTCAGTCGCGGTCATGCTCCTGATTCAACCTCAGAATGTTGCGAGTTGTGAGTCTGATCGATTGTCAGAACCCATTCCCCCAAAGGTGGAACGCTCTTAAATCACCGTAGGATTAGGGTCTAGATATAGTACATCGGATTGTTTTGTTTGCGAATATCACGACGCTGACATAAATCCTGAAGCGTATGCTGGCTCAAGGCTGTTTGAAATGCGGTGCTCGCCTGTTGCCAAATTTCATGGATCATTTCCTGTTCAACAGTCCAGGAGGCACCCAGCATTCGGTTTCTACGATCGCCTTCTACTAAGGTGATCACTTCCAGCACGGTAATCTGCCACGGCTCTTTCGACAGCGTATAGCCACCCCTCGCTCCCCGTTGACTTTGCAGCACTCCGCCTCGCCGCAGTAAGGTAAAAATCTGTTCCAAATAGCGTTCTGGAATCAGTTGTCGAGCTGAGATTTCATTAATCGTTAGTGGATTTTTGGGATCGGGATGACCGGCCAGTTCAATTAACGCCAATAGCGCATATTGGGCTTTGGCAGAGAGTTCGGACAAAGTATTGCGAGGATTGCCATGATTCAGCGACATTTCTGGAGATTTCAATAAGGTTGCTGGGCGACAAAGTCAAACAAAAATGGACCCCTTTGCCTGGGCGTTATTGGCGATCGATTCGGCTACAAATAATATACTGCTATCCGACCGATTTACCGTATTATTTTAAAGGTATAAACTCCACTAATTCTACAGAATTAGTGGAGTTTATACCTTTAAAGCCGATTGGGGCTCGCCGAATTTGGCATACGCTTTGATGCTGCGCATAAACCTCTCTGGGCTGGATGTCCATCCCCTTGCGATTTGTGACTGGCTAGAAACGCAAGATGGCGAAAAGATTTTGAGCGATCGCGGGATCGACGATTTTTTGAGTGGTGCGGAGATTCGCAAATGACCCTAGAACAATTACGAATTTTTTTAGCCGTTGCAGAACATTTGCATTTCACCCGCGCCGCCGAAACTCTTTATATTACTCAACCTGCGGTGAGTGCAGCAATTCAGAGCTTAGAGGCAGAATATGGCATTAAACTGTTTCACCGAGTGGGGCGACGGGTAGAAATTACAGAAGCTGGCAGACTCTTATACATTGAGGCTCAGAAAATTTTGGAACAAGTGATGATTACTGAGCGCAATTTGAGGGAACTGAACAATTTGCAGCGCGGTGAATTACGCTTGGGTGCTAGTTTGACCATTGGTAATTACTGGCTGCCCGATAAGATCAGTCAATTTCAACAAGAATTTCCAGGCATTCGGGTCAATTGCACACTGGCAAATGCTGAAGAAATAGCCGAAGGAACCGCTTCCGGACGGTTTGACCTGGGGTTAATATCCGGCGAAGTAAAATCAACCTTGCAACACTCCCTCTTGCAAGAAGTAGTTGGGCGCGATCGCTTGCAAATTGTGGTGGGGCAGTCTCATCCCTGGTTCCAGCGAGCAGCCATCCAGGTTAGCGAGTTATTGGCGACTTCCTGGGTGCTGCGAGAGCCAGGTTCCGGTGCTCAACAGGTATTTGAGTATGCCTTACGGAGTTGGGGGGTTGAGCTAGCGCAATTAACCGTCATGCTAGTACTCAGCAGCAGCGAAATGGTCAAAGCAGTGGTGGAACAAGGGAATGGTGCCGCAGCGATTCCAGAATTAATGGTGCATAAAGAACTGCGATTAAAGACACTGAAAGCGGTTCAAATCTTCACTCAAAATCCTGATTCATCCACCATTTTAGAAATTACCCAGCCTATTTTGAAGCTGAAACATGCTCAACGGTTTCAAACTCAAACAATGGTTGCATTTGAAAAAATTTTGCAGCAGCAATGGTCGATCGCAGAATCACTCTCAACCTATTTTGAAGTTGGGTAGCCGATGGGATGTTGAAAGGTTGGGGGATGTGGCTAAATCTCACTTACTCTCTGGCGCTTTCGTGACCACCTGTTTGTATGCGTTGATTGGTTTCTACCAGTTGCCGCAAATCCAGCAACTTTGTCCCTGTACTACCAACAATTAAAGGTAAATTGCCATTCCACTTTTCAATGACCTGTCGTTGCAACAGTTCTGGAGTCAAATTTTCTCGCAGTAAGCGTTGCGCTTCGGCTTCGCCTTTGGCAAGATTCACCCTTGCTTCTGCTTCTTTAATCGCTTTGAGCGCAACAAATTCAGCCCGTTTTGCTTCTTGTTCAGCTACCTGTTTTGCTTCTACTGCATCACTAAAGCGGTTCGAGAAATGCACATGCACCAGGGAGATATCATCCACTGCTATGTGATAAGGTCTGAGGCGCTCAATCAGTGCCTGATCCACTCCAGTTTTGACCTGTCCTCGTTTAGTAATAATTTCCTCGGCAGTATACCTTGCCATCACTGCCTTTAAAACTTCTTCAACTGCTGGATTAATGATGTGCTGAATAATTGCAGTCTGTTCACCAATCTGCTGAAAAATCAGATAGGTTTCTTCAGGTACAATATGCCAGTTCAACGCAACATCGGTATAGACATCTTGCAGATCTTTGGATGATGCCTCTGCAGTAATTTCTTGGCTTTGTACTCGCACACTGAGGTTTTTAACCGTGTGAACGATCGGAATAATTGGATGAATTCCTTCGCCCAAAACTGTATTTTGTACCTCGCCAAATTTAAGCAATACACCTCGTTCGCCTGCATTCACAATGACAAAAAAACTGGCAACCATCGCCAACCCAAATAAAAATAAGAAAACTTTCCCCGTTGCGTATAAATCTTTGTTAGCTCTGCGGCTAGTGCGAGTTGGTTTCAAATCTGACAGTTTTGGCAGTGTTTCCATTGTGTGCGTGGGGAGGGGTAGGGCAGCAATTTTCAGAGCCGGAAAGCACGATCTCGTAGGTATCAGCCAGCTATTGCAGTGTGAAGTGATGAAAGCTTAACTCGATCAGCCCGCAATTGCAGTGCGAAGTGATGAAAATCTAACTCGATTTATAGCTTATCGACTGACAAAGCGACTGAAAATCAAGACAAATCTTCTTCCATAAATTGGATTTATCGTTTCAACAAAAAACACTATTTGCTTCTATTGGTGGGGATCAATACATTGACTGTATTGTTTGCGAAGGATTCTGCTCACGTACTCAAGGCTCTGCAATTGAGGGTGACGTCCTCCCTATCATTGCTGTTCAATCAGGATCATTCATGACCAGTGAGACTCAACCCATTCAAAGAACGCGCAGTATGCATGGGTTAAAGCCCGATTGTCTTTCCTTTGGAGGAGTGCTTGCCCAATCCTTTGCGGTCATTGCTCCCACCACAATTCCCGCTGCCAATCTGGGCTTAATTGTGGCGTTGTCAGGCAGTGGCACCTGGCTTAGTTTTGTGATTGGTTTGGTGGGACTCGTGCTGGTCAGTATCAATATCAACCAGTTTGCTAGTCGATCGGCCTCTCCCGGTTCACTCTATTCCTACATTGTCAAAGGACTGGGTCCGACTGCTGGGGTAGTGTGTGGCTGGAGTATGGTATTGGCGTATCTGTTTACAGGCATGTCGGTGCTCTGCGGCTTTGCCAACTTTAGCAGTATCTTGATTGGTCAGCTTGGAATTCATCCTTCTAGTATGACGCTGCTAGCGATCGGGGCAAGTACTGCCTGGTATACCGCTTACAAAGATATTCAACTGTCAGCGATCGCCATGCTCTGGTTAGAAGGCATTTCCATTGCGCTCATTGCCCTGTTGGGAGGCATCATTTGGGCACACAAAGGCTTTGCTTTGGATGAGGCTCAACTCACACTGGTGGGAGTGGCACCAGGACAGGTGGCAATGGGTTTAGTTTTGGTGATGTTTAGCTTTTCTGGCTTTGAAAGTGCCACTACTTTAGGAGACGAAGCCCGTCATCCCCTAAAAACGATTCCCAAAGCGGTGATGGGGAGTGTTGTGCTGGCAGGCTTATTTTTTATTGCGATGACCTACATTGAAGTACTCGGCTTCAGTGGGACAGGCGTAGAGATTACGCAAACGGAGGAACCTTTGGGGTTCCTGGCAAAGCAGGCGGGAGTTGGCTGGCTAGGAGATGTGATTGCGTTGGGGGCGTTGTTTAGTTTTTTCGCCTGTGTTTTGGGCAGCATCAACCCAGCCGCCCGTGTTTTTTTTACAATGGCACGACATGGATTGTTTCCCTCTTCTTTGGGGGAAACGCATTCAGCCAATCGAACTCCTCACATTGCCGTGACGGTTTGTGCCCTGATTTTATTTCTAGTGCCTGCGGGAATGGCACTCTGCCAGATCAAACTTTTTGAAAGTATGGGTTATCTCGGTGCGATCGCCAGTTATGGATTTCTCACCATTTACCTGTTAATTTCTATTGCCGCTCCTATTTACTTGCGTAGAATTTGCCAGTTTCAATGGCGAGATGCAGTCATTGCTGGTCTCTCGATCGGTTGCATGATGATTCCAGTGCTGGGGAGTGTGGGCATTCGTGGCAGTCGCTGGTTTCCCGTGCCTCAAGCCCCCTATGATGCTTTTCCCTACCTGTTTTTAATATATTTGGTGATCACTTGCGGTTGGTTTGTGTGGCAGCGGCTGCGATCGCCCCAGGTTGTGCGATCGATGGAACGGGGAATTGAAGCAATTCATGCTCAGTTTGAACCGACCCCTCAGCCTTCGTTATGCGAGATTCCTTCCCTGACTGACGAATTGGGTTAAATAAAAGAAATAACCGCCATGAACCATTTGACCACAGCTTTCTCAACCGGCATTACGGCTTTTATTGCCACCAATCTCGATGACATCGTGATCCTCTTACTCTTTTTCTCCCAGATCAATGGGTTGCTTCGGCGGCGACACATTGTTGCAGGGCAATATTTGGGCTTTGCAGCGCTGGTGCTTGCCTGTTTACCAGGCTTCTTCGGCAGTTTGCTATTGCCTCGTCCCTGGATTGGGTTATTGGGACTGGTGCCGATCGCGATCGGGCTCAACCGCCTACTCAATCAAACCGAAGATATGCCAGTAGAAGCTCAAGCCGTTGATCAGACTGAGCGTCCCTGGTACGCAGGGTTTCTCTCTCCTCAGGCTTATGGGGTTGCAGCCGTAACCTTTGCCAATGGTGGCGATAATATTGGCATTTACGTCCCATTGTTCGCCCACAGTGCCTGGGAAGAACTCCTGGTGATTTTGAGCGTGTTCTTTTCGTTGGTGGGCGTGTGGTGCTACACCGCATTCCAACTGACTCGCCTCCCTGTGATGGCTGAGATTTTAGCCCACTATGGCAACCAACTGGTACCCTTTGTGCTGGTCGGGTTAGGCGGATTGATTTTGATCGACAGCCACACGTTAGAAAATCGCAGTCTGGCGACCCTAGCCCTGGTTGTGGGCGGGTTGGTGCTACTCATGTTGTTTAGAAACGCAGAACGAACAGTCAGCCGATCGTAGAAAAGGAGGTGTTGCTGAATAGCAGTAAGTAGCTGGGCTAAATTAAATTGAAGATGTTTTTGGGGGTGGAGGGGGTGCCCCCCCTGCCTGGAGGCCGCAGCCCCCAAACCCTTTCTTACAATTAATTAGAGCTACCTACTATGAATTGGAACGAAGTTTCAATTTGTACAACTCTAAATTCATACCTTGATTCAACAACGCCGAAGAGGAAGGGTTGGGCAATGGATAAGGCGTTGAGTTATACAGCTTCTTAAAATTGACTTACACAAAATTTGATTCACACCACAGGAGATGATGATGAAACCTTTCAAGATTATATGGGTGGTAGGTTTATTGTTATTCAACTTATTGATTGCCTGTCCTGCTTGGGCAGATGCAGGCAAGTTTATGCAAACGCCTGAGTATACTGAAGTGACTCAGGCGATCGCCGATTTGACTAATCCTGAAAAAACATCTGATATGACGCCCGCAGCTATTCAACAAAAGCTGGCGGATCTCCGCTTTCAGAAATATATTTTGGAAACGGCTGAAGGGCGATCGAATTGTCGAAACGAAACTGGAAAAACTCTGGCAATTTACGCTCGCTCCAAAAAAAGCACCGATGCCCCAATCCTCTACTTCTTAGGGACAGGTCAAGCCATTGATGAGGATTTTGAATGTACCGGAGTCTATCTACCCAGTGGCAGCAAGGTGATTTTGGCAACCATTGAACAAGAACTGGCGAATGCCACTGCGATCAAGTTTGTCCCTGGTACTCAATTAATTGCAACTGCTAATTCAGATACAGGCGTCATTGAATTCAACGCGCCCGCAGCCCAATCCTTCAAAGCAGGGGAGATCGACTGGTCGATTCCCACCCTCACCTCGGAAGAAATTGCAACCCAAACTCTAAATGCTCCAGTCGATTGAGGGAGTAATGGGTCTGTCAGTGAACTGATGAATAGTGGGTAGAGGATTGAATAACATCGATCGTCTACCCATGGAGTGTAAGGAGTGAATTAAATCCATGATGTCATTGTTCAAAACGCGAGAAGTCACAGTGGAGGCTGAAGCAAGATCCAAACGAAATCCTAATCGAATTCGGGATCATCTGGCCAATGAGCGAACTTATCTTTCCTGGATGCGAAGTGCGATCGCGTTGATGGGGTTTGGTGTGCTGATTGTCAGAATGCGGATTCTGCGTCCCCCCTTAGCCCCTCAAGCGCCTGGTAACGGCTGGAAATTGGGACTGGCATTTGCGATCGTCGGATTGCTCGCGGTCTTGCTTTCCACCCAGCATTATTTCGCGGTGCGAGATGACATCGAAGAAGATACCTATGAACCCCCCGATCGTTGGGTAGTGCTCTCCAGCCTGGCAGTGTTGATGCTGGGTGCAGGAGTGATTTACTACGTTTTCACGATTCCCCTGGAATTGAATGCTGTGCTGATTGAGTAAAGTCCTTAGCAGGATTGCAATGCGACCCATGAAAGAAATTCATGCCCGAATGACAGCAGGTCATGCTCATCCTATAACTTCTCCCCAAGGTTTTGCCAGTTCTCGCTCAATTAAACAGCCTCCTTTCGCCAAGATGAATTGTTGATCACGCCACTGGACCGTATTTCCGAAGAAACTGTAGCACCATAGGGTAAAGCTCACGAAATCTCGCAACGGCAGAAGCCACAGAAACCTTTTTGCAACTGGATCTCTAAGATATTTCACACCAATTAGCCATCCCATGAGCAACCGCATAAACCAGGTAATCGACAACATCAACCAGCCCAAGGAGGAGTCAGTTGAAGCCAGTAAAAACAACAAGCTGCTGGTAATGCCATAGGTAAGAATTAAGCCCATATAACCGATAGGACGAGCAAATCGGCTTCCTCGTGCCCAACGGGTTTGATGGTTGACAAAGTCAGTTAAGCTTTCGGTTGCCATGATATGGTCAACGATGCAATCAGACAATATCACCTGGTATCCCGCTTGAGCCGCTAGATTCCCTAATTGATAGTCATCTTCCAGATAATTGGCAACGGCTAAAAATCCTCCAATTTCATCCAAAACCGATCGCCGAATGGCGATCGTTGCACCCAGGGCAAAGGTCATCCCCTCCAGCTTTTTAGCAACTAGCACACTGGGCAAAAAATCAGTTGTGATGCTGATTGCTTCAAATGCAGCCAACCTTCCTTTTGTCAGTGAACGGTACATACAGGTCACAACTCCGACAGCAGAGTTATGGAATGGTTGCACAACCTGGTTTAAATAGTTTGTTTTTACCCGAATGTCACTGTCTGCTAGCAACACAATTTCATGTTTCGCCTCATTGATAGCGTTTGCCAAATTGCAGACCTTTCGATTAATGCCAATGGTGCGATCGCTTACAACCAGATGGATATCGACATTGGGGAAGTCTCGCATCAATTGTTTTACGATCTCAATGCTGGGATCATTGATTGCCTGGATACCGAAGATAATTTGATAGGTCGGATAGTCCTGTTGGCAAAATGATGCCAAATTTGTGTAAGCGTGCCAATCGAGTCCACAAACTGGTTTGAGGATGCTGATCGGCGGATAAAAGTCTGACGTGATTTTGGCTGACTGAGAAAAGAAATCCATCGCAGCGTAGATTGCCAAACTATAGTAGACAATTGCCGATAGACAAAAGAGAAAAAGAATCCCTGTCAGATAGTGTCCAGTTCCAAGCCAGGTGATTAAGGTTGTGAGGAGCGAATACAAATTCATGATGATGAGCTCTTGGCAAAGTTCAAAAGATTCAGTCAATCCGCATCCACACTGAATCAGTAGCAAGTCTCAATGATTTGTAGGATGGGTTTCGTCTTCGTTGATTTCTGCCCACACAAACCATCCAACGTCACACTGTCCAAAATGAGCAATGGACAAGCTAGAAGCATCAACGAAATCGATCTCTTTGATTGGTGTTGCTGAATCGCAGACTGAATGGGCACGAAAGTTCAATTCAGCCAACTCTAGAGGTCTCCAAAGATACAGCCTGATCAGGGCTGTGCTGGAAGCGATGCATCGATAGCGATTCGCTGTTCAGAGTAATTCGTAAGGGTGAAGCCCTGCTGTTTTAGCAACTCACGTACGCGATCGCTGAGCAATGCCTCCAATTCGGCTGGCCCCAATCCTAGAGGAGCATTGGAGGGCTCTTCGGCAATCGCAATTGCCGGATGAGAATAAATTTCCACCCGTTCTGCCTGGATTTTTGGAATCAACTTCAGCAGATAATCTTCAGTCATGCGTCCACTTTGCAGTAAGCCATAGACGCGATCGACCGATTGAATTCCATTTGCCTTTAAAAGCCTTTTACCATAGCGGCACAAGCCTGTAAAAACACAAAACCAGACAAGCTTAGTCCATAAGTCAGAGCGATCAACTTCTAGCGTGATGTTTAGCTCTTCCCATGGCAACCGAATAAATCGAATCTGAAATGTGGGTGCCAATTTTACCAAGTGGCGCAACACCACTGGATGCAGGTGCAGGTGCAGATGTCCATCCACATGAGACAGCGGTAATCCAGTCTGATAAAACTTTTCCAGTTGAGCACGAATTTCCAGGGGAATTTCTTGTTGTGCTGCCCGACTAAACTGGTAACGCCAGCCAGTCAGATTAGGCTGATTAGAAAAATTTCCACAGTCATCGACCAAATGAGGAATCTGGCTGGCTGGCAAGACCGAGCGTCCACAGGTAAGAACCAAGTGTAGTCCAACCGCTAGATTGGGACGTTTTTTTGCCAATTCAACGGCTTCCTCAAAGGCATCGCCCGTCACCATCAAACTGGTACTGGTCAGAATACCGCGATCGTGAGCGTCGATAATCGCTCGGTTGACCCCTGAGGAGAAGCCAAAATCATCCCCATTCACCACCATCCACCGAGATGAGGAGAAAGGCTTGGTAGAGACTGGTGACCCTGTAGGTTGAGTCTGTAAGTTAGCCATTCAGAGCTTTCCACGTTTTTGAACCCACAATGCCATCTGCCCGCAATCCCTTCGCGTGCTGAAATTTACTCACAGCTGTTTGAGTTTGGACACCAAACACGCCATCAATCCGCTCCTGGTAATAGCCTGCCGTTTTGAGCAAGTTTTGCAGCCGCTTCACAGCCTCACCCCGACTGCCAAACTTCAATATTGGCGTGGTTGCTTGCATAGCAGGCGGCTGATTCATCATGCTGCCTGTTGGCGCAGGCACTTTGGGTTTGGGAGTGGTTGCAAGGACTGATGGAATACGATTCCCCAACCCCAAGGAAATGACGGCAAAGGCGATCAATAAACGGGGCAATAGAACATTGATCTGAATGGTTTTATGCATTGCTAACCGAACGCGCTGTAAATCTGGGCGGGGAAGTTGAGGAATCATGTTTTTTTTCATTGAATGTCACTCCAAGATGACGGGGGCACGATTTGTAAAAGTCTGATGCACAATTGACTCGACTACTGCTCAGAAACGCCGAACTTAGTGCCCGACAAAATACTTCGCTGGGGCAATAGTTTGAGGGTGCGTAACGCGATCGTCGATAACCGGGGCAACAGCATGGGCTGAAGCAATCGTTCATCAAAAACGCTCATCCGGCGAGCATTTTCCTGAAGGGTCATGGATAGAAATTTTTCCACAGTTAAATCATCGATAAATGTCTTTGCTCCGGTTGCGGTAAACCCCTCTCCGCTACCATCACCAGCACTGCCAAACGCTTTAAGCAGGTGCAAGATAGCTCGTCCGTAGTGCCAGAGTGCATGGCTTCCTCGCAACAAGTTGACACCCCGCCCCTGCTGAACTTGCCGATACGTCACCCAATTGATAAAAAACACGATATGCCGTGCTTCCTCATCTAGAAGGGGTTCAAAAATCGTAAACAAGGATTCTGGAAAGTATCCCGCCTGTCGCGCCAGCCCAAATAATCCAAACGCAAAGAACGAGTCCAGGCACTCACCAAATCCGAAATCAATGAAGGATTGCTCGATCTGACTGGGAGCCGGAGGAACCGGACGTTCCACGATTGGGATGTCATAGTGACGAATCAGGAACTCCAGCAAACGACCGTGACGGTTTTCTTCTCGCCCCTGAAGGGCGATCGCATCACGAATGATTGGATCACCAACCGTATCAGCAAACGCACTCACCATAACGCCCGCTTCTCGTTCGGTGCTCAGCGCTTCCTCCCAGAATGGAATATTGCGCAATCGTGCCAAAGTCACTGTATCCAGTTGTGGCCAGGCAAGTTGTTCAGGCTCATAGTCCTGATAGCTGTCCATGAAATTTCGGCAAAACAATTCCTTGTGCGCTTCGGAGCCAATTTTCATGCTTCACACTCTCCCATCTATTCAAGAAGTTGGCTTGCACGTTCTGATTGTGGAGTTCTGTAATGTTTGTCCCCTATGTCAATTGCTTTCTTCAGGATTTTCATCAGCAGTTGTCAAAACCATGTGAAAGATAAACATAAAAGGGAAAGGTCAAGAACTCGGAAAGATTGGGTTGCTTCTAAATCTTTTCGAGTTCTTGACAGTTGCTAGATAAGATGAAATTAGTGGGGATGCCAGGCTTTGAGTTTCTACAATCAATAGATTTTTGAGGTTGATTGAGTCTACGTTCCTAAAGCTAACGGGATATTGCCAGGTCAATCGTTATGAGAATTCTGCTCGTTGAAGATGATGCCCGAATTGCTAGTCCCCTGGCTGAAGATCTACGGCATCAAAATCATGCGGTGGACATTGCCGACGATGGGATTGCAGGATGGGAGTGCGCTCAGACAGTTCCTTATGACCTGATTCTCTTGGACTTGATGCTGCCTCGCTTAAATGGAATTGAGTTATGTCAACGACTTCGCAGCGCTGGCTCCAAAACCTTGATCCTGATGTTGACTGCACGCGATACCACCCACGATAAGATTGTTGGGCTGGATGCTGGAGCAGATGATTATCTGGTTAAACCTTTTGAGATCGAAGAATTGGCTGCCCGCATCCGTGCTTTATCTCGTAGAACTCAGGATTTGCATCAGTCCATCCTGACTCATGGTTCGCTTCAGCTTAATCCTGGCACTTGCACGGTGACTTATGCCGAAAAACCTGTATCTCTAACCTCTCGAGAATATATGATCTTGGAATGCTTTCTGCGAAATCCGACTCAGGTATTAACCCGTTCAGCACTGTTGGATAAGCTGTGGGAGTTTGACCAGGTATCTGGCGAGCAGACAATCAAAACTCACATCACCAATCTACGCCGAAAGCTTAAGGAAGCAGGAGGTCCAGAGGATCTAATTGAAACTGTTTATGGTATGGGCTACCGACTTCACCGTGTTTAAAGAAAGCTTCGAAATAGTCGATTTTTGTCTCTCCCATTTCATTGCTACCCGTGTTTCAGAAGATCCGTTATCAGTTGCTTCTCTCGTACCTGGTCGTTCTCGCAAGCGTTTTGACCGTATTTGCGATCGCCGTCCGCTTGGTGTTTACTCAAAGCCTGAGTTCTGAAAAGCGAGAAGAATTGGCGATTCTAGCAAAATCAGCAGCTGTAAGTTCTGAATTTAATCACGGTCACCTTTCAGTTGGAAATGAGTTTTCCACAAACCGTTTAACTTCTCGGGATGAAGCATTGCAATGGTTTGACATCAAGCAAAAAATGATTGCTCAACAGGGCGAAGATTTTGTCACGCTACCGATGGCAATGGATGAGCCAACTCAAATTCAGAAGGGAAAGGAAACCGTTTTAGCTATCACATTACCGATTATTGGCAGCCGCGATCATCGACCTATTGGATATGTCAGAGCTAGTGAATCGTTGGAATCGATGGAAAAAACCATCGAGAAATTGGATTGGGGGCTGGGGAGCGGCATTTTGGTGGCTCTGGCGTTGAGCGGGATGGGAGGACTATGGCTGACACGACAGGCAATGAAACCTGCTGAAATCAGTTTTCAGCAGCTTAAGCAATTTACAGCCGATGCCTCCCATGAACTTCGGAGTCCACTCACTGCAATTAAGAGTAATGCCGCCGTAGCGCTGAAGTACTCAGAGGGCATGCGTCCTTCCGATAAGGAGAAATTTCAGGCGATCGCCAGCGCCATCAACCAAATGACTCGCTTAACCGAAGATTTATTATTACTAGCACAAACTGACCAAATAACTAATCTCAAACCAGCAGTGGTTGATTTAGCTGATGTGCTAAACCATCTGATTGTGCTTTACCAGCATCAGGCAACTGCCAATCAAATTCAGTTATCCGCTCAACTTGCAAACAATTTAAATGTCTTGGGAGATGCCGTTCAACTGAATCGAGTCTTTGCCAACTTAATCGAAAATGCGCTTCGTTATACCCCCGCCAAGGGTAAAGTTGAAATTCAAACTTACATCAATCATCATCAGATCGGAGTCAGTGTAAAAGATACTGGAATTGGCATTGCTCCTGAAAATTTGGAGCGAGTGTTTGATCGATTTTGGCAGGCAGATCAATCTCGTTCCCATCGAGTGGGCGGATCGGGGTTGGGTTTGGCAATCACCCAAGCGATCGTGCAACAACATGGGGGTTCTATTACAGTCACTAGCGAGTTAGGCAAAGGAAGTTGCTTTACGGTTCAACTTCCTAACAGTGCAACTTGAAAGGAAGCCTGAAAGGATGAAAATCGTTGTCCAAATGCCACGTCCCTACGGGGTTTGACAGCTCCAACACAAAACCCATCAGAAGCAGAAAATTGCTTGCCTTTTTGCTTGCTGCATGCCCCTATTTGATCTGAGGGTTGCCATCAGGCGAGTTATGAGTCCATATGGTTTATGGGTTTGCAGCCTGACAGTATAGTAGCGTCGGTTCCGTTTGTTTAATTGTATAAGCAGCCCCAGGCACCAAAACAAACTCACTTGCACCCACGTGACTAATCGGGCTACCCCAATCATAGGTATAACCCATCCCAGTCCAGGGTTGAAGCGCAGTACGAATGCTTTTAAAGTACAGCCTTTGGTAAAAAGACTGATAGTCTTGAATCCTTGCCCCTGGCGTATGACCCGTCACCGTGGGCGGCACCCCTGTAAAATTGATCGGGCATTGTCGCTGCGTAATGTCTGGATTCACACAGGGTCGAAAGAGGTCGTGGGGATGAACCCAGAGTTCGACAAACAGATCGTAATTCCAACTGGGATCCAATCCCAGGTATTGCTTTAAGCGTAGTGTTAAGTCGGCTTCAGTGGCGTTGGGATGCTGCTTCAAATAGCGTTGACAGAACACTTTGACTTGAGGCGCAACGGTGACCCAGAGGAGTTGATCTTCACGCTTAGAACTCCGAGTGTTGGGCCTGATGTAGTGCTCATAGACACTTTGGCTTTTCCAGGTGACGACTAATACGTGCGTTTTGGTTGGATTCCACACCAAGAATGGATTGTCGGGTGTAATTGGGATTAACGTATCAACATCTTTTTCAGGTTCAACGAACGCAGCATCTTGAATCGCCGCACGATATTTTGCCCGCAGCGATTCTGTTAAGGATTGGGCAAACGCTGATTGCATCAAAGCAGTTTGCACCAATAATGCTGTCAATACGAATCCAAACGAATGACGACCTTTTGAATTTGCCATCTTGCTCATGCCCCGAAGCGAGTGGCAATCAGGGAAGCAGGGGCGACTTGCTGCTGATCATTTTTGAGGGCAGACGATCGCCGATCTGGATGATGAGTCTGTCCCTGGCTGGGAATCACTTGGCGCTTATGACAGTTCAAATGTTTCATGGATCGAGGAATCACTGCGGCAGGGATCTGAGTCACCACTTTTTGTTAGGATTCCCTGATTGATCGCGCTTTTCAACTCTTTCCAAGGGTATTTCAGGTGCAGTTCTTTCTCTGGCGATCGCGAAACTCAGAGGGATGGGCTTGTCAATGGGCACGGGCAAATGCCCTTTGCCCATCCTAGGTTTTAGCGACCTTGCTCAATCCCGCCAGAGATGCTTGATCGGCACAGGGGTCCAATCTACAGTCCTGCACCAAGCCATCCCAAAAATGTTTGTAGCAGCAACCATGCGTTTAATCCCACGATGATAGTGGTCACAGCCCAAGCCAAGACTTTGAGCCAGCGGGGATTGACGAACTCTCCCATAAGGCGACGATCGCTGGTAAACATCACCAGTGGAATGACCGCAAACGAGAGTTGCAAACTCAACACCACCTGACTAAAAACCAGCAACCGCCCTGTACTCTGCTCTCCAAAATAGACGATCGTAATTAGCGCTGGAATAACTGCTAGCAAACGGGTTGCCAACCGACGCAACCAGGGTGGCAGCCGGAATCTCAAAAAGCCTTCCATCACAATCTGTCCTGCCAGAGTTGCCGTGAGCGTTGAACTCTGACCAGAAGCCAGCAGAGCCAACCCAAAAATGGCACTGGCTGCACTGACGCCCAACAAAGGTGACAGCAATTTGTAAGCATCTTGAATCTCAGCCACACCGTGATAGCCAGAGACATGGAAGGTCGCTGCGGCAACGATCAAAATGGCAGAGTTAATGAACAGAGCAAAAGACAGGGCAACTGTAGAGTCGAGCGTGCCGAACTTAATAGCTTCCCATTTTTTCTCCGATGTGGGTTGCCAAGCGCGAGTCTGGACGATCGACGAATGCAGATACAGATTATGTGGCATCACCGTTGCCCCCAAGATCCCGATCGCAATGTAGAGCATCGCGGGATTCCGTAAAATCTCACGATTTGGGATATACCCTTGCAAAATGCCGCCGACATCCGGTCGAGAAAATAAAATCTCCGCCCCAAAACAGACGCCGACTGTTGCCACCAGCAGGATGACGATCGCTTCTACATAGCGGAAGCCTTTTCCTTGCAAAAATAGCAATGCCAGCACATCTAGCGCGGTCAGGCAGACTCCCCATACCAGGGGAATGCCAAACAACAATTTCAAGGCGATCGCGCTTCCCAACAGTTCAGCTAAATCACAGGCAGCGATCGCGATCTCGCACAATACCCACAGGACAAAGCTAACTCGCGGATCGAAGTAGTCTCGGCAAGCCTGTGCTAAATCTTTGCCAGTAGCAACCCCTAACCGCACACAGAGCGATTGCAGCAAAACCGCCATCAAGTTTGACAGCAGGATCACACTCAACAAGGTATAACCAAATCGAGATCCGCCAGCAATATCGGTCGCCCAATTGCCAGGATCAATGTAACCGACCGAGACCAAATAGCCGGGTCCGGCGAATGCCAGCATTTTGCGCCAAAATCCTTTGGCACTGGGGATCGCAATACTGCGGTGAACTTCTGGCAAGCTAGGAGAGGGGTTTAAGAGTGCCATTACTGAAATTTTTCATAATCCTTTCATAATCAACCGTAACACCATACGATTAGGTTAAGGAAGCCTTTAAGAAAGTTCATACGTCTCAGGAACTATTTACGTTGAATTTGCCTATATGTTCTAAAGCTGAGCTCTGGGCGCATACATCATGATTAGGACTCCCATCAGGACAATTGCAGCCCCGACCCAATCCAGACGATCGGGCACCATTTTGTCTACCTGCCATCCCCAGACAATGGAAAGTATGATAAAAACCCCGCCGTAAGCAGCATAAGCCCGTCCAAAGTTTACGGGTTGCAAGGTGGCGACAAAGCCGTAAATTGTCAGGAGAATCGCACCATTAACCGCCAACCACCCACTTTTTCCTTCCCGTATCCACTGCCAAACGAGATATCCGCCACCAATTTCACAAAGACCCGCCACCAAAAAATAGAACAGAGATTTGAGCATCGCTGTAAAAGATTGCAAAAACAGTCTCACTCTACCCCCATAGAGGATGAACCCGTTTCTTGAAGATGATCGACCACTTCCCGATACAGGTTAATGACATGGCCATCTGCCAAACTGTAGTAAACATTGCGCCCTTCCTTGCGGTACTTGACTAACCGCATGGCGCGGAGAATCCGAAGCTGATGCGACACCGCAGAATCCCCCATCTTCAACCCAGCCGCTAAATCGCAGACACATAACTCTTGATTCGCCAGAGCAGACAGGAGACGTAAGCGATTTGGGTCTGCCAACACTCCAAAAAACTCTGCCATGCGCTGGGCTTCTGGCATCGGCAGAATTTCGGGTTGTACCTTCCGCACAATATTCAGATCCACCAGCCGGACTTCACAATTGAGTGCATCTGGGGCTTGGGATTGTTGTTGCTCTGGACGGTTTTGTTTTGCCATCGGGGAGGTTGAAAGCAGCTTTCTCCAGTATAAAAACAAAAATGATTATCGTTCTATATCTGAACAGATATTCAGATATTTAGATATTTGTTCTAAAATGGCAAGGATAATCTCGCGCTCAATCGCTATGACTCAGACACCTGCGCTTAAAACCCAACAACTGCAAGTGGGTGGAATGGATTGTCCCAGTTGTGCCATGAAGATCGAGAGCAACTTGCAGTTGTTGAAAGGAGTGGCTGAAGTTGCCGTCAGCGTTGCAACCGAGCGTTTGACAGTTTCCTATGACCCACAGCAGGTCAGTGAAGCCGAGATTCGGACCCGGGTAAAAGCACTGGGATATAGCATTGCAACGCCAGCCACCCAGACGGAGCTTCACGACCATCATCATGACCATCACCATGAGCATCATTCCAGAACCGAATTTAACCTCAAACGAGAACTGCCCCCGGTACTGGTAGTCGTTGCCTTGTTCGGACTGGGGCTAATCTTTGAGGAGCCTTTGCAACATACCCCTAGTCGATTGGGGGAGTATGCCGTGTTCATTCCGGCGTATCTGATCAGTGGATGGTCGGTGTTGAAGACTGCCGGACGCAACATCCTACGCGGACAAGTTTTTGACGAAAATTTTCTGATGACGATCGCCACCCTCGGGGCGATCGCGATTCACAAAATCCCTGAAGCCGTGGGGGTAATGCTGTTCTACAAAGTGGGCGAACTGTTTCAGGACATGGCAGTGAGTCGTTCGCGGCGATCGATTCAGTCCTTGTTGGCAATTCGCCCGGATACTGCCAATCTCAAAACTGACCAAGGGATTCTGGTGGTTACGCCAGAACAGGTTCAAGTGGGTGAGCGGATTCTGGTCAAGCCAGGAGAGCGAATTCCGTTGGATGGAGAAGTGCTCGAGGGAACATCTCAGGTGGAGACTTCTGCCCTGACTGGGGAATCCGTTCCTCGCACAATCCGACCTGGAGAAGCTGTGCTGGCAGGCATGATCAATCAGTCTGGTGTAGTAACCATTCGAGTCACCAAACGGTTTAGTGAATCTTCGATCGCCCGGATTCTGGACCTCGTAGAAAATGCCAGCAGCAAAAAAGCGACAACTGAAAAATTTATCACCCGCTTTGCCCAACGCTATACTCCGGTTGTGGTGATGCTTTCGCTAGCCGTTGCTCTGATTCCACCTCTTTTGATCCCAGGGGCAACTCAGGCAGAATGGGTCTATCGAGCGCTGATTCTACTCGTGATCTCTTGCCCCTGTGGGCTAGTCATCAGCATTCCCTTAGGCTACTTTGGTGGCATTGGTGGAGCTGCCAAGCGGGGCATTTTGGTGAAGGGATCTACCTTTCTGGATACCCTGGCAAACGTGAAAACAGTGGTATTTGACAAGACGGGAACGCTGACCAAAGGCGTGTTCAACGTCACTGAGATCCTGACCCAAAATGGCTTCACTCAATCTGAATTACTGGAACTGGCAGCCCAAGTAGAAGCCCATTCAACCCATCCTGTAGCACAAGCGATTCGCACAGCCTATGGTCGCGCCATTGATGACTCCCAGGTAGAAAATTACGTTGAGATGGCTGGATATGGCATTCAAGCCAAAATCAATGGGCAGGTCGTTATGGCGGGCAACGATCGCCTATTGCATCGGGAGAAGATTGAACACAACGTTTGCACGGTCGATGGTACGGTAGTGCACCTGGCGGTTGATAGCCAGTATGCCGGACGTATCATCATTGCTGATGAATTGAAAGATGATGCAGCTCAAGCGATTCAAGTGTTGAAAGCAAACGGCATTCAGAAAATCGTCATGCTGACTGGCGATAATCAATCCGCCGCGGCTAGGATTGCTGACAAGGTCGGTCTAGACAGTTTTTTGGCAGAGTTGCTACCCGAAGGAAAAGTTCAGGCGATCGAAACCCTTTTGGCTCAGGGGCGCCCTGGCAATCGCGTTGCTTTTGTCGGTGATGGTATCAATGATGCTCCGGTTCTGGCGAGAGCCGATGTGGGCATTGCGATGGGGGCGCTAGGATCAGATGCCGCGATCGAGACAGCGGATGTCGTTTTGATGACGGATGCCCCCTCAAAAGTAGCCGAAGCGATTCAAGTAGGACGAAAAACGCTACGAATTGTCTGGCAGAACATCACCTTTGCGATCGTGATCAAGGGCATCTTCATTGTGCTGGGAGTTTTCGGCATTGCAACCATGTGGACAGCAGTTTTTGCCGACATTGGGGTAGCCCTCATCGCCATCTTCAACGCTATGCGAGTGCTGAGGTGAAGATCACCCCTCAGATGGACAATCTGAACTTTTTGAGCAAGGTGAAGCGAATCAACATTGGCTGAAAATTGGGTCAGGGTCGTAAGACGCTACCGAAATGATTCAGAGAAACCCTAAGTATTTTGAGAAACGATAGCCAAGCCAAATACCTGCGACACCACCGACCAGTCCAAAAAATATCGAGATTAATGAAAACACACTGCCGCCCCACAGGACAGGGATGTAACTCCCTATGCTTGAGCCCAAAAACATTCCCAAGCCGATTATTAATTTATTCATGTGCTGATCTTATCGAGTCCACGGCATGAAAATTGTCGATCGCTGAGTGGATGGTTTTACTCTTCGACCTTCCCTCTGAGCGCTTTGATTTGCCCCCGTTTAGTTTTGCTGTCGAGCCGTTTTTGCCCAGACCTGCGAGAAGACCGGGTAGGCTTGCGCTTTTTAGGCATGATCGTCACGCTTTGGAGCAGTTCTTGCAGGCGGCTAAGCGCATCTGCTTTGTTTTGCTCTTGGGTGCGTTGTTGTTGGGCTTTAATGATGATGATGCCATCTTTGGTAATGCGGCTGTCGCTCAGGTTGAGCAGGCGCTCTTTGTAAAGGGGCGAGAGCGAGGAGGTGCGAATGTCGAAGCGTAGGTGGATGGCGGTGGCGACTTTGTTGACGTTCTGTCCGCCTGCACCTTGGGAGCGAATGGCAGTCAGTTCAATTTCACTGAGGGGAATAGCGGTTCGATCGGTAATTTGCAGCATGAGTGGGGAAGGTCTTTGGGCAACACCATCATCAGTGTAGAGTCGTTTTTAAGGCAGGGTGGTTATGATCACAAGCGATTGAGCAAGTTTGCCACAACTGCAATAAATTCCGCTGGTTCCACTGGCTTGGGGACATGGGACTGAAACCCTGCGGCTAATGCTTTGATCCGGTCTTCTGTGCGAGCGTAAGCTGTGAGGGCAATCGCCGGAATGCGACCTCCCTGTTCTGGCGCTAAGGCTCGAATTTGCCGAATTAGCATATACCCATCTTCCTCTGGCATCCCAATGTCACTGACCAATAGATCGGGTCTTTGGTCAAACGAGCTTTGGGTAAGGGTCGAAAACGCTTCCCGTGCCGATGCCACAGCCGTCACCATTGCTCCACTTTCCCGCAAAAGCGTTCCCAATAGCTCGCGAGCATCGGTTTCATCATCCACAATCAAAACCTTCAACCCCTCTAATCTCGGCGCATCCATCAGAGGAATTGTGTCACTCACGATCGGATGCACGCGTTCAATGTCGGTGGGTTCTGGGCGAAAGATAGTGGTGGGCAGATTGATCATAAAGGTGGCTCCCTGCCCTATCCCTGCACTGGCAGCCTGAATGCTGCCTCCATGCAATTCTATTAAATGACGGACGATCGATAGTCCGAGACCTAACCCCCCATATTTTCGAGTGGTTGTACTATCTGCTTGCTGTAACCGCTCGAACACATGGGGGAGAAATTCTGGGCTAATGCCCTGCCCAGTATCGCTGACGGTGATCTCAACATGTGAATTGATGCGTTCTAAGCGAATCTGAACTCGACCGCCTTTGGGTGTGAACTTCACCGCATTGGACAGCAAATTCCAAAACACCTGTTGGAGCCGATCGGGGTCGCCAGAAACAGGACCCGCAGCAGGGTCTAAAAGACTTTGAATCCGGATGTTTTTGGCTTGTGCAGCAGGGCGAATGGAATCGATCGCAGCCTCAATCACCGCAACCAGAACAACCGGACGAACGTTTAATCGCAGTTTGCCAGTAATGATTCGCGAGACATCTAACAGGTCGTTAATCAGTTGATTTTGTGCTCTGGCATTGCGCTCGATCGTTTCGATCGCCCGATTCATTGTCGCCTCATTGAGTTGTTTAGAACGTAGCATCGTTGCCCATCCCAATATGGCGTTCAAGGGGGTCCGCAACTCATGAGAAACCGTTGCGAGAAACTCATCTTTCAATCGATTGGCACGGGATAACTCGGTTGCTTGTTGACGCAGTAATGACTCAATCTCCTTACTTTTAGTTAGGTCCAAAACAAAACAGACCCAGGCGATTTCGTCGCTTTCGAGTTGGGCGGCTCCCAGCAGAATAGGGACTCGACTGCCATCTTTGCGAATATATTCTTTTTCAAAGGGCGCACAACTGCCAGCGATCGCCAGTTCCTGTAACACTTGCTCGTCTTGCGAAATGTATTCTGGTGGCGTCATGTCACTCCAATTCATCACGCCATTATGCAGATCCTCACGGGTATAACCCACAATTTGGAGAAATGCATCATTTGCCTCCATAATCGTGCCATTGGGACCTGCCAAAAGCACCCCAATAATGTTGGCTTCGACCAGGCGACTAAACCGGGCTTCGCTTTTCTTGAGGGCAATCTGTTGCGCGCTCAGGTCTGCCGCTAAAGCTTCAGCTTGTCGTCGTGCTACAACTTGATTGGTAACCTCAAAGCCAAAGGTAATGACTCCTTCCACCGCACCATGAATATCGAAGATTGGCTGGTAGATAAAGTTGAAAAAGCCTTCCTCGATCGTTCCATTCCCTTGCCGATCCAATTGAGCTGCGATTTCGTTACCAACAAACGGTTGCCCGGTTGCATAGACCTGATCCAACAGTTCAAAAAAACCTTGTCCCTCCAGGTCAGAAAAAGCCTCCCGTGCAGTCCGTCCCATCAGCTTGCGATTCCCTACAAGTTGACAATAGAGCGGATTGGCAAACTCGAAAACATGATCAGAACCACGATTAATGCAGATAAATGCTGGAGCTTCCAGCAAGAGCGAGTAAAGGCGATTTCGCTGTACCTCCACTTCTGCTCGGGCAGCTTGCTCCCGCAGCAAAAGTTGATCGCGTTGGGCTTCTGCTTGCCTGCGCTCCGTCATATCCCGAGAAATAGCAACCACCGATTTCGTAGATGGATCGGTACTCAATGGAGTGAGGATATATTCGTAGTAACGGACTCCACTGTCTGTGACAAAAACCGTCTCACTTCTCAGCGATCGCCCAGTAGACATCACCGTTTCTCGTTGCGTATCCACAGGTTCCATCAAATCGGCGGGCAAACCCAGATCTCGCCATGTCTTACCAATCAAATCATCGGGTTGCAAACCGAGCATTGCGGCACTGCCAGCGCTGACATGGCGATAGCGCCCCGCTTGATCGAAAACGTAAAGATGATCGACAGACGCTGAAAAAATTGCATTCAATGTATTCGCCTGGTCTTGCGCTTGAATAGCAAGTTGCCGATACTGTGCCTCACTGATCTGCAACCTTGACAATGCTCGCTCAAGTCGCTGCTTTGCATGCCGCAGCGCACCAGAGAGAACACTGATCAGCACACCCTCTAACAAAAATAAACTCAATCGCGAACCACTCACCCAGGTTAACGACAAAGAATAAATGGGCGGGACAAAGTAGTAGGTACTAATAAACCCTGACAAAGCGGTTGCCACCAGTCCCGGACCAAAGCCACCATATCCGGCACTGACCATCACCGCGCCAAAGAATAAGAGGAAGGGACTCTGGGTCATGGACAGGAGCGGATCGAGCAGAAGCATCAACAGTGTTGCCAACAAGACGCTGAGTCCAGCGATGCTGTAGCGTACAAGTTGGGAGCGGGTCAGATTCAGCATTCCTGTATTTGAAATTAAGTTGTTAAAAATCGCGACTCCAGGTTTTTTCCAATCAAGATTTCATCAAAGTTACGATCGCATTCACCAACGCTTCTGGTTCGATCGGTTTGGCAAGATGTTGTTGAAATCCAGCTGCTAATGCCTGCTGTTGGTCGAGTTCGCCGGCGTAGGCAGTCAGGGCGATCGCCGGAATTTGTCCGCCTCGTTCTGGGGGTAGACTTCGCACCTGACGCATGAGTTCATAACCATCTATCTCTGGCATACCAATGTCGCTAATGAGAATATCTGGCTTAAATCCATCTAAGGCTGCAACGGCTGCAACGGCGGATGCTACAACTTTTGTCTCTGCTCCGGTTAGGTTCAAAATGGTAAAAGTGAGTTCTCGCATATCGGCTTCATCATCCACCACTAAAATCCGCAAATTAGCCAGGGGTAAGGTCGTCGCCTCCGGGCTGAACCCCTCGACTTGATCAAGGGGTTCTCCAACCGCATTTTTTGATATCGGTAATAAAACTGTAAAGGTGGCGCCGAAGCCTTCGCCTTGGCTCTCCGCCTTGACTGTTCCGCCATGCAGTTCAGTGAAATATCGGACGATCGCCAGCCCTAATCCCAATCCACCAAATTTTCGGGTTGTTGTGCCATCTTCCTGTCGAAAATACTCAAACACATAAGGGAGAAACTCTGACGAAATCCCTTTGCCAGTGTCTCTCACCTGAATTTGAGCCTGGATGCCCACCCGTTCCAGACAGATATCAATATGTCCACCGGCAGGTGTGAACTTGACGGCATTGGACAGCAAATTCCACATGACCTGTTGGAGGCGCCCCGAATCGCCTGAGATTAGCCCAATATTGCCTATTACCACTTTCTGAATTTCGATGTTTTTGGCTGCGGCTGACAAGTGCACAGTTTCAATCGCCGCATCAATCACCGTCACCAAATTAACTTCACAAACATTCAACATCATCTTGCCGCGCAAGATACGTGAGATGTCGAGTAAATCATCAATCAGTTGCGTTTGCAATTTAGCATTCCGTTCGATCGTCTCTAAGGCTCGCTGGGTCGCTGACTGATCAAATTGGCGCGTTTGGAGCAACTTTGTCCACCCTAAGATGGGGTTGAGGGGCGATCGTAACTCATGGGACAATACTGCCAAAAACTCATCTTTAATCCGGTTCGCTCGTTCTGCTTCGGCTCTCGCTTGCTGCTCTGCCTTGTAAAGTTGGGCACGCACAATGGCTTGAGCACATTGGCGGCTGACGGCAAGAGTAAATTCGCGATCGTCCTGGCTCAGGAGTTTGAACTCCTGGAAACTGAGCAGCATTCCACCTACGGAAGTGCCCTCAGCCACCAAAGGAATCGCTATCCAGGATTTAAAATTATATCGATTATAAACTTCAGCGAGATGCGGGTAGCGAGCAATCCGCTCTAACACGGTTTCTGCCCATATGGGTTCCCCAGTTCGGATAGCCTCTGCTAAAGGGACATCAAGGTTAATCGAAAACCTGCGCCAAGATTCTATCAGGTCTGCTGAATACCCCACTGATTTGACGATTTCGAGTTCGGTTCTCTCGTTGCTGACTAAAACCACCAGTGCAGCCGCAGTCTCTAAAGTTGCCATGCTCTGTTCGACGATGACTTCTGCGACTTGTTCAGGTGTTAGAGATTCTGAGAGAGCAGCGGTTACCATTTGTAGGCGAGAAATTCGAACAGCAGTGCGTTCGGCGGCTTGTTGCGCTTGTTGGGCTGCCTGGTATAAACGCGCATTATCTAAGGCGATCGCTGCCCGGCGTGCTAATTCTTCTGCCAGGGATAGGTCATCTAAACTGTAGGAATACTCAGACTCTGCCGAGACAAAGGAAATGACTCCTAACGTCCTGCCGCGTGCATTCAGCGGTATCAGCATTACCGATCTCAAGCCAATTGCCCGTAAGATCCTGAGATGTTCGTCATCCCGAGCCGCCGTCACAATTTGCTCGTCCGAAATCGTTGGATAATGCTCTGACTGTCCAGTGCGTAATACCTGGGCAATGCCTCGGGGTGCGTTTAAGTCAGGGGGATAGCGACGATGCAGATCCATCCCCCATTGCACCTTAGCGGGATCAACATGCGTAGTTGCCAGCCGTTCCAGCGTGCCATCCTCTTTGAGAATATCGACTGCACACCAATCTGCCAGCATGGGAACAACAGCTTGCGCCACGCTTTTAATGGTGTATTCATAATCCAACGAGGAGGTCAGGGTCGTACTTGCTTTTACCAGGAATTTCGCCCGTTGCTCGGCGGTTTCCGCAGCTTCCCGTGCCGCTTGTTCTCGTACGAGTAACTGTTCTCGTTCTGTCTCAGCTTGCTTGCGATCGGTGATGTCCTGAATCAGAACCACTGCGGAAGTAATTTCTCCTTTGCTGTTGAAAATGGGTGAAGAATTCGCATCAATTACAATCCGGTTTCCATTTGCATGGTTAATTTCCATCTCTTCATGCGTGACCACTTCACCCGTGCGAAGCGATCGCACTAAAGGATATTCATCAGGTGCATAAGCTTGTCCGTTTGGGTGATAAGCCTGGAACGGCACCTGTTGGTCATAGTTTTCCAGCTCCAGATTTAGCTCGAAAGAATGTTGAAGAATTTGGCTAGTGCGCTCATTCGACAAGATCATCTTTTCGGAGGCGGCGTCGGCGATAATGACCCCTTCAGGCATTTGGCGTAAGACGGCTTCAAAGCGGGTACGTTCAGCTGCCAGGTCTTGAAGGAGCTGCTCCCGTTCAACTTCTGCCTGCGGTTGTTCAGCTTCGCTGAGCCTGCGCTCAGGTAAATTTGGGTGATTTAAGGCGAGAGATGCGGGAAAACCCGTTGCAAAGACCCCCCCGATCTGATCGGTTTCATGCCAAATTGCACTATAAGACCAAGTATAGAATCGTTCTCCAGAAGTGCCGTTTTGATTAGGAAACGGTTGATTTTGGTGCTGAGACGATTGCCCGGTTGTGAAGACCTGCTCAATGTCTGTGTGGAGGCTGCTCCAGGTTTCACGCCAGCGATCGTCGATGGCTTGACCGAAGCCGGTACAAAGGTTGGGCTCTTGTAGAAGGGAAAAAAAGGCATCATTGTAAACCAGGATGCGATCTTGTCCCCAAACCAGAAACATGGGACAACAGGCGTTTAATAGGATACCCAAGGCACTTTTTAGACTGGAAGACCAAGTTTCGATCGCACCCAGAGGCGTTGGTAGTCCATCTGCCACTTCTTTTGCACTGAAAAACTGCGATCGCATCCATGCCGCTATCTCGCGATTATACGCAAATAGATCCTCGACACTTGGGTTTCCCATCTCCACTTCCTTCGCGTTGAATTTGGGCGAAATGTAATGCAAGCAGCCCTTTGATCTTCTCTCCTAAGTCGGTTGGGAAGTAGATTGGCTCTGTCCTTCAATCAAGACTTGAACTTGATGTAATGCGAATGGGCAGATTGAATCTAACCCGATTCCCAACGGCTGATCGTGGCTATGCCACGCCAATTGCTACTGCAAAATGCCCTAGAGTTACTTGGCTCAAATTCTGCAATTCACGGATTGGCTGACCGAACGAAGGTTGCTTCAGCGGCAGGACTTGTTCCAAAAGGAGCTTGTGTAAGTAAGGCTGCATGGAATGCATGGGTTGAACATCTGATAAAACTCATTCTCCTCTCAATGATAGAATTCACTCTCTATCCTTTGAGGGATTTGTTTTCTGCCTTGTTCGTTTACAGACTAACTGGATCGATAGCAGACGGGGGGTGGCGTTGCTGAAAAGCAGGATGATTTGGAACGAAGTTTTAAATCATTCAGCAGCATCACTTTCATCCCGTTATTGAGCAACGCCGACGGGTTGCTGACAAGAATGAGCAGAGCATCGGTTTCAAGGGTCATCCCGATACCAACTTGTAACACAAAATTAATCCTCGTCCCTCTCTCCAGAAATCCCCGTCCCGCTTCTCCCATCGAAATTTAAAGTTCTTTTTACAGAAGGGTTTCAAGCGCTGAGTACAGCCTTAATAACTTTAATCAGGGTTGCCAAATTCTACTCAATTCGGGGTACATGCTACAAACGAAGTTGGTAGTCAAACGCCCTTTGAGATCCATCATGGCAATTGTCATCTTTTACGAAAAACCAGGCTGCATCAACAACACGAAACAAAAAACGTTGCTAAAAGCCGCAGGACATGATGTACAAGCGCAGAATCTGCTCACCACACCCTGGACGGTCGAAAGCCTCCGCCCATTTTTTGGCACACTCCTGGTTGCAGATTGGTTTAATCGATCGGCTCCTACAATCCAATCAGGCGCCGTGATTCCTGAAAATTTGGACGCTGAAACCGCCTTGTCATTGATGGTGGAAACGCCGTTACTGATTCGTCGTCCATTAATTCAGGTCGGCGATCGACGATCGGTTGGCTTTGATGTCGCAGCAATTAACGCCTGGATCGGATTACAGTCCATCGATCCAGCTCAACAAGCTACCCACGAAACCCTAAAGCAACAAGATTTACAGACTTGTCCCCGCAGTCAGACAGAAGGTCCCCGTCAAGTTCTGCCATCGAAAATTTCTCGTTGATCATTGGAGGTTTAAGATGTTGACACCCCCATTAAAACCCCTTGCAACGCAGTTGCAGGATGAAGTTGACTATGGTGATAACGGTATGTCCAGAAAATATCTGGTCAAAAGACCACAACACCAAGCCATGCTGATTTGTTTACAAGCTGGTATTCAGATCCCTGAACATACCAGCACCTACGATGGATTTATTACAGTAATTCAGGGACGCGGGGTCTTTGTGTTAGCAGGGCAAGCAGTGGCACTAGAGCCGGGTGTTTTTATTGAATTGCCTGCAAACACACTGCACGCTCTCACAGCCGTAGAAGACCTGGCAATCCTGAAGGTGGTAGATAGTCACGAATCGCAAAAATCTAACCCTGGGAACAAGAAAATCTCCTGTCAGGATCAGGGACGGGAAAATCGATCCAAACAGGCAACTTGTGCAGAGTCACTGGTAGAAATGTTCAAGCCCTATTTACAACTTTTGCCGTTAGTGGACACTTCGTCACCCAACCCTGCCGAAGTGAACCAGCGCTTCGGCACGAACTCCGATGAAGTGAATTAGGGGCCTGTCAAGACTGGTTTGAGGGTTTTCAACCCCTCAAACCATCTCAAAAATGGTTTTTGTAGATTTGAATGACCTCTCAAATCTACCCTGACGGACTACTACGCTTCTAACAAAATTAGCCGCAGTGCATCGAGTTGCACAAGCCAGGGTAGGGGTTTGTGCTTGAGAACATTCCACTTTTCTTTAAAGACTTCAGCCTGAAGGTGATAGTCCTGAGGATCAGCAGGATGAAGATTAAATTTGAGAAAGACCGTCATGCGATGGGGGGTTTCACTGGTGGAAGCGAGCCAGCAAGGGAAGGTGTTGGGCTGGCTGAGCTGATCCGTAAACCGGATTTGATGGGCACGAATACCCACATACGCCAGGCGATCGGGCATCGGCTTCAGCACTCGCAGTTGAATCCCCCAAGCAATTGCCAGGATTTCTTGCTCAGCAAGCATCTGGGCAGGGGAAATATTCTTACACCCGGTTAATTGAGCCACGCCCAATGTACCGGGACGTTCAAAAATGTCGTACTTGGAACCATCGGCAAGGGCATGTCCCGCCTCCAGCACTAGCAAATCATCACAGACCCGGTAGGCTTCTTCTAAATTGTGAGTAACTAATAGACTCACCCCGCTAAAGCTCCGAAGGCGAGCAATCATCGCCTGTTCTATCTGGCTACGCAGGTGCGTGTCCAATGCCGAAAAAGGTTCATCCAGCAATAGCACTTCGGGTTCACTTGCCAGTGCCCGTGCCAGTGCAACTCGTTGTTGCTGACCCCCAGAAAGCTGGTTGGGATAGCGATCGCCATAGCCCTGCAATTGCACAGCTTCCAGTTGGGCTTCCACCTTTAGCCGGGATTCCTGGGCTGAAAGGGATTTGGGCAAGCCAAAGGCAATATTTTGGGCAACCGTCATGTTGGGAAACAGCGCATAATTTTGCACCAAAAACCCAATTCGGCGATCGCGGCTCAGCACATTAATCCGTTGTTTGGCATCAAATAGGACGCGCCCGTTTAATACAATCTGTCCGCTAGTTGGGCTTTCCATGCCAGCGATACACCGCAGCAACATACTTTTACCGGCACCTGACCCACCCAAAATACCCAGGGTTGATCCAGTCACGGTAAACGCCAAATCCAGATCAAAATTGGCAAGCTGCTTTTGAATATCGATCGCTAAGCCAACTGCACCCTTCGCAGGCAACCTGGAAGATCGAGCGGAAGCTGCCTCTCGATCATTTCCCCAGGGTTTAACCGCTAGCGATCTCTTTACAGGGGCACTCTGGAAGAGTTGCCGCTTTTGCTGTTGGTCTCGCCAAAAATTGACTGCCACGATGCCCGAAAGCGACATCAACAGGATAATAACCGCCCAAAACCAGGCTTCATTGATGGCGCCAGCTTCCACAGCAAAGTAAATTGCCATAGGAATGGTCTGGGTCTGCCCTGGAATATTGCCTGCCAGCATCAGAGTGGCACCAAATTCACCCAACGCCCGAGCGAACGCCAATACCGCTCCTGCCAAAACCCCTGGCAGTGCCAAAGGCAACAGAATGCGACAAAATACGCTCCATTCGGAAGCCCCCAATGTTCGGGCAACCGCTAACAAATTGCTGTCAACTTGTTCAAAGGCTCCTAAGGCAGTGCGGTACATCAGAGGAAAAGACACCACCATCGCGGTAATCACTGCCCCGTACCAGGTAAAGACGATACTGAAATCAAAGGACAGCAGCAACTGACCAGCAGGTCCATTTTTGCCAAATAACAATAGCAATAGAAACCCAACCACGGTGGGTGGCAAGATCAAGGGCGAGATCAAGATCCCTTCCAGCAAAGATTTTCCTTTGCCACGGTAGTTCTGCATCCAGTAGGCAACGGCAATTCCAGCAAAAAAGGTGAAGACCGTTGCCAACAACGATACCTTGAGTGAAATCCAGAGTGGAGAAAGGTCTAGTGGCACCGCGATCGCGTCCATTCATTGGGATTGTTTCAGTCGTTCTAAGGCACGAATAGGGGGCTGTGAGGACTTAGCTTTAGAGCAATGAATCCACAACCGAATTGAATTTTCGTTAGTTCGACACGATAAATCCGTATTTTCGCAATACACTTTTGGCTTGGCTACCGGACAAATATTGCACAAATGCTTTTGCCGCACCCATGTTCTTGCTACGCTTCAGCACTGCCATGGGATAGACGATCGGTGAATGGTATGAATTTTCTGCAATGACAACGACTTTCACTTTATTAGAGATTTTGGCATCTGTCATATAAACAAACCCGGCGTCCACATTACCACTTTCAACCGCTGCCAATACCTGCCGTACGTTGTTTGCATAAACCAGCTTGGGTTTCACCGCGTTCCACAAGTTCAGTTTCTGCAAAACCTGTTGGGCATACTGTCCAGCCGGAACACTACGCGGTTCCCCAATAGCAATACGCCTGATTTCAGGCTGCTTTAAACTCGTGAAACTGGTGACGGCTCTGGAACCTTGGGGCACAATCAAAACCAACTGGTTATTCGCTAGATTTTTACGAGTGCCAGGAACAAGCGCCCCTTTTTGATCCAAGCTATCCATTTGACGCTTTGCAGCAGAAATAAAAATATCGGCAGGGGCACCTTGCTCGATCTGCTGGAGCAAGGCACCTGATGCCCCAAAGTTGAAAGTCAGGTTTACATCAGAATGGGTTTTCTGATAAAGCGGTTTAATTTCCGTCATCACCTCCTTCAAACTAGCAGCCGCTGACACCAGCACATCTGCATTGGCGTAAGCAGGCGCAGGATTGATCAACCGTAAACCAAGCGCCAGAAAAAAACTGGTTAGCAAGGCACTGAAAAAAAGTAGAAACTGTTTGCGTTTCATACAATAATCACTATGCTGAGAGTCTAGAGTAAAGTTGGTAGAATCATACCAACCTCAGGTATTCTTTCCAACTAAATTGGTAACAAAATGCCGAGAAAAGATCAGGGATGGATCACATTTCAAACATCGGAAGAGGAGCGCCAGATCCTTGAAGAGATTTGTCAGCTATCTCAGCGCACCAAAACAGAGGTGTTGCGGGAACTTTTGCGGGGATTGAGATACGCCACACCTGTCTCGACAGAGGAGCCTGAACCCGATCGACTGGTACCAGACTCAACGCCCCAACGCGCGCCTGCTCCGAAAGCTGTGCTTCAGCAATCGCCTCCAGTCCCCAACTCCGTAGACGATCTGCCTGCTTCCCATAAACCCCTCAAAGTCAGTTCCCGCAATGTTTTAGAAGGAACTGTCAAGCGGATGATCAAAGGCTCGATTCATAGCGAGGTGACCCTCGAAATCGTGCATCGAGTTGAACTGACTTCGACGATTACAACCACCTCCGCTGAAGTTTTAGAGTTGGCAGAAGGTAAGAAAGCTTACGCTGTGATCAAGTCCAGCGATGTGGTGATTGCAATGGATTGAGCCGCAAGCGCTGGGCATTCGATGCATCGATTCGGCACCGATTCTTTCCCACGCGTTCTGAAACTGTTGATGTTCAGTCCGGTTCACTGTCCCGGCAAGTCAAATTTCGTTTTACCAACTGCTGGTTGATGCCGCCAAACTTTGATTTGAATCTGGTTGGGATCGAAACCACTGGTCAACCCAGCCAAGAGCTTGCCATCCGGTGTCACTACCAGATCTCCCATCCATCCCGTCTCCAAAACCGCTTCGAGTTGTGCGGTTTGGAGGTTCCACACTTTCAGGAATTGACCTGTGGTACCAAAAATGCGATCGCGGCTCAGCGCTAAGGGCAGATTCTCGAACATATTGTGAGAAAAGGCTGCACTGCTTATGGCTTGAACCTTGCCTGTCTGCAAATCCCAAATTTTGAGCCGCGTTTCAAACTTCTTAAAGGCATTACCGTACTGTAAAGCGGCGAGTTTGCCATCTAGACTTATGTGCGCCGATAAAAAATTATCGACAAAGAGATTTTCGACGCGATCGGTGGGTAAGGATCTGGTCTGATTGGTGGTCAGATCGACGATTTTCAGCCCACTAATGAGAGCAATGTTGCGATTGGGATTGATATCTAGCGGGCTGAACTGTTCTGCCTCATCATGAATCACGGCAATGGGACCCCAGGTCGTCTGATATTGACCCACTTTGGGAAAGGTAGCTTTCAACTGCCCCGTTGCCAGATCCCACTGTTTAATTGCACCATAACTGCCGCTAATCACGGTTTTGCCATCGGGCGTGATGCTCACAAAATTAACGGCTTCAGAATGCCCTACCAACATGCGAGGAGGATGGGCATGGGTCAGATCCCAGATCCGCACTCTGTGGTCAGCGCTGCCGCTCACCACAGTTTTACCATCTGGCGCGATCGCCACGGCATTAATTTTGCCCGAATCGCTCTGGAGGGTTGTCTGCAACCGTCCAGTTTTCACATCCCATACCTTAATCGCCTTATCCGTGCCACCGCTGACCAGGGTTTGTCCATCTCCACTTACGGCTAGCGCGGCTGCTGTTGGATGTCCATTCAGCGTATGGATTAGGGAAAGTTGACAGGCCTCGGGGGGCGGGGTTACCTGGGAACAAGAGACCGTAGCCCAAGACTCTGATTCGGATTCTACGGACGCGAAGGGACGAAAGATGCCCGTAATTTGCAGGAGTGCCAGCGTGATCCCCGCTAGGAAGAGACCCCATTGCAAGGCATTCGGTAGCCATTGATAGAAAACGGGGGACGAATACGAGCGATTTGCCCGTCCCATAATTATCTGAGTTAAATCCCAGCGACTGCGGGCGGCTTCAGCCCAAAACGCGCACCAAAATATGATTAAGAGGACGATCGGCAACCCTAAAAACTGTGAAGCAACTGAGATCGGCATGGCTCCGGTCAACCAAACCGGGAGGAAAAAGCCATACCAAATTAAATACCAAAAAGCTAAAAAGACAATGACAAAGGGATGCAAGCGCATCGTGATACGGACGCGGGTGCCCATGGGTAAAGACTCGAACTTTCCTTCAATCAAGGGTAAGAAGGAATTGCGATGATGAATAATACGGCGAATCTGAAATCCAGCCTCCGAAAAGGTGCCTTCATAGGGCAAGTGATCGCGGGAGAATTGCCATCGGACAGGTTTTTCGGGTTCAACCTGAGTGGCGAATCGCAGCAGGACGATCGACAAGGGATCGGGAGTTTTTAGGGTGAAGGCATCGTAGGGAAGAAGTCGCATGGAGGGATCACTCTAGTACTTTGGAGCGTAAGTTAGGCAACCATTCTGAGGGAATCAGGAGTCAGGAGTTAGGAGCCAAAACGGTAGGCAGATTTCCGCCAAGTTCCACTAGCGGATGGAAGACTATTCGATTGGAGCATTGGGTGATTGCGCCTACAGGATGATACGCATCCCCGTAGTTTGATTTCGATTAAGTGTTGTAATGACTCGATATCTTTCTCTAAGAGGGTAAAAGCTAGAGAGCAGATGGGGCAAAGCTTGGGTTGAGAGGAGTCGTCGGGTCTAAACCGGAGTAAAGGGAGACGCAAGGACACGGAGAGTGAGAAAGACAATCAAAATTCCTACATCTCCTTACTAGCGGATATGCCTCACTGTGAACCGATATCGAAGCGAACGAAGTAGAATTGCGGAAAGCCGAATCATTACCTGCCTTTGTGAATACGACAACATCTGGAAGATAGAACTAGGTCTCTAATACATGGCAAAACCTGTAATTTTGACAGTTGATGATGATGCAGATGTTCTGCAAGCTGTGTCACGGGACTTGCGGTACCAGTATGGCGATCGCTTTCGGGTTGTACGTGCCGACTCTGGTCGTGCAGCGTTGGATGCATTGCAACAATTGAAGTTGCGAAATGAATCTGTAGCACTATTTCTGGTTGATCAGCGGATGCCGCAAATGAGTGGCGTGGAATTTTTGGAGCAAGCGTTAGTTCTCTACCCGCATGCAAAGCGGGCACTGCTCACTGCCTATGCCGACACGGACGCTGCCATTCGTGCCATTAACAATACCCAAATTGATTATTACTTGCTCAAACCCTGGGACCCTCCAGCAGAGAGGCTCTACCCAGTTCTGGATGACTTGCTGGACGACTGGTTCGCCTCCTTTCGCCCCCCTTTTGAAGGCATCCGTGTTGTTGGTAACCGCTGGTCGCCGCTGTCCCATCAAGTCAAAGACTTTCTGGCACGAAACCAAATTCCCTACCAGTGGCTAGATATTGAACTTGAATCCGAAGCCACTCAACTGGTGGAATATGGTGAAGCTAAGAGCAACCATCAACTACCCCTGGTTCTATTTCCCGACGGCTCTCGATTGATTCAGCCCTCTAACCTGGCGATCGCTGAGAAAATTGGGCTGCGAACTCAGGCAGAGCACCCTTTCTACGACTTAGCAATTATTGGAGGGGGTCCGGCAGGGCTAGCCGCCGCTGTCTATGGCGCCTCTGAAGGACTCACCACCGTGATGATTGAACGAGAAGCCCCTGGAGGGCAGGCAGGTTCCAGTTCTCGCATTGAAAACTATCTGGGATTCCCGATCGGCTTGAGTGGTGCAGATCTAGCCCGTCGAGCTGTAACCCAAGCCCGGCGATTTGGGGTAGAAATTCTCACGCCTCAAACGGTCACTGGCGTTCGGATTGCCAACCCCTACCGAATTTTACAATTAGCCGATGGTAGCGAGATTAGTTGCCATGCATTGTTGGTGGCAACAGGGGTAGCCTATCGCAAACTTGACATCCCGGGAATGGACAAACTTTGTGGAGCGGGAGTTTACTACGGGGCTGCCATGACAGAAGCGATCGCCTGTCAAGGTGAAGCGGTTTATATCGTTGGTGGAGCAAACTCAGCTGGGCAAGCAGCCATGCACTTCTCAAAATACGCTCGTGAAGTGGTGATGTTAGTGCGATCGCCGCTGACTAAAAGCATGTCTCAATATCTAATTGACCAAATCGAGGCAACGCAGAACATTACGGTTTGCACAGGCTGTGTCGTGGAGGAAGTCAAAGGTGAAACAAATTTAGAACTACTGGTCACCAAGAATATCCACACTGGTGAGATTCAAATGGTCGAGGCAACGTCACTCTTTATCTTCATTGGTGCCATGCCTCAAACTGATTGGCTGGATCATACGGTTGAACGAGATGAACGCGGCTTTATCTTTACGGGACCTGATCTCATTCGTGACGGCAAACCGCCCAAAGGCTGGAATCAGGATCGCTCTCCGTTTTTACTCGAAACGAGCGTTCCTGGTATTTTTGCGGCTGGAGATGTGCGGTATAACTCCGTCAAACGAGTCGCATCGGGTGTGGGAGAAGGCGCGATCGCAGTGCAATTTATCCACCGTTACTTGAGTAAGGTCTAGCATGATGGAAAATCAGCTGTGTATCAAAGATTTGCTGATGCTGGAACCCTTTCAACACCTGCCTCAAGCACGATTGGAATGGGTGTGCGATCGGGCTCAAAGGGTCATGCTCCCAACGGGAGCGGTGTTAGTCCAGGAAGGTGAACCACATCGGGGACTATTCATTCTAGCTCAGGGTCAAATGGTGATTACTCGTCGTAGTGAAGGGGTTGAAATTCCCTTAGGACGACATGATGCCCCTGCGTTCTTTGGTGAAATTCAAGTGATGACTGATCAACCCATGTCTGTCACCTTGCGAGCATTGACCGATTGTAGTCTTTACGAAGTCGAGGGCGATGATTTTCGTGAGTTACTGCACGAATGCCGCGAGTTCGAACGTGGCGTGTTTCGTATGATGGAGCGACGGCTGCGAGGACTCGAATCCTTCATTCGCGGGCGGGAAAAGATGGCAGCCTTGGGCACTCTGGCTGCGGGACTCGCCCATGAATTGAATAATCCAGCGGCTGCCCTGGTTCGGGCGTTGAAGGAGATGCCAGCAGCAGTGCTGGAACTGCAACGAATGAACTTGGTCTATGGACAACGCCAGGTTGAACCAGCGCATACCCAGCAATGGTTGAATGTTCGGGATAAGGGACATGATGCAATTCTCAACGATCGCACTGATCCAGTCACGTTGAGCGATCGGGAAGAGATTTTACTGGCTTGGTTAGAAGACTACGGCGTAGACCAGGCATGGAAACTGGCTGAACCCTTGGCAGCCGGAGGCATCGAAACGAGTACGCTGGAACAACTGATGGAACGTTGGCGAGAAGATCCAACGGAACTGCGCGAAATGGGGCTGCATTGGTTGGCGCTCTCGCTTGATGTTATGTCGATGATTCAACATGGCTTACGCGGAGCTGAACGCATTTCAGAATTGGTGCAAGCGATGAAGTCCTACTCCTATCTCGATCAAGGCATTCGACAGGAGGTCGATGTGCATCAAGGATTAGAAGATACTCTCCGATTATTTGCTCACAAACTCAAACAGGGTATCCAGGTTCATCGTCGTTATGATCCCCAGATCCCCAGGGTGCCTGCTTACGGCAGCGAATTGAATCAGGTATGGACGAACTTAATCGATAATGCGATCGATGCCATGAACGGTCATGGCGTGCTAGAAATTATGACGCATTCTAAAGGAAACACGGTTCGGATTGATATTATCGATTCTGGGAGTGGAATTCCATCGGAAATTCAATCGCGCATTTTTGAACCTTTCTTCACGACAAAACAGGTAGGTCAAGGGTCAGGCTTAGGGTTGGAAACAGTCCGACGCATTGTTGAGAATCGTCATCAGGGAACCATCTTATTTGACTCAAAACCAGGAAGAACCTGCTTTATCATTTGCTTACCATTGGGTCGGTAATCATCAAAGAACCAGGTGAACCACCAGGTATGCTGCCTTCATTGACCTGGCTTCGGCACCGATACCCTAAATACTCAAGCTCTTTGCCAGTCTGTCAATGCCGATCTGAATTTGTTCGGCACTGAGTTCAGCATAGCCAAAAATAAACTCACCCCGATCACCAGGCGTTAAATACTGAGGGTGAGCAGGCATCAATCCCACACCTGCGCTGGCTGCCCGTTCAACAATTTCGGCATCACTTAAGGAGGTGTGGAGCTTCACCATCAGATGCAGTCCAGCTTTTTCGCCAAAGAGGGTCATACGATCGCCAAACTGTTGTTTTAAGCAATGCACTAAGGCTTGACGCAACCGATCGTAGTGTGATCTCATTTTGCGAATATGACTTTCCAGATGTCCAGTAGTGATGAAATCGGTCAGGACTCGCTGTTCCAGGCTGGGCAGTTGGCGATCGCTCAACCACTTTGCCTGAGCAAACAACGCCACGAGAGGTTTGGGCAACACGAGATAACCGATGCGTAAAGCCGGGAATAACACCTTAGAAAAGGTGCCAATGTAGATCACCGATTGATGGCTATCTAAACCTTGCAACGCCGGCATTGGACGATCGCCATAGCGATACTCACTGTCATAATCATCTTCTAGGATCAATGCACCCGTTTGTTGTGCCCATGCCAGCAATTCTAATCGCCGAGGTAAGGATAGCGTTGCTCCCGTAGGAAACTGATGAGAGGGTGTCACATAGACCAATCGAATCTGCGCAAAATGATGCACCAGTTTCTCAACCATTAGCCCAGACATATCAACCGGAATGGGAAACAAATTGACACCATGGCTCAAAAAAATACGCCGCGCGCTTAAATATCCAGGATCTTCCAACGCCAATTCCATTCCTGGTGCCATCAGTAATCGCACGATCAAATCAAGGGCTTGCTGCGTGCCGTTGGTGAGGATGATTTGGTCGGGGTGGCATTGGACGGCACGGGCACGCCCCAGATAATGGGCGATCGCTTGCCTTAAGGGGAGATAACCTTGAAAATCGATCGCGTAATCTAACCAGTCAGCAGTGTGCTCACAGTGTCGTGCCAATAATCTACGCCACACTTGCATAGGGAAGTGCTGGAGCGCCGGACGCCCATAGCGAAAGCTAATTGGGGCTTTGGGTTCTGCTTGCAAGGCAAAGGGCGTTTGGCTCAAGCGTTGCCCATACTGCGATAGCTGAATTGGGGTTGGGGACGAAGCGGCTGGGGATTCCAGCGCAGGAGCGTGCAAGAGGTCATCCGGGATTTGCGCGCACACATAGGTGCCAGAACCCACGATCGTTTCCAGATAGCCTTCACTGAGTAGGCGATCGTAACTCTGAGTCACGGTGGTGCGCGAAATGTTGAGCGAGTTTGCCAGCGATCGGGTGGAAGGCAAGCGCTGACGGGGTAACAATCGACCACTGAGAATGGCACAGCGCAAAGCATCGTAGACTTGATGATGCAGGGGCAGCGTTGATTGAGGATTGAGCACAATGGGTAGATCCATGAGGCAATTGAGATGACAGAATTATCGGGGAGTTGGCAAGATTGGCTAACAGTGCTGGGATACATTGCCTTTCTCGGCTTTATTGCCTGGCGAGTGATGCGGACGCCTCCGGCTTAGGGGTGCGTAGAAAATGCGGAGACAGACACTTTGGATGCTTGAGGGGGGGCATTTCAGCAGAGCGGAGATTGGGAGGGCAAGCGCTGTTCTGTTTCGCCGTGGGATCTGAGTAATGCGGCGAGTTTATGACGCATCACAATTCCAGGTTTATCGGTTGTCATGTGTTGTTCTTCGCGCATATTTAAGGGCACATCGTAGTGGGTGCCTTCCAGGATGTTTTTGTCTTCTAGGGTAACGGCACGATCGAAGGCGATGACATTCTCGGCACTGACTTCGGCTTCGGTGTCGTTGCGAAGACAAAACTGAATAATTTGGGAAGTGCGATCGTCGATCGGGGTTGCTGCCGTAAAAATTATATGGATTAAACCCGTGGGATAGGTGATTTTTAGCGTGCGAATAAACGGCATGAACCAGGTGCCTTCACTCATTCTGACCGTGCGCGTTTCTTGAGTTTGCAGATTTTGTTTCTGCACATCTAGATTGAACACAGGCAGAATGTATTTCATTCGCAGCCCCCAGGGCGTTTCTTCAAACTCATCGGGATCAGGGGGCACCGGTTCCTGCGCCAACCCAAAGGTTTTGGCATGGACAAACTGAGGATGGGCATTGTCAAACGAGTTTTCCATCAGTCGCAGTCCAGCACAGCGCCAGGGTTCATAAAATTGGGGAATTTGACGAAAATGGGGATCGATCGCTTCGGGAATATCGGGAATCGGAGTGAGCGGGTCAGCCAAACACACCCAAACATAGCCATAGCGCTCGGTACAGCGAAAGGCAGGGACTCGATAGGTTTTGGGAATGGGACGATCGGGACATTGGGGCACCTCGATACAGGTTCCAGTGCCGTCAAATGTCCACCCATGATAGGGACAACGCACATTTCCTGCCACCACCGATCCCTGCGAGAGGCGAGCCGTACGGTGACAACACCGATCGTCCAGTGCGACTGGATTGCGTGCGGCATCTAACCACAACACCAACGGTTGCCCCAATAGTTGAAACGACTGAGGCGCAGTTTGTAGTTGTGCGATCGGCATCACCGGGTACCAGAAGCGCCGGAGGATCGGTTGCTGAGTGACAAGCATACAGATAGGTGCAAAGTTCAGATTTACAGTACATCGTCTATCGCCGATCGTCCATTGCTTCTCAAGCCTCCTGGCTGCTCTAGATCCCAACCAGTTACCCCGATAAAATCGGTTAAAACTAACTTTGAAGGGTTCTCATGAAAAATCTCGCACCCCATATTTTTCGACAGCGATTGCTGATTGAAGGTTTTTATACAACACACGTGAACCGAGAAGTTTTAGAAATCTACCTCCTTGAAGTAGCAGAGCATCTTGACCTTCGCACCTATGGCAATCCCATTGTTTTTTCACCCGCATCTGGCATGGGTCGAGATGAGAACGCAGGCTATGATGCGTTCGTTCCGTTGATTGATTCTGGGATTTCAGCCTATATTTGGAGCAGTGCCCAGTTTTTCTCAATTGTAATTTACACCTGCAAAGGTTTTAACGATCAGGCAGCGATTGAATTTACACGGGAATACTTTGCCGTGTCCGAAGAAGTTGTCAGTGCATCATTCTGAAATTTACGCAATTCAGTCCTTCTAATGAAGTGGACGGTTATAGAGGTACTGTGTTTATTCAATTTGATCGGCTGGTGTGGATGTGAGCTGTGCGATCGGCCGTTCCGGCTGGGCGGCTCTGTTAACCTTATGCATTGCCACCGAGATCACCCTTTAGCCCGCTCCAGCCGAACTGTTATACAGCGATCGCTATATAACTCTTACCATAGAAACTGAACTGCTCCATTTTGCAGGTATTTTACTGTGGAAGATCTTCAAGAGCAACTCAGATTAGTCGTCAGGCAATCCCTCATTGAAGCCCAGATTCCTGGTGCTGCCGTCGCTATACATGTAAATGGGCAGGCTTTTCTTGAAGCGGGCTTTGGCTATCAAGACAGAAATCATGAGATACCATTGTCCACAGATGCTAACTTCTACCTCTACAGCATCACTAAAAGCCTGATAGCAACGACATCGCTACACTTAGTTGGCAAAGGATTTCTTGAACTAGATGCACCTGTGCAAACTTATTTAACTAATTTTCCGCTGAATACCCCTGTCACACTTCGCCAACTGTTAAGTCATACCAGCGGATTACCAGATTACGGCGGAGTAGCTACTTATTCTGAGGCTGTCAAAGCAAATCCTAGCTCTCCTTGGTCAACAGAAACATTTCTCGACCTTGCCCACACTCAAGAACTACAATTTGTACCGGGTATGGGATGGGCATATTCAAACATCGGTTATTTGTTACTCAAATGCATCCTTGAGAAAACAACAGGTTTATCTATACAGAAGCTCTTAAATAAAGTTATTTTCAGCCCGTTGTCTTTGAAGAAAACCTTTGTTCCAACGACTTTAGACGATGTTGCTGAACTCACACCAGGATATACCACTTTTTTTAGTGGAGATGAACTGCAAGATATGACCCGCGTTTACCATCCATCGTGGGTCGCACATAGCGTTGTTATCTCAACTGCACCAGAACTTGCAAAAATCATAGACGCGCTGTTCAGGGGTAAGCTCCTCGACCTGTCACTTGTTGAGCAAATGTCCCACCCCATTCACAACTTGGGAAAGTATCCGTTGTTTGAAAATCTAGGATATGGGTTGGGACTATTTGTAGATACAGAGTCTCCGCACGGAAAGGTTAAAGGGCATACAGGGGAAGGACCAGGATATTCGGTAGCTGCATTTCATTTTCCAAAATTGGCTAGTTCTAGCACGACAATCGCAGCACTGGTTAACCAAGATAAACACGACTATGGAGCAGCCCTAGTTTATAAGATGGCTCACATCCTTGCCGAACACTAACCAATAAGCTTGCGGTTGCGTCTTCACCGACAAGCTGAGCCACATAGCAACTCGTTCACAATGCGATCGCTAGCAGCATTGTAGTAAATGCGCGCCTTGCCTACCTGCAAGACACGGTTGAGACCTTTCCCAGAAACCAAGGCTGTAGGAGGTGCACCTGTTCCTAAGACCATTGCGATCCAGAGGTTGGCGTTTCGTCCTGTAGTGGTGATCTGGAATGGGTCGGCTGGGACGATCGTCCCTTGGCTGGGGGCAAGCACCCAGCCTTTGAGATAGCTGCCATTCTTGCCAAATAAGGTGAAACTGGGTAAGCCAGCATCGATACTGGTCGTGACGCTCACCCCGCCATTGCCCAAGTTATCGCCCAAATTGAGTTGCCAGGTATAGGTATGGCTGGTGTCAGCCTGAATGCGATCGAGGGTGGAAAAAACAGCCGCACCCCCATTGCCAGAAAAATCTACCAGAAAATGCCGTTGAATCCTTCGTAAACCCAGTCGGGCATATTTTTGTCCCCCATCCACAATCACATACCCGCTACCACTGGGGTTCAGGTCAGTCACATCGAGTGCCCCCACGTCAGCCCCCTCAACCTGCGCATTGCCATCAACTAACAACGCACTCATACCAGCATTGCGGGTGCCATTTTTGCCCGGTCCTCCCATAAACCGAGTATTGTAAGCAATCAATCCCAATTGCAGAGCTTCTGCCTGATCCCAGGCTTTGTCGTGATGGCGAATATCCGCCATGATCGAGACCAGCACATCATTCTCGTCTTGCCAGCGATCGCGGAAGAAAAAGGCTCCTTTTTGAGTATCGCCCAGGGTGTGATTGAAGACAGGATTGGGGTCGATCGCACTGCCACGAGTGGGATAGTAAAGTAACGCCCACACCGTTCCCGCATGGTCAGGGTCAAACGACCGAGCAGGCGGGAGGGCAGACTGAAGCCCCATCTGGCGATCGTAAAAATATTGGAAATAGGGACGTTGACTGATAGGTACAGAGTTGAACAGTAAACTCATCCAACCCTGATCGCCAATACTGCCTCCATCGACTCCCGACATGAGAAACATACGACGAGGCGTAAACGAACCGGACATCATCGCCAAACGCCAGAACGATCGGCGATTGAATGCCGCATCCAGATCGGTATCACCAATGCTCTGAGCTGCATACACAGCAGGCAACAAAAATTGCCCAGCATAACTGTCGTACCCCAACCCCTCTTGGGTCCAGCCACTGCTGCCATAGGCGTTAGTCAGATGGGTATTCAACCAGGACTTGAGTTGATGATAGCGACTGGCACGATTGCCCTCTTCGCCGATCGCCAACAGCATTACCAATTCTGCCCCTCGACATACAGCCACCCAGTTCGAGGCAAAGTCGGTGCTACTTAAATTGGCGTGGTGGTATGTTGTCCAGGCATCCAGAGAAGCGAGAATTCTGCCTCGGATTTCCTCCCGTTGTGGCGGTGTCCAACCGCTCGCAGCCCAGTCGTAAGCTAAGGCAAATCCCATGCCGACGGTGGCTCTTGACAACCCATAGCCACGATCGGGCAAGCGACCATCGGGATCAGGATCAGTATCGATGGCATGCAGCAGAGCATAAGCCACCCTAGCGTACCAGGGATTGTTTGTAATTTGATACATCAGGGCAGCTTCTCGTGCCATATAGGAACGGGCGTAGTTCCAGTTGGTATCCGCTGGCTGATCATCATAAATTCGCCAGTTATTTTGATCGACCCTGGCTTTCATGGCGTAGAAGGCAGCTTGTTGGGGCGACCCATTCACCTGAATTGCGGTGCGGATCTGGCTGAGGTTGCTGGCGGTTAAAAATAGGCGAGGATGGTTGGTGTGAAAGGTGGACACTGGAATGTTTTCCAGCACGGGCGAAAGGGGCGCTTTTAGACTGATGTTTTGAACGGGCAACCGAAGTGATGGATTGGGGGTTACAGGGTTTACGATCGAAATGGGGTCAATTGAATTCTGGAAATCGCATGAGTGTAGGGGATCACAGGTGCGATTGAGCAGACCGATCGCAGGATAGGATGTCATCCATGGGGCAAGTAACACGGGAAAATAGGCTATGGCAGAATTGGCAGCGATCGCTCCAACCTTACGCAGTGGACTTAGAATCCGCCAGAACGGCTTTTGCCGCTTTAGTTCAGGCATATTCCAGCCCCGATCGTTACTACCACACCCTGACACATATTCACCATGTTCTAGTGCTCCTCAAATCGCTCCAAAGCCATGCCCAAAATCCATTCACACTGGAACTTGCTGCATGGTTTCACGATGCAGTATATAACTCACAAGCAAGCGATAACGAAGCCCAAAGTGCAGAGTACGCTGCTCAGGTCTTACGATCGCTCAATTTACCTGGAGCAGATATCACCACAGTCTGTCATCTCATCCTTTGTACCAAACACCATCATGCCGATGTGCATGACATCAATGCTCAACTCTTATTGGATACCGATCTGAGTATTTTGGGAGCAGGTAAAAAACGATACTGGCACTATGCCAATGCAATTCGGCAAGAATACGCCTGGGTACCCGAAGCCGAGTATCGAGAGGGTCGGCGCAAAGTATTAGAAACTTTTTTGTATCGCGATCGATTGTATTGGACGGATGCAATGTTTACACGCTTTGAAGCGATCGCACGCTCGAATCTACAGGCAGAACTGCAACAGTTATCGCAGGAGTGAGTTGTCTCTACTTCTGATGGATTTTGTGCTAGAGCTGTCAAAGCCTGTAGGGGCGTGGCATTTGGACAACGATTTTCAGGCTAAGCAAGGATTTCGCACCCAATGCCGCGCCCCTACGCCAGATCAACACAAATTGAGTTAGAACCAGTCAAATTGTACGGGCGGGTTTGACCGTACTATCGGTAACGGTGTGAGGATTTCGGTAAATCCGCCCCTACCAAATTCCCGAACTTATTTAATTCTCATTCGTTAAGACATTGACGCCATGGAATGACCCACTTCATTGCCAAGCACGTGCCGGAATTGTCATTGCTATCGCCTCTGCATTCAGACGGCTCGAATTCGAGACCGCAAGATACATTTATTCCAGACAGTTGCACTACGAACAATTTAATGTTAAATTAGTTTTGTGGCAATCCTCTGTCTTTGTGCCACTTCCAAGACTTCCAATTCAAGGAGCGTAAACCTCAATGATTACCCTGCGACCTGCCGATGAACGCGGTCATGCAAATCATGGCTGGCTCGACAGTTATCACACCTTCTCTTTTGCCAATTACTACGATCCTCAGCACATGGGGTTTCGTGCCTTACGCGTCATCAATGAAGACTGGATACAGCCAGGCGGCGGGTTTGGCACGCACGGACACCGCGATATGGAAATTGTGACCTACGTGCTAGAGGGTGCCCTAGAACACAAAGATAGTCTGGGCAATGGAGCCATTATTCGTCCTGGTGAAGTACAACGAATGACAGCAGGAACCGGCATTTTTCACAGCGAATTTAACCCTTCTCGCGCTGAAGCAGTGCATCTTCTCCAAATTTGGATTTTGCCTGATCAACAAAATCTGGAACCTGGCTACGAACAGGTCGAATTTCCTTTAGAGGAGCGATCGGGTAAATTTCGGTTAATTGCAGCGCCCAACGGACGAGAAGGAGCCGTTACCATCCATCAAGATGTCAATCTCTATGCAGCTACGCTCAACGCTGGAGATGCTCTGACCTACGAACTGGCTCCTGCCCGTCATGCTTGGCTCCAAGTCGCTCGCGGTGAGGTAACGCTGGACGGTCACCATCTCCAGACTGGGGATGCGGCTGCTATCAGTGAGCCAGCATTACTCAAACTCAGCACCGATACGAGTGCAGAAGTGTTGCTATTTGATTTGGTCTAGCGCATTGGGTATCTAGTCTCAGAAGTTGAGGGTCTTTGGGGGAATGTTCGCAATTCTGAATCTTTCCTACCCTGATCCTCACGATTTTTCTTAAGTCATTGTTGAGCGCAATTGACGGATAAATGTGTTGGGGCTTTTCTGCAAATTGAGTCTTAGACCTCCTGTTAATGGACTCTATTCAAGAAAGCCTCAACTTTCGTGAGTGCAGTTTGGAAGCAAACTCAACCTGCCACTGAGTTGTTGCCCATTGGTCAATCTTACCAACAGCGCCATTCCTAGCCCAAAATCTGACATCTCATCACGAGTTCTGGCTAACTCGCGATCGATAAAGAATAGCTAGACTGCATTGTTTTTTCTTCAGCTTCGAGGTAGCCAATGAACCCTTCTAGAGTCTTCTCAATTCTGATTTTAGAGCCGTCTTCGTTTCTCACATGAACAAATTTGGCTCCACCTAATTCCAGGGAACGAGATAGCAGAATTTCTAACGAAATAACCTGAAATGCAACTGTTGCGTATGCACTTGAGTTTTTTGAAATCGAGATTGGGAATCCAGAGTTGTCAAATACACCAATCCGAAAAGCACATCTATTCTGGCTTTCAAGTTCCATGTAACCTCTTTACCGGGAGAATTAGATAGATCAATCATCCTTTAGGGATGCTATTAGTTTTCCCTATTCGCGCTCCCTTCTACCACTTCTTGTTGGGATTTGGGTAGATTCCCCCAGGTTGATAGGGAAATATGCTAAACAATGAATGAGTCAGTTTGACGATGTAGACTCAGCGAGTGTGCTGGTTTCTAGCTTTAGAGATGACTGATTTGAATTGCATCCATCAACGGTAGGATGTAGCAACATTTTGATTGCGTTATCGTCTTGTAATCTTATAGACAAAGGGTTTTGTTTTAAAGGTGTAGTTGATATGGCTGACAGTTTTGTTGACTGTGGCAGTTACATACTTGGAACCTAGCCTAAGCTACGGTGCTAATACATTGGAATTTATGATGTCTTTACGCTTCTCTGTCCTGCTTGGTTTATCGAGTTTGGGATTCGTGTTGACTGGATGGCTGTCAGGTACACCCGTTCTGGCGGCGGAGCGGGTAGTCTTGAAGTACAAGATTTTTCAACAGTCTGTTTCAGTGTCTGAGTTAAGTACATTTGCGGCGACCGGACAAATGTCGCCTGATCTGGCCACTTATATGAAGCTATCGAAGCAAGATCCCAAAAAAGTTCGTCAGGCATTGGCAGATGAGGTTCATGTAAATGCGATCGTGCTTGATCGAGGTCTCAATAACCCGGTCGGTAACATCCTCTTGGATGAAGTTGGGTCGGTAATCCGAACCCCCTCTGGCGAGGCAAATCGGCAGGCACTACGCGCAGCCATTGTGCTTTCGGCAAGTCAGGATAACAAGCTCTCGTTGATAGAGACGATTCAAAACTATCCGACCAGAGAGGTCTATGTTGAAGGCGATCGCCTGGTTGATGTCTATCAGCAAATTAGTAAGTTAGAAAGAGGGTTGGGGAATTTTTTAGGCAAAATTAAATTATTCTAATGCTTCGACGCAAGCCATTCAAAAGCCGAGAATTGCGATAAACGCAGTTCTCGGCTTTTCTAGTTTTTGGTGTTAACTGCGAATCGCTGAGTCTCAGTGCAATGCAAATCTAGTAAGCAAGGGTTTCCAGAGTTTCTCGCAAATAACGGCGTACCAGGGTATCCAGACTATGTACTTGTAGTTTGGCATCAGAACTACGCTCAAGCTGCCAACGTTGAAACCCAGAACTGGCAGAGATCGCTTGCTTCAAGCTATCCCAAATTGCACTATCTTCAGAAGGCAATGGATGAAGGGAGTAAGGTGAACTAGCCATAAAGACACCGATAGGTGAGGGAAACATCAGGATAAAGACACGGCTATCCAAAACTTTCGGATACTTTGCTTAGCTCCATCCTCTTACAGGATAGCGTAGGGGCAAAACTTAAACTGTTGTTAAGGACACTTCTACCTGTCTTATCCTAGTTTGTCCCGGCCTTTTCAGGTGAAATCTTCCAAAAGATTGAAGGCTTGCTTGGATATCTCGATTTTTACCCAGCAGTAGCAGGCTTTGTATTAGAGCGGGCGTTTTCCATGGTTTTCACTAATTGCGCCAGAGCATATTCCAGTTGGGTGCCAGCATCCATGGCAATCCAACCATCAGAGGTTAACTGGCGGAATTCAAAATGCAAGTGGGGACCGGTCGAATCACCTGTGCTACCAACGCGACCGATGACAGCGCCCTGCTCGACCCATTCACCTGGCTTAACAAAGATTTCGGACAGGTGGGCGTAAAGCGTTTCCTGAGTCTGTTTGTTGTGTTGGAGGGCAACGGTGAGGCCGTATCCTCCTAGAAAATCGGCGATCGCCACATTTCCGGCATAAGCTGCCAGGACGGGTGTTCCCAAAGGTGCGCCCAGATCCGTACCCGAATGGAGACGCGGTGCTCCTGTAATAGGATGAATGCGCCAACCAAAAGCAGAGGTGATAATGGCTGGAATTGCCAAGGGGAAGATGAGCCGAATATTGCCATTACCCAAACGTCCAGCTGGGCGAGCCGTTCGGTAGTAATACGATCGTCCCGCCGCTGTGGTGCTGCCGGGGGAGGCAAGCCATGCTCGGTAGCTTTCTGGACTCATTGCAACGATCGGGGCAGATTGAGAAAATCCGCTGGGCGTTGGAGATTGCCAAGCTACAGCAGGCTTTTTAGTTTCTCGCTGGGTCGCACCAATGCTGTAGCTAGTGGAATCAATGTAGGGTTCGAGCGGCGCATTGACCAGCGGCTCAGCAGGCGAAACTGTGCGGATGGTGAGGTCGGGGGTTGATACAGTTGGGGATGATTCAGTTGGGGATGAGGCAGTATCCAGAGCAGCTGAGTCTGGAGGGGATACTGCGTTGGATTCTTGCTCTACTGGAGTTGGCGCAATTTCGGGCTCGGTGACTGGAGGCGTTGCCCACGCCATCCCCCCACTAAGAATGCTGACAGCACTCATCCAACCCAACCCCGGCACCGACAAGAAGCGCAGGCACGTTTTGAAAGATATAAAAGCAGAGTTCGGTTGCCGGGTCATTTTCAGATCCTTCTGATGTTGAGTGAATTTATAAATGACTGAAGTGCGGTTTTGGAGAAGAACATCCTGAATTGCCCCGTTTTCAGTCCGTGAAGATCCATGGCTCATAACTCTATTATGAAGGATTGTTAAGGATTGGTTGGGGGTACCGTAGAAATCACGTTCAGCGGCAAGTTGGTAACCGCGCGCTGGAGCGCAGCCAAAGCTCGGTTGTAACCCAAAATTGCCTGGATACGGTTTCCTTCGGCACGGGTCAGGGCGGTTTCAGCATCAATCACCTGGGATTGGGTGCCAACGCCTGCCTGAAAACGCAGCCGTGCTAGTCGTAATGCCTCCCTTGCCTGGTCAACCGCAGTCGTTGCAGTGGTGATGTTCTGCAAATTAGACTGAAGACTGCTATAGGCTTGTTCCACCTCAAACCGCACAACATTGCGTTGGTCGGCAAACCGGGTTTCAGCGATCGCCATATCCGCTTCGGACTGTCGGGCTTGCGCTCTAGCGGCTCCTCCTTCAAACAGTTGCCAGTTAATATTTGCCGCGAAACTATATCCATCTGCAATACCGACCCCATCATCAAAAATATCGAGCAGGTTGTACTGAGCCACCAGACTGACTCTGGGACCGAGGGCAGAAAGGGCTAACCGTCGTTGTTGGTTGGCGATTTCTCGTTGAACCAGTTGCTGTTCTAGCTCTGCTCGATTCTTGAATGCCAGGACGATCGTCTCTTCGATCGGAAGATTCCATTTACCGGCTTCTTGAACGGCATCCGCTACAACTACGTTCACAGTTTGTGCCAGACTGAGACGTTGTGCCAGCTGACGCTGACGCACCTGTTGTTGCGAGATCGAGTTAGTCAAATCTTGTTGGGCGTTTGCCAGTTGCACCTGGGCTTGCAATACATCAAAGCGAGTGCCTAAGCCAGCTCGTTCCAGGGCTTGTGCATCCTTTAAGCTGGTTTCCGCATTTCGGACTGCCGCAGTGTTGATTCGAACATTTTCGTCAGACTCTTGCAGATCGTAGTAGTCATTCGATACATCTAAAATCAATTGTTCCAGCGTTACTTCCACCTGGAGTTGGTCAGAACGTACTTGTCGTTCCGCGGCTCGAATCCTAGACGATCGGGCACCCGAAGTATAAACGTCGTAACTGGCTTGTACGGTACCACTCAGGCTGGAGCTGACCTGATCCTGATTACTATTCTGTCCAAAAAGAGATGCCAAACTATTGTTGCCCTGACGCCGTTGCTGGATTTCTCCAGAAGCGGATTGTGCGCGCGTCACTCCCGTTTGCAACTCTATAGTAGGATACTCTTGCGCTTGCGCTTCTCGTAAACCTGCCCGACTGCGCTGTAGTTGAAGTTCTGCTACTTGCAAAGTGCGATTGTTGCGACGAGCAAGTTCGATCGCTTGTTGCAAAGTAATCGGTTGTGTTCCTCTAATTCTGACTTCTTCAGGTTTGGTTGGAAACTGTAAAGGGTTGGGATTGGGGTTGAGATATTCAGGAAAAACTGCTGAAGATGGTTTGGCAGCTGGTTGAACATTGGTTGGCTCAGCAGAAGGGGCTGAAGTGGGTTCTGGGGTCGGCTGAGCCTCTGAATTATCTGAATTAGTAGGTTGAGGGATGTCAGGAGAGCTTTTGGGAGAGGGTTGTTTGTCTGGGGCTGACGGCGGTAAGGGGGTTACCGGAGCGACCTCTGATGAGGGAGCGTTTTTTTTATCAGTAGGGCTACTTTGAGGCTGAGCAATTCCAGGCTTGACACCACTCAGGGCAACGACAACTCCTGCACTGATTACCACCAAAGAACGAGACACATGCATAGGTTTCTGGATAGATACAGTCGATCAACAATCCGGCGTTAAATAACAACCTTCAGCAGAATACGGTCTGCCAAGGGATTTGGTAAATCAATACAAAAAAATCCTAGGTTTTCATTTCTCTCGCATTAATACAATGACAAGGTTGTTGGTTTGGATACTACTCCTTTAGAGAGAATTTTTAGATAGAATTTTAGACTGCTTTGATAGCGTGAAGTGTTCACTGAGTGGCGTCAAAATTATAGAGGTTGCAGGGTTCATCTTCTTGACAAGATTGTGTATTTCATCCTACAAGTTAAGCCTGCCTATTAATTCTGTCAGCACGTTGCAAAATTACATCCTAAAAATTAACCGAAAATTAACTTCAGAACCCCGTTAAAAATCTTTGCCGGTTCTAGGGGCTGTCAAGACTGTTTTAAAGAGTTGAAAACCCTCAAAACATCTCAAAAATGGTTTTTGTCGATTTAAGCGACTCCTTAAATCTATCCTGACGGGTTACTAGCCCAATCTTTCTATAAGTGAGGTTGACTGACTTCATCCCATCGACTCACCTGAAGAGGTGATTTTTTTAAGAGAAATGACGTTAAGTACGTAAAAATTGACTTTTCTCAACCGGATGCACGAGAGCGTTTTTGGGTTGAGAAATTAGGATGGAAATATTAAACGATCGGGAGTTCTGCGAAATGGCAGTCAAAAAGCAGTTCAATAGCTTTGAAGAGATGATCGCTGGCTCGGATATCCCTCTATTGATAGATTTCTACGCGCCCTGGTGTGGTCCCTGTCAAATGATGGCAAAAATTTTGGATCAAGTGGGTGCTCAGATGCGCGAACAAGTCCAGATTGTGAAGCTGAATACGGACAATTATCCTGAAATTGCCACCCAATACCAGATTCATGCACTGCCAACCCTGGTGCTGTTCAAAAATGGGCAACCCATTAATCGCATTGAAGGCGTTGTTCAGGCTGAGCAGTTGGTACAGCACCTCCAAACCTTGATCTAAGCCTCACGTGCCCTGATCTTTTCTCTCAAGCTCTTTGCCGTATCCAATTCCATAGCAGGGTGATTAGCTTTTCCAACCCGAGTAAAATGCGATCGACCCATTCCAATAAGACTTCCAGCGGATGTTTGACATAACCGCTAAGTGTGGCGTGGGTCTCGATCCAGTCAGGTGCTGCAGTAGGGATATTGTTGCTGAGCGTCGATCTTTCGAGAGAAGAAGGCGTTACCGCAGTCCCTGCACCCGCAGTTGCATGAACCAATTGGGATTGGGGCAGGTGAATTGAGAGATTTGCACCCTTATGCTGTCTTTTCGCCGCACTTTTAGCAAAAGATTTGGGGGATTGATCTGAATTTTGTAAGCCGTTTGCTTGAGTGACAGAATTAATTTTTTTGAGGGCACCGCTTTTCGGTTCTTCCTTTGGAGCAGCGACAGGGTTCTGCATAGACGATCGCTCAACTTTAGCAAGGACACCCTGAGACTGTTGCAATAAAGTTTGCATCAGCCCTTTGCCAAAGTGATGCAGCCCAGTCTGGAGGGTTGGTGCAGGGGGCAAAGCTGCGGCTGGTATCGGTGCCAGAGCAATGGTTGGTGAGAGTCCTGATACCTCTGCTTTTGGCTTTTGAGCCGAAGCAATCGCTGGAACAGTCGATTGAAGGGGAACAGTATCGTCTAAAGCACGATGGGAATTTTTGCTCCAGGGATCACCCAGCATTAGCCAGGCTTCAGCTTCAGCAGAATTATCAGGGAAAGCCCCGTCTGCTGCAGGCAACCAAAAATGTGCTGGGGACTCGATGCCTGCGAGTGCCAATAATTGAGCTTGCTGCGATCGCAAATGCAGAGCAATTTCCTGAAAAAGGTTGGTCGAAACCGCAACAGGTCCCGTTTGCACCCATGCCATCAATTGACGAAACAGTCGCACGGGGGGTAACAGATGAGGCTGATTAATTTTGGGTAGGGGTAGAGGCGCGATCGGTTGTTGCTGATCCCAAAACAACCGGACTGCTCGCCAATAACCAGCCACTTCCCAGGTAATCCGCTGGCGCAATTTTTCCTGCTGTTCCGCAGTCAAGATGTCCAAAATTTGGTTGTGCGCCGTCACCAGGACGAGTCGCCGGGATTCTACCAAAGTCGCCACGCCCTGAATCAGAAGCGGTGGACGAATTGCAACCTCAGTCGCTGATTCGAGTTTCGCCAGGTCGCCCGATGAATTGCCATGGGTTGCCAGACAACCTGCCGATTCTTGCACCGAAAGCCCTCCCGCTGGACTCCACACCAAGGGTGCAGTGGACTCACCGCCCGCTGGCAATTGTGCCAGCGCTGAAAGCATTGTGACAGGCAACTCCGGTGCAGGGAGCGCCATAATTGTTTGTAAAATATGCCGGATTGGGGCATCTGTGGTAGGCACAGTTCCTGGCAATTCTGCCTGGGTCAACGCCGGATCGATAGCTAAAACGACGCGATCGCTCAGTTTCTGCGCGGGAATTGGGTTCGATCGGGGCAGCTGGGTTTCCACCCGCGATCGCCATGCTTGCAAGCGCGGTAATGTTTGCTGCACAGCTTGTTGCAACTGCCTTCCTACCAATCGCGTTGCTTGGAAAGTCGCATAAATCGGGTATAGCAAAATTTGACTGCCCCAGGTGGCAGCAACTCTCAAATTCCAAATAGCGCGATCGCCCCACTCCCGCAATGCTACCTGGCTGCGCCCTAGCAATTTTTGGGACTGACGAGAAAAAAAGCTAAGAACCTGGCTTTGATACCGACCAGTAGGAGGATCAGTCATAACACTCAGCGGGTAAAGCGAACGTGAACAGCGACAGCGAAGAGTAGAACGACGAAAAAAGATTCTGTTGTAAAGTCAGAGGTGCAATTGAGCAGTCGAAAAGTGACTCGAATCGTGGGTCAAGCTGCCCAAGCAATGCCCTCATCTTACCAAGTATGGCTGACGCAAGCACTCCTCAAACCGCAGCAAATCAGAACTCGATCGCGGACAATCATGCCAATTTGGCTGCTTCCGCCAGTTCCTCAATTGTTAAAGTAATTGACAAATTACGGGCGCTGACCCAGATCAGTGTGCAATCTCGCTGGCATCAGTGTTTCGCAGATTTATCGGTAGCTGAAGCGACCCATCCAGATAGTTGGCAAAGGTGGACGATCGCCCCCCTTAACGATCGCAACCACATTGCCTGGACAAAAGGACAACAAGTAATTTGGCTGGGGCAAAAGCTAACGATTCTTCCAGCGTTACAAGATTATCCTCTGGCGGGATTAACTCTGCGCCTGGCGTTGACCTGGTGGGCTGAACTGGCTCAGGTTTACGTCAATGGAAAACTTGTGCAGGAAGGGGATTTGTTCGACCATTCCGCTCGCATTGTGTTGAGTGAAGCGGCACAACCGGGCGAAGCCATTGCAGTTGCGATTCGGTTGGTGAGTCCGGGGCATGATGATGGAGCATTGGTGCGATCGCTGTGTTTGTACGAGACTCAGACCGCCGGCGATCGAGTAGAACCCGGTTTTGTCGCAGATGAACTGGCAGTTTTACATCGCTATTTGGAAACTCTAGCCCCCGAACAATTACCTGACCTGGCAAGCGCGATCACGCAGATTGGTTGGTCCCTAGTGGGCGATCGTTCCGCCTTCGATCGCACCGTGCTTACGTGCCGCCAGCACCTCCAACCCTGGGGAGATTGGCTCAAACAGTACAGCATCCACCTCTTGGGGCACGCTCATCTGGATCTTGCCTGGTTATGGGATGTCCGAGAAACTTGGCAAGCCGCCGAGCGCACCTTTACCTCAGCGCTCAATCTGCAAACGGACTACCCCGAACTGATCTTCTGCCACTCTACCCCTGCGCTTTATGAGTGGATGGAGCAAAATCGCCCTGATTTATTCGATCGCATCCAACAGCAAGTGGCAGCGGGACAGTGGGAAGTTGTGGCAGGCATGTGGGTTGAACCTGAACTCAACCTGATCAGTGGCGAGTCGTTGGTGCGGCAAGTGCTCTACGGACAAAGCTACTGTCAGGAAAAATTTGGTCAACTGAACCCAATTGCCTGGTTACCCGATAGCTTCGGCTTTTGCTGGCAATTGCCCCAAATCCTGAAACAGGGCGGCGTAGAGTACTTTGTCACCCAAAAACTGCGCTGGAATGACACCACCCAGTTTCCCCATGAAGTGTTTTGGTGGCAGGCACCCGATGGTAGTCGCATTCTCAGCCTCATGTCCGCCCCGATCGGCGAAGGCATCGATCCCCTCAAAATTGCCACCTATGCCAGTGATTGGTTCACCAAAACAGGCATTCCCCAAGCCCTCTGGCTTCCCGGTGTCGGCGACCACGGTGGTGGACCCACCCGCGACATGTTAGAACTCACCCGCCGTTGGCAACAATCTCCATTCTTCCCCAAACTAGAATTCACCACTGCCTTGCAGTATCTGCAACACATTGAGCAGCAAACTATTGACCCCCTCTCTCCCCCATCCCCTCATCCCCCCATCTCCCCTCCACCCCATCCCATTCCCACCTGGCACTCCGATCTCTACCTAGAATTTCATCGCGGCTGTTACACCACCCACGCTGATCAGAAATGGTATAATCGCCGATCAGAAGGACTGCTCTACCAGGCAGAATTGTGGTCAGCCTTGGCAACGATCACGACGGGAGCGCCTTATCCTAAAGCCGAGATCGAAAGATTGTGGAAGCAGGTTTTGTTTAACCAGTTCCACGACATTTTGCCGGGTTCTGCTATTCCGCAAGTGTTTGTCGATGCCAACCAGGAATGGCAGGAGGTTCAGCAAGCTGGAACTGAGATTTTGCAACGATCGCTCACCGCGATCGCCCAGCAAATCGTCCTGCCTGCGCCTTTAGCACCCGGTGCCATTCCGATCGTCGTGTTCAACTCGCTGAACTGGCAGCGATCGCAAGTCGTCACCCTCACCTTGCCAACCGCTTCCAATGGACAACCCCTTTCCTGGCATCCTTACAATCTGGAAGGACAAAAGCTGGATGCTCAGTTTTTGGTCTCAGAAGTCCCGGAGGGACAAACTAAAGAACCCTCCATGGGGCACCTTTCTTTTCAAGCAACCGACATTCCTCCCTTCGGCCATCGTTGCTTCTGGCTGCTTCCTACCGACTCTAAAACCGCTATTTCCTGCACGCCATCTATCATCAGCAAAAAGTCCACTTCGTTCATTCTGGAAAACGCCTGGTTGCAAGTCACGATCGATCCCAGCACTGGGGAAATTGCTCAGATAGTTGACAAAATTCAGCAGCGATCGCTCCTCAGCGCGCCTGGCAATCAACTGCAAGCCTTTGAGGATAAAGGGCAATATTGGGATGCCTGGAATATTGATCCCAACTATGCCCAGCACCCACTTCCTTCCGCCACCCTACAGACGATTCAGTGGCTGGAGCAGGGAGCGGTGCGATTTCGCCTGCAAGTGGTCAGGCAATTGGGAGATTCTATTTTTTGGCAAGAATATATTCTGGACGCCGATTCCGCCCTGCTCAAAATCCAGACTCAGGTGGATTGGCGAGAGCGGCATGTTTTGGTGAAAGCCGCTTTTCCACTCAATTTGCAGGCAGAAAGTGCGACCTACGAAATTCCCTGTGGCGCTATCACTCGCACCACTCACCCACAAACGCCTGCTGAACAAGCACAGTGGGAAGTACCAGCCTTACACTGGGCTGATTTGAGCGACGATACTTACGGTGTTAGCCTGCTCAACGATTGCAAATATGGCTACGACTGCCAACCGGGACAAATCCGCCTCACCCTGTTACGAGGATCGACCTGGCCCAATCCAGAGGCAGATCAAGGACACCATATGTTTACCTATGCCCTCTATCCCCATGCGGGAGCCTGGCAAGCAGCCCACACGGTACGGCAGGGTTACGAGCTCAATCTCCCACTTCAAGTCAAGCAACTGGATTCTGAAAACCGGACTGAAGTCGCCCAACCCCAATTGTCCCCAGAAAAATTTTTCACTCTCGGAGCAAACAATCTGGTCATCATGGCATTCAAACAAGCCGAAGATGCCGATGACGAATGGATTCTACGCGGTTACGAATGTCACGGAGCAACCGCTCAAATCAATTGCCAGAATGAGCTGAACTTAAATTTAATTACCTCAACTGATTTGCTGGAGCGATCGATCCCCCAAGAAAAATTAGCAGGGACCACGATTACCGTTCATCCCTGGCAAATCTTCAGTTTGCGGTTGCGATCGCCATCAGCCATTTTCCACTAGCCGAAGCAAGTGAATCAGCGATTTTTTAATCTTCGTGATCTTCAAAGGGATCGCTTAAATCTTTGGAAGGAGGTCCAAACGCGGTATAGATGGTGTATCCAGTAATCCCTACCAGGAGGGCACAAATTGAAATATTAAGAGCTGTTGCGGGTTCCATGTCACTAATCAATTATGAGCGTCTTAATCCTATAATATTGCAAAGTATTAAAAGTTCTGTCGAAATAACATAGGTGTTCTATGACGCAGCGGACTCGGTTGGGAGATGTTCTCAAGCCTCTTAACTCTGAATACGGTAAGGTTGTTCCCGGTTGGGGCACCACGCCAGTGATGGCAGTTTTTATGGTTTTGTTTTTTGTCTTCCTTTTGATTATTTTGCAGCTTTACAACTCCTCCCTCATTTTGGATGGGGGACTGCCGAGCTGGGGGAATTTGGGTAACTAAGTTGCTCAGGCTGCAAACAACCCATTATTATGAAACTCCCGGTTAAACCGGGTTTTTTTGTTTGCAAAATGGCAGACTTCCAGTCCTCTTTTGACCGTTGGTAGCAACTGTAAACGACTGCTTTACAATAAAGTCAGCATCCCGCTCTGGAAATGTTCCTGGTCGTAAACCACTTTTTTCAATCAGGACATCCAGAAATTCTCAGGAGGAGATAACGTGAACGTTTTTGGAATTGGTTTGCCAGAGATGATGGTAATCCTGGTGTTGGCACTTCTGGTTTTTGGTCCCAAAAAGCTGCCGGAAATTGGTCGTAGCCTGGGCAAAGCCATTCGGGGCTTTCAAGATGCTTCTAAAGAGTTTGAATCGGAGTTTAAGCGGGAAGCAGAAAATTTAGAAAAAGCGGTGAGTCAGACGATGGAAGCGTCTCTAGAACCCCCTAGCCAACCAGTTTTGCCGTCTTCAGAGAGTGAACTGACAGCCAGTGAATCCGTTGAAGTGGCTGAGGTTGTTCACCCATCTGCTGAAGAAGTTACAAATCCTTCCTGAAGTATGTCTGAGGCAACTGCATCACCTGGGTTGGTTATTCCCCAACTGATTGTTGGTTTGGGCAATCCAGGTCAACAATATGATCAAACCCGGCACAATATTGGATTTGCCGCAGTGGATGGGCTGGCTCGCTGCTGGCAGGTTCCACTGGCAGAAAATCGTAAATTTCAGGGTTCCTTTGGTGAGGGGGTAGGCGCAGGTGGCAAAAAGATCCGCCTGCTGAAACCCTCGACTTATATGAATAATTCTGGGCAGGCAATTCGGGCAGTGACGGACTGGTTCAAACTGCCACCCACCTCTGTATTAGTAATTTACGATGAGGCTGATTTGCCAATCGGGCGGCTACGGTTGCGGTTGTCAGGGTCCGCTGGGGGACAGAAAGGGATGAAGTCTGCGATTGCTCACCTTGGAACCCAGGATTTTCCACGCTTGCGCATTGGTATCGGCAATCCTAAAAATCAAGTACAAGGTAGCCAAAAAGACATGTCGTCCTACGTATTAGGACGGTTCTCTGCCAGGGAAACTCGGACGATCGAGCAAGTATTGAAACTCGTTGTTGAAGCGGTAGAATTGAGTCTGCAAGAAGGATTCGAGAAAGCAATGAGTCTCTACAATAGCCGAATTATTGTAGAAACGGAAACATAAAAATTTGTTGAACCCTATTTGAATTCTGTGTTTTAACTGTTGGCTAGAGCGAATGTCTCGTCTAGATTTAAAACAGGAATAATTACTTAGAGTGTTCTATCGGATACAAGCTTTCTTTGTGAGATTACGGGCATTAACTCTAATGGGTTTGTTCCAGCTCACTGTATATAGCGTTTGAAACCGCTGTACTAATGGGGCACTACCAGTCGGGTTAATTGCAGTGTGACTATCCGACTGGATTCATATGCTTATAAGTTTTAAATTGCTTAGGAGAGCTTTTTATGCTGGAAGATTTTACAGCAGAGTTGGAGTGTGCGAATCAAGAATTTGTTCCGATCATTCTGCGCCAGAAAGTGGTTAAGCGTTGTCATATTTGGTTGCCTGATACTCCTCGTCCAGTCAGTGCTGTTTTCTACAGTGGTCAATTTTATGGCTATGTCAAGTTTTTCCCAACGCTGGAATCGGCAAAAAAAGGGGCTGGGCGGTTGGTAGAACGAGGGAATAAGGTAATCTTGACTCAGGCGAGCAAAGGACTTGTTCTTTGGGTATTGGAGCAAGATGCCCGGCTCGTGACCAAATCCTTATTGCGATAGAAAAGCCTGTGGGGTCTCACCGATTGCCTGAAACCACTGCCTATGTCAGGATTACTCGTCAGTCCTGGCAACAGGGTAAGTTAGAAGGAGAAGTGCGAGCAGATCAATTTGAGTGGCAATTTCAGTGGTGTTTTCGCCGCGGAGAGCTATCAGTTGAGCCATCTCTGGGCAGAGCCTTGATTAAGGAACCGTTGGGGCGCTTTCTAGAACAACGAGATTATCAGCTAGAACCGGGAGGAGACTACTATTTCACCATTCGGGCAAATATCTGAAGATTGGTAGTGTTTCAAAGGTGTTGTTGATATTTTTGAAAGCTTTGCCCAGCAAAGCTTTCAAAAATATCAACAACAGGTCTAGAACAGAACCTGAAGGTTGAGAGAGTTGAAGTTTTGTTAGGGTGCAGAAACTTCCCTGAGTTTTTTCAACACCGCTACCAGCTCAGGAGAAACCGACGTGAACTGGATGAGATAGTGATGGGCGTTTTGGGCAGAGTGCGCAACGACCTTGGCGTAGATATCTTCATTGGACACATTCGTTGTCGTCAATAGATTAATTTGCAAATTGCTAAAAAGCTCGAGCGGATACTCAGTGGAGATTTCTGCCTGGTTTGGAGAGAGTTTGATCAGTTTTCCCTGAAATATTTCGGCAATGAGATGCTTTCCTTCCAGAACTCTGAATTGCAGCGAAATTTTTGATTGCAGCATGACAAAGGTTTCAGTGTTTTTGGGTAGGAATAAATTGAACCGATCGCCGATACCGCTGATTTCATAGACAGAAATCGGGTGCTGAATCCCCTTTAACCTGACTTGCATTTCACCCTCAAATTGAATGATTGAACCGGCTTCTTTGAGGGTGGCATCTGAGATCAAGATTTGACCTCCTACTGTATAAGACTCGATACGAGAAGCCAGGTTAACGTGCTTACCCATAATGGTGTATTTAGCGCGTCGTTGAGAACCGATATTACCTGCTAGAACTTCCCCAGTATGGATGCCGATTCCCATTGCTAGAGATGGCAGATTCATCTCGGTGAGTTTTGCATTAACGCTGTCCATTTCCAATTGCATGGCGATCGCGCAAGCAACGGCCCGTTGGGCATCGTCCTCGCGATAGATTGGGGTACCAAACATGACAAAAATTCCATCGCCCAGAAAATCATTGATCGTGCCCTGGTAATGATTGAGAATATTCGTCATGTGTTCCAGATAGAGGTTGATGATAGTGACTGCCTCTTCTGGAGAAACTTGCTCAGAGATAGCAGAAAATCCTCGTAAGTCAGAGATTAAGATGGTGACTCTTCGCTTCTCGCCACCCAATTTTAAACCACCGGGAGTTTCTAGCAAATTGGCAACCACTTCGTCTGTCAGGTAGCGCCCAAAGGTCTGACGCATTTCGGCAGCAGTGTGGGCGATGTAGGTGGTGATGACGCTTGCAGCCCCAACGAGCCCAAGCAAGGGAGGCACCGTTGGAATCCACCAAGCGTTTAGAAACATGACATAGCTGACTCCCAGCAAACCACCGCTCATGACAACAATGCCGATCAGGTTAATTGGTAGCCTATCAACCCAGCGACTGGTGGTTTGAGGAGCGGCGATACGATGGTAGCGCTGCATCCAACTCAATGTTGCTCCTACCCATGCCCATACTAATATCCATAAACACTCCCACGACTCTGACCAGGTTCGGAAGAGGGGGCGACCTTCTAATGCAGCACTAATGAGCTGACTGGCAATATCGGCGTGAATCGAGACACCACTAAACCAGTCTGTCTTGCTATTCAATTCACGATTCAATTCGCTACTGTAAGGAGTGCGAAAAACATCCCCTGCACTCTCTGCGGTAACCCCAATTAAGACAATGCGATCGCGAAATAAATCTGCTGGCACTTTCCCTTGTAAAACCTGCTTGAAGGGAATAGTCTGAAACCCTTGACGCAGATTCCGAAAATTGGACAAGATCTGGTAGCCACCAATATCAATTCGCATGTACCCCCCATCACTGGCTTGCAGGGATGAAATCGTAGTTTTGCCTAATTGGTAAATTCCTGCTTTTTCATCCAGGGGTTTCAGCGTGATTCCTTCGGGTTCCAGGTAGCTTAATGCCAGGTCGGCGCCCAAGCCAAAAATGGGTTCTCCTGCTGAATCGCTCAACATCAGTACATTCCGACGGACTTTGCCATCTGCATCCACCACTAAATCGTTCGCACTGACCTGTCCCAGTTTGCTCAATGCCGGGGGGGGGTTGACGACAAAACCAGACACATTTCCCACAACTTTTTGAATTCCCAGTAGGTTGGGAGTTGATTCAAACACTTTGACCAATGCCTGATGCCCTGGCTCGTGGGGCACATCTCGATAAATATCCAGCCCGATCGCCCTGGGCTGTTGTTTCCTAATGATTTCAAGTAACTGAGCCAGAGTGGCATCGGATATGGGCCATTGTTTGGTATCACGGATATCGGATTCTTCAACTGCGACAATGACAATGCGGGTATCGATCGGTTCGGATGGACGCAACTGAAAACACTGATCCAACACCGCCAGTTCCAATGGCTGCAACAACCCTGCAAAACGCAGACCTAAGATCAAGCCCGTCACGCTAGGGGCAGTCACTAAAACCCCTCGCCACTGCCATATTGCCTGGCTTAACTTTGCCCACATACTTGGCTAATGAAATCTATATAAGCAATTTAGTTGTCATCCTAGCCTTTTATTTCGATTGAAGTTCGATACTTGAGAAAAGATTTTCAAGGCAAATTCAATAACTCAGTAGTTCTACGGTAATCTCTGTACAAATTAGCACGATCTTTTTTTATAAATCTCTCAAGTTTTCCGGATAGTGCAATTCAGGTAGGAAGAAGTGAATGGTAGATGCACCCTGATTCATGTCCTCTAGCTTCCCGCTGGGGGCATTTTTTTTGCCTGCTTCTTAGGCGATCGACTTAAACTTTCCGGATGCATACTGAGCATCTCAGAAGAAGTGAATGGTAGATGCACCCTGATTCATGTCCTCTAGCTTCCCGCTGGGGGCATTTTTTTTTTGCCTGTTTCTTAGGCGATCGACTTAAACTTTCCGGATGCATACTGAGCATCTCAGAAGAAGTGAATGGTAGATGCACCCTGATTCATGTCCTCTAGCTTCCCGCTGGGGACATTTTTTTTGCCTGCTTCTTAGGCGATCGACTTAAACTTTCCGGATGCATACTGAGTATCTTAGAAGAAGTGAATGGTAGATGCACCCTGATTCATGTCCTCTAGCTTTCCGCTGAGGGCATTTTTTTTTGCGTATGTATTAGCTACTCCATTTTCCGGATGCATACTAAGTATCTCAGAAGAAGTGAATGGTAGATGCACCCTAATCCATACCCTCTGGCTTCGCGCCAGGGGTATTTTTTTACCTTCCGGATGCACCTTAAGTGGTTGAGAAGAAGTGAATGATAGATGTACCCTAATCAGATGTCCTCTGGCTTTGCGCTGGAGGCTTTTTTAATTCGTCCCTGATTCTAAGGATTTGAGTCTATCGCAACAATCTCGAAGTGACCTTGCTAAGGCATAAACTTTTCCCTTAGAAGTTTCGTATTATGTCACATATTTTCGAGAATTACCAGCTTTTATTGAAGATTTCAGCAATTCTCATTTTGAAGATTCGTTGTTCATGTCTCGACACGTTAGTGTCTTCATAACACCTGAATCTACTCCCAAGCGAGCCATTCGTTCCAATTCTGGACAGGTGGGTCAATCGGAGAAAATCATGAGGATTAAAAAATTAGTTTAACCATTAGACTGTCTGAGCGATTGGGCAGGTAAGTTTAGGATATTGAGTTGAATACTGACTCGTTGGATACTGGCTAAGTTGGTTACCAGGTTACCTCATGGACACTTTTCATTTTCTTGCTTTCTAGCCCTCAGATTTATTGGCTCTCACTACTGGAAGTATACGACTACAATGAATGGCTTGAGTTTGGCGGTCGGCAGAGGTCGTCTGGGTTTATGCTTACACGATCGCTGCGGACTAAGTAAAATTTAATACTTGATTAAAAAAGTCTTGCCCCAAAATGCGTTATCTTTTTGATCGTATTCCACCTCTTTGACTATCCGCTGTAAGTTCTAAACAACCGAATTGAGGAACCCAGTCAGTATGGCTAAACCTTTTTTGGGAAAAAAATTCTTGCAACAGCGATTACCGCTTAAAACCGTTTTCTGGAATGTCAAATTTATTCTTCCTGCTGCCACACTCTCCCTTTTAATTTTTGGCAGTCTAAGCCTTGCTCCCAAAAACAGCCTTCAGAGAATTGGCTTCCCATCTTTTAATACAGCCGCGCAGGCACAAACCGGATCTAGGTTTACTGTTGGTCAACAAATTGTAGTCAAACTTGATGATGGGTATTATTTCGCAACCGTAGATAAGGTCTATCAGAAAGATGGATTCACGATGATTGACTTTAGCTGGGAGTTGAATGGCGGTGGTGGCGGATCTGGCTCCTACCCCGCTACTGATGCAGATCTTTTTTCGGTTGAAGAAGCTGGTCGCCAAAACTTTACGATCGTCAATGCTAACGCTGGCAATCCCCCTGCTGCCAACACCAATACAACTCCTCCAGCACAAACTGCACCCGTTGTTCCTAAGCCTGCTCAGGTTGTTCCCAATCCTACTCCTGCAGTACAGACCACACCAGCCCCAGCCAATGGCAACACTGGCAGTACTTGCAGTGGCACAAATCAGTTAACTAATGCTGAAATCCAGGAGATTTTGCGGGTTCATAATGCAGCAAGGGCTGAGGTCAATGTCCCCCCCCTGAAGTGGAACTGCAAACTGGCTGATTTTGCCCAAAGCTGGGTTGATAGAGATGTGTGGGAACACAGTTCTGGAAATGCTCGAGAAAAGATCCTGGGCAGTTATTCTGGAGAAAATTTAGCTGCCGCTGCTCCTTCAAGCGCCAACATCGCAACCGACGGACCAACAGGTTGGTGGGGGGAAAAAGCTTTTTGGAACAATGCAACTGGAAGTTGTCAAGCGGGCAAGGCTTGTGGTCATTACACTCAAATGGTTTGGCGTAATACCACTGAAGTTGGCTGTGGGTTGAATCGCAAGTCGAGCGCGATGGGCGATGATTGGAAGCAAAATTCAGCCTACTTATCTTGTGTCTACAACCCAGGCGGAAATTATGGTGGGCAAAAGCCTTTCTAAAAGAGCCTCACACTAATTTTCCCGACGATGCAGCATTAGTCCGACCCAACTTCCAAGCGCTGGGGAAACGCTAATACGCACGCAGTCAATTTCACTATTCTGCACATCCTCGCCTTGGGTGAGATGAACGTTTGTCATTAAGAAATCTCGTTGACTTTCTAACTCGGTACTTAGACATGAAAAACAAAAGTGCTTTCATCGCTCTCGCTTTGGGAACTGGATTCACCCTATGCTCTCTACCAGTCGTTGCTCAGGTAAACGAACGTCTTTTAATTCAGACTGATAATGGCTGGTATCCAGCCTCCATTGTGAGCGTCTTGAATGATCGGGTTGATGTCAAACTGGACGAGAATGGTCGGATCGAATCCGTTGCTCCAGATAAACTACGGCCCATCTACTGGGGACCGCAAAAAACGATTACCTGTAGACGCAGTGACAAGAGTGAATACCAGTTTGAGATTTCAAAACCAAGAACTGGCAATGCACCAACTGCCTATATCTATGGCAAGATTGAAGGCAACGACAAAGAAACCTATGTTCAAATTAAGGATTGCTTTGAGAAAAACCCTGAGTAACGGCAGGAAAAGTAAGCCAGTAGATAGCCCCAATTAATTGCCAAAAAAGAGTTTGGAGCTGTACCCCAAATTTTGCGATCGCCCGATCTGATGGTGGTTTGACCGACTAAACCATTGCAAGGTCGGGCGATCTTATTGAGCGTATCAATGATTGCATCACTTTCAACTCAAAGGATTGGTTGATGAAATGCAATCCGTAATCCCAAAGCAGACCCAGCCGTAGTCAAAAAAAGGATAGTACAGCATGGTTGGATAGCCACCGCGTCGAAATTGTCTCTAGGCAATTGCAGTCTTCCTCCAGGATGAATGTCATTTGTTGCCGTGGAAAATGGCTACATTCGTTTTGCACCGAATGACCCACAGCAGAACCCAGTTGAGGATGTGTGGTTACAGGCAAAGCGCTTCATTCGAGAGTTTTATCGTCTGTGTAAATCGTTCTGCGCTGCAAAGGCGCTATTTGAGTTTGCAACCCACTGCCAAATCTTCAAGTTCCCAAAAGTATTGATGTGTAGGTTATTTTCATCAATCAATTAGGATGGCTACATCAAACGATTACTCGGTATCACACCCAAAATGATTCTCGAACAGGGCAAGAATCGGGAAAAAAGAGCGAGAACTTAAAAGATTTATAAGATTGCAGTTTTTTATACTGGAACTAATTCATTCTCAGATCGGCTGCAGACGCTTCTCGGCATCATCAGTTTGTCCATGCTGACTTAACATCGATTATCCGATAACTCAAGGAAATAGCTCAAGGAAGGAGAAACACCATGTCAATCACGGAAATTGCTCCTAATCTTTATCGCATTTCAACATACGTACCAAATATCAACTTACAATTCAACCAATTTCTCGTCCTGGATGATGAACCCCTCCTGTTTCATAGTGGCATGAAAGCCATGTTCCCCCTGGTACAAGATGCGGTGCAAAGCGTTGTTGATCCAACGAAAATTCGTTGGGTTGGATTTAGTCATTTCGAGGCGGATGAGTGCGGTGCACTGAATGAGTGGCTGCAATTAGCACCTGCGGCAACACCAGTTTGCAGTATGCTCGGTGCGATGGTGAGTGTGAACGACTTTGCGATTCGCGCAGCTCACGGAATGACGGATGGTGAAGTGCTGCACACCGGCAAATACCGCTTTCGGTTTCTCCAAACACCTCATGTGCCCCACTGCTGGGAGGCAGGGTTGCTCTTTGAAGAAACCCAGGGAACCCTGTTTTGCTCGGATCTATTTCACCAAAATGGCAATGTTGAGCCGTTGACTCAATCGGATGTGCTTGATCGAGTCCGCCAAACGCTGATCGAGTATCAAGCCGGTCCATTGGCAAACTACATCCCGTACACGCAGCATACCGATGCCATCTTGCAACGACTGGCTGATTTGCAGCCACACACGATCGCAACCATGCATGGTTCGGCATTTGCTGGAGATGGCGAACAGGCAATTCGAGATCTGGCGATCGTCCTGCGTGAAGTGCTTGGGCAATAGGCACTAGTGCCGCTACACGGAATTAAAAATGCAAAATTAAAAATAGCTGCTCTGTAGCCTTTTCCAAGGATTTTGAAGAGTAGCTAGATTGACGCCGTAATAGACTGGTCACTCTAAAAATGGAATGAAAACCCATGGTGACCCTTTATCATCATCCCCTTTCTACTAACTCCCGCCGAGTTTGGATTATCTTGCTCAAGAAAAACTTTCCCTTTGAATTCATCCCACTCAAATTGGATGGCGACCAGTTTTAACCGGGATTTCTAGCGCTCAATCCATTTCATCCACTGGGCGAACCCCCTTATTTTGGCGGTGAGAGCTTAGGCTTGGCAGATGTTACAGCGAGTCCTGGCGCGCTGACCTGCCATTATCTTGATGTTTCATTGAAAAAATTGATCAATTTACAGCTTGGTGTGAACGCTTAAAGCAACGTTCAGCCTGACAGATCACAGAGCCGAGCATTGAGACGATCGCTGCCTTCAAGCAAACACAGAACTATTAAGTTGAAATATACTGATTCATCGCAGAGTGAACTAAACGCCTCAAGATGAGGCGTTTAGTTCACTCTGATTGAGAGGATGTAAAAGAAAGACAATCACCCTAACTGGCGATGTTTATGAATCTCTGAACATCCATAATTTGAGTGTTTTGAACGGTAAATGTACCATGCCGTCTCACACACCGTCAATAGCACATCCTTTAGCGAAGATACCCAAATTGTATCCTCGCCCACCCTTGTTAAGCAGTTTGACAACGTCATGGCAAACGATTGCGATGGGCTATATGCATCAACCTGCCTATGAGTTTTCCGATGTTTGCATTCCGTGGCATGGCGTTACGATCTTGACAACGCCCGGTGTCACAGAGCGTACTCTTGATGGCATCTCCAGAATTGACTCAGCTAGCCCTGGAGATATTATTTTGCTTCCGGCTGGAATCAGTCATAGTGCTCGTAAATTGAGTAGCGGAGAAATGATCTTAATTGGGCTAGCTCCTACTCTATTTGCTCGTGCCATTGACGATGCGATTAATTTCAAACCAACCGAGCTAATCCCCCAATTCGCAACGCCTGATCCGTTGGTGTATCAGCTGGGGTTGTCCCTCAAAACTGCTCTTGAACAAAATTCGACTGGCAGTCGCTTGTATGCAGAAACCGCAGCCGCCATGCTATCGGTACACTTACTCCAATACTATGGTCAACAAAAACTAGAATTCAAAGATTACACCAACGGTTTACCTCGATCTACGTTACATCAAGTGATTGATTATATTTATGCCAATCTCGATCAAGAGTTGGGATTGTCGAATTTAGCCGCGATCGCAAACCTGAGTCCACACTACTTCACGCGATTATTCAAACAATCTACCGGACAAACTCCTCATCAATTTGTAATTCGCTGTCGAGTCGAACAGGCAAAAGTTTTACTATTAAACGGGAAAGGCTCGATCTCAGACATTGCTCAACAAGTGGGATTTGCCAATCAAGCGCATTTGAATGTGCATATCAAACGCCTGCTCGGTGTCACACCCAAAATGATTCTCGAACAGCGCAAGAATCGATAAAAAATGGCAAGAACTTAAAAGATTCATACAGGCAAAGCTGACTATGCTAGGGCTAGTTTTGTCCTCAAAGGACAACATGAAAGTTCAAGCAAGTATTTACCATGGCTATTCAATCTAAATTCATGCCGAAATTTGATCGGTTAGCGGCTCTACTGCTTGCTGGGTGTTTAGCGAGTTGTGTAGGTCTACCGACTTCCTATGCCCAATCTACGGTTCGCAACAGCCCTACTCCGCTAACCACAACCACCCTCTCCGGTCGTGGGCTAGAGGGGAAAAATCAAACTTACTACTACCAGGTTACCGCCAAACCGGGCGAAATGAAGATTACTTTAGATCTTCACGCTGACGATCGCAATGGTAATAGTATTACAACGGAAATTAGCGTGCAAACTCCCGATGGGAATGAGTTGGACTCTATTTCTGGTTTCGCCACTCAAGGGGAATCATCCCACACCGTCAAAAATATCCAGTTCACATCCCAAACTCCAATAATCCTAGTATTGAACCTAACTGGAGGCAGTACCGCAGGTTATGACTATGGAATTAAAATCGATGGTCAGTGGTTGGAACGAATACAGACTTAATTCTTTCGACGACGGTTGAGTGTGGCTTATCGCTAATAGATCGCTCACTTTACCGAAATTCAGAAAGGTTTTAGCACAACGGCAGTGGAGATCGAGCATCAAAATATGAAAGTGTATGCCATAGACCACGTTCAACTTGCAATTCCCCCCAGTGGTGAGGATTTAGCAAGGGCATTTTACGGAGAAATTCTTGGACTTAGAGAAAAGCCAAAGCCTGAGCATTTGGTCAACCGAGGAGGCATCTGGTTTGAGCAGGATGGCTTAAAGCTTCACTTGGGCATCGATCTCGATTTTTGCCCAGCCAAGAAAGCCCATCCTGGTTTGTTAGTTGAAGATTTGGATGAGGTAATCAATCAATGCAAACAATTTGGATACGAAGTTGTAGTTAGTGAAGAGGTTGAAAACTACCGACAAGTTTATGTGACCGACCCATTTGGTAATCGCATCGAGTTGCTGGAGTTGATCGATACGTGATCGCGGAACCTTAAATGCTTGGACCAATAAGGAGAGTAGCGACTCCTGGATATCATACCCAAACAAATTCTCGAAAACACAAGAATTGAGAAAAAATAGCGCAAATCTAAGAGATCAACGCTAGTTAAACTTTCTAGGCTGAGGGTCATTTATCTGTAACCCCTCATCAGGAGGTGAACATGACAGTAGCCCTGCATTATTTCTTAGATAGCAGGGAATATCCATTCTTGGGGAGACAGATGAATGAGACAAGCGATCCCAAACGACATCGACACACTCGTCAACCTAATGACTGAGTTCTATGCAGAATCTGACTATGAACTTGATCGCCCGATGGCGGAAAAGGCGTTTGCTGCCATTCTTGCCGACCAGCGTCTTGGCTATGTTTGGATGATTGATGAGCAAGGAAAGGATGTTGGATACGTTGTTTTGACGCTCAGATTTGGTATGGAGTATGGCGGATTGATGGCGTGCCTCGATGATCTATTCGTCGTTCCGCAAAGTCGCAACAGAGGGTTGAGTACGGCTGCTCTGTTCCAAGTCCACGACTTCTGCAAAAGTCTTGGAGTTCGGGCATTAACGGTTGAGGTCAGTTATAGCAACGGCTCTGCACAGACGGTCTATCGTCGCCTTGGTTTGACAGAAGTTCCAGACCGTCAATTATTGGCACTGGCGCTTACGAGTCCTGCACATGTCGGTTAACTGTTCGTTGAATGGTCCCGCTTTCGGCAACAGATGCGATCGTACTGGTATTAGGCCAGACCAAGTGATTGACCGTTGGGCATTGATCATCCAACGAACACTTGCCATTCCAATCATTTAGTCCCCGATTTATTTAAGGAGAAACACCATGTCGGTACAAAAAGTTCAAGCAATCGCCGCTCCTACCCAAACATCTGTTACACCGGAACGATTGATGCAATTCATGTTTGGTTTTGCCCCGACTTTAATCATCGAAACAGCCTTAAAACACCACATTTTTGACGTTCTCAATGATGTACCCAAAACGGTTGAGCAAGTTAGTCAAGATACTGGAGCATCGGTGCGCGGGCTACGGGCTGTGATGAATGCCCTGGTTGCGCTCAATCTGCTGTCCAAAGATACTGCTCAATACTATAGCCTGACTCCAGAAAGCAGCACTTTTTTAGTGAGTGCAAAACCGAGCTTTTTGGGCGGGATGCTGGGTCATGCTAGTCAATCCCTACTGCCTCCATGGTTAAATCTTACTGGAGTTGTTCAGACTGGTAAACCTGTCCACGCAGTAAACCGAGAAGCGATCGGTGCACCTTTTTTTGAAGGCTTTGTGGAGAGTCTTTTCCCACTCAACTACCCAGCAAGCCAAGCATTGGCGGAGTCGCTAAACCTTGCCGAAACTCAGCAACCTTTTACTGTACTGGATTTAGCAGCAGGTTCGGGAGTGTGGGGCATTGGGTTGGCAAAGTTGTTACCTCAAGTCCAAGTGACTGCTGTTGATTGGGCACAAGTCATTCCGGTCACACAACGCATCGCTACACAACACGGAGTAAGGGATCAGTTTCAATTCATTGCGGGGGATTTGTTAGAAGTAGAGTTTGGCAGTGGGTATCTCGTAGCAGTATTAGGGCAAATCTTACACTCCGAAGGAGAAGCCCGTAGTCGTCAGTTGTTGGCGAAGGTGTTTGATTCACTCGTACCGGGTGGCACCATTGCGATCGCCGAATGGATTGCGAATCATGATCGCAGTGGTCCTCTCAACGCAATGATTTTTGCCGTCAATATGCTAATCCACACCGACCAGGGCGATACCTTTACGACTGAGGAGATGGAGGAATGGTTGCACACTGCCGGGTTTATCGATGTCCGCGCGGTAGCGGCTCCAGGTCCTTCCCCATTGCTACTTGCAACCAAGCCACATTAAAGCAACAATGCCTTGCAATCTTAGAGGGCATCATTGGCAAGAACCAACGATGAATGAGTCTTGGTAAATTCCCAACGCAACTGAGGATTTACCAAGACTTATTATTTAGCAATGCCATGCTCAACCAGCACTGCTAATATCACGAAACTCAAACCTGATATTCCTGTCAGCGGGCGTACAATATGCCATTGCCACCATTCGTCCCTGAGGTTCATCCAGTTGGGCGGAAGTCCTGCGTATTCCCCGTCATTATCTGACAATTAATCGGTTGATTACGGAAGCGCGTGATCAATGCTGTTGCAACAAACAAGCGATCTCGATAGACAAGAGAGCGACAGCCCATTGGCTATCGCTGGCGAGCAACGTTGAGGAGATCATGAGGTGTTTCACGATGGTTTCCCATCAATCTCGATCGCTTTGTATCACTGCCAAAATCGCTTCTCTAGAGGTTGCACGAAACTCTTGCACATTGACACGCCGGAGCAGCACGATCGCAAATAGCATGGCAATTCCCTGCAAGACAAACACCAGTCCGTACGCTAACACCAACTGCTTGGTCAATTGCTTGCCAAAATCCAGAACGGCTCCACCGACCACATTCGATAGCCCCCTGGATAGCGCCTGCGCCAACCCCCAGGCACCGATAAAAGTCCCTGCCGTTTCGGCTGCTGTCAGATCGAGCATGAGGGTAATCGCTCCAGTGGTCGTAATGCCAGAGGTTAGCCCAAAGAACAATAACGCCCACTGCAACAGTTTGGGGTCGGCAGTAAAGCCAGCCCAAATCACCCAGATCAGCGAAACAATAACCAACAGACAGCCCACTTTAGCCGTGTTGCGTTTACCGATGCGAGGAGTCAATAAAAAACCTGAAGAACTGATTCCAATCAGGGTGCCAGTCCCCCAAAACGCATTCAAACGTGCAGTTTCACTGATCTGCATTTTGAAAACTTCTGCCCCGTAGGCTTCCAGAATCGGGTCTTGCATAAACAGCCCCATGGTCATCGCCAGCAAAAAAGTAAAGAAATATTGAGTTTGACGACTGGCGGTGAGAATGCGCCAGGCTCGACCCAGCGTAATTTGAGATTCTTGATCGACCAGGCTGGAGCGAACCGAATAGCGAGAGTACTTTTTCTCAATATTCCAGGTCGAGATCAATGCCAATCCAAAAACAATCAGCGGCACAACGATAAACAGGTGGTTAATGCCAGCAGCGATCACCGAGATCGGGGCATTGAGCGGAATTTTCTTCAGCAACACCCCGATCGTAATCGCGCCAGCAATGACTCCGCCAATCAACATGGACCAATCGATCGCCACGAGTTTAGAACGGTTGTCTTCATCCGAAACATCGACCAGCAGAGTAGCAAAAGGGGTGGAACTGGCGCTCACTGCTAAGCCATACAGCCCAAATACAAAAGCCAGAAGGGCAGCCCAGCCATAGGTGCGCCCAGTCCATCCCTCGACTTGCAAACTGCTGCCCACCTGCCACATCACTTGTACTGCCAAATAGGACAAGACCGCCAAACTGCCCGCCCCAACAAGGACATACCCTGTGCGGTGCAGCCCCCATAGCGGGCGGGTATCTGACATCTGCCCAAACCAGATCCGTGCCGGAGCGACAAATAAAGTCAGCGCCAGAATAATCGTGGCGATCGTCGCAGGCACTCCCAGTTCCCGAATCAGCACCCGGTTCAGAACGCCAAAAATCAGCACCGACATCATGCCCAACCCAATTTGGAATAGCCCCAATCGGAACATAGTGAATAGGTTGAGTTTAGGAAGATGCTGAGTTGCCGTTGCCTCTAGAAGTTGTGAATCTGAAAAATCGCCAGTAGCCATAGAACTCTACGATTGATAATTTTTTCAAATTTTTGAATCAATTTCTTAGCAAACCAGAAATCTGCATCTAGCCCCTAAAAAAGATTGTTACTTTAACACAGGTAATCATTTCGATCATAAAGCACAGCTTTCTTAAGCTGGTGGTTTTTGCAGGCGATCGCTATCACCCTCAAGATCAAGGCTCTAGACCTCCCAGATAATTCCTAACTAAAGTCAAGTTTCGCCTGCGGGTGCCTTTCCCTAAAGTAGGGGGAGATGGGATTCCGCGATTCCTGACCTATGATTTCCGCTGCTTCACAGACTTTAGCTGGGTTGCTTACCCAGGGGCTGTCTCAGATTGCTCCAGAGCAAATTTCTTTTGCCCATCCGCGGATGTGGCAGAAGGATAAGCCGGGATTGAACCTGTATTGCTATCACGTCCAGGAAACCGACCTCACCAGAAGTTCTGGTTGTCGCTGGTATGACCTGACATTTTTGATCAGTGCGACCGATTACACCAACCTGGGGGAACAAAACCTCCTTTCTGATGCATTGGTCATGCTTTCTCAGTATCAGCGGCTGCCTGATGCGGTTTTAGATCGGACACTTCAAGGTCATGGGTCGGTACAGATGCGGGTGTTTACTCAGGCACCATCGGAGAGCATCTTGTTTTGGAATGTTTTATGCGCGCCGTTTCAGTTGGCGCTACATGTGACACTTACAGTTCCCTACCATCTTCCGAGTCAGGCTGTGCTTATGTCTTGAGGCTGTGCTGACCTTCAGCCGCTTCAAGCAATTTTTTTTAAATCACTCATCCTAAAAATCCATCAGCGGAGTGTGAGACATGGCATTGGATTATTTTGCTCCAGGGGTATACGTCGAGGAAGTCGATCGCGGCAGTCGTCCGATCGAAGGCATCAGCATGAGTGTTGCCGGATTTGTCGGCTTCACTGAAGATGTTCGGGGCGATGCCGACCTGTTCAAGCCAATTTTGATTACCAACTGGAATCAATACCTGGAATGCTTTGCCAAGCCAGGTTCTGACGGGTTTACCGACTTTGACGCCTATCTGCCCTTTGCCGTTCAGGGGTGGTTCCAGAACGGGGGAGGTCGGTGTTGGGTTGTCAGTATTGGCACGAAGTTGCCAGGCACCCCGGCTCCAGCAGAGGAAGAAACCGCAACTTATTTATTAACCTCAGCGAAGAAGCCTTCACTCAGCATTAATCTCAAGTTGCCCGAAGCATCGGGATCTACTCCGGCACTCATGCCGGCTGAGCGAGTTGTGGTGACGATCGAGGAAAGTGAACCCAAACCCGTAGAAGATGCTGATCCCGATGATGAACCGCCCTTCAATACGGGTGAATTCTTTAAGGTCGTGGTACGGAGCGGCGATCGGGTATTGGAATCCTATCCTCACCTGTCGATGAATCCTCAAGTCGATACCGCGGTTGCCGATTACGTCCTCACCGCGCTGCAAGACTCGGAATATATCTCCATCGCTGACTTGTCGGGTGAACGGGGACATCCCTTAACCCGTCGCCCTGCCAATGGGCGCTACGAAGTAGCACCGCCACCTTATATTGCGCCTGTAGAGCGGCTATCCAGAGATTTGCATGGAGTTCGGGACGAGCGCAAAGGCATCCAGGGGCTTTTTGAAATCGACGAAGTTGCCATGATTGCCTGCCCAGACCTGATGCGGGCCTACCAGAACCGTCTGTTGGATCTCGACCAGATCCATGCAGTGATGGAATCGATGATGAGCACTTGCGAAAACTCTTTCCCCGGTCCTGCTTATCGCATGGTGGTGCTCGATCCCCCGCCGGTCAAGTTGCGTCGGGGTGGCGAGCCGGTAACCCCCGAAGAACAAAAACCCCAGGATGTCGCGCAGTGGTTGAGTTCGTTCAATCGGCGATCGATGTTTGGTGCCGTTTACTATCCCTGGATTAAAGTTGCCAACCCCCGCAACAACAATCGTCCCATCATGATCCCACCCAGTGGTCACATGATGGGGATCTGGTGTCGTACCGATGAGTCCCGTGGTGTGTTCAAAGCACCCGCGAACGAAACGCCGCGTGGCGTATTGGGGCTTGCCTACGAAACCAATATGCGTGAGCAAGAGTTGCTCAACCCATTAGGGATCAACTGTATTCGCAACTTTGCCAACTACAATCGCGGTTATAAAGTTTGGGGTGCAAGAACCCTGGTCGAACCCGACAACATTCAATGGCGCTATATCAGCGTGCGTCGCCTGATCAGCTATATCGAGAAGTCGATCGAGTTAGGCACCCAATGGGTAGTGTTTGAACCCAACGATCAAGATCTGTGGGCACGAGTGACCCGCACCGTTGAAGGCTTTTTGACCCGCTTGTGGCGAGATGGCGCGCTCTTTGGTGCCAGCCCAACGGATGCATTCTACGTCAAGTGTGATGGAGAACTGAACACCCACGAAACGATGATGCTCGGTCGTCTGTATGTGGAAGTTGGCGTTTCTCCGGTCCGTCCGGCAGAATTTGTCATCTTCCGGATTAGCCAGTGGGCACCCAATCAGTAAGGAATGAAGATGCGATGTAGGTGCGTAATGCCTTGCGCACCTACTCACCCAATTGCTGCAACCTCCATCGCCAAAGAGTTTAAGTTATGACAGACATTCCCGTTAAACCCATTACAACCAGTCGGTTCTACGTAGAATTTGACGGCATGACCGATAAACTGATTAAAAGTGTGCAGGAAGTCGCCTTTCAGGGGCAGGTGAAAGGGTACGAAAAAGCCCTGGCTTCGACAAAGGGTGGCAAAACCTTGCGCCAGAGTACTTCGGCTGGTTTTGAAGAGAATCCTAACTTCACGATTGAAGTTTACCTCCGAGAAGGAGATATGGAATTTTACAACTGGATGCAAGCAACAATGCCTACCAGTTATTCATCTGGTTCTGGAGCTGCTGGGCAGGGGCAGTGGGCAAAAAACCGGAAGAGTGGGGCGATCGTGGCTTATGATCCCGGAGATAAAGAAATCCTGCGTTGGAGCATCAAAAATGCTTGGATTAAGAGCTATAAAGTCTCCGACTTTGCTGCGGATGGGGCTGATCTTGCTTTTGAAACCTTTGAAATTGTCTGCGAAGACATCCGTCGAGTTGCGCCACAAGGTTAGAGCATAAGCATCCTACCTACAAAGTAGGCAATGCAGTGCATCTATCGGTTCGGTTCTCATTTGAAAGTTTCAATTTCTGTGGTTCTTGCCTAAAATTCTTGTTGTTTGATTGGAGTTGGTGATGGCAAAAGAAGAAATCCTAGCAACCTCTAAGTTCTATTTAGAGTTTGACGGCATTACCGAGTTGATTACGAAAAAAGTCAGTGGACTTTCGATCAAGCTGGAAGCAGCAGGAGATATGAAGTCCTTTGGGGTTCGCAAAGAAGCTGCAAGTTTCATGCAGGCGACGGTTAGCGGTGTGACCAGTGGAGTGATGACGGTAGAGTTTGTTGCGACAGTAGAAGACCAGTCAATGCATGATTGGTATCGATCCTCTCACTCGATCGGGGGTCCTCTCGCAGGGAAGGGATCAACCGATAAAGGGGCACGCAAAAGTGCGTCGCTCACAGTGTTTAATCAGGCAGGGGAAGAAGGGGCGCGCTGGAACTTTACCGGTGTTTTCCCCAAGTCTTACAAAACCTCCAAGATGGAACCTGGGGCAACGGAACTCTTTACTGAAAAGGTTGAATTTGTTTTCGAGACCTGTCATCGGGTGAAGTAGGATAGGCATATCGGTAATCGGTGGGAATATTGCAGCCTCTGAGCTGGGGAGGTGTCCATGACGGTACCGCAGTATGAGCTTTTAACCAACTCTAAATACTACCTAGAACTCACCCTGGAAGGATCGCAGGATGTTATTGATGCCTATTTTATGGAGTGTCAGGGGTTTAAACGATCGCAGGAAGTGATTTCGGTTTGTGAAGTGACTCACCAGAAGTGGGGGCGTAAAAATGCCACCATGGGTCGGATCTTGCGTACCAAACTCCCTGGGAACAGCAAAAGTGAAAACATCATTCTCAAACAAGGATTGTGTGTTTCCGATACTTTTTGGAAATGGTTTAAGGCAGTAGAAGAAGGCAAATGGGGAGAGCAGCGCCGAGATGGGGATTTAACCATCTATAGTCAGGGGAACGATATTCAGGCTCGGTTCCGGTTCTATCGAGCGTGGCCCGTCAGTTACAAAATCTCTGATGTCAAAGCGGCGGCTTCGGAATTTGAGTTGGAAGAAGTGGAGTTAGCGGTGGAAGGGTTTGTACGCGCCGATCCCATAAGCGGGAAGGAAATTCAGGTATAAGGGGGAAACGGCAACGTGCTACAAACTGAGTTTGAATTTACCTTGCCCAAAGGTTATCTAGATGAATCGGGCAATGTCCATCGTAAGGGGGTGATGCGATTGGCAACTGCGATCGATGAAATTGTCCCCCTCCGCGATCCACGCGTTAAGTCTAACCCTGCCTATGCGACGGTGATTATCCTGGCACGGGTCATCATCAAATTAGGTGCTCTGGAAGAGATTTCGCCCCAGGTTGTAGAAGGCTTTTTTGCGTGCGACTTAAGCTATTTACAAAAGTTTTATCGGCAAATTAATGAACTGGAGGAATTTTCTGACTCAACCAATAGTCCCTCTGCGACCGATTCAGTTGCGATGATTTAAACCCAAAATTGCCAATTCCATGCCATCGCGATTGAATTTTGAAGAGTCAAATATTAGTTGTTCGTTCTAGCTATGCACCCAGGGCTTGAGCTGACAAGCGCTGTATCCGATTCTCCCCGCAAAAACGCAAATCCAACATCCAAAATGGTATAACCATGGTGGTTGCAAATCCATTGAACCCATTACTGACTGAATTTAGTTTCCTGTTGCCCCGTGGCTTGGTCGATGCGAATGGTACGGTGCACCGTCAGGGAGTGATGCGACTGGCAACAGCACGAGATGAATTGTTGGCACACAAGCATCGCCATGTTCAGGCATATCCCGAATATCTGATGCTGGTGCTATTGTCTCAAGTGATTACTCAATTGGGGACGCTGGAAACGGTTTCTCCAGAAGACCTGGAAAATCTATTTACGCAAGATCTCGCCTACTTGCGCGAATTGTATAACCGGATTAATCAGGTGGGAAGTGCCAAGCTATCGGCACAATGCCCCCAGTGCGGCAATCGGTTTCAGACCGATCTGGTACTGTCGGGGGAGTCATAAGCTACCCGATGGAGCAGCTCCACCAGGAGGTAGCGTTTATTGCCTTACACTTTCATTGGTCTCTGGCGGAAATTTTGAATTTGGAGCATCGCGATCGCAGACGTTGGGTTCAGGAAATTCAAGCAGCGACTTCAACATGATTCATTTATTAATTTATTCATCAATTTATGAATATAGATTAGTGATTAATGAATCGTTAAGATACCAAATTCCCCATGGCACAACCTGACCCTCCTCCCCTAAGCGCATTGTTGAAAGCTGTTCTATTGACGAGCTTGGTATTTGTGTTGCCGATCGTCGCTATTCGGTTTGGGGGTGGATTTGAAGGTTTGGAACTGGCGGCGTATGATGCTTTCATGCGTCAGCGTCCGCCTGAAAAGCTGGACGATCGCGTGGTGATTATTACAATTAGTGATGATGATATTGAGCAATTGCAACAATATCCTATTCATGATGGTACGTTGGCAGACGCGATCGCCAAACTGGATAGCGATGAACCCCGTGCGATCGGGTTAGATATTGCGCGAGATGTGCCTCAGGGGCCGCTCACCGGACGCAAGCAACTAGCAGAGGTCATCGAAAAAAGCCCGACGGTTGTTGCAGGCTGCCTACTCAGTACAGACAATCATCCGGGTTCGCCTCCCGCTCCTGGAACTCCTGAAGGTGCTGCCGCCTTTGCCGATTTTCCGACAGATGTCGATAAAACGGTGCGGCGCGTCAAGTTAGTCTCGATTCCTGCCAAAACCCAAAAACCTCTCCGCAAAAAACATGTCTGTAATGATGCCAGACCCGACAATGAAATTCTTTCCATGAGTTTTCAACTGGCAACCATGTATCTGGCAGCCTCAAAAATTAGCCCAGATCAAACCGCAAACAATGAAATTCGGTTAAACAATCAGGTTCTGCGGCGACTCAGCCCCAGTTTTGGCGGCTATGCTCATGCGGATGCCAACGACTATCAGATGATGTTGAATTATCGGGGCGCGCAAAAAGCGTTTCGAGAATTTTCGATCGTGGATGTTTTAAAGAATCGGGTCAAGCCAGCAGCGATTCGCGATCGCGTGGTTCTTATTGGCTACACCTCAGAAGTGTCGAAAGACGAGCTATCGACTCCCTATGTTGAGACCCAAGGGGGATCGCGCACCATTTCTGGAGTAATTGTTCACGCCCATGCGGTTAGTCAAATTCTCAGTGCAGTGCTGGAACAGCGTCCCTTAATTCAGAGTTGGGCGGAGTGGGCAGAGTGGTTGTGGATTTGGGGTTGGACGGTGGGCAGTGGCATAATTGCCCTCTACAATCGGCGCTTGGGCTTCTTTCTCATTGTTTTGATTGGCTCCAGCGCCGTCCTCTGGGGCATTTGCTATGGGCTATTTTTGACTCAGGGATTATGGTTGCCCCTAATACCCACCTTGGCTGGTGTGATTGTGGCAGCATTAGGAGTGCGGTTAGCCGACACCGCCAACCGAAGTGGCTATGCCCAGGCAATTTATGAGCAAATGCGTGAACAGTTGCAAAGTGGTTTGATGGGACGCGATCGCCAGGGAGATTATCTAGAGAATCTGGTTAGACGTGCTCGTGCGGTGCGGCAAAAGGAACAAGCCGTTGCTTTGGTGCAAATGGAATCGGAGCCTGAGACCTTTGCGACCCCCGAAATGAAAGCGCTATATGAACAAGTCACGGCAAAAGTGCGAGAAGAGCTAGAAGCCGAACAGGCACAGCAAACGGCGCTGCTCAATATCCGTGGAGGGGGCAACAAAGCCAACCGCATTCAAAACTTGCTGAGTCGTGCTCGTCGCTCCCATAGCCAAATCTCATCAACCCCAACCATTCCCAAGGACGAAAGTCCTTTGCCGGAGGATCGCCATGAGTGATACCGATCACCCAACTCGCCTGACCCCTCTTGGTTCGGAGGCTGCTAGCGATCGGTTAGTTCCGCCCATGGCGATCGCCTCTACAGACTACGCCGCTCCCGCCCGTTTTCTCGATCTGCCTCAATCGGAAGATATGGCAATGCTGTCGCAACTGGCAGCACAATTGCTGGATGATCCATTGGCATTACAACAACTGAGCGATCGGGTCGTAGAACTCTTGCATCAGGATTTGGAACGGCAAAGAGAACGCAGTCGTGGTTATGGGAGGCGCTGGTAATGGCTGACTTAAATGTATTGAATTACGTCACGACAAATCGGTTTTATGTTGAGATGGGCAGTCAAGTGACGGCTGCCTTTAGTGAGTGTTCTGGATTGGATGTGCAAATTGAAAAAGAAGTGTATCAAGAAGGTGGCGTCAATCAGCAGCAACGTATTTTTCTGAAACATGCCAAGTTTGGAGACATCACCCTAAAACGGGGCATTACCGATGATCCCGCTTTTTGGGAATGGATTCAACAAAGTCTCACCGCAGCCGAACTGCGGCGACGCAATATCAACATTTTGGTGTTCAACCAGGCAGGCGAAACGATGCAAGTCTGGCAACTGTTGGGCGCAGTACCAGTGGGTTGGAAAACGCCCTCTCTCAAAGCTGATTCCAACACGGTTGCGCTGGAAGAGTTGGTGCTTTCTTACGAAGGGCTGAAAGTGGTGCACAAGGGACAAAGTGGTGGTGCAACCGGCGACCAGAATAGGCTAGGACGCGGTTCACAGGGCTACTTCGCAGAGTAAAAAAGGGAGGTTGAATTGACTGATTCATCGGCTGCGTTTTCGCTACCGCCAGAAGAGCGACCTCTGGGGATTCAGCGCCCATTGCTGCTCCCGACTTCGCTGGGACAGTCGATGCTGCAACCCAAATTCCTCACGCCTTTAGGGGGACGATCTCTCACCGTCTTAAACCCCTCTATTTTTATGGCAGGACAAGCCTCGCTGCAAGCGGACTGGAAACTGCCCTTTCAAGACTCACCTTTTTTCGACGCACCAGAATTGCCTCGATCGCCCACATCCACTCCATCTAGCCCTAACCTACAAACCCGTCCTATCGACTCTGCAACAACAGACAGTCATTCACCCGCTTCACCCACTCGTGAGATTGCAGCAGAAACAACTGCTGGCATAGAGGGCGCTGATCCAGAATCAGCTTTTGTAGAGTTTGCAGACCCCTCCTCCCCCGCACCCTCTTTCACAGAACCTTTTGTGGCAGAGACTTCTTTTGCAGACGCAGTGAATCCGTCAGTGCAGCCTCCCTCTCGCCCCGATCGCCCCGAATCTGCGCCCCAACCCAATACGCTTCTACCAACCACATTCTCCTCACCGATCGCAGGTAGCTCCACACCTTCCAGAGCCGAGACGATCGCCCGCAGGATAGATTCAGCCCGTGTAGATTCAACAAATCTAGATTTAGCCCGTGTAGATCCAACCAATTCAGATCCAACCAATTTAGATTCAACCAATTTAGATTCAACCAATTTAGATTCAACCAATTTAGATTCAACCAATTTAGATTCAACCAATTTAGATTCAATCACTCAAACAAATGCGATTTCTACCCAGCCCTCAATAGAGAACCTTACTCCTTCTGGGGTTGAGTCGCCGATCGGGGCATCAATACCCCAATCAAGCGCGACCTCATCCTCATCCCCAATCGATCGATCTCGCCCAGAGACGATCTCAGCCATCCCATTCCCCTCAGTTCTTCAAGCTTCAGCGGAAGTCCCCCAGACTGCGTCTGCCTCAACGCCATTCCAGTCTGTTTCATCAGATGCCGTTGCTAAGAGCCTTCCGAATTCTCTTGCAGAAACACCCACAGAATCTTTGCAAGAGAATGTCTCCCCCGATCCCCAAGATCCCACCAGTGTTATTGCAGAAACACCCGTAGAACCGCTTGGAGAAAGTTTCTCCCCGACAGGATTAGATCCGAAAGGCTTAGGCTTAGAGGCGGACAGTTCGCCAGAGCTTCAGCTGAAGTCAGAACTATTTCCATCCGAGTCAGAACCAGAAAGCATTGCGACTGCTTTCGCCGAACCCGCGATCGCCGCGGGTAGTGAATCAGCCGTAAACCCCGATCTCAATGCTACATCAGCAACTCAAAGTAGTGCAGCTTCTTTTGGCGAACCCACGATCTCCACAGGCAGTGCACCAGCCGTAGCTCTCGATCGCAAAGCCACACCCCCAGATTTACGCCGAGAGGAGACTTCGTTGCTCAGGTCTTCTGCGCCTGAGGACGTGGGTGAGACAATCGCACAGCCTAACCCTGAACTTTCGCCCCCAGAACAGACGGGAACTATAGACGAAACATCTCACTCGGAGACTTCAGACCTGGGGTTACCGCCGCAATCGACCACGAATTCCGGAGACTTCGCTCAAACGATTTCAACTACCTCGATCGCTTCAGATATCGCTACGAAAGCAGACTCATCGAATCTCTCAGACACAACAATTCGGGCAAAACCTGCGCGCTCTGCGGATGGATTGGTTGGATCGGACGGTGCGATTTTAGAGAGATCTCCTGGGTCAACCGAATTGCCTGGGGCAGATGTATTTACAGAGGCAACCCCATCGATCGCCTCAGATGGATCGATAGAAACAACGTCAGAAGCAACGTCATCGCTTGCTCCAGATACTACGATTGCAGCCAATCCATCGATCGCTGCCGATTCTAAAGCTTCATCAATTGCTCTAGATACCACGATTGCAGCCAATCCATCGATCGCCGCCAATTCCGAGGCTTCATCAACTTCTCCAGATACGACGACTGCCACCAAGCCATCAATCTCTGCTGATTCAACGGCAACGGCACCCATCTCCGATCCAACCTCCTTATCCTCGTCCACGATTCAAGCAAGTCTGGAAAAGCCCTCCGAAGGTTTCTCCGATAGCAATTCTGAAGCCCGAATTCAAGCAGCACCTGTGGATTCTCTTGAAGAAGCTTCATTCAATGAGATTTCTGGCTCATCATTCGCCACACCTGCGTTTACTACGACGCCTGATCAGGTGGAAAATCATATTCCCTCACTGGAACCCCCTGCAGATCAAAATCAATCGCAAGCTGCTGAAACTTCTAAGGCTGAAGCGATCGCACCATCTGAATCATCGAATTCTCAGAGTAATTCGTCTACAGGGAATACCTCCACGGCAGAAACATCGCAAGTTGTTGAGTCTGCCACGGCTGAAGCGATCGCACCATCTGAATCGTCGAATCAGATTGATCCGTCTACAGGGAATAGTTCCACATCAGACATATCACTATCCGCAATACAATCTGCATCCACGATCGTTGATCCGGTTATGGAGCCTACGGATGGGCAACCAACCTCGATCAACTATCCCCAAAGCAACGATCCAGAGGCATCTCCTGCGACTCTTCAAGCCAAAGGGCAAAGCTCCTCACAGACATCGTTAGATCCAGCTAGAGGTGATGTTGCAGCAACCAGCAATATCGATGTTACGGAAGCAACAGGTACAAAACAAGCAATTCCAGAAACAGGTAACTTGGGTCAACAAGAAACCTCCTATATAGCCAGCATAAAGACACCTAGGATTGACACAGAATCAGTAATTTCAGATATATCCTTGATCAATCGGAAAGCCGCGTTGAGTTCAGAGACGCAAATTGACGCTTCCGTGAATGATTTCGAGAATACTGAAACACCTGAGATATCTACGGTCTTTGTGTCATCATCTGAACCCTCTACACTTTCACCATCCCTATCTGAAATCGCCTCAGAAAGCCATATTCCAGAATCTCCAGTACAGCGTTCAGAAGCGATATCGGCTGAAACTGCATCGGCTGAAGCTAAGACTTTAGAAAATCAACGATCGGACGCCGCGATCGTATCCTCCGATCCCTCAATCGCAGAGCACCCACTGGCTTCACCGATCGAAGCAGATCGCCCGTCTGACTCATCGCCCTCTCTCATCAATCGTGCACTCTCAGCGGCAGAGACTTCACAACCTGAATCTGCCCTGCCCACAACTAACTTACCCGAAGCCAGCCTGCCCTCGACCGATCTTTCTGAAGACAGTTCCTCCCAAGTTAGTCTCACTGCACCTGTAGATTCGTTGGCATCCCAAGTTAGCCCCACTGCACCCGTAGATTCATTGGCAGCAGATTCTCAATCGTTTCCTGCATCGGAACGAGAGCAACCAACCTCACCTGCCTCACTTGAATTATCCCCAGCCCGGTCGGCATTCTCTACATCGGAACTAGAACACCCAACCCCGACTGAATTATCCTCAACTCAGTCTGAATCCTCTGTCCAGCCCACGCTTCAGCGACGAGAAGAACCGACACCGTTGCAGTCTGCGCCGATCGTTCCTCCGCCTGAATCGGCTACCCGTTTGCCCTCGCTATCGCTTGATTCTGAATCCTCTGTTCAACCCACGCTTCAGCGACGAGAAGAAACAACACCGTTGCAGTCTGCGCCGATCGTTCCTCCGCCTGAATCGGCTACCCGTTTGCCCTCGCTATCGCTTGATTCTGAATCCTCTGTTCAACCCACGCTTCAGCGACGAGAAGAAACGACACCGTTGCAGCCTACGCCGATCGTTCCTCCGCCTGAATCGACCGCCAGTTTGCCCTCGCTATCGCTTGATACGGCTGACACTGTGACTTCTCCAGATACTCAGCGAGCTGAACCTGTCATTCAACCAGAATCTGCGATCGCAGCTCCAGTTGTACCATCAGAGGAAAAAGCTTTCGCCTCAGAAGAATCTGCATCAACCGCCTTTTCCCAATCCCCCCCAACCGATTTCTTAAGTCAAACTACCCAAACTGAGCGCTTGCTCAAGTCCCCAACACCACCCAATGCAATAGACAATGCGGCTTCGCTTTCAAGCGACGAAGTGAGTGCTCAACCGTCTATTGCACGGACTGAACAGCCTGCAATCCAGCGCCGCATGGGAACAGATGATGGGCTGCAACCGACCGAAAGCGATCATGAGACGATCGCAGAAAGCGTGAACCGTCAGCCAAGCGAGTTGCCAGAATTGCCCACCACCCTCCAGCGGTTGTCGGTTTGGGAACCTCTAGTGCAGATGCAACCCCTGTCTTCCACGATCGTCCCTTCCCAAAATCGACCCTTTCCCAATCAATCGTCTGCGGCAACCACTCCTCTCAACCAGCAAAACCTTCTGTCTCGATTTTCTAATTCTGAATCGCCTGTTTCTGAACTATCTGTCTCTGAGCGATCGACTTCTGAACCTCCCCTTTCTGAACAACTCCTTCCTAAACAGCCATTTCCTGATCCACCGATTGCGAGAAAGCCACAAAAACCTGACACACAACAATCTGACAGAGCAACCTCTGAGAGGGCTTCTGCGCCATCGGAATGGTCGAGTATTGCCGAGTTGTTTGAATCATCCGTAAGTTCTCGTTCTGAATCCCAACCCACTGCCTATGCCGAGTCGCGCTCAGCCGTTGATCCGGCGCCTCCACGAACCAATGATTCTGAGTCACCTTGGCTGAGTGAGCCGGAACTGCGATCAACTGAAGACTCAACCATGGACGGCTACAGCGATCTCAACCTATACTCCCCTCAATCTGCCCCTCCAAACATCATCCAAACTTTTCCCGAAACATCTGCGGCAACCACGCAGCCAAACACCACTGCCCCATCCGAGCACAGCGCCGACGCTACAGCCTCCCAACCTAAAGCCACTCCAGAACAATTTGAACGGCTTGCCCAGGAGGTCTATCGCATGGTAAGACAACGTCTTGCGCTAGAGCGTGAGCGCAGTGGTCCAATCTACTCAGGGCGATTGCTGTAGTCTTTTAGGAGGTGACCGACTATGACATTAGAAAAGGTAAAACTGATTCCTGTAGACAACGAAGCCACAAAGATTGAGTTCATGTTCAATCCGAACGAGCTAAAGTTTAGTCGAAGTGTCAACATTGAGCAATCGCAAGGCTCGCGAACTAAATCAGGACAAAATAAAACCAGCTTCAAACATCCCAATCCTTACCAACTCACCATTAGTAACATCATTCTCGACACTTATGAAAATAGCAAAGGACAACAGAACGTCCTGGAACCTCTCAAGCCTTTTACAGATGCTGTTGCTTATGTGAAAGAAGGCAAAGCGTCGGCAAAACGTCCCCCAATCTATCTGTTTAGCTGGGGTGCCAACGTCTATCTGCGATGTTTCATTAAAAGCTGTAATTTCCGGTTGACCATGTTCTTACCTGATGGGACGCCTGTCCGGGCTGTTGTCGATCTGACCCTGGAGCAAGTCGATGACAGCACTCCCAAGCCTGGACAGGGCACCCCCAATGTCAGCCAAGGACAGCGCACCAGCCAGGGGAGACCCTTGCTCAATTAGTCGCGATCGTCACTCCCACAGCGATCGCAAACCTCGTTATTGATCTCAAATCTACTCACTGATCCATTGGGAAGAAAGGAATGCCGCAATTTACTTATGCTTCTGAACCCCATTTAGAAATTGATGGGCAACCTGCCACCGAAAAGTTGCTGGAGGATGTTTTGCAAATCTCGATCGAAGAGAGTTTGCATTTACCCAGCATGTTTACGATCGTTGTCAAAAACGCGGCATTTCCAGGGCAGACCAATAAACCCACCTTGAGTCCGGGTGGTCGTAATGAGGAATGGGAACACGCCGCTTTATTTGAGATCGGTAAATCGATTCGGATTGGTTTTACCAATAGTGCAACCGAAGCGAACGAATTTGATGAGCAAGAAAAAAAATGGCTCTTATCCGGAGAAATCACCGCGATCGAAACCCACTTCACATCGGGATCGCAAGCTCCGATGATTATTCGGGGCTATGATTCTTCTCATCGCTTGCATCGAGGGAGCCACAATCGATCGTTCCAAAACATGACCGATACAGACATTGTCAGTACCATCGTTCGAGAAGTCGGTATCTCAACGGGTACACTCGACCAGAGCGGCAATCCCCACGATTACATTTTTCAAGAAAATCAGACGAATATGGAATTCTTGCGGGAACGAGCTGCCCGCAATGGTTTTGAACTTTTTGTCCAGGATGCTAAACTCCATTTTCGCAAACCCAAGCAAGACGAAGCACTAGAACTGACTTGGCTAAAGGAATTGACCAGTTTTCAGGTACGGGTGACCAGTGCGGAACAAGTGAATGAGGTGGAAGTACGCGGTTGGGACTATAAACAACAAAAAGCGATCGTCGCAACTTGTAGTAGAAGCATCATCCTCACTGAAACCCAGTATGGCAAAGGGCAAAAGACGAGTTCTGTCTTTCAAGGCAAGCCCACTTCTCCGAAACTGATTGTGGTAGATCAACCCATTTATAACCAACAAGAAGCCGACAAAATGGCTCAGGCGTTGTTCAATGAGTTGTCTGATGAATTTGTCCACGCCGACGCACGAGCACAAGGGCATCCTGCAATTCGTCCAGGACGAGTGGTCACCCTCAAAGGCATGGGCAAATACAGCGGCAAATACTACATCACCGAAACCCACCACATTTTTAGCGAACGAATCTATACAACTGCATTTAGTGTGCGAGGTTTGCGCGGTGGCGATTTGTTCTCATTGCTTTCGCCTCCCAATCGTCTGAATCCCGGGCAAACGCTGCTCATTGGCAAAGTTACCAACAACTCAGACCCAGAAAACATGGGACGAGTTCGGGTCAAGTTTCCCACGCTGACGGAGGAACATGAAAGTCATTGGGCAAGAGTGGTGACGATCGGGGCAGGCAAAGATCGGGGTTTCGATTGTCTACCCGAAATTGATGACGAGGTGCTGGTTGGCTTTGAACATGGCGATATTCACCGTCCTTATGTGATTGGCGGACTGTGGAACGGCAACAACAGCCCCCCCGAAAAAGTAGGGGATTCAGTGACCAGTAGCAAAGTTAGGGTTCGCACGTTCAAAACCCGGACAGGGCACCAGATGCAGTTTGTAGAAGAAGACAAAGGCAGTAGCAAAAAAGGCATCTATATCACGACGATCGCAGGCAGCCAGATTCACGCGAACGATAGTGACAAGTTTGTGGAAGTAAAAACGATTGATGGACACAAACTGCGATTTGACGATGCCAGCAAAACCGTTAGCATGACCTCTACTGGAGATGTGGAGACCAAAGCAGGCGGTACAGGCGCTTCTCGCAAAATTAGCTTGAAAGCAGGTGAAATTTCTTTAACAGGCACTCAAAAAATTACATTAAGCGTTGGTGCAAGTATAATTGAAGTCAGCGCCACTGGAATTAAATTGCAGGCTCCAAAGATCGATATCCAGGGTGCGGCAATGGTGCAAATTCAGGGTGCGCTCATCAAGCTAAATTAGGACACTTCAACCGATATCGAGGTTGTATGACATCGCATGCTCAACCCCAACGCCACCCCCAAGCGTCAGGCGATCGTTTCGCTGCCAAGATCCAACCCCGCCCCTTCCATGATCCGCTCTACGACCCATCCCATTGCGCCACCGCCGATTTTTCCCATGTGGATTTGTTTAGCCACGCCCCTCAGCGAAGTCCGATTCAGGCGAAGCTGGCAAGAGATGAAGGACAAAGTGAGCAAAATTTGCCTGCTCGTGAAGCATCCAGTGCTGTACAGCAAAATAGTCATGTACAGCAAGAAAATGTATCAAACAGCGATTGTTTAATTCGGTCTCTTTCACCAACTAATCTAATTCAGAGAAACCTAGAAGTAACCTTCCAGAGTAGTGGTAACACCATTACTGGGTTAACTGCAAAAGGAAGGCCACGCGGTTGGGGTGCACAAGTAACGAAAAAAATCAAACCAGGAGAGGGGGAATCTAGGGGACATATTATAGAGTGGAGTACAAGATTAAGAGCATTTATAGAAGATGCTAAGCAACTAGGAAAAGCTAATTTTTTAAAGAAATATGACTTTCAAGATGGAGCAGATACAGCAATAAAAGATCAAATTCATAAGTATTTAGTGGGATTTTATAATGATCTGAAAAATATTGCTATCAATGATACGGAAAAAGACAATGATGCTGGTGGAGAAGCTAACAAATTGGCTCAAGAAATAGATCAAACTACTAATCAAGAGCTACGGCTAGAAAAAATTAAGAAATTATTTCCGCTATCCTTCAACCCTGGCAAAAATAAGGCAGAAGGCTTGAAGCGATTACCTCAGTATCTCGATGAATTTAGTACGGCATGGGGTGTATCCAAAGAAACCGTTTCTCAATGGGCTAAAGCGCAAGAAGATTGGAAAAGTGCTGACACTGAGGAGACAAAAGCGGAAATCGTTGATACAAGTCAAAATGTAACGGATGAGAATGAGACTCAACTTCCAACAAGCGAACCCATGGAAGCTGAAGCTGAGACTAATCATCCTAACGTTGTTGTTCCAGTTCGGCGAGGTCGTCCACCCCGAAGACATTTAAGGGTAAGACAAGTTTGGAGGAGACAATATCGAGATGTTCTTCCTTATCCAGAATTTAGGAGGATATATCGTTATTGGTTTACTCGATCTTTTAGACAACCTCGCTCTATGCAACGTATCTTTCGCTTCAGATATCCTACTTTCCGCATTTATTTGAGATCGATCGGATTATAAGTACCATGTTGTTATTCTCTATCAAATTGGGTCATTTAGAAATTCAGATCCTGGAATTTCTAAAGATTTCGGGGATCTCGCTTTGTGCAACAATTTGAGTCAACGATCGCGTATCTTAGTCCTTTGAAAAAACGTGCTTCAATTTCATTCGCAGCCAAAGGTTTAGAAAATAGATAACCTTGACCCAACTCACAATCCAACTGTTGTAACCATTGTTGTTGTTGCTGAGTCTCAATCCCCTCCGCTACTGTTGCCAAACCCAATTGGTTACTCAAGGCAATAATGGTGTTGACGACTTGGTAATTGCGGTTATCCGGTTGCATTTGCCCCACAAAAGAGCGATCGATCTTGAGAAAATCCGCAGGCAAGCGATGCAGATAATTGAGGGACGAATAGCCTGTACCAAAATCATCAATACTGATTTGAACCTTTCTGGCTTTGAGTTGGTTGAGCAACTCAATCGTTTTATTGATGTCTTCCACCAACATGCTTTCGGTAATTTCTAAGGTTAGGCAATCTCCCGTTAGTCCTGCTTGCTCCAAAACTTGATCGATCGCTTCCATCAAATCCGTTTTTCCGCAAAATTTGCGCCGAGAGGTTCACACTGATTTTCAGCGGCACATCACTGAGAAACTGTTTCTTCCAGTTTGCCAATTGCTCACAGGCAGATTGCAACACCCATTGGTCCAGCGGGACAATTAATCCCGTTTCTTCGGCGATCGGCACAAACTCAACTGGCGAAACAAACCCTCGCGTGGGGTGCCGCCAACGCACCAGGGCTTCAAACCCAATCAGCCGATCGTTGTAACGCTTGGGACTGTGGGGTTACCCTACAGCAAGCAATCTACACGGACTCAACCCAATCTTACAGCCGTTTTCATTTGCATGAGCCATACTCAGACCCATCGGCTCATTCACCGAACTGTGGCTGACTCGTCCCAAATTAAGAGTTCCCGATGCAGGGGCGCATAGTCAAAATGCGCAGGTCTTGCCGGAACCAGACGATCGTGGGATTCATGGATTATTGCAATAGCTGCTTCACTGCATCAATTAATTCAGGTGGATGGTAAGGCTTGGTAATATAGGCATCAGCTCCTTGTTTCATCCCCCAGTAGCGATCGAATTCTTCACTCTTGGTCGTACACATAATTACTGGCACATCTTTGACCTTAGAATCATTCTTGATCCAACGGCAAAGCTCATAGCCATTCATTTTAGGCATCACAATATCGGTAATGACCAGGTCAGGCATCTTCGCCTTAATTTTCTCGACAGCCTCAGCCCCATCCGCTGCCTCAACCACGCTAAAGCCACTCCGCTTGAGCTGGATCGAGATCATCTCCCGTGCCATCGTACTATCGTCCACAACCATAATCGTGCTCATAAATCTCTCCCTAGCCCAGAACCACTCCCAATTTTCTAGACCTGTAGACTTTTTCTAAGGCAAACGTCGCCCTTCAGGAAGAGCATCGCCAAACTTACCCGGTGATCTTCAACTAGAGTGGGATTTTCTGGAGCCGATGCTACTAAGCACGCATTGCAAGCGTCTTGTAAAAATTTAGACTTACTCACTGGATATACCGCACAACATAAAAATTTGGGTCTAACCTATCGCCAAGGAAGAATAAAAGTCACGGTTACGATGCATCCCGCTGAGTTTCTGCGAATAGGGATTATTATCCTGCATCACAGGCTGAATAATACTTTCCTTCTCAATTTGCCAGTCTGTGAAATTAGCTTTTTTTAAGGTTTCCTGCTTGAGAACAGTCTCTTGCTAGAAATGCTTCAACCCCTTTCACAGCCCCATGCACTTTTGCTAATACAACCCAGGAATTAGTTTTTTTGTGTTTTGTTGATACTCTGTATATTCCGCATACTTTTGGGTTAACCAGGATTCTTCACGCGTTGATTTTGCATTTAAGAAAACAAAAATAATTCCAACACCCAGAAGATGAGACAAACTTAATTGGTAGATTGCCCAACTGAGCGTCACAAAAATCAGCCCACTGTAAAGTGGATGTCGAACAATGCGATAGCTGCCTGAGCTAACCAACTGCCCGTCTTCCTTGGGGTAGGGTAGGGTAGTGAGATTGTGTCCCAAATCTTGCAAACCCCTCAGTAACAAAGCGATACCGCTCAGTCCGCCAATTCCGGCAATTCCCCAAACCCCATACAAGGTGGGTGCTGCGATGTTAAATCCTGCTGGACGATAGCTTGGCAACCCAAAGAATCCGATGATGAGAAGCACCTGTATCAGCACCCAATATTCACCTTTTTGACCACGCCAGCCATCTGAGGTGAATCCCCAGGAGGATAGGATCTTCATGTGTTTTGCTCTGAACTCGGTTGCGATCGTTGGGAAGGATGAACTAAAAACGACACTGGTCTCAAACTCAACCCCCATTCCTCATCCAATTTAATCATGGCACTTCTTTGCGGTTACTGTAGCTCATGAAGAGCTGCCTCGACCTTTTTCGCTTCTTTGGTTTTTCCCTGTCGGCGATAAAGATCACGAGCTTGTTCCCAGGCTGAGATTGCTTCATCACTGCGTCCCCGACCTTGCAGGGCAAGCCCAAGTTTATAGTAGATATCTGGATCTTGAGGCGCTAACTCGACCAATTGCCGATAGGCAACAATGGCATTCAGATAGTCTTTTTGAGCGAATTGAATATCGGCGATCGCCACGCGCGCTTCCACCAATTTGGGATCGAGTGAGAGAGCTTGTCGATAAGCTACTAGCGCATCTTGGGAATCTTCGGCAATTTGCAGAATTTTGCCAATTTGCAGATGTAGCTTTGGATTGCGGGGATCGAGCTTGGCTGCCTGCTCAAAAGAATGGAGTCCCGCTTGAATATTACCCTGATGAATCCAGGCAACCCCTAAACTTACATAAGTGCTACTGCGGTTGGGAGATAGGCTAATTGCCTGTTGCAGTACTTTCAGTGCTTCTGGGAATTGTTTTTTTTGCAAAAACATAATTCCCAAGAGTTCTCGAGCTTTGGCATTTTTGGGATCAAGGGTTACAACCTGTTGGTAGATCGCGATCGCGTCATCATATTTTTCTTGGCGAGAAAGCACAGCACCCAACGCAAAATAGGCGTTCATATTTTTGCGATCAATCTGGGTGGCGCGCTGATACGCCGAAATCGCCGCATCATTTTCCCCTAACTGAGCCAAACTGAATCCCAAAGCATACTGAAAATCCCCATTATTGGGTTCCAAGCCGACCGCCTTTTGGTAAGCTTCAGCCGCTTCCCGAAAATTCTTTTGTTGTGCCTGAATATAACCAATTCCTGAAAAAATACGGGCATTTTTGCTGTCTAGCTCTGCTGCCCGCTGGTAAATTGCCAACGCACCTGCCATGTCACCACTACCTACCAGCTTTCGACCTTCCCGCAATAGCTCATCCAAATCCGCAGATTGCTTTTGGCTCACAGGGGCAGGTGCAGTTTGGGCTTGCACCCGCTGAGGGGCGATTGGAAACGCAACGAAGAGCAACAAGCTGGCACTGAGGGATATACGGCAAACAGAAATCGGAAGCCTGGTTGTCAGTCCGATAAGATCTGTACTAAATGACGTCAATCGCCAATTGGAAAGGGAAGGAATTTGCTGGGATACAGTCATCTTTCTGCAAGTTTTTTAGGGATCAGTAACGGAAAAACAAACTGGGGATCATGGAATGGAACAGGTGGGTCATCCTCAAAACAATAAACTAATGTAAATTTTCCGTCAAAAGCAAGCCTCCATTGTAGCTAAGTAGACGGGTGTAATGAATTGCTAACTGGGCGAGTCTATGATTCTATCAACCACGGATTTTATTCAGGGCTATGAAATCGATGCTTATCTAGGCATTGTGACGGCAGAGGTCGTTTATGGCAGTAATGCTCTACGAGACTTTTTTGCCGGAATTCGGGACATTATTGGGGGGAGAACGGCAAGCTACGAGCGCGTATTTGAACGGGGACAACAAGATGCGATCGGGGAGCTAGAGCGTCGTGCCGCAAGTCTGGGAAGCAATGCGGTAATTGGCATTACGGTGAATACAGGCACGATTAAATTGGATGAAACCGGAGTTTTGCTGCTAATCACGGCAACCGGAACAGCGGTTCGATTAAGAGCCTGAGGGCTTTTCAATCACTTCTTGACCACCGTTGTAATTGATCACACACATCGCTGGGATAGTTTTGCAATTTAGCTATTTTTAGAGAACTGCGATGAAAAAACGCGCCTCCCTTCGATCCAGGCGATCTCAGGCTTCTCATTTGTCTGTCAGGATTCAGCAACGTCCCTGGCAAGATTCTCAAGCTGAGCCAGATCAAGCCGTTAAGCAATCCCAAGGAGCCGTTGCAGATTTTTCCCATAGGGATCTGTTCTCTCATGTGCCCGTGCGGAAGCCCATTGCAGCTATCATCCAGCGCTTTCCTGAGGGCGGCTCAACATCAGCACCTGCGGATGTAGTTGCTCAGACCCAGTTCAACCCTAAGGATATTCTCCACAAGCTGATCCTGGCGATCGACCAGTCAGATGCCTACGTTGCAGGATGGGCAGATGCTCAGGATTCGGGGGTTCCGTCAGTGGGAGTGTGGGGATATCGTCAACCCATCTTGAAGCGCAAAGTCGATTTTGCCACTGTTGTCAGTGTTCTGAGCAATCTGAGTGTTGCGGAATCTCAAGCGGTTCAGGATGCCTACTTCGAGCATGAGAAGCGATCCCTAAAGGAGGATCTCTTTGGTAAAGGCGAATCGGGTGTCGAGAGTAACCTGAACGAAAACCAGCGTGCTCAGATTCGGGCGCTCCTGGCAGGCACCCGCGCAGAGCGCAATGCCTCAGACGAAGAAAAAGAAGCCGCAACAACTCATGTCGCAAGCGCGCAGGCAGCGGAACTACAGCAACTATTTCAAGGTGAGCTGAACAAAACCCATGTCGATCGCATCCTGGGGATGTTGCGGCAGGGGAACGCCAATGTGGCGATGGCAAATGCTGCGTTGAGTGCTGCCTACACTCGCTTAACCGGCAAACCTCTGAAGGGTCAACTGGCATGGCTGGCACTTGCCAATCCTATCAATGGAATGCGAGCCTATATGCTGCTAGAGGGCAATGTATCTGGTGCTGATGCCCTAAACGTGAATGCTTTGAAGGGGCGGCTTGCCACGATTGACGAAGAAATTGCGAAGCTGGAAAAGGTGTCGATCGAAGGTGTGCTTCTGGCTGCGGGTGGGCAAGGCTGGCAAAAGCAATGGCAGATCCAGCAACTCCGCAAAGAACGCAAGCAGATTGTTGAAGAAATCGGGCAACTGGGAGAGCAAGTCGCGGCAGAAGCCGAGGCTAAGGGCGAGAACGTGCAGTCACAGGTGGGGGCTGTGTTTGGTGATGCCAAGGCGTTGGCTGAGCAAGTGAAAGGACCGAGTGCTGCTGTCATTCAGGCAACAGCAGCAGATGACCCCGTCGCGAAGGTTGCTGCCCAATTGCGGAAAGCCAAAGAAGCCGATGAACTCAGCGCCAAGAAACTTGCGATGGCGATGCGGGGGTTGCGGGCAGAAGCTGAGAAGCGGGCAATGCGAATGCAACCACCGGGCGATGCTGAAAGTCTTGCCCGGGAATATTTTGCTCGGCTACGTACTGAATACAACACCCTGGTTCCCAAAGGGGACGACACCTTTGACGAGATTGTCAATGAGACGGGCAATGAGGGCGACGAGAATCTGAATAAGGCATTGCGGGAAGGGGCAGGACGCTTGCCCGATGTGGAAGAGTTGGTGCTGGCACTGAGTGGCGATCGCAAAGACACGGAATCGGTTGAGCGGGTTCTGCGAAATAAGACTGCTGCCGAGATCAAACTCCTGAAGACGCAGTATATGTTCCGCACGTTGGGGAGATCGCTCGACTATGACCTGTTTGGTCAAGCACCCACGAGGGCAGGAGAAGAAATGCCTTCTTTAGAAAATGGACTGCTATCCAGTATTAGCTTTGAGGAGTTGATCAAAGCTCAAGGCAAAGCCCAGGGTACTTCTCGCTTAAATCTGGAAGACTATATGCAGCGCCCAGATAAAGAGGGCGGGGTTGAGGAAATGTTCTACATCGCAGCGCGAGCAGAGCGCGAATACAACTACACGATCGAAAATCGTGGTGCAACGGGATGGTGGCGCGATACCTGGGGAAATGAGCAGCGTACCCTTTTGAACGAAACGATTAAGGAGATCCGGCGGCTAAAGTCAAGCTATATCGATTTGGTGGGTTGTCTGCCGTTTACCTACCAGATGTTGCGCCCAGAGATGGCTAAGTCAGGGGGTGCAAAAGAAATTCTCCGACAGATGCGTCTGGCACGCCACACCATTCGCGGCGATCGGGCTGCTTACGAAAAGGCGACCGCTGAATTGCGAGAAACTTTCCAGGCGATCGCCGCCTTTGCCATTCAGGCGGCATTGACGGCGCTGCTTACCCCTGCTGCGGGTGCCTTGTTCAAGGGGGCGATGGCGGCGCGGGGGGTGATGGCAGCCCGCATGCTCTCCTTTGTAGAAACTGTGAGCGTCAATGCAGTCACCAGTGTGGGTGGCAACCTGATGGTTTATGGTTCCGATTATTCGTTGGGTATGCTGAAGGCTGACTTGCTGGGAGGTCTGGGCGGACACATTGGCTCGTCCGCAGTCGAGAAGATGCTTGGACCGGTCGCAAAGGGACTTGCTCAACGCCTCGGTTCAAAGTGTTCGGCTGAGATCGTTGCTTTTGCTAAAGGGATTGGGAATATCGAGGGCGGAGCCTGGGCACAGGGAACGGAAGGCGACCTGAGTCTCCAGAACATTGTCAAGACCCATATGATGGGCAAGGGATCAGACGTAATTACCAAGGGAGTCGGCTCGATCTCGGGACTTGCCCCCCATGCCCCCGTTCCTGTACCGGGTAGTGGGGAGTCTGTCCCATCAACGACCGAGACCGTTCCAGCAGAGCAAAGGGAAACCAGCAACTCAGTTCCCACTGCTCCTGCTGGAGCGTCCCGCGACAGCAAAACGGCTGCCGAGATGCCATCGGCTCCCGAAGGTGGAGCACCCACCAAGGCACCCGCTGTGAGCGAAGATGCGTCCGCCAAAGTGCGATCGCCGGAGTCGGAAACTGCCCCTGCTCTCCACACACCAAAGGGTGAATCGTCACACGCTGGAACGATGGGCAGTGGACCGCCTGCTGGCTCGGTGATCCAGGCTGCCAATCCGCACGATATCCCATCCGCTTACAAGCTCTACAAACAATTGATCGCCGCCGATCCCCACCGCGAAGTTGCGCTGATTTACAACCACAAAACCGATGAGTGGGCGATCGTCCAGGGCGATCTTTCCTCGGTCGGTACCCGCCAAGCCATGCAGGAGAAAGGCTGGGACGTGCAAGAGAGTTCTGTCGCTCGCCACAACCATCCCGTGGGTGTGGACAACCAAACCCCAGAGCATAACCAGTTACCCAGTGGCAGGGGCGGGGATCTCTCAGCAATTGAAGGCAATGCTCCAGGGGGTGGAGATAGTCGTTGGCACGCGATCGATATCATGACTTCACAAGGACCCGATCGCACCTGGGTTGTCCGCACCCAAGAGGGTCTCTGGACGGTCGATTACCCTGACCCTGCCGAGCGGGGCGGACGGGGGCGTGTCTCCTTCACCTCGGCTGAGCAATACCAGCAATGGTACCAAAATCGTTTTGGTTTCTCGCCCGATCGGGCATCCGCTTCTGCGACACCTACGCTGAGCACTCCCGACCACGAGAACCTAGCAGGTCTCAACCAAAAGATTATTAGCTTGATCGAGGGCAAGGATTTACCACCGCTGCCAGAAGCCGGGGCAGCCCTGGAACGCTCTAATCAAGAGGTCAATCTTGCCCGTCAGATCCTTGCCAATCCAAATGCGACTCCCCAAAACCAGCGAATGGCGATCGAAGCGCTAGCGGAACGTGCCGTTGCCGAGTACCGCGCCAAGCGATCGACTGAGAAAGAAATCCAAGGCGAAGGGTCCAAATTATCCGGGGAGAAACTGAAGGGTTGTTGTGGTGTCGGTCGCGACCTTACAGCCGATTCCATCATTACGCTACTGGGCAATTCTCCCCACGCTGTGAAGTTGGAACGGTTTCAAGTCATGGATCTGGGAATTGCAGAGCAACACGGTTTCACGATCGTTGCACTTCCCGATGGCTCACGCATTCTGATTGATCCGACCTTCGCCCAGTTTGGGGTGGATGCCGACGGCAAAGCGACGGGCGGTAAATTGCTGGGCAACGCAACCGCAAAAGTTCTACTCGAACATGGAATGGTGCTGCTGGATGCCAGAAGTGCCCGCGAGTATGCGATGGCGCTAGGTGCCGACGCGAATAATGTAGAATCGGCGACTGCGGCACTCCTATCCGGCAAAGGTGCGGTTTTGACCGAAATTGTGAAAAATGGTCAGGTTGAGCGCGCAACCCAAGGACCGATTAAAAACATCATTGAGCTGCAACGAACGATCTTCGGTGTCCATGGCGACGATGTGACTTCTCACAGCGAGATTCGCGATCTGCTGGCGAAACTGCCAAAAGACGATCCACGGCGACCGCTCCTGGATGCACTTGCCTCACGCCTTGAGCAACTTGCCAATTATCAACCTGCGCTTCCAGAGATTGCCGATGATGCGCCGATCGACGTCAGCGATCTGGGTGCTCCTGCCTCTACCTCCGATCTGGGTTCACCAAGCGGTCTAGCAACCCCTGCCAATCACCCTCCTCAGGTTCTGGCAAGTCTATCCGATCCCAACAAGCGCCAAGCCCTGCTCCAGGGCAATCCTACCGAACTGCAAACTTTGCTCCAGCAACATGGCAACTGGCGCAACCTGATGGAATCCCTCACCAGCCACGCCGATCCGGAAATGAGGCAGATTGCCCAAAACGTGTTTGCCTATCGCCAAACGGTTCTGGTTCAACTGGATCAGCACTTTGGTGCCAAAATTCCTGGCACTGCCAGTACTGAACCCGTGAGCGATGTAGATTTAATTGTCAGTGGAGCCGATGCAGGACAAAAGCTCATTCAGGCAGAGGCTTTCATGGCAGAGCACTATGGCCAGAACTGGAGTGAGCAGTTCCGCATGAACTTCTATACAGAGGTGAACCGACTCACCCAATACGAATCGGTAATGTCCACACTGGATGATGCTGGGCGGGCGGGCATTCAAACCCGTATGACAGAACTCACTGAGAAATTTAACTTTGCCAGAATGCTGCACCATGCTGGGGATGATCCTGCCGCGATCGCCCGCATTGAAACCCTGATTACCCAAAGTGGCACGGGCATTAACCCTCAGGAACTGAGGCAACTCAGCCAGAATTTAGCTGATCCGGCGAGCCGTATTGCCCAGCGCAATGCATTGTTGGCAGCGATCGATCAAGATGTTGCTGCCCTCGATCGCCTTCCGTCTGACAGTCCCGAACGTGCCCAACTGGCACAACATATTTCCGAAAAACAAATCGAAGCCAATTTCTACACTGAAGAAGCCTACATTGGACCTGGTGCCGCCCGGATGACCGTTGGGGGTGCCAAAGTGGTTGGGCACGAGGCTTACCAGGCAATGCTCTCCGATCTGGAAATGATTGAGCATATTGTGCATCAAGCCAATGGCAATCTTATCCAGGCTGCCAGAGAATACGAATTATTTAAATATGTGAACCGTGTGACTAAAGCCGCTAAGTCTGGCGGACAGAGCAATCCCGCACTCACTTATTTCGAGCATCTTTCCGAATACATCTATAAACGTCATCGGGGTGCTCATAAGGAAACGGCGCACCTTAACCCACCGGAACATCTGCAAGATATGGCTTCTGATATCCCGGTTACAGATACCTTTTTACAGGGACAGTTCGATTGGTTTATGAAGGAGGCGTATGAGATTTTGCCGAAGTTGCGCCAAAACGCGATCGCCACTCCTGCTGCCTGGGCTTCAGCTCGTTGAAGCACATGAGAAAGGGCGATCGCACCCTTTCCCTAACGCAAAATCAAAACCCAAAATGGTATCACTTCTGTCGCGTATAGCGTCCCATCCACTCACCAACCGCTAGCACATGCTGCTGCATCGCCTTCTCTAGGGTTGCTTTGTCCACTCCCGGCTTCAGACTTAGCTGAGTATCCAGCGCATAGAGTCTGAAGAAATATCGATGTGTGCCCCTAGGTGGACAAGGACCGCCATAGCCCAGTTTGCCAAAGCCATTTTTGCCCTGGCTGGCTCCATTGGGTAAAGTCGGCTGTACGGGGAATGCCTGACTTAACTCACGGACATCAGGTGGAAGATTGTAGACCAGCCAGTGAACGAAGATACCGAAGGGCGCATCGGGATCATCGCAGATCAAGACAAAGCTATGTGTATTGGGCGGTGGAGCTTCCCAACGTAATGGTGGTGACATATCTTGACCATCGCAGGTGAATTGGGGAGGAATCAAGCTTCCTGACGTAAAAGCAGGGCTTTCCAGCTTCATGGTTTTTCCTTCAGCAGTTGTCTGATCAGCAATGTCCTTACCCGGAGCGCTACAGCTAAACAGCGACAGTCCGAACAAACCAATCAGAAAAGGGCGACGGTGAGTCATCTAGAATAAATATATTTAGGACATTTGGAGTGGAACCATGCTCCAGCCAGATCTGCAACAACTCCCCACCAATGACGAATTGCTCGATTCGGACGACTTTCCTGTAGATAACGAAGACCAAAACCTGATTCCCAACGTGTTGTCGTTTCTCCTGGAATACATTTGGAAACAGCGACAAAATTGGTTCTTTGCAGCAGATATGGGAGTCTATCACACCACAGGGGCTCATCCCAAAGTACCCGTCGTGCCGGATGGTTTCTTGAGTTTGGCGTGGAACGTCGCAAGGGGGGAAAGTCGCGCAAAAGTTATGTGCTGTGGGAAGAAGCCAATACTCCCCCAATTTTGACCCTGGAAGTGGTTTCGCACACTCCCGGTGGAGAGTATGACGAAAGGGCAACTACGTGCTTCAAATGGGGGAACCATTTTGGATGCCAGAGATTGGGTTGGGGATTGGGCGCTGTCTGTTGAACGATGATCCGCTGGAGCGCGAAGTGCTGAGTTGGTATGATGCCAGCGGCAAGCGCTATCTCAGCGAGGCAGAAGCACAACACCAACGGGCGGAACAGTTAGCCGATCGACTGAGACAGTTGGGTGAGGAAGTCTAAAACAAAATCTAGAACCAGGGGATGCCTTCGTTGATATCCCCTGGTTTGAATTAAGCGCTGAAGTACTTGGCAGCTGGGTGGTGAGCGACGATCGCGGTGGTCGATTGTTCCGGGTAAAGCTGCTCACTTTCATCCATATACAGGTTGATGCGTTGAGTCTCCAGCAAATTCAACAGCGTGTTCTGATCTTGCATATTGGGACAAGCAGGATAGCCAAAACTATAACGAGAGCCGTGATAATGCTGCGCCAACATATCCCGGATGTTGTCTGGCTCTTCGCTGCCAAAGCCCAGTTCTCGTCGAATCCGGGCGTGCAACCACTCTGCCAGCGCCTCCGCCAGTTGCACTGCTAACCCATGGAAGTAAAGATAATCGGTGTACTGATTGGACTCAAACAGCGTTTTGGCGTACGCCGTGGCAACTTCGCCCATCGTCACTGCCTGCATCGGGAACACATCCAGGGGATGTTGGATGTTGGATCTTAGATTTTGGGTGGCTATTTCTTGTGGTAAATAGAAGTCGGCAATGCAGAAGCGACGGAGAGATTTTTGACGGGGAAACTGGAAAGTCGCAACGGGTTCTGGCAAAGTAGTAGACTGCCAGGTGCCTGCTGCTGGATCAAACAAGTGCAGGGAATTTCCTTCTGCTGCACAAGGGAAGTAGCCGTAGATTGCCTGGGGATGCAGCAGATTTTCTGCCACAATCCGCTGTTTCCATTCCGCCAAAACTGGATAGACTTTTTCTGCCAAAAACATCTCGTAGTCTTCGCGCGATTGCTCACGGGGTTTGCGGAATTGCCACTGTCCCGCAATCAGGGCTTGCAGATCCAGATGCCAAAAAAGTTCTTCCCAGGGAATATCGGTTGAGTTAAGGATCTGGGTGCCCCAGAACGGGGGCACGGGACGAGGAATGTCAGCAGCAATAGCGTCGGAACGCTGTGTATTTTCGGGGTTGGTCTGCGCAGGTGCCTGATCTACACCTGCAACAACCTTCGTGAATTCCTGGCTTCTGACTCCTTTCAACGCTTCTAATTCCTGCTGCGCTGGTGGAATCAGAAGCGGTGCCTCCTGACTCCTAGCGCCCAGTTCCTGACTCCCATTCAAAAATCCCTTTAGGTCGTCCCACTGTCCCTGAGCCTTGGCAGGCATTAGCTTGTCCATAAAATGCAGGTCAGAGAAGGCATCTTTGCCGTAAACAACTTTGCCGTTGTAGGTATTCTGACAGTCTTCATGGACAAATTTAGGAGTGAGAGCTGCCCCTCCCAAAATAACGGGAACGGTGATCCCTTTTTCATTAAAGACAGCCAAATTTTCTTTCATGAAGGCAGTCGATTTAACTAATAGACCGCTCATAGCGATGCAGTCTGCCTGATGCTTTTCGTAAGCTTCAATGATGTTATCTACAGATTGCTTGATACCCAGATTGATCACGCGATAGCCGTTGTTCGACAGAATGATATCGACCAGATTTTTGCCAATATCGTGCACATCGCCTTTGACCGTAGCAATGATGAAGGTACCCTTGGCGTTATTGCCTGATTCGGACTTCTCCATGTGGGGTTCCAGATAGGCAACTGCGGCTTTCATGGTCTCAGCCGATTGCAGCACAAAAGGCAACTGCATCTGACCAGAACCGAATAGTTCCCCTACCACTTTCATACCATCCAGCAAGAAGGTATTGACGATGTCCAGTGGTTTGTAAGTCTCCATCGCCTGAACCAGAGCATCTTCTAGCCCGATTCTTTCGCCATCAATGATGTGGCGTTTGAGCCGTTCCTCGATCGGTAAATCGGTAAGAGAATCCTTGGCACGCGCGTCTTTAGCAGAAACGCCCTCAAACAGTTTGGTCAGTTCCGTCAGGGGATCATAGATGCAGACATTCCCATCAAAACGGCGCTGATCGTAGATCAGTTGCAAGCAAACTTCTTGATGTTTGGGGTCAATTTTGGACAAGGGTAGGATTTTGGCGGCGCTGACGATCGCTCCGTCCATCCCAACTTGAGTTGCCTCATGCAGAAAGACCGAGTTGAGTACAATGCGCGTGGCTGGGCTGAGACCAAACGAAATGTTGGAAACGCCCAGCAGGATATGGCAACCGGGCAAATTTTCTCGAATCATGCGGATGGATTCGATCGTGGCTTTGCCGTTGGCGCGGTCTTCCTCAATCCCGGTGGAAATGGGCAATGCCAGAGTATCGAAGAAAAGTTCATGGGCAGGAATGCCATATTCCAGAGCTTGGCGATAAGCTCGTTGAGCAATCTGAAACTTTCGCTCGGCAGTGCGTGCCATGCCCTCTTCATCGATCGTCCCAACCACAACCCCTGCCCCATACTGTTTTGCCAGTTCCAGCACTTTGAGGAAGCGGGGTTCTCCATCTTCGTAGTTGGTGGAGTTGAGGATGCACTTGCCGCCTGCCATCTTGAGTCCGGCTTCCATCTTTTCCCATTCGGTGGAGTCCAGCATTAAGGGCAAGGTAACGTTGGTAACGAGGCGAGAAACGAGCGATCGCATATCGCTAATGCCATCTCGCCCGACGTAATCCACGTTGACATCCAAAACGTGGGCACCTTCTTTCACCTGCGATCGGGCGATGGAAACCAGCCCATCCCAGTCTTCGACATTGAGCAATTCCCGTACCTTTTTGGAACCGCTGGCATTCAACCGTTCGCCTACAATCAAAAATGAGTTGTCTTGCTCATACGGCTGCGCCGAATAAATTGAGGCGGCGGCTGGGACGAAGTTGAGCAGAGGACGAGGATTAGTTTTGTCTATTTGTCCATCCAGTTCCCATTGTGGTAGGCGAATCGGGCGGTATTTAGGCTGAAGCGTTGCCGAAATTTCTGCCAGTTGTTGAATATGGTCGGGTCGGGTGCCGCAACAGCCACCGATTACTTGCACACCCAAGTCTTCAACAAAGCGATGCAGCGCCATCCGTAGTTCCATCGGCGTAAGCTTGTAGTGGGCATGTCCGCCAATATTTTCAGGCAATCCTGCATTGGGAATGCAAGATACGACGAAAGGAGAAGATTCTGTCAGATATTTAATGTGCTCTGCCATGCGATCGGGTCCGGTGGCACAATTCAACCCCAGAATGTCGATCGGGTAAGGTTCGAGAATCGTCAATACTGCACCGATATCTGTCCCAACCAGCATCGTGCCTTGCACTTCCATGGTGACTGACACCATCAACGGACGACGTTCACCCTTGCTGACAAAGACTTCCTCAATCCCATTCAGGGCTGCTTTGATCTGCAACACATCCTGACAGGTTTCTATAATAAACAGATCAACCCCACCATCAAATAACCCTTCTGCCTGAAGCGCAAAGGCAGCTTTCATAGTGTCGTAGTCAATATTTCCGAGGGTGGGCAATTTAGTGCCAGGTCCCATTGATCCGGCAACAAAACGGGGTTTTTCGGGAGTCGAAAACTCAGCTGCAACTTGTTTTGCCAGCACTGCCGCTATTTTGTTCAACTCATAGGCTCGTTCTGCCAGATTGTATTCTGCCAGAACGAAGGGCGTCGCACCAAAGGTATCCGTCTCAATTACATCTGCTCCAGCTGCCAAAAAGTCTCGATGGACCTTGGCAACTGCTTCTGGTTTTGTATACACCAAATATTCGTTGCAGCCTTCGTATTCTGCACCTCCAAAGTCTTCAGCGGTGAGGTTTTGTACTTGCAGGTTGGTTCCCATCGCCCCGTCAAAAACCAATACGGGACGATCAGGGCTATGCAGTCGGGCAAGAAAGGCGCTATTCATCATGAGTTTGAGGCTTCTTTGGCAAGATTCGTTGGATTGGTTACAGCAGTACCCATAGCTGAGAATTTTGGAATTTAGAATACAGGAGACTGAGTCGGGCAAGAGTTTTGCTTTCTACCTCCCCTAATGCTGAGGTAGAGCGATAAGAAGTATTAACTTTTTAACTGTTTATTGAGCTGAATTGCTAGATGATGAGGTCATTCATGGGTAACTTTTACAGTGATTTCATGGAATTTGTTTTTTTAACTCGTTCTCTTTCGGGTTGGGTTTTCCACAAATTCTAGATCGGCTGATTAGTTCAGATTATCTCAATGACACCGTTGCCTGTGCAGGAAAATCTCAGGAGTGATAATTTTGACGTTTGTTCGCGATCGCCTCTTGCGAAGCGACGCTAAGTTTGTTAACTTGATTAAGCGTCAAAAGTTAAACGCTCCAAGCCCAAGGTCAAAGCTTGTTGCCTATGATTTTTGGTACGCCGGGATAGCTCAGTTGGTAGAGCAGAGGACTGAAAATCCTCGTGTCACCGGTTCAAGTCCGGTTCCTGGCATAGGTTTCAGAGTGAAACTTTTTCAGAAGAAATAAAATTCGTGTAATCCTGCGTCTTATATTTGGATCGAATGTAGTGGCGTTGGAAAACTGTCTAGGTTCCTGGATAAATAGATTGGCAAAAACTGGTCGATCGCAGAAAGGTAAAAAACTGAAGGAACTTCCGATTCAGCCAGTAGCTAGCGCAATCATTCCAGCGCATCAGTTATTTTTTATAGAAGATTAAAAAAAAGAAAAGTAGTCTTGAATTGCCTCATTACGTTGTCTATTTTATAAAAATTGAGAGGGACAAGCTTTTGCCCCTCTCAGCTTTTAGTCAATGCTTAAAGACTTAGGAAACGGTGTAGGCAACCGCGATCAGTCCGCTCACCAATGCGGCAGCAGCCAGACCTAGAACGATATAAACTTTTTTCTGATTTGCACTTGGAGGCTCAGCCTGATACATTTTCGGCTCGATCGCGAAATTGTTTAAGCGGCCGCCCTCTTCAGTGGTATAACGCATGAATTAAATCCTCAAATATTTCAAAGTATTGTAACAAAAATTATGACTAATGGTTCACTCCTAAGTCAGAGATGTTGAGGCTACTAGATGCTCTGATGGGAAGTATTTCGGTTCCCGCTTACAAGCAGTAGGGTCTGCCTAAAGAATATAGGAGTTGGTAACTCGAATTAAACAACCTTTCTGACTTCTGGTCGCTGACTCCTACATTTTGCTAAGTCGCTGGGTTATAAACAGAACAAAGTAGTACAAAAAAAATCTTTTAGACCCTAATTAACCTGTCACAGTTCCATCTGTTGGAGAACTGGCATTGGCATACGATTTGATCGGAATTCGCCCAGCCAGATACGCTAGTCGCCCAGACTGGGTCGCCATGCCCATGGCTTTTGCCATCATGGCAGGTGCTTGCGCTTGTGCGATCGCTGTATTGATAAGCAACGCATCTGCTCCCATCTCCATTGCCTGAGCTGCTTCGCTGGGAGTCCCAATCCCCGCATCTACGACCACTGGAATTTTGGCATTTTCAATAATGATGCGGATATTATCCGCATTGCGGATGCCTTGCCCAGAGCCGATCGGAGACCCCAATGGCATTACTGTGACACAACCGACTTCTTCCAGATGCTTTGCCAGAATTGGGTCAGCATTAATGTACGGCAGAACGGCAAATCCTTCTTTAACAAGTTCCATGGCAGCTCTGAGCGTACCAATCGGATCAGGCAAAAGATATTTTGCGTCTGGGATTACTTCCAGCTTGACAAAATTATTGTCTTCTTGCCCCAAAAGTTTTGCCATCTCGCGTCCTAAACGTGCAACTCGAACGGCATCCTCAGCCGTCTGACAGCCAGCCGTATTTGGGAGCATCCAAAGTTTTGTCCAATCCAGCGCTTCAGCCAAACCTTCATGCCCCGGAGCATTGGTTTGTACACGACGGACTGCAACTGTCACAATCTCGCATCTGCTGGTAGCAATGCTTTGGCGCATCTCCTCAAAGCTACGATATTTGCCAGTTCCCGTCATCAACCGAGACTGAAACACTTTTCCTGCGATCATCAGGGGCTGGTCTAAAGTTTCTTCCACTGGCTTATCCAGGGTTTGCATTGCACACTTCCTAAAATCTTATGGTCACCAAGTTTAGAGGGGATCACTCAAGATACGGCTTTTTCCGTAAGGAAAAGCTCGATGTAGTTTTGGCATCTTGATCGATCTATTTCCATTCTGGTCGATCATCGCCCTACCTAACCGAGATTCTGTGAATCATCCTCAGGGAAAACCCATCGAGGTGGATCTGACCCTTTTTTACGAAAGCGTTCTTCTGCAATTTCCAGCATTCGGTCCAAAGAGGTATTACGAATGAATTGCGAAGCAGCTTTGACATACTGCAAATTTGGGCATTTTTCTCCCAAAATGCAACCATTGATGCAATCAGTGGCACAATTAACAGTCATTTTTCTATACAATTCAGCCCTGATACCAATTTAAATCACGTCCTCCTCTAGCGATCTCACTCAAAAAACTGCTTGGATTTTACTCAGATTGGATTTTACCCAGAATAGAGGACTGTAGTATTGAGCGTTAGGTGGTCAAAGACTGGCAACCAACCGATAGAAATCAACAAAGCAAAAGCAAATCCGCGCTGAGTCCGCGACATTTCTGCGAGACACTCATCGCGGATTAGAAAAGGATCAGTTGCCTTTTGACAAGCCCTTAACCTGTCCAGATGGAAGATCAAAAAAAGAATTGTAACGGAATAAAAAGAAGCATCACAAAGAAGTTCTTGTCAGTGTTTCTGAAGAAGTGTTGTTCTCATAATTACGAAGCGATCGCTCAAGTACGGATCTCGAATTCAATGATACGGTCACCGGAGCCAGCATCGATCCCTGCTGTAAATTGAATACCTCTTCCAAATTTTCCCAGTCAGATGTAAACGCAGGGATCGCCATTGAACAGGCTTTCCAACTTCCTTTTACTAAAGCACTGAGTAAATGACAAGAGCCACCGCGCCTTCCCTCCGGAGTAAAGTGCCGACAGTTACGACATGCCTGCACGGGGGAGTCAGAGGTTTCCATAAATACATGTGCTAAATAACTTGCCCTTTCATTCTGATCGATCAATTTTGAGGGCATTGGGATCGCTATGGGTCTCTACCCAAAAGCCCGTAATGATTCCAGAAATTTGGGCGAAAAAATCAAGTTTAGATTGTCTTTATGTTCGTGTTAAAAACAGCAATAATTAAATCCAGAAAGGTAGACTCCCGTCAAAAGAACACCGTTTTTTTCAAGAATCCTATGGGGATCAAGTAAAAAACAAAGCGGTATTTTGTCAGAGAATTGCTTTTTAGCTGAAAACGAAGATTAAAAAACTGTATTCTGAGTTCCAATTTGAGCTTTACCAAAATTTTAAAGATAAAAAAACAAGGTGTTATCACGCAAATTTACGCTTGTCTCAATTCTTCTAAGTGGTATTTTGTAGCACCGATAAGTAATTTTACGGGTGCTGTTAAGTGGCTACCATCGTTTTGCGGCACACAGTGAGCAAAGAGACCAACGTTGTAGTTCTCCAGGTGGGGTAGGACAGCTACAGCGAGGACAAAGCGGTAAATGCTGCGATCGCCGCTTGATTCGTTCTGCCCAAAACTGAAAAGCCGCGTTGGGATCGGTGAGTTCTCGCAATGAAGCTAGTTTGGTCGATCGCCCAGCCGTATGAATCCGACTCGGATGATTTTGCCAGAGCACATCTTGCAGATCTGACCCATTTGAAGCCGGAATGTCCTGTTGGGTATCCCAACGGGCAGCAGAAAAACGGATATCCACTAAGGGAGTTGCCAACTGAGCGTTGAGCTTTTCTAAAATACGTTGTCGCTCAAAGCTGAGATTTTGAGACCAAACTGAACTCGCTGTAGCAACTTTGAGAATACCTCGATAGATTGAAAGCGGTCGGGTTTGAGCTGCGACCACGGAACCGACTACCTGCGACCAGCATTGGAGTAAATGCTGAAACTGTTGCTGATCAGCACGCTTGTAGTGATTTTCGAGCGAGCCTAAAACATCGTGAAGAGATTTCAATGACATTTGGTCGATTTAGTGAAAAAGGATGTATAACGTTTGTCAACTACTGTGGTTCATTTTGCCTGGTTTTGCTTTGACAGTATTTTCTTTTTCAAAAATGATTTTTAAATCACATTTCTGAGTGATTTTGCCATGGAGTGAGAAAAAGAGTCTGTTTAATCATATGAATCTGGTTAGCTTTAGTATCCCTGACCTGAATTTGGGTGCGTTATTGAAGAAACAGGATAAAATCTTAAATTCTGAATGGGTCCAGTCTGAATCTCCAACATGAGTTATTCAGCCAATGGTAGGAGTAGTGTTGTGAAACAGCGTTTTCCGGTAGAAGCTTCCCCTCGATCGTCACAAAACCAGTTTTTGGCCCCTGCTTTACAGGCAGCCCTGGTAAATCTAGATGTGCAATTGGATGAAGAGTTGGCGCGATATCGTCGCCAGAGATCGAAGCGATCGGCCTCGAACCCTATTTCTAGTTTCCGTAGCCCCGCCACAAAAACGCTTGATTTAATTGCAATTGGGGCAGTGGGCGACCGAATCCAGCCTCAAGAATCGGTTGGTGTGCGATCGCCTGTTGCGCTTCCAGAAGCCGCTGACTCTTCTGCTTTTGCGCCGGCGTCTTCTTCACCTGCGCCCTGGTTTGTCGATGCCAATGCTCCCGCCTTTCTAGCAGTGACGCCTGAAACAGGGCAATCTGCCTATCCTGACAGTGACATCGATACTCTAGCGCCCTACTCTGCTGAACCAGACATCAGCGCGCTTACCCACGCCGCTGACTTAGGTCCCGAAGATTATCTAGAATCTTCTGAAGAATTATTAAGAAGCCTGGCAGAAGAGGAAGCGCAAGTCAGAGCTGAGCGAGGTTTTGTGACCAGCCTGCTCACTCCGGTGGGCGTAGGCTCTCTATTATTACTGCTGCTTTCCAGCGCCACTTTTGGTTATTTAATTATGAATCCCTCCAGTCTGGGTTATCTCAGTCAGGGGGGATCGTCCACCTCGCAAAATGGGAATCTGATGAGTCAGTTTGGTGAGGCGGGTAGCAATGGCACCAGCCCTGCTCCTTACTCCATTAATCTGGCAGATCGAGAATTGCAATCTCTGAATCTCAACAATTTAAGTATTTCTACCACCGGACTCGATCGCTCTACTCTGTCCAGCCCGACCACGACTCTCACCAAACCCAAGCTGCCAGGTTCGGTCAACTCGTCGAAAACCAACCCCAAACTCGCCCATCCATCAACCAGTTCGAACACTCAATCCTCAACCAGTTCGGCGACAAATACGAATCAGCCTAGAGCGGCGATCGCACCTGCTCCATCGCTCCCGAATGCTGGACGTTCAGCCCCAGCGCCACTTGCACCTGCACCCGTGGCACCTACACGTACCTACAACCCCGCTCCGCCCCGTCGCACAGTTCCTGCACCACAAACTGCGCTCCCGGTTCCCCGCAGTGTTGCTCCGGCTCCAGTCCCCGTAGCGCCCGTAGCCAGCAGCAGCTATCGTTATAAGGTCGTCATTCCTTATGATGGAGATCGCACCCTAGAAACCGTCAAACAATCGGTTCCGGATGCCTACGTTCGCAACCTGCCCGATGGTGGGGCTGTGATTCAAGGCGGTGCCTTTAGCAGTCAGCAAGAAGCGCAGCAACGAGTTCAGCAATTACAGAATCAGGGATTGCCTGCCGAGATGCGCCAACAATAGAGATGAGTTTGAGAAGGTAAGGTAGGATGAAAAGGAGTTTTGAATTGACGAATCATGGGTTGTAACGAGTGAATCACAACTCAGAACTTGAATCTTACAACTTGAACCTCAAACCTAAACCTCTGTTTGGCGGATTTCATCATGGGGCTGTTTGACCGAATTTGGCGATTGATTCGAGCAAATTTCAATAGTCTGGTCAGTCAGGCAGAAGATCCAGAAAAAATTCTGGAACAGACCGTGATGGACATGCAAGAAGACTTGGTGCAAATGCGGATGGCTGTTGCCCAAGCGATCGCAACCCAAAAACGCACCGAGCGGCAATGTTTCCAGGCTCAGTCCACGGCTGAAGAATGGTATCGTCGTGCTCAATTAGCTCTCCAGAAGGGAGATGATGCCCTGGCGCGAGAAGCACTAACTCGACGTAAATCCTATCAAGAAACTGCTGAAGCCATGCAAGAACAACTTCAGCAGCAAACAGTGGTAGTCAGTAAACTCAAAGACAATATGCGGATTCTAGAAGGGAAAATTTCCGAAGCGAAACTCAAAAAGGATCTGTATATTGCGCGGGCACGTTCGGCTCAAGCATCTCAAAAGATTCAGGAAATGTTGGGACAGGTCAATACTAGTGGGGCACTTTCTGCCTTCGAGCGCATGGAAGAAAAAGTTCTGCAGCTCGAAGCCAGTGCCGAAGCCCTACAAGAATTGGGTACTGATGATCTGGAAAAGAAATTTGCTGCTCTCGGTGAGGCGGGTGATATTGACGCAGAATTGGCAGCGATGAAAGCCCAAATGGTCACGGGTACTGAATCGGTGGGACAATTGGCTGCCAGTGAGGGGAGCCAGATAGAACCGGGGAGTGAGCAAACCCAGCGATCTGAGACCTAAATTTCTCCAAAAGTCAGGGCTTTTATCAAAAAAATGCTGATTCTACTGTCGATCGTCCGTTGAACTCTTTAGACTGGACTCAGGATACTTAAATTCCTGAAGGTTTTTGCTGAACCCAACCCAAGTTTTTCAATTAAGAATTTCCTCAAGTTCATGCCAGGTTTTGCATCGTTCGCTTAGATGGAAGAAGTTGAGACTTCGCCAACTTGTTCAAGCAGGATAATGTCACTGCCTGCCACTACCTACTTACATATTGTCAAAGGAAAAACAACACTATGGGATTATTCGATCGTGTTAGCCGGGTAGTCAGAGCCAATGTCAATGACCTGGTGAGTAAGGCTGAAGATCCAGAGAAAATTCTGGAGCAAGCGGTCACTGATATGACAGAAGATCTGGTACAACTGCGGCAAGCAGTCGCCAGTGCCATTGCCAGCCAAAAGCGAACCCAGCAGCAATACAATCAGGCTCAAAGTGAAGCCAATAACTGGCATCAGCGTGCTCAGTTAGCCCTGCAAAAGGGTGACGAAGGTCTGGCACGAGAAGCGCTCAGTCGCAAAAAAGCACAAACCGATACTGCGAATGCCCTCAAAACTCAACTTGATCAGCAAGCCACTCAGGTTGACACGCTCAAACGCAATTTAATTGCCTTGGAAGGCAAGATTTCGGAAGCCAAAACCAAGAAAAACATGCTCAAAGCTCGTGCGGAAGCTGCTAGAGCGAACGAGAACCTACAAGGGGTTTTGGGCGGCATCAACACAAGTGGCTCCATGGCAGCCTTCGAGCGCATGGAAGAAAAGGTACTTCGGATGGAAGCCAAATCCGAGGCACTCCAGGAATTGGCAGGAGCCGATTTGGAAAGCCAGTTTGCTGCTCTGGAATCGGGCAGTGATGTGGACGACGAACTCGCTGCGATGAAAGCACAATTGCTTGGCCCAGCCACCCCAACCAACCAGGCACAGTTACCGGAAGCACAAGCTACCAATACATCGCCCAAAACAGAAGCCGTGGACGCAGAACTAGAAGAACTGAAGACGCAACTGGATCAGTTGTAGCCTGGAGTGCTACGATCTTTTACCGCAATCGTTCATTGATTGCGGCATAGATTTGTATAACTTGAGGTGGTCAGACGAATGAATTGTGAGATGGGTGAGCGATCGCATAACCCATCTTTACATGAATGAGTTGCTGCGTAGGGGAGTTTGGCTCAGCTAGCTGCGACCCGAATACGCTATTCTGCAATTGGGAAAATTGTAGTTCTGGTTGAGGATCTGGAATGAGTCGCGTTATTACCATCACAGATGCAGAATTTGAGACGGAAGTGTTGCAGGCAGACCAATCTGTACTGGTCTATTTTTGGGCTTCGTGGTGTGGACCTTGTCGCCTAATGTCCCCCTTGATGGAGGGATTGGCTGCTAAATATGGAGACCGCCTCAAAATTGTCAAGATGGAAGTTGACCCAAATCCCCAATCAGTTGCTGCCTACCAGGTAGAAGGCGTTCCAGCGCTGCGGTTATTTCAGCAAGGTTTGGTGGTCGAGTCGAGTGAGGGGGCAATTAGCAAACAAAAGCTGGAAGATTTGGTAGGAGTGCATTTGTCAGAAGGGGTGAGTAGTTAGGGGAGCGAATCTAAAGAGTCCGATCGCTCACCAGCAGTTAGCGCTAAACTTTATAGATCTCTGGCTCTGGATGATCGACCATTCTCATGGCTCATATTCTTCGCCGCTGACTGACCATCGCTCAAACCTATGCATTTTGCCGATCGCCTTCAACCCCTGCAAGCCAACGTCTTTGCTGACATGGATCGGGCAAAAGCCAGAGCCAAACAAGCAGGACGCGATTTGATCGATTTATCACTAGGGTCTTCAGATTTACCCGCCCAAGTGCCCGTGCTAGACGTGATTTCCAAATCACTCTACGATCCCAGCACCCACGGCTATTTGCTGTTTCATGGCACTCAAGCATTTCGACGAGCGGCAGCAAGCTGGTACACCCAAAAATATGGCATCACTGTTGACCCGGAAACTGAAGTTCTGCCTCTGATTGGCTCCCAGGAAGGTACAGCTCATTTACCATTGGCAGTTCTCAATCCGGGCGATTTTGCTTTGCTGCTTGATCCAGGCTATCCTTCCCATATGGGAGGGGTTTATTTGGCAAGTGGACAAATTCACGCCATGCCGTTACGGGCAGAAAATGACTTTTTGCCTGTGCTTGAGGAAATTCCAGATTCAATATTGGCAAGATCGCGATTGATGGTGTTGAGTTATCCTCACAATCCCACCACAGCAACCGCGCCTTTAGCATTTTTTCAGAAAGTGGTTGCGTTCTGTCGGCAGCATGAGTTGGTCTTGGCTCACGATTTTCCCTACGCTGATCTGGTCTTCACCGGTGAGCTACCACCTTCTATTTTGCAAGCTGATCCTGAAAAGCAGGTAACGATCGAATTTTTTACGATGTCCAAGTCTTACAACATGGGCGGATTTCGAGTAGGATATGCAATCGGTAATGCGGACTTGATTCGGGCACTGCGTCAAATCAAAGCCTCAATCGACTTTAACCAATACCTCGGCATTTTGAATGGAGCAAGCGCTGCCCTGACAGGCTCCCAAGCAGGTGTCCAAAATACGGTAGAGACGTTTTGTCAGCGTCGGGATGCGTTCGTTAATGCCTTGCATCAAGTTGGCTGGCAGGTTCCTGTTCCTGCTGCCACGATGTATGTGTGGGCAAAGCTACCGCAACGCTGGCATGAAAGCTCAATCGATTTCGCGATTCAATTGGTTGAAACAACCGGGGTGGCGGTGGCACCAGGAGCCGGATTTGGCAAAATGGGTGAAGGGTATGTCCGGTTTGCGCTGGTTCATGAACCATCAATTTTGGAAACAGCCGTGAAGCGAATGGCTGAGTTTCTCGATCGCTCGGACAATTAAAAACCCAGTTCGGCAAACAGTTCTATCGCTGGCAAGCTAAATCCTGGAGGGACTGTTTCCTGGTTCAACCAATCCATTGCTTTCAGTCCGCAATTGGACTGGGGACGATCATACGCCCACATCCACGGCTCATCGGGATGGACAACCCTAGCGAACCGACAACCGTCGCTTTCTGGTACCGCCATGAATACTTCATCTGTCCAGATTTGTGGTTCAACAATCACCGGCCATATTCTCTTCTGGCATAAGACTGACCCGACTTTAGCCTAGCATTGTCGTCATTTTTCTGCTTCTGATAGATTTTTTGTCGGAGCTGTCAAACCCTGTAGAGACTTGGCATTCGGACAATGATTTTCAGGCTAAGCAAGGATTTCGCATCAAATGCCGCGCCCTTACGCCAGATCAACACACATAGAGTGAGAACTAGTCATTTTTGAGCGGTATGGTGGATAGTTCCTCAGGAGCGATCGATCACTCAGGAAGGTCACTCAAACTTTTACCGAAACTTTGAAGAAATCCACATTAGCTTTACCTATCCGGTTTTTGGCGTGCCTATATTGAGATCAAGGTAGTGTGAACCAATCCATTGCCTTGGCAAGAAGAGTGTTTTGGGTGCTTTTGCCTGAGTCGTTCTTTCTAACTCCTAATTCAAACGATCCTGACTTGTAAACTAGCTTGTCAGCCTCACGGCAAAAACTCTTTTTGACCACCCCTACCTGGCTGAAGGCTCGGCTAACTCTCTATTTTCCTTGGAAAACCAAACATCATGCTCAAGACTCTTCAACACCTGGTTATTACCGCTTCAATCTTAGGAACAGGGACGATCGTCAGCCTCCCAGCGTTCGCTCTAACCCTCCAAAACCCGAGTGTTTCAGGCACAGCACCTTACCTTACCTATGGTGCGAATGCTGGACAGACTTTTTTGGTCAGCAACACCCAAGCCAACTTGCAACAGGCACTCACGGGTAACAGCAGTAACCCCACTGGCAATGTGGAACTGTTTTCCAATAGTGAGCAATTGAGTAACGCAGCTTTTGCCAATTACAGCGGAGTCACCAATCTGCAAGGCACTTTGGGTGGAAAGAGCATTGTCTTGAGTAGCCTAACCTTTGCGGATTGGAACATGATGGTCACCAACACGCAGACCCTGGCACAAAAGTGGTTTGATGACCTGATTGCAGCAAACAACCTAACGCCTCTGTTGGGTGCTAACAGCCCTAGCGACCTTTTGGCTGCTTTTATCGCAGGGGGTGGGCTTCAAAAATTTAGTGACCCCAACATTTCTTATGTGAATCAAGATCCCAATGGCACCATTCAGATTGGATTAGCGGGACACTTCAATGCCACACCATTGCTCCAGTTAGCATTGCAACCCACTCAAACCCAATTGCAAAGTGCCTTTAACACGGCACAAGCGGCGCTGAATCAGATGCAAACTGCCCTGACCACGCTGCAACAAGCCAAAGGAACTGCACAAACTCAACTCACACAATTGAACAATCAATTGCAAGTTGCTCCAGCTAACCAAAAGATGGTGATTCAGCAACAAATTAATGGCCTCACCATTCAAATTGCAACCCTTAACACCCAAATCACTAACCTGAACAACCAGATTGGCACCACATTAACCCAAATAGCAGGGATTTCTGCCAAGCTCAATCCCCTTACCGCCTTAATCAACAATCAAAGTTTGCTGATTCAAGCGAGTGAGTTGGTCAAGGTTTCCTACAATGGCGGTCCGGCGCAATATTTGTATAGTTTCAATGCCACCCATTCGGGTTTGGTGGGAGATGATGGCTTTTCCCATAACGGCAACTACCAGGTTAGTCTGGCAGGGTCACTCCCTCCTAAAGAGACTCCAGAACCTTCAGCTTTGTTGGGTTTGCTAGCAATGGGGGGGATGGCAGCGGCTAAGCGCAAAATGACGAAATCCACGCTGCCTTAGACGACGAGGTCAAGGTGTAACACGGGCTGATTGAAACCGCTTGTCATGCGGGCGGAGGTTCAGACAATTTGTGACGCAACTAGCGGGCAGGATTATCCAGGATTCTGTCCGCATTTCTTCATTTTATTCTTCTTCACTTTGTTCTATATTTCGCCTTAGGATTTACGAATAACATCGTCATTGCTATCCCATTTAGGTCAAGGGGCTTAAGCCCCTCGTTGATTTCAGGCTTTGGAATATCCTAACGAGTATGGCTGTTGCTATACCATTTTGAGTTGGGGATTTTGGATAGTGTGTGGGCTTGAATCAGCTTTCCAATGCTCTTTCTGCTACTGCAATTCTTGAAAGCATTGGCATCAAAAGGATTCTTTCCCAAATTTTCTTCTAACGCCTTTAAATTTGCAGCGCTGTGAGGTTTTATGGTAGAGGCTCACGATTTTTTAGGATTGTTGCACCCTGCGATCGCGGTTTTCTTTGTTTTTCCACTGATTGGTATGGTGGTTAATTTTGCTTGGCAGACCCGTCAGCGTCGATTTCAGGCAGCTGAGGGTAACAAGAGTAAAATTCCTCCTGGCGTGGGTTCTGAGCACTTAAAGCTGGGTCGCTGGCTTTGTGCCTCGGTGGTTGGGATTGCGTTATTAGGGTTAGCTTATGCCATTTTTTCTAAGATGCAGGAGCAAAATGTCTTTAGTCAGGCACCGGGGCGAGTGGCATTTGTGGGACTCATGTTTGTGGCGACGATCGCTTCATTGGGACTCCTGTACAACGCCCAACCCCATCAGCGAATTTGGCGCGGGGTGTTTGCCACGCTGACGGGCATGGGGTTGATTGTGCTGGGCTGTCAACCTGAAGTTTATCGTCGGGGTTTTGAGTGGTATGTCTCTCACTACTACTACGGGATGGTAGCGGCGCTGTTAATGCTTTTTTCGCAGGCGATCGTCCCCGATATTTACCAGGACAGAACCAACCGCTGGCGCATTGTTCACACTCTTTTGAATTGCTTTGCCTTATTGTTGTTTATTGGTCAAGGGTTTACGGGCACGCGTGATTTGCTCGAAATTCCCTTGGGTTGGCAGGAGCCTTACATTCAGCAACTCTATGAAAAACAATGCATGAATCAATCTTGCACAGTTGAACCTGTGAAAAAGCAAGGTTTTCTTCCGGATTCGCTCGCTATCAAGATGTCCTTGCACTCCTGAAGATGATTTTTGGGACATCGTGTGAACAAATTTGAAACACTATCTATCTGCAAAGGAGTCATCAAAAACAGACGCGATTTTTCACTGTAATTGATATTTCGATTCTATGACTACATCATTTAGGTGAAAACATCGCTTGTAGGGTGATTACATCAATCTATCACACGATTTCTCACACTGATTTCATTAGAACCATTGCATATGGATGATCCTAAATCCCCATTCAAAAGGGGGACTTTAGACGAGGCTTACATCCCCTCTTTTTCTAGCACAGCGGCTAGGGGGGATCTCGATCTGTCACATCAGCGGATTCAATGGTTATTACATCGGAAGGAACTTCATTTTACTCCTTTCATTGAGAAGATTAATCCATGAAAAAATATATTTGTACGGTTTGCAATCATGTTTACGACCCTGCCGAAGGAGATCCGGACGCGGGTATTGCACCGGGCAAGTCCTTTGATTCACTGCCCGATCCTTGGGTGTGCCCGGATTGTGGTGCAACGAAAGCTGACTTTGAGCCAGCGGACTAAGTAGCTGGGCTAAATTAAATTGAAGATGTTTTTGGGAGTGGAGGGGGTAAACGCTCCCAAACCCCTTTCTTACAATTAATTAGGGCTACCTACTTAGCGTGATGTTTGAAAAGTTGATTTTTTGTGTCTTTTAGAAGCAAAGGATAAACTTTTCAAACACTTTTTTAGAAACCTTCCAGATTATCAATTGAATCAGCGTAAAGATTTGATTGATGCATCGAAGACTTTGCTGAAAAGAATGAATTTTGAGTGTAATTTGTGGAGCGATCTCAGTCTTTAAAATTTTCGCTAAGCCTTTCTCTATAGGGGATGGCGAAATTTAGAACTCTCGATAATGCTAGTTTTGAGCACTTATAAATTCGTTCCAAAAATTCCTGCAAAATTTGTCCTGACATTCCCCAAAAAGCCCTGTACTGAACTAGAGACTTTCTAGCTGGAGAAGTGGTGAATGTTAGAACTGATGTCGGTGGCGCATGTTGATCGAACGAATCAGCCAAGCAACAATACCAAAATCGCCCCACCCCAAGTCGAGCAAATTGTTGCAGAGTCTTCCCCGGTTGCATCCCCCACTCCCCCCATTGCCCCTCCAGAAACCGTTTCTTTTTGGACCGAAAACTCAGGTGATCCTACCCCTCAGGTCAATTCTGACAGCCAGCCAGTGGGTCAGCCAGCCAGTGATCAGCCATCTGTTTCTGAACAGGCTATTGAGAACTCATTGGCTACCAAACCCTCAACGACCAAGCCTGTTTCACCCTTAAAAACAACCCCAAAAACCTCTGCAATTGCTACTCAGGTTTCTCCAGAAAGCGATGCGATTACCATTCCCGTGCCCCCACCTGACAACCAGCTTGTACAGACTCTCCCCGTCCAATCGGCATCCACGATCGCCCCATCGGTCGCAAACGGAGGACAAACTGAGCAAGACGATCGGGCTACTGAAATTGCAGTGCGTAAACGCGATTTAGAACGGAAGCTGGCTGAAATTGTGGCACGTGACCGACAACAGCAAGCTGCGACGATTCAAAAAAAACTTACCGTCTCTGCGCTCAAGTTTGCCGAATCGGGACAGTTTCAGCGAGCCAAGGCAATTGCTCGCGATACCAACCTGAAACCCGCTACCCAAGCAACTCTGCTTGCCAAAATTAATGGATTGGAGCGTCAACAGGTTGCAGCTGCTGGAACTTCAGGTACGGTGACGCCCCTCAGTATCAATTCGCTAAATACGCTGCCTTACGATGTCGAAGTGTTGGCAATCTTACGGGCGATCGTCGTACGAGAAAGTAGCGGTAACTATCGTGCAGTCAATCCTCATTCGGGCGCTTTAGGGCTGGCGCAAATTATGCCTGCCAATCTGCGTTCCTGGAGCCGTGAAGCACTGGGGCGAGAGGTCTCCCGTTCCGAGTTCCTGAACAGTCCTATGCTTCAGATCCAGATCATTGCTTTTCGCCTCAACAAGTACTGGCAATCTGCCCTGGCATCTAGCGATGGCAATGAAGCGATCGCCGTTCGCAAGGTTGCGAGTCTTTGGTATAGCGGCAAAGCAAACTTGTTCAATTCCTATACTCCGCAGTTTTACCGGGGCTATCGCTATCCCTCGATCGCAGAATACACCTTGAAAGTATTAGAGCGGTATCTACAAGAAAAGCAGAGCATTGTAGCAGCGAATTATGGCAATGAGACGGGAGGACAGTGGTAAGTCAGTAAGTGGGTGGTTCAGGAAGTAGGGGCAAAAATTCTGGTTAATCAAAAAGGGCGTAAACGAATGGAGAAGACAATGCCGTTGTCTTGTAGGGTATCGCCTTGATCTTTGATTTTGTTGAGTGGAATGCCCCAGTCCAATTGAGCAGAGAAGTAAGGAGTAATATCCCAGTGCAGCCCTAACCCAAGACTGAGTAAGGTTGTGGGGTTAGGGAGACTCAGGCTTTTATCATTATTCCAAACGGTGCCAATGTCAAAAAAAGGTGCAAGTTGCAGCACTCCTAGCCGATCGTCTCGCATGATGGGCACCCGCAATTCTAGGGAGCCGACGATGCCATTGTCGGCAACGCGCTGATTTTGACGATAGCCGCGGACTGTATCGATGCCGCCGACGCTAAATTGCTCTAAGGGAAGCAGCGAATCTCCCGTCAGTTGAGTAGTGACGCGGGCGATTCCAATCACATCGCCCAAAGCCTGCACCCATTGAAACTGACCCACCCAACTGAAAAAACGTCCGTCAGGGGCGTCGTCGTTGATAGTTGCACCGAAGGCATCCAATCCCAGGCTAAACTGAGATCGAGCGGCTAGGACTCGACGGGGAGTACGATCAATCCAATCTTGACTGAACCGCAACACCGATACCTTAGACTCACCATCCTGGGGACCCAGCGAGAACGAAAACGGAATATCGTCAAACAAAAACGTGCGACTGCGCCGGAAATCTAAAGAGAGGTCTAAAGCAAACTCATTCGTGGGCGTGCGATGCAGAGGCTGACGAAAGTCTACAGAAAAAGCACGAGTTTTGCCGCGAATATCTAAAACTGAGAAAGGATCTTCAATAATCTTGCTTTTGCTGTCTTGATAGCGCAAGGTGAGTGTACCGTCCCGTGCGTTGAGTGGCACCGCGTAGCGAAAGTCGTAGCTATCCACCCCTTCCGTAAAGCCAATTTCGGCACTGAAGCGATCGCCCAATCCCAGCAAATTGGTATACTCCACAGTGCCAGATTCACGTACCGATCCCACACTGGGCGCATCTTCGTTTGCCAATTGCAAGCTCACGCTCAAGGGAGGTGCCTCTTTCAACCTTAAGCTCAAGACACTGCGTCCGGGGCTGGTGCCTGCTTTCAGTTCTGCATCTACGCGAACCAATAAAGGATCGCGTTGCAGCAGTTGCAGCGCTGCTTCCAACCGCCGCAGATTTAGAGGAGGGGATGCTGCCAGAGCAATGCGATCACGCACATAAGGCGCTTTCAGATGAGTCAATCCCTGAATTTCGACCTTTTCTAGCTCACCTTCGACTGCCTGGATTTCGATAATGCCATCGGCGACATCTTGAGGCGGTAAGAACGCACCAGAGGTGGCATAACCTTTTTCAATATACAAATTGGTGATTGCCGTGCGGATCTGTAACAGTTCCTCGAAAGTCAGAGAGCGTCCAATAAAGAAAGCAGTTGCCTGATCAATTTCTGCCTGTGAGAGCACCGTATTGCCCCGCACGATGATCTGGCGTACCTGGACTCTGGCTTCGGTGTCAGCGGGAGATTGCGAAGGGGGTGGAACCTGGGGATTAAGGAGAGGAGCTTGGGGGGACGGGAGGGTTTGAGGCAAAGGCTCGATATCTGGGCGCTTGGGCAGCAATGGATCAGACGAAGAGCCAGGGGGTGGCAGGGTTTGAGCCAGTTTTTCTTCAGCAGAGATTCCCTGGTCTGGCTGATCCAGCAATGCCTCGGGTACAGGAATCTGAGAGAATGGGAATGGTGGCTGCTGGGGTTGAGAAGGCGCTGCTGCCCAATTGACAGGGCAGCAACTGAGATACAAAAATCCAGCACCGGCAGCTAGGAGATTCAGGTTCATCCGCATATCAACGCTTGAACTGGCAACTCTAAATCACACCCTGGCAGAAAAAATCACCCCTTCATCGAAAAGACTATTCTATTCAGTTCCGGGTATCAGTTCTGCAAGAATCCTCCGCAAATACACGGGATTCCCGATTCTACCTTCCTTGGTATTGTCTATTTGTAAGGAAGTGTGGACTGTTTGTCAGGAATATCCCTTGAGAGCAACGCTGGCGACGAATTCACCAGTATTGCTCCCTTATACTTTGCTTCTATAACTTCTAGAATCTTCTTAGTAAAGCATTAATATACCAGTCACTTTTCACCTGCGAGATGATGTAACAAAATAATTCTGAATTTTTATCTCAAGATTCACAAACGAAATCACTTTTTTCTGGCGTCTCAGTGTATATCGTGTTTATCAGGTGCATCTGCTGTCTTGGTGAGAAAGCAGCGTTCAAGGTTAACTAGCATGTGGGGAATGACCCGGACTCTTCAGATACTTCGGCTCGGCAGGCGGCTTTCCCGCCTCAGTCTTTTGTTTGTGATGGCATTGCTGTTTTGTTTGGCAATCCATGCCATGCCGATCGCCCTACCGGGAGCGATCGCTCAGTCTGCCCCATCCCAGTCGTCGTCGCCATCGCAACAAGTCCAGCAAGGAATCGAGCAATACCAGGTTGGGCAGTTTGAGTCTGCGATCAAGCTCTGGCAAGAAGCGCTTTCTCAACCCTTGAGTCCACAGGATCGGGCGATCGTCTATACCAACCTGGCTCAGGCATATCGACAGGTGGGAAAGTTGGATCAGACCATTTTCTCCTGGGATCAGGCGATCCAGATTTATCAGACTGAAAAAACAAGCGACAGCCAGGTTCAACGGATCAAAGCGCTGATTGAACAGGCGCAGGTGTACAGTGACTTGGGACAACACCAACGCGCGATCGAGCAGCTCCAGACCACGCTTGGGCTTGCCCGCAAAATTTCCGATCGTTCTTTAGAAACCGCAACCCAAGGGAGCTTAGGTAACGCTTATTGGGCAGCCGGTGAATATGACGATGCGCTGCAAGCACAACGCGAGAGTCTCAACCTTGCCCGCGAACTCAATGCTCCGATTGACATCAGCACTGCATTGAATAACCTGGGCAATGCTTACGCCAGTCGTGCCGAACGCTATGCTTATCAGGCAGAATCTGCCCGCCTAGAAGGAGACTCCGCTACAGCAAGTCAATTAGCGCAACGGCTGGCTGCGGATGTCCGCTCGGCGCAGTATGCCTACCAGCAAAGTGTTGAGGTCAGTCGCTCGATCGGTGGGTTAGCCGAAATCAGAGCTTTACTCAACCAAAATCGGCTGCTCGCAAAACTGATTGCTCAAAATACGGCACCTGATGATGCCCCCAACACCATTATTCAAAATCGGCTAAAAATGCAAACTTTGCTCAAAGCCGAACCCGATTCTCAAGATAAAGCCTATCTTTTGATTGGCTTAGCCAATAGTCTGCTCCAAGAGGGAACGCGTCAGCGTGAGCTTCCACAAATCGCTTCACTGTTACAAACGGCTTTGCAAGTTGCCCAAAAAAACGCAGACAAGCGCACCGAGTCATTTGCGCTGGGGGGTTTAGGGCAAGTATATGAACTCCAAGCTGATTATGAAACTGCTCTGAAGCTGACTCGTCAGGCGCAGTTTGCCGCACAGCAGGTGAATGCTGCAGACAGCCTCTATCGCTGGCAGTGGCAAATTGGACGCCTACTCGGCGCTAAGGGCGACATCCAACCTGCGATCGCCGCCTACGAACAAGCGATCGCCACTCTGCAAACCCTCCGCAGCGACATTATCACGGCGAACCAGGACTTGCAATTTGACTTCCGCGATTCTGTCGAACCCGTCTATCGTCAAATGATCGGTCTCCTGCTCGACCATCAAGAAGTAGCCCTTAGTTCGCAATCCGCAAGCAGCCTCGTTGCGAATTCCAACCTCACAACCCAAAACCCAAAACCCAAAACCCTATCGCCTGCCCCTTTTTACTCCTCTCTCTTCTCCCTTTCCACCTCTGCATCCCCGCATCCCCTTATCTCTGCATCGCCTCTCCCCACCAACACCATCAGCCGCGCCTTATCAATTCTGGAATTGCTGAAGCTGGCAGAACTGCGGAACTTTTTTGGGGATGATTGTGTTCAGGTTGCCCAAGCGATCGTTGATCAAGAACGATCAACTGTCAGCAAAAATGCCCTGGAAGTTGCTGATCCAGAAGCAGCCGTGATTTATTCGGTAGTGTTGGGTGATCGCACTGCCCTGTTGTTGCGTTTGCCCGATGGCAGCTTCAAAAGCTATCGAATTGAGCGTACCGCCGAGCAACTAGAAAAAGAAGTCAACACTTTACGAGACAAACTAGAACGTCGGGCAACCGATGAGTATTTCGTCTACGCCCAACGTCTCTACCAGTTGCTGATAACCCCGATGGAAGCAGATCTGGCATCGGCGAAACCGAGAACGCTGGTGTTTGTCAATGATGGAGTATTGCGGAAGGTGCCCATGGCTGCCCTGTATGATGGCAGCCAGTTTTTGATTCAGAAATATCCGATCGCGACGACTCCCAGCCTCAGCCTTACCACGCGTCAACCCTTCGATCGCCACAACCTTAATGCTCTGATCTTAGGCTTAACCGTGGCGCAACCTCCCTTCTCTGCCTTAACCAACGTTGCCACTGAAGCCAAAGCGGTTCAACAAATCTTAGGAGGCACTCAGCTACTGGATACCGCATTCACCCTGGAAGACGTGCGATCGTACATTCAAAAGAGCACGTATCCTATTGTGCATATGGCAACGCATGGAAAATTTGGAGCGGATGCCACTAGCACCTTTTTGTTAGGCTACCAATCCCGCATTACGATTAAACAACTGGATACGGTACTCCGTGCCCGCCAGACCTTACAACCCGTTGAATTGTTAACCCTGAGTGCTTGCCAAACTGCTGCTGGAGACAACCGTTCTGCCTTGGGCATTGCTGGTGTCGCCGTTCGAGCCGGGGTCAAAAGTGCGGTAGCAACGCTGTGGTTCATCAACGACCAGGCAACGGTGCCTCTAATCAAGGAATTCTATACTCAGCTACGCCAACCTGGGGTAACCAAGGCGGAAGCCCTACAACGTGCACAGATTAAGCTGATTCAAGACGAAGAATATCTGGAGTACAACCATCCAGCGGTGTGGTCTCCCTTTGTCTTAATTGGGAACTGGTTATAAAAAAGGCAGCAGAGAGAACAAGAAAAGTGTGGGATGACGAGAAAATGGTCGTCATCCCACGCTTCCTTTTCTCATGCACCAGAATTTGAACTATCCAGCAACTGAGTCACTACTGACGCCTTCCTGCTCAACACTGGGCAGTTCCAAACAATAGCCAGCACCGTAGACTGTTTTAATATAACGGGGATGGCGAGGATCAGGTTCGAGCTTGGTTCGCAGATGCCGGACGTGGACTCGAATCGTTTCAATATCATCGTCCGGGTCATAGCCCCAAACTTCTTTGAGAATTTCACTAGGAGAGACTGTTTGCCCATGACGTTGGAGCAAGCAGTGCAGAAGCTCAAACTCAAGATGAGTGAGCTTAACAGTCTCCTCAAACCAGATTGCCTCAAACCGCTCTGGAACTAAGGTCAAGGGACCGTAATTCAGGATTTCGCTGTGTTTGGCTGCCTGAGGAATCCGATCGGTGCGTCGCAAAAGTGCCCGAATGCGGGCAAGCATTTCTTCAACCTCAAACGGTTTTGTCAGATAGTCATCCGCTCCAGCATTAAACCCTTCAACTTTATCTTGTGTTTGACCCAAAGCCGTCAACATCAGAACGGGGATGTCAGCCGTACGTTCATCCCGGCGGAGACGCTGGCAAACGGTAAATCCGTCAACTTTGGGCAACATCAGATCTAGCATGATCAAGTCTGGCTGCAATTGCAAAGCCATCGCTTGACCCTTGATACCGTCAGCCGCTTGGCTGACATCGTATCCTGCCATCTCCAAGTTGACGGTTACCAACTCTGAGATCGCAGGATCATCGTCTATGACGAGTATGCGAGGCATTACTAACGGCATTCACAACAATAGTTCTTTCTCGGTATCTAACCAGAAGTGGTCAAAAAATGCAAAGAATCCTGTATAGATTATAAGGAAAGATCCTAAAATCTTTCCAAAAGATTCTAAATCTTATGTTTTTTAAAGCTAAGCATCGTTTTGTGTTGCAAGACGAGGGATTGAGTAGATAAGCGATAGGTAGCAGGTTTTAGGAGGCAGGAGTAGGAACCAGGAGTTAGAACTGCTCTCCATGTCTTCTCATCTTCTTTATCGCCCTATCTCCTACACCTTTTCTCCCCTTTGCCCATCCCCTAATGCGACCTTCTGATACGATCGATCTCCTGCTGCAACTCCTCAATTTGTCGGCGCAGGGTATCCGCCTCCCCCGGGGAAGATTGAGAAGTCGGTTTTGCACGAACCTCTACTGAGCCTTCTGCACCAGCACGGGGGTAGTTGCCCTGACGGATTTGGCGATAGTCTTCAGAATTTGCCCACTCACGCAGATATAAAACCCGCTCAACCTCAAAGGGATGGGTCAGAAAAATGCCCTCAGAGAGGTTGTTGTAGAGCAAAAACTTGTAGACCTGATTGAGTTGATCCTGATCCAATTCGCGATAGCGTTCTGCCTGGCGGGCAAACTCTTCTAGACTCATTTCGTTGGCGTAACGGTTGCTGCCTCCTGATAGATTCATCATGGTTCGCATCGCGAGATTCAGATCATCGGTGACCAGCAATGCAGCGCGATCGGCGGAGAGTTCAGCTTTGCGGAGCCATTCGTAAAATGCCAGCAGTAATCCGGTGCTCACCAAACTGCTCAACATAAACGTGGCGCTGCTTAGACCCAACGCCAGACTCATTGCCCACCGAGCCATTTGGTTCAGGGTGGTGTGACCACATTTGATATGCCCCATCTCATGGGCGAGCACTGAGCGCAGTTCAGCCTCGGAGAGCAAGTCTAATAAACCACTGTTCAAGACAATAGAAGGACGCTCTTGTCCCAGAGCGTAGGCATTGGCAATCGGTGTTTGGGCAACAAATAAATTTGGTTCAGGATAGATATCCAGATCACGCAAACATTCCCGAAAGATTTGATAGACCGTTGCATATTGACGGGGACCTACCTGGATGGCATTCCCCATGAGATAAACAAACTGAGGGCGTTCGTAGAGAAATTCGACGAACTTGCGAGCCACCAGATCAAACCCTGGAATGCTGCGGAGGGCTTGTTCTGCCTGGCGATCGAGGGGATGTTTGAAAGCTTCACTGGAGATTCCGGGGTAGCTGGGCATAAGCGTTTGTGTCTGGCTAGGAGGGACAAGTTTTTAGCACCTTACTTGAACGGTTGAGACCGCCTGATGATTGGAGGTTGCCATGCCTTGCAGTCAATTGTCTAGAGCACCACCTCTAGTACTTTGGGGCGTAAGTTAGGTAACTATTTTGAGGAAGTCAGAAGTCAGGAGTCAGAATGGTAGGCAGATTTCCGCCAAGTTCTACTAGCATCAATCGTAAGTGTCTAGTTCGTTGCAAGATCTCCAAAAAAATTCAAATCCTTGGCATTTTGTATCTAATGATCTTGTTGAACTGAATCAAGAGCCTGATAATAAATCCAAGCATCTTGAGCAAAAACCATGACGAGTCTTGGTTGTATTCATTACTCCAGGCATTTTTTAATGCTCTGAATGGATTGTCATCAGGTTTCCTCTCCGATGGGTTCTAGTTAAACTTTCTCCTTGGTTGTGTGGCACTTTCCCTCTGGTAGTAATACTGGGGGGTTTTTTGTTTTTTTCGTATGTCTAACCCGTTAATTATTGCCCATCGAGGGGTAGCAACTCATGCCCCTGAAAATACGATCTCAGCCTTTGCCGCGGCGATCGCACAACAGGCTGACATGATTGAGCTAGATGTAAGAAAAACCAAAGACCAGCGATTGGTTGTGCATCACGATGCTTATCTTTCAGATCATTTAATTCGAGGGTTAACCTATGGAGAAATTCTCAGTCTAAACCCTCAAATTCCCACCTTAGAGTCAGTTTTGAAAGAAACTGCTGGCAAAATTTCATTAAACATTGAATTAAAAGAAATTGGCGATGAAAAATCTGTTTTAGAAAACATGCTCAATTATTTTTCTATCAATGATTTCGTTATTAGCTCTTTCTATTCTGCCGCTATTCAGACAATTCAACAGCAGGATTCTCGGATTAGAACTGGACAGTTATTTAGTGCCAATGATGCGCGTTGGCTGGCTGAATGCGTGCTGACTCAACCTCCGTTTTTAACAGAGTCGAACCGGAAAGCCTCACGAGCCTATGGTGATATTTGGGTTCTTCACTGGCAACTCCTGCAATCCGATATTTGGCAACAGATTAAACTTCAACAACGAGAAATTTGGGTCTGGACCGTGAATGAGCCAGTATTGTTGCGATCTCTTTTGCAAGATGGACATATTCATGGCATCATTACCGATCGGGTAGAAGTTGCCCGCGCCTTGAAAGGCTAACGAACACTTCTCTTTTAGGGCTGGGATAGTGCTAGTCTAACTTCATTTGCGATTCGTTCTGATTAGCCATGACTGATAGCTTGGATGCGCGACCGGATCACCCCGGGGAAATGGTGAAGACGCTTGCTGAGCAAATTGATAGGCTCACGGACAGCTTGAATGATGTCAAGCTGGCAACTCAGCAGCAATCTGACCGTATTACTCAACTGGTTGCCTTGACAGAGCAGCAAACCCAAAGTCTTACAAATCTTTTGCAGCAACCCGATCGCTAAAGTGATTTCCATGCGGAAATCGACCCGATGAGAGGCGATTGTCTTGCCTACAACCTAAGCGAATGGTTCCTGCTGGACGAGAAGGGGGTTGGAATCGGCAGTCTGGGATGGCTTCAGTTTGGGGAACAGACTCACATAACGCTGAGCAAAATGGCTCAGAAACGGTTATTCAGATCTATAGTGATCCCATCTGGATTGTAAGAAAGGATTCCGTTAGAAGGCTTTCTCTTAAAGCTCCTAAATCTCATAACTGATTTAGGACTGCTATATACTGGTTGTTTTCCTGGTCACCTATTCAGATTGTGTATAGTCGCTATGAGTCATCCTTGGGTACTTTAGACTCAGGAGACTCGTGTTCCGTCAGCAAAATTTGAAGGGTTAAAAACTCGTTAAATTTTAGCCAAATCAAAATTTTCGGAATTTGATGCCTTTCAATGAGAAGTTGACGGGGCAAGGCGGATAATGGGTGCATCGTTTACAGGGTGTTTCTGCAAGCAGGAAAGCATTTCTGCATTTCCACTCAGAATCTAAAAACCTTAAACGTCGTGAACACAAACACTAGAACGACGCTGAATTCGCTTTTGCAAGAACGCAATGCCTACCCAGAGCGAACCAGCGAAATCGATCGCCAAATTCAATCGACTTTCACGCAAACCTGTGCGGTATTAGTGCTCGATATGTCTGGCTTCTCCCGCCTGACTATCCGCTACGGCATCATCCATTTTCTGGCAATGGTACAGCGAATGTGTACGATCGCCACCCCGATCGTCATTCAGCATCAAGGCAGAGTCATTAAACAAGAAGCAGATAATCTCTTTGCGGCTTTCCCCGATGTGCAACCTGCTGTCGATGCCGCGGTCAAGATTTTGCAAAGCTTCACCCAAATCAACATCGAACTTCCCGATGACCAGGATCTCTACGCAGGGATTGGCATCGGCTATGGAGAAATGTTGGTGGTTGCCGACGAAGACCTCTACGGCAACGAAATGAACCTGGCGTCTAAACTGGGAGAAGATCTGGCACGACAGGGCGAAATCTTACTCACCGAACCCGCTTTCAGCCGAATTCAACCTGAACCAGAGGCTTGGGAAGAATTTATGCTCTCGATTTCAGGACTAGACTTGATGGTGCATAAGTTGAGACGGTGGGAGTTGGAGTGAGAAGGTGCAAAGAAGAGGGGGCAGATGAGAAAGTTCTTATCCCTGAAACCTGAAACCTTAAAACTACCCTCGACTCAACTTGCCATCAATTGGGAGGAAGCCGTGCGCCACAGTTGGTCCAGGCGACTGGCTGGCATGGTTAGATAGAGGACATCCCCAGCGCTGAGACCCACATCCAACAGATCCCATCCGTGGATTGTGTGACGGGAACGGGTTTCGATATAAAGTGGGACGAAATCTGTTGCCATGGCAGTATCCCGCACACGCCGACCACAAAAAGGATGGGCGGGGGTAATGAGAGTGGCAAGAGCAACCCAGAGACTGTCGGCAGTCATGCCATTGCCCAGAATGCGCCCACCCAAAGCGGCAGCTGCAAAGGCAGGGGCAACCAATTCGGCTGGGCTGAGCACAGCTTCAAACTCAAAGACTTGTTGTGCCATGCGAGCAAAGGCAGGATTTTCATAACGGACGATCGCACTTCCCCGGGGACTTAACCCTTTGGCATTGAGGGCAATTTCCAGATTGGCACGATCGTTGCTCGTCACAGCTAACAGGGTTTCTGCTCCATCCAGATTGGCTGCATTCAGCGTTGCAGGTAAACTAGCATCGCCGTGAATCACCGGCACCCGCATCGCTCGCACCGTACTGAGAAAACGGCAATTAGTATCTTGCTCAATCACCACTACCTCATAGCCATAACTATGCAAATGGTTGACAATCTGCATCCCTACACCGCCCAAACCACAGACGATGTAATGGTTTTGTTGGGGTACTCTAGCAGCTTCCCAAACATGATCAAACCGGGTGCCCAAAATGAAGTCATTTAACAGCGCATAAGACAGCCCAATAATGGCAGCTCCGACCAGCATGGTTAAGATCGTGAACAACTTGAGCGCATCCGAAGATTTCTCGACGCCAATGTCGTTGCCACCTGCGCCAGTAATAATACCCACCGAGAAGTAGAGCGCATCAATCAAAGAGACATGCCAAACTGTTGTAGTGTAGACCAGACTAGCCGCCAAAATGGTCAACAGGAGCAGCAACGTCCCCCCTAATAAGGGTTTGCTGTGATGCTGAATATACCGGAGACTGGTGGCATATTTGGACAGCTTTTGTAGCAAAGACTGCTGTGCAGTTTGCACACTGGGTTTGGTACCGATAATGAGGCGATCTCCAATCTGCAAGGTTTGTCCCTGGGTCACGGCTGAAATCAGATCCATCTGACTTTCATGCGGCAGGTAGTAGATCAACATACGTTCCCGATCTTCCCAAAGGTCACTGAGCCTACGCCCACACCAGGGATGATCCACATCAATGCATTCTTCGTGGATAGACCAAGTTTGGCTAAACAAGCGCAAATGCCCGATCCCTGCATTCCCCAATGCGGCAAAGGCAAAAATGGGAGCCGATAATGCTGCCACGCTGAGTGTGATGTGATCGGGAATAGTGTGATCCAGGCGATCGCCCAAACTCGTATTAAACAACCGATTAATGATACGAATGCGGGGATTCAATACCCGCGCTTGCATTAAAATCGCGAGGTTAATGCCATCGTCATGCCATGCCAATACCAGGGTTTGTGCCTCCCGGATGCCTGCGGTAATCAACGTATTTGCAGATTGCAAATCTCCAACAACAATTTCTCCCTCTTCACCAGGAATGGATTCAAAGTGGACACCGACAACAGAAGCCCCTTGTTGCCTTAATAGACGAAGAATTTTGTAGCCGGTACAGCCCAGACCACAGACAATAATTCGGGGTTTCATAGCTTCATCGCGATCGCCTGGATGGCATTTTCTCGTTTAGCCTACTATTCTTGAACAGGTGTTCTCCGCAGACTGTAGCTCAAAGCACCTCGTTACAAAACTTTGTTTCACTGAGGTGTATCTGGCAATGCGCTTTTACCGTCTATCCGCGAGAAGCAATGTTAAAGTGAATATTTGAATCACTATCCCCGCTCTACTCATGCTCGATCGCGATCAAGTTCATAAAGTGGCACTACTGGCTCGGTTAGAACTGACCCCTCAGGAAGAAGAGCAGTTTGCGACTCAACTCAGCAATATTCTGGATTATTTTGAGCAGTTGAGCGAATTAGATGTTGCAGAGGTTCCGCCCACTGCCCGTGCGATCGATGTCAGTAACGTCGTGAGAGCCGATGAATTAATTCCTGACCTCGCTCGAGAAAAAATTTTGGAGAATGCTCCCGATCGGGTCGATGACTTTTTCAAAGTCCCCAAAATTATGCATGAATAGGCGAAAAACAGGCAATTTATACGCTTAATGTTTCATTGGATTCGTTCTGCAAATTAAACCCAGTTGACGCTTCGCAGCCATTTCCAGACCCCTGTATTTCGTCTGACAAAAATCCCCTGGCTGCGCTCTTTTACGATATCTCTCAATTCTTCAGTGGTAAACCTGTAACCCAGTTGTTCACAGACATTTAGAAATTCCTGTGGATTAGTAACCTCTGAAAATTTTTCTCGCAATGTCTCATCTTGAGATACTGCTTCCAGAAACTCACCGGCACCTTTTGTAGACATTGCTAGCATCCCCCTTCTCTATAGCTTCCCGCTATCTTGTGCATTGCAGCAGTATGTAGAAATATGTTACCCAAGCCATTCTAGGAAATCACGAAGTTTTAGTTAAATTGGTCGCTTTGACAGCACCTTTGAGTAATTTGTTGCTTTAAAGCATATATGTTTTAAAGCATATATATTTTTTGAGGATTCTATTACCCGGAAATGTATGTCCATCGATTCAGATTTGGTGAATACCGCTTCTCATCTTATTTCGCCAATGATGTCACCTGCACGTTTAGCTCAATATACTGCTTCTGATGCCCCTCTCAAATTGGGGATTATGGCATCGGGGAGTGGGAGCAATTTTGGCGCGATCGCCCAGGCGATCGCCAATCAGGAACTGCACGCTCAAATTCAAGTGTTAATTTACAACAATCCGGATGCAGGTGTTGTAAAACGAACTGAACATTGGGGCGTGCCCGCGGTCTTGCTGAACCATCGTGAGTTTCAAAACCGAGAATCTTTAGACATTGCGATTGTCCAGACCCTACAACAATTTGATGTGGAATGGGTCATTATGGCAGGCTGGATGCGGCGTGTCACCCAGGTTCTGATTGATGCTTTCCCAGACCAAATTTTGAACATTCATCCTAGTCTTTTACCCAGTTTTCCAGGCATGCGAGCAGTCGAACAAGCGCTCAGCGTAGGGGTAAAAATTTCTGGCTGCACCGTGCATCTGGTGCGATTAGAAGTTGACAGTGGTCCTATCATTCAACAGGCGGCGGTTCCCGTTTTGCCAGATGACACAGTCGAATCTTTGCAGGCACGGATTCAAGTGCAGGAACATCGCATCTTCCCCCAAGCGATCGCCTTGGCTGCAGGGCAACGCCAATTCTAAAAGCGACCCCCGGCATAAACTCAGGGTGTAAAATCATCCTTTAGGGAGAAAAGAATCTGGGTTTTCCGTCAGGAATTTAAGTCAGCGCCCATGAAGAATATTGCGTGCCACTTTGGTAATCAAGAAAATGCCGAGTTTCACCAATTCTTCGACTCCTCTCATTCCCAACACCGAACGCATTGAAGTTCACGTGCGATCGGCGTTAGCGTTTGGCAAAATTTCGGCTTCCACTGAAGTGGAGATCGATCAGTTGGCAAAGCAAGGTAAGCTCTCTTCCCATGAGGCAATCCTGCTAGCGGTGCTGAGGGATGCGATTCAAGACGGTTCGATTCAACGAGAAGGGGATCACGCACTCGGGTAAAGCGCGTCGATCAATACCATCCATTTCTAGCGATAACAAGCCCTAGAATTTCACCTTGTTTGTTAGGTACAAAGCTTGTGTGGAATTTTCCTTGCAAAAAACTCCTGAGCCCTCTGACGGCGCTTTAGGTGGCTTGGGCTTGATGCTTTAATTTCCAAATATAGCTGGAAACCAGATTGGTCAGAATATGAGCAATCACTGGAACTAATAAATTGCGAGTCTCGATCGTCACGTATCCCAACATAAACCCAACGATTGTTGCCCAAACAACATACGCCCATTGTTTTGGGCTGCTAAAGTGCAAAATGCCAAAGCAAAGGCTAGAAATTGCTAAGCCATTCCAATCTAACCCGATCGCAGGTAACATCACCCCTCGAAAAAGCAGTTCTTCACTCAGCCCCGGCAACAACCCCAACCAAACCAAATCTGGCAAGACCAGGGGTTTGAGAACGATATCGAGATAAAAATCGGCACTGTGGCGATAAGCTGCCCAAAAACGATAGATTACGGAACTCAGACCCGTAATTAACAGCCCTCCTCCAATGCCGAGCAAGCAATCTAAACGATTCCATCGCAGTGAGAGCAGGACAACATTGCCAAAATGCAGCCATAGTTTACTCACCAATAGCAAGACGACCGCGGTTACACCCATTGCGATCAGCACCTGGCTCCGGGTCAAAGGTTCCAATTCTGGATTATCAGGAAGTTGTTCTGCCACGGTGATTGTGAGGAGAATGGGGTTGAAGGGACTGGGTGAAGCCGTAGAGAGGTGAAGTCGAGGAAGGGGTGCCAGGAGAGGGGAGAAAGGGAGAAGGGTTTTAGAGTTTGCTCCTATCTCTACCACCCTAAGATAGGATACTTAATTGCCTAACCCCTCTACCCTGATCTCGATCGCTCAGTCCTAATCACGATTCAAGAGTCTTATGGGATCAACAATTGATTTCAAAGCTTGTGGAACGATCCCAGCGCGGTGAGCAACTAACACACCTAAGGCTTCTAGATACGAGTGTACTCGCAATGCCCGGATTCCGAACTTTTCTGGTGGTGCTTGCATCTGAGTGGAATTTTCCTCTACTGCTATAATTTGAGCTTGGCAATTTCCTAGGCTTAGAATGGCACTTCCTCCGCAGGCACTCGCAGGTACAATCACGGCATTAACCTGATTTGACCCAATATCACCAGGATTAGATTGGGCAAGAGAAAATTCTGGCTCAGCGATCGCCTGATGATCGGTAACGGGTGACGGGGTTACGAACTGAGGAGCCTGACTGAGACCCACCAGCACACAGGGTAGAAAAGTGTAGCCCAGTTCTTCGGCAGCAGCGCGAGGAGAGAGATGTGCGTCTAAGGGCAGAGGACTGAGGGCAGGGGCATGAGCGCAGGGGATATGAAAGGTGCGGACGATAAGATGGCTGATAATGGCTTCTGCCCCTGCCAAGGGATCAACCCCCTGGGCATAGCGGTAGTTTTGCAGCGCAAGACTGTCGGGATCATCGGGAAAGCGAGCCACTACCGCGATCGCAGTCGCACCAGCTTGGGTGATGAGTTTCTCTGCTGCCCGCAGCAGACTATCTGGATTTCGGAGACTGCCCCAAGTCGCTCCCGAAGGTGCGGTTTGCAACTCTATCCCTAGCGGGGCATCCGTGATGACGTATTCGGTCAAATTTAGCCCTAGGGTGGCTCTGGCAGCATCGGCGGCTTGGAGGTGGCGTAAGCGCAGATCCGGCTCAATTGCGCGATCGAGTAGCAGCCCGATTCGATTTTGGTAAACCGGACGTAATCCCCACTCTCCACAGGCAAACCGATCCAACCCATACCCTTCAACATACAAGGCGTTGGGTAGGGACCAATAGAGTTGAGCGCCATTCAAGACATTGGGATGGGTAATCAGTCGATCGGCAACTTGGGCGATCGCTTTGGCAACTGGCAACGCATCACCCGCGTAACCACCGATCGCGGCTCCAATGCCAGTCGGTACGATTAGGACAACAGTGTAGGGATATCGAGACATAGATTCAGCATCGGAAAGGAGAGCTGACAGGGGAGATGCTTCATCCTTTATCCCTGAGCTAGCACCTCTCCTTGCGTCACGATCGCCTCGATATGAACGGTTTGGCGATCGACATCGACATCAGTCACAGCCCACCTTAGCGGCTCTCCCCACCTTTGCAACTCAGCTTCGATGAACTTTTGCATTTCTGCAGGGGAATTGTGCAGATCCAGGTCAGCTTCAATAAAGTGCATTCTCATGCGACACTTCACTTTTGTTGTTGAAATTGTCCAAATTGGAGATGGTAAACAATATCTTCCTTTTCAGTTTCAATCTTCAAATTAGAACGTGGATACGCAACGCACAACAGCGCATATCCTTGTGCCTGCAATTCTGGGCTAATCCCCATGCCATCACTTTGATCAACCGTGCCTTCCAGCACTTGGGCAGCACAGGTAGTGCAAACACCAGCTGTACAAGAACTGGGCAAATCTAACCCGATTTCATTGACGGCAACCTCCAGAATGGTCTTATCTTCTGGCACTTCCAGGGTATGAGTTTCACCCTGGTGTTGAATTTTGACTGTATAAGTCTGGGACATAAAAGTTGACTAAAAGAAATCTGTACGATCGCCAAATCATAGAGGTTGTCAAGTTTGGCAACTATTTCCCCTCTCTGTCTACTAGATCAGGATGATTGACAACTTTTCCAGCTTATCCGAAATTCATCACTTGGAACTGGGATCAATCGCTGAGCGTAATCAAACTAAAAACTACAGATGGAATTGAGAAGGCATTTCTCTATAAAAACGCAAGATCCTGATTGACTGACAAATCTTTTTTGTAGGTTGGGTTGAACAACGTGAAACCCAACATCAACAGCGGTTGCGTTGGGTTACGCTCACGCTAACCCAACCTACGCAAGAATCAGGATTTGAGGAGTTTTGTCAGTCAATCAGACGCAAGATCTCAAACCCATTCATAAAATTGGTCGGGGTTGACTCTCTATTTCTTTTTTTTAAGGATTGAAATGATTTCATATCCACCCCTTGTAAACAACTCAACCTCAAAGTTCAGGTTCAGTAACGTCTTACACTCCAAAATGATTTCTATCATTTCCTTAGGAGTCCGAGCATGAAAGTGAATACTATAATTAATTTCCATCCAAAACTGAGCCGCTTCCCTAATTTGCTACTCAGTTTTAGATTCGTCTAAGACATGAGTCCGTACATACCGTGCCCATTCATCGAAATGCTGTTCTTTACTCCAAGTTCCGCCTTCTAGAAAATCTCTTTTAACATGTTCAATTGTAGAAATTGGACGATCTCAACATTAAACGTAAATCTTTTATCTGAAATTGCTAGATAAAGGGTTCCTTCTGGCTTAAGTACCCGAAACATATTTTGAATTGCACCCAATGGGTTCTCGCAATGTTCCAAAAAATGATTGGCAATCACAAAATCCTGAGAATTATTTTTGATGGATGCTAGAGATTCACCATTGTCGATAATATCTAACTCGACCAAAAGGAGATCTTTTAATTCTGGATAATGCTGTCGTAATTCTTCGTTACTAATGCGATCGACGTATTTAACTTTAGCTGTATTACTGATCTTCAAAAGGTTGTGTAAAGCCCCAATTTCGATGCCCGTACCAGAAATAAAAGCTCCTGCAATCTGTTCTCGGCTAACAAAAGCAGCCCGATCCAAAATGGGAGGAGAGGGGAGTGAAGCTTCTATTGAAGAGTCAGTATCAGGTAAGACTGATTCTGCAGCAGCCACTTTCTATTCTGCAAACAGCTTTTTAACGACGCCATCTAGTTTTCTAGAAGCTCGATTCATGAGATCTAAAGCATTCATAAGTGGCTCCATAAATCATCTTCAGTCTAAAAAAACTAAGCTCTTACCATCTAAAAACTTCAAACTTTATAAACTATAACGGCCTCAATCTTATGTTCGGATCTGAAATTATTTGAGTTTATTACGCGTCCAATGTATGGCATTGCAATCACCAGAGCAGTAAACAAAAACAAAGGGTACAGAATTATCTGTACCCTGAGATGAAAGAGTTTTTGAGCAGAAGGAAACTAGCCTAGTGCTTCTGCACCACCAACCACTTCCAGGATTTCCTGAGTGATGGCTGCCTGGCGGGCTTTGTTGTAAGAGAGGGTGAGACTGCCGATCAACTCCTTCGCGTTCTCGCTAGCGTTGCTCATGGCAGTCATCCGGGCTGCCAGTTCGCTGGCAGCAGATTCTTGCAAAGCACGCAGAAGTTGGTTGTTAAGGTAGAGGGGCAACAGCGCATCCAAAATCTGGACTGGATCTTGTTCGAAGATCATGTCTTGCGGGAAATTTTGGGTAGGAGCTGCTACTTTTTCCCGTTCTACCTGGAATTGTCCTCCGCGTGTAGTCAGACGAAAGATTTCATCATCTGGTACTTCCAGTCCTTGTGGATCAAGGGGGAGCAATGTTTGGATGACTGGGCGAGAACTGATCAACGAGACAAAGCGGGTATAAACCAATTCGACCCGATCGACACTTTCCGACAGAAAGGCTGACAGCAATTCATCCGCAATCTTCGCTGCTTCTGCCGCAGTGGGCACCTGATCTAAGCCTGAAAAAGTGGCTTCGATCGGTTGTTCCCGACGCTGGAAGTATTGAACTGCCTTACGTCCAACCAGAATGTAACGGTAGTTGATGCCGTCTGCCTGTAACTCTTTGGCGCGGTTTTCAGCTCGACGGATAACGTTTGAGTTGTACGCTCCACACAACCCCCGATCGCCCGAAATGACGAGCAAGCCAACGGTTTTGATCTCTCGCTTTTTGAGAAGGGGCAGATTTGCATCCTCAAAGCGTAAGCGAGTTTGCAACCCATAGAGAACTTGTGCCAACCGATCGGCAAACGGACGCGTAGCGATCACCTGTTCTTGAGCACGACGAACCTTGGCAGCGGCAACTAGGCGCATTGCTTCGGTGATCTTCTTGGTGTTTTTGACCGACTTAATGCGATCGCGAATACTTTTGAGATTTGCCATAAATTTGCCAAATTTTAAATTTTAGATTTTGGATTTTGGATGGGATGCTAAATCTCAAACCCAAAATCCAAAATCAATTACGCGGCTGCCAGGAAGGTTTTCTTGAAGTCAGCGAGTGCTTCTTTGAGAATACCTTCGGCTTCATCACTCAGTTGCTTGCCGCTCCGCAGGATTTCGCCATATTTGGGCTTGCTGGTTTTGAGGTAATCTCGCAGCCCAGTTGTAAACTCGGTAATTTTATCAACCGGAATCTCATCCAAATAGCCGTTAATCCCCGCATAGATAATTGCAACCTGATCCGCCACAGAAAGGGGCGAGTACTGGGGTTGCTTCAGGATTTCTCTCAAGCGCTGACCCCGTGCCAATTGGTTACGGGTTGCCTGATCCAAATCAGAAGCAAACTGAGCAAAGGCTTGCAAATCATCAAATTGTGCCAGCTCTAGCTTTACCTTGCCAGCTACCTTTTTCATCGCTTTGGTTTGAGCCGCAGAACCCACCCGCGATACCGAGATACCAGGGTTCACAGCCGGACGCAAACCAGAGTTGAACAAATCGGAAGACAAGAAAATCTGACCGTCAGTGATGGAAATCACGTTGGTTGGAATATAAGCAGAAACGTCCCCTGCTTGAGTTTCTACGATCGGCAGCGCTGTCATGCTACCTTCGCCCAGCTCAGGGCTAAGTTTAGCAGCCCGCTCCAACAAACGAGAGTGGAGATAGAACACATCCCCAGGATATGCTTCCCGACCGGGAGGACGACGCAGCAGTAAAGACATTTGACGATATGCCTGCGCTTGCTTAGAAAGGTCATCGTAGATCACAAGCGTGTGCTTGCCCTTGTACATGAAGTACTCTGCGAGGGTTGCGCCGGTATAGGGAGCCAAATATTGCAAAGTAGCAGGGTCGTTGGCATTAGCAGCCACTACGATGGTGTAGTCTAGTGCGCCGTTTTCGCGGAAAACGTTGACCACATTGGCAACAGTGGATGCTTTTTGCCCGATCGCTACATAGACACAAATCACATCCTCACCTTTCTGGTTGAGAATCGTGTCTACCGCGATCGAAGTCTTGCCAGTCTGACGGTCACCAATGATCAACTCGCGCTGTCCCCGACCAATGGGAATCATGGCATCAATTGCAGTAATCCCTGTCTGCATCGGCTCATAAACAGATTTCCGTGAGACAATCCCTGGTGCGGGAGATTCAATCAGTCGAGTCTCACCGGACTGAATTTCTCCCTTTCCATCGATCGGACGAGCCAGTGCATCCACCACGCGCCCAATCAACGCATCGCCAACCGGAACCTCAGCAATCCGCTTGGTTGCAGTGACAGTACTTCCTTCCTGAATACCGCGACCATCGCTCATCAACACCGCACCCACGTTGTCTTCTTCCAGGTTGAGCGCGATGCCGATTGAGCCATCTTCAAATTCCAGCAGTTCACCTGCCATGACTCGATCCAACCCGTAGATACGGGCAATGCCATCACCGACTTGCAGCACGGTACCAACGTTAGAAACCTTGAGATCCTGGTCGTACTGCTCGATTTGTTGCCGGATAATGTTGCTAATTTCGTCTGGTCTAATGCTTACCATAGGCTTGTTTGGGGATGTAGGAGGAAGGATGAGGGATGAAAGTGACGAATTTTGAACTGAGGTTCACTCGAAATTCAAAACTGAACACTCGAAACTCAAAACTGCTCAGGCATTACTGCCTAAACGGATGGAAATGCGGCGAAGCTGCCCGCGTAGGCTTGCATCAATCACCTGAGAGCCAACCTGAATAATGACCCCGCCAATTAAGTCGCGATCGAGCTTGGTCACTAGTTCAACCTGACGGGCACTGGTCAGGGCAATCACTTTTCCCCGAATGGTTTGCTTCTGTTCATCGTTGAGTTCGATCGCGGAAGTCACTTCAGCTAGAACAGTTTGATTCAGTTTTCGCACCAAGGCTTGAAACTGCTTACAAATCCCTTCTAAAAAAAGGATACGGCGACGCTCTATCAGAACCATGAGAAAATTTCGTACCAGCGGATGCACCTGATCGCCAACCACCTGAGTGAGAACGCTCTTCTGAACATCAGACTTGACAATCGGACTAGCCAGGAACGTGCTTAATTCTTCAGAAGACTCTAGCAAACTCAAGAGTCCATTAATATCTTCGCTAAAGCGGTCTACCAAATTTTGGGACTGCGCCACAGACATCAGAGCCTGAGCATAGGGTTCCACAATCTGTCCGCTGACTACGCTATCTTTCAATTGCTACCTCCTAACATTGCAATACTGCGATCGACGAGCCGCCGCTGCAAATCGTCATCTAGACGAGACGGCAGTTCAGATCTGACTTTCTGCAATGCCAAAGTCGCAATTCGCTGACGGAGTTCAGTCATAACGCGTTCTTGCTCAGTGCTGACATCCTGTTCAGCAGCTTCGCGCAACCGCTGAATGTCCAGCTCTGCTTGTGCCAGAATTGCAGCTTTCGCTGCCTTTGCAGAAGTTTCAGCCTCTGCTCGAATGCGAGTTGCTTCTGCCTGAGCTTGTGCCAGCTTTTGCTGCTGGTCTGCTAAAGCCGCCGCTGCTTCTTGCTTGCGTTGTTCTGCTTCACGAATGGCAGTTTCAATGGCACTCTGACGATCGCCCAGGATTTTACCCAAGACCCCCCGCCCGAAATAAACCAAGATGCCAATGACGATCGACAGGTTGACTAGGTTCGTCTCGAAAAGATTAAAATCGAGACCAAAACCTCCCTCCTCGGCAGTTTCTGCTGTTTTAACAGCCGCTTCGGCGACCAGCCATAAAAAGGTGCCTGTGATACCCATATCTGCGTTATCTGAGATGTTAGTTGTTAGCCGTTCGTTATCAGTTGTGGTTCAGGCTTTGGGTAACTAGCAACCAACAACCGAGTTTTTCTAAGCCAGGAGTTTACCTAGAATTTGATGGCTGAGAGAATCGACCTGCTGTTCGAGCGAAGCAAAAGCTTGCTGCTTTTGTTGATCTAGCTCGCGCTGAGCCTGCTCCCGTTGAGCCTGAGCTTCTTTCTGGGCTTCAGAAACTTGCTGAGCCACAGTTGCCTTCGCCTCAGCCTGAGCATTTGCAATGATCGCCTGAGATTGTCTGCGGGTTTCAGCCAGTTCTTGCGCATATTGTTTTGCCAGATGCTCGGCTTTGGTCAAACGCTCCTGAGCGTCGGTTTCATTCTTGCGGATGTAGTCGCTGCGTTCTTCAATCACCCGTGTCAACGGCTTATAAAAAATCGCATTCAACACGACAACCAATAGTAAAAATTGCACTGCCATCAAAGGCAAGGTTGCATCAAAATCAAACATTCGCTTTCTCCCCAGCTTCGACAAAAGTCTTAGCAGTTAGCAACAAGTACCAACGTTTCATGAACTTTGCGCAGTAGAACTTTGGACTGTAGAGACACGCCAGGTAGGCGCATCTCTACAGAAAGAGTCCACTCTGCTTAGGCGAAGGGGTTCGCAAACAACAACACCAGGGCAATCACCAAACCGTAGATGGTCAGGGATTCCATGAATGCCAGGGTCAGCAATAGCGTACCGCGAATTTTTCCTTCTGCTTCAGGCTGACGGGCAATCCCTTCTACAGCCTGACCAGCAGCATTACCCTGACCAATACCAGGACCAATTGCAGCCAGACCAATTGCCAGTGCGGCAGCCAAAACGGAAGCAGCAGAAACTAATGGATCCATGATAATTTCCTTTCGTTGATTAGAGGGACAAACAAGGGGTTCCAATTTAGGAGTTTGAATTGATCTAAAATTCAAAACCTAAAATTCAAAACTAGCCGTGGGCTTCTTCTTCGTGGTGATCGCCTATCTCCAACGCTTCATGAATATAGGCAGCAGCCAGCGTGGCAAATACCAGGGCTTGAATGGCACTAGTAAACAGACCCAATAGCATAACGGGCAGTGGCACAAACAAAGGAACCAACAGCACCAATACTGCGACCACCAGTTCGTCTGCAAGGATGTTTCCAAACAAACGGAAGCTCAGGGAGAGCGGCTTGGTGAAATCTTCCAGAATGGCGATCGGCAGCAAAATCGGCGTAGGGTGGATGTACTTGGCAAAGTAGCCCAAACCCGCTTTACGGAAGCCTGCGTAGAAATACGCCAGGGACACCAGCAGTGCCAACGCCACTGTCGTATTAATATCGTTCGTTGGAGCCGCCAGTTCACCTTCTGGCAGCTTGATCAGTTTCCAGGGAACCAAGGCTCCTGACCAGTTTGAAACGAAGATAAATAGGAATAATGTGCCGATGAAAGGCACCCACGGGCGAAATTCTTTTTCACCAAGCTGATTTCTGGCAAGCTCTCGAACAAATTCCAGCGCATATTCCATCAGGTTTTGAACCCCTTTAGGAATGCGCTGAGCATTGCGAGTTGCCAACAGAGAGGCAATCACCAAAAGACCAATAACGATCCAAGAGGTGATGAATACCTGCCCATGAACCTTGAGGTTACCGATTTGCCAATAAAAATGGTGCCCCACTTCCAGACTGGCAAGGGTGAACCAATTAGACTGATTCAGAACGCTTAGCATTGAGAGACTCTTCCTCAGGATTAAACTTTTGAGGATTGTGTAGACAGCTTTGACCTAGCGAGGGTCAGAAGCAAACAGTGTTCGCAAGGTATAAACGACGAGGGTTGCTTTGTAAGTCAGAAAACCTAAAAAGATAGGAAGCACATGTAGCTGATTCCACTGAGTTGCCACTATAATCAACCCAATAAAAACTGCCAGATGAGATTTACCTAATCGATCTTTCTGGCTACCCAGTTGCTCGACGTTTCTTGCCAACAATTTCAAGTAAACCACACCTGTGCACGCTCCAATTAGATAATTCAGAGCGAGGTTGAGAGAGTATGCCAACCAGACAGAGATAAAAATAATCCCTGTCAAAATGAGGGTGATAATTAACAACTCCCGCTGGAGTCGATAAAATTCCCCCATCGACGAATTGGGTTCCGGCGAAAGAACGCTGGTTTCGGGCTGTTCTCTCATTGCTTGGCGAAGGTTAAGAAAAGTAACTGTTGGCTTTTCATGACAAACCACCAGAACTCCAAATTCGGAATTCAGGAGTGTGGTTTATTCATAATGTTTACGGAATTCATCATACCACGCAGGGTAATAATACTTATTCAAGTTGATCCCGGTATTAATAAAATCAGTTGCAAATCCATGAGCTTACGCACCTCTGCTAAAGAAAGGGGCGCATGGAGAAGGAGTTCTTGCAATGTCATGCCTTGGGTGGAGTTGGCGTCACAAGCTTTGAGGAAAGCAAATTCTGCTTCAGAGAGGGTAATGATTTGATAGTCGCAGTTAAAGAGACTTCGACTTTCCCATCCGTCCATGCAAGGGTTGCGCTCTGGAATTGCCTGAAGGAGGTCTGGGTCAGAAGACCAATCTGTTCGGAGCAAGGGAGGGCGAGCCAGGAAAAATTCATAATGGGTAATGGCGGAGGGGTTGAGTAATTCAATTAATTGATAGCGTTGGCGATCGCTTAGATGTTCGGCGCGTGCCATCAGTTCAGGTGCTTTGCCTAACAATGGCTCCAATTGCCAGTTCTGAGGATTAGAAAACCCCAAAAACTCCAGCCCTGAAGCATCAATGAGTTCAAACAGGCTGGCGATCGTGTAGTCAATTTCTTGGGGATGGACGTACATATCCGCAAAGCATTCGTCTCGATGATTTTCGAGCGACCAGCGTTCTTTTTCGCGCTGCACGAGGCGATTATTTTCGGGAAGAGAAGCGAAAATTTGTCGTCCCACTTGCACGCCATCGGTATAGTCTCCCCGACGATCGCCCTGCAAAAGCGCGATCGCCTGTTGCATCAGCTGAATTTCCCACCGTCCCAGGGCTGCATAAACAAAAACATGCATTAACCCACCCGGAGCCAGTTTGGTCGCGAGCGCTTGAATGCCTCGAATCGGGTCTGGTAGGTGATGGAGCACTCCGACGCAGTTGATCAGGTCAAATGATCCGGGGATTTGGTCAACTTCATAAAGACTGAGATGATGGAATTCGACACGATCAGCTCCAGATCGTTGGCATCGTTCACGCGCCACCTTCAGTGCTCCTGCACTCAGGTCAATACCGACCACCTGAGCTTGAGGATTGAGGTGAACCAGGTATTCTGTCCCAACTCCGGTCCCACAGCCCGCATCCAAAATCCGAATTTCTTGTCTGTTCGGTTTGCGTCCTGTGCAAAAGTTGTATGCGGTGATCCAGTTCCAGCGCCAGTTGTAGCCTGGGGGCGGTTCATCGAGTAGGGGTTCGGGTGGAAAAGGATAAGTATCGTAAAGTTTAGCAACCGCAGCGCTAATGGTTTGAGGATCTGACATGGTCAACAAAATTGCAGTACTTCTGAGTCTACCGAAGGTCTTGTTCCGGACGATCGCCAGTTTTGGGATATTGGTTGGAGTTTTTTCGATGATGGGGTTGGCTGACGCTGCGATCGCGATCCCTTTGTCTGCCACCACCACAATAGGGGTATCCACAGTTCCGTTATCTAGCCAAGGCGAAATTCGTCAACGATTACGTCAATTGCCAGGTTGGCAAACAGATGGCAAAACACTTTTCTGCACGGTGCAATTGCGAAATTTTGTATCAGCGATCTCATTTGTGAATCGCCTGATAGAGCCTGCTGAACAAGCGGCACATCATCCCGATCTGCTTATCACTTTTAATAAAGTAAAAATAAGTTTAACGACTCACTCTGTAAATGGAGTCACGGCACAAGACTTAGAACTGGCAACGACCATTTCTCAACTAAAAGAATTTCCGGGTTGTCAAACTTAACAACTCCAGGAACGTAATGTTACAGCAGGAGCCAGAGACGAGAAACTGGAATTCAGAAGTCAGAATCCAGTTCTTTCAAAAGTGCCACGCTTGAATTCCAATGCCTCAATTCTGACTCCCAAACCTTAATTTCTGAAGCCCAAGTTTTCCATTTTTTTCTAGACCAAGCTACCATCACAATGCAACGAGGATTGCCATGGTAAATAAGCCAGGAGAAAATCTTGATTTTAAGTTCTAGGACTGCTTAAGGTAAAAGAGGGGTTATCCATTCTTTACGGTTTTGAAGAGACGAAGTTGCCTTTTCTATGGGCTTCGCTGTTGCTTGTGGTCTCGTGACTTGGCGATGATGTTCATCTAAGATTTCTAAACGACAACTCCGGCACAATAAATAAGTTTGCCCCGAACGAATATGCCGCAATAAAGTATCGGAGCAGCAAGGACACTTAATCATTTGATCTTATCCAGGTTAATTGAACAACTTAAATCATTTCAACTTGATCCCCGCACCAACACCCTCTAAGGTTAGATCCCAAAACCCAAATGTAAAGTGATCTAAAACAACATCCTAGTGATTTATGAAATTTTGGAGCTTGTAGCAAAGAAAAGCATTCCACTGCTTCTCTCAAACCCAATAGGGTATTGAGAGAGAGAAATCTAGCCAATCTTTATTCTTTCCAAGTTTGAAGCAAGACTGTTAATTACTGACTTAACTTAATTTCTACTTCGCATTCTTAATCTTGGGTGTATTGATAGTCACAACTTCAAATTACTTTATAAGTGCTGAAGCATAAAATCCTTAGAATGATTGTTTTAAACCATTGTTTTGAATCATGGATTGTATTCATTGGTATCTATTAATTTCACAGTTATGAATTGGGAGGACGTGAGCGCGATCGTCCCTGATGTCTAGGTTATTCCGATTGAGGATTCAATCGACCAGCGTTTCTTCCAGTAAGAAGTGGGTTCTAGGGAAGAGGTGCGTTGTTCCTGCGATCGTCGTTCCAGGATAACGGTCGCTGTGTCCAACAGGTTGGGATCTCGGTAGGGAACAGCAGCGCGTGTGTTTAAGTGCTCTTGTTCTTGAGCAGACAGCAGCGGTAAATCTGTAGCGGTAAAGCTAGCAACTGTGCCAGGAGATCGTCGTCCAATCGCCTGAGTTGCCCCCAGGTAGAGATCGGCTGCCAAAAGCGCCGTTCGCACAGCTGCAGCACAAGAGTAGGTGGTCAACCTGCCTTCTGGCTTTAGACAACGAGCAACCTGCGCCAAAAATTCTACTGTCCACAGTTGCGGGCAGTGGGGAGGCGAAAAGGGATCGAGAAAAACTGCGTCAAAGTGGGCAGAGGGAACTACTTGAATGGTTTGGCGAGCATCTCCTAAATGCAAGCTCGCATCAAGCCGCTGGGTCTGAGTCTGACCCTGAGCTACCAGAGTTGCCAAATTCTCTTGAATGGCAGGTTGCCAGGGATTGAGTAAGTGATGAGCGATCGCAGCTTGCGGCACCTCTGCATCCAATTCCAGCGCCACCACTGTAATGCAACAATTGGGATTCATTGCCCAAATCCACTCCAATGCAGCGGCAGTGTTGTAGCCCAGACCATAGCAAATATCCAAAATCCGAAATTCTGTTTGATGGGCTTTGCGAGGCAGGATGCTGGGTTGTACAAATTTCAGTTCGGCTTCTTGACAGGCTCCATACTGACTGTGGAATGCTTCACCAAATTGGTGAGAAAAAAATGTGAACGAGCCATCTTCAGTGGGTTGGGGGGTAAATCTTTCAGTTGGAAGCATAGGACAAGTAGGGATTTAGTGAAAGGTCGAGTTAAAGATGCTTTTCAGTCTCTCAATTGAAAGCCCTTTTCGTGAGAGTGATTAAAGTCGGTGCGTCATGCTCACTCTATAATTTTGGGGCGAGTTGTTGACATGGAACTCGCAGATGCAGTCTGTAGATGATTTGGCGATCGGGAGAATCAGATTTCTATGGCAAAAATGTTTCCGATTGTGACCGTAGATTGGCTACAAGCCCATCTCTCCGATCCTCAACTGGTCGTGATTGACTGTCGCTTTGCTCTCATGGAACCCACTGTCGGACAACAACAATACCAGACGAGCCACATCCCAGGCGCTCACTACTTAGATTTGAATCGAGATCTGGCAGCTCCGGTCACCCAGCATGGCGGACGGCATCCCCTGCCAGATGTTGAGCAACTGGCAGCTAAATTGACGGCGATCGGCATCCACTCCGATCCACCCACACTGGTCATTGCTTATGATGATTCACGCTTTGCCTTTGCCGCGCGATTATGGTGGCTGCTGCGCTATTTAGGTCACGATTGTGTCGCTATACTAGATGGGGGTTTCCAGGCATGGCAAACAGCGGGATATGCAGTTACCGCCAAAATGCCTACACCGAGATCGGGCTGTTTTGTGCCCCAGCCCCAATGGCAACAAGTGGTAGATATTGACACGGTCAAAATAAAGAAAGACTTGCCCGGAGTGGTGCTTGTTGATTCGCGCGAAGGCGATCGCTATCGCGGGGAACGGGAACCCATTGACCCGATTGCTGGACATATCCCCGGCGCTGTGAATTATCCCTGGCAAGAAGTGACCAACGAGCAGGGCAAGGTTAAACCGATCACAGATCAGCAAAGCCGTTGGGTATCGGTTCAGGATGCGGAAGAAGTTCTTGTCTACTGTGGTTCTGGTGTGACTGCCTGCGTCAATTTGTTGTCTCTGGAACTGGCAGGCATTGAAACTGGCAAACTTTATGCCGGCAGTTGGAGCGATTGGTGTTCATATTTGGGGGAAGGGGGAAGTTAGAAGTGTGAGCGTTAGATGATAATCATGAGGTAAGGTTTCCTTTTTGTGCCATTGTCATGAATTATCTGGTTGCTGTTTTATCCGATCGCATCAAGGCAGAAGAAGCGTATTCTGCGCTCGAAAAAGAAGGACTGCCGATGGCTACGATCGCTATCTTAGGCAAAGGCTATAAAAGTGCAGATGAATATGGCTTGATTGATCCGAAAGAACAAGCGCTGAAACAATCGCGACTCATGGCATTTTGGCTGATTCCCTTCGGCTTTGCTGCTGGGTTAACTTTCAGCCTGATGACCAACCTCGATACCTTTGCCTGGGCTGGCGAAATCGGCAATCATATTGCGGGGGGAATCTTGGGTGCGCTGTCGGGGGCAATGGGCAGTGTGTTTGTGGGCGGTGGAGTGGGATTAATGTTTGGCGGGGGAGATGCGTTGCCCTACCGTAATCGTCTGGCAGCAGGCAAATATTTAGTTGTCGTAAAAGGGTCTGAAATGCTGACCCGTCAGGCAACTCGTGTCTTAAGGCAATTCGAGACCGAGAATATGCAAGGCTATGCGGAACCCGGCAGCCAATAAAAGCGAGGATAGCATTGTCTGATGCAATTCAGACAATGCTACCGGTCATACACTTTCGGTAAGGGAAATTAGTCGTCGGACAGGTGAATCATCACCCTAGACGTTAAAAAGTAGGGTTCAAAATCTAGAGCTCAAAGCCCAAAATTCAACTATTTTCCACCGTAATAGAAAGCAATTTCCTTATCCTTCAAAGGGGCAAAGTCTGCATCCAGCAACATCTGGTTGAGTTCTGCCTGGGGGATATGTTTGGCACCAATGCGAACAATGCGCGATCGCATGGTGTTGCTGACCCCACTACGTTGCCGTCCGGCTTCGAGTGCCATGACTTGGGTATAGAGACTCAGCTTTGCAGCAGGAATGGGAGAACCATCAAAGTCGATGCCCTGGGCGATCGCCACATCAATTGCATCTGCACCGAGCGTTGTCGAAGATTGAGAATCCGTTTCAGAAGTCATCAAAAAGTCCAGAATTGAGTCACCAGACGCATTCTACCATTGGGTTTAGCTAAATCCTGGCAGGGCTCCAGTATCACCCAGGATGCGACCTGACCCGAACACCCTTCGCAGGAACCAACACAGTCGATAGAATAGGATTCCCCCCTGAAGGGCATCACTGCCGGACTACGGCATATTTATCATTGATTGATACAGCCAAAATCTAAAATCCAAAATCTAAAATCCAAAATGGCATTACCCAGAGAAGAACTGCTAAAGGGAGTTGAACAACGTGAAACGATCGCCCGCGTGATTGACCAAGCGGATCAGGCAATCAGAACCTGGGAAGTAGTCACCACTGATTTCCTTTCACCGCCGGAATTAGCAGAATCTCAACAGATTCTGGGTCGGCTGACGGAGATCCAGCGGATAGCCTGGGGCGGTTACCCTCAGGCAGAGCGCCAGCGCTTAGCGATCGCCCGTGCAGAGTTGCCCTTGGAGACCGCACAGATTGAGATTGCCGCGATCGACATTACGGGCAATTTCTTGTTTGACCCTGCCAACCACCGCGATTTTCTGGGTGCTTTGCTCGGCTCTGGTATTGTGCGCGAGAAAGTAGGAGATTTATTGGTATTGGGTGAACGGGGTGCCCAGGCGATCGTCGTACCAGAGTTGGTAGAATTTTTGGAAATTAATTTAACTCAGGTGCGATCGGTGCCCGTCAAAACCCATCGCATTGATCTGAGCGAACTCAAAGTCCGAGAACCTAAGAAAAAGGAAATCACCACGGTCGAAGCGTCTCTGCGTCTGGATGCGATCGCCTCAGCCGGATTTGGCATGTCCCGTAGCAAAATGGTGGATCTGATTACCGGGGGAGATGTGCGCGTCAATTGGAAAGAAATCACCCAGGCAAGCCAAGCGGTCAAATCCAGTGACCTGATTGCCATTCGTGGTAAAGGACGATTGGCAGTGGGCGAAATTTCGGTTACTAAAAAAGAGCGTTATCGTGTGCAATTAACTCGCTGGATGTAACCCATTTCGAGAGTGAAAGAACAGGATGGGTAGTGCTTCAAAGGTGTTGTTGGTATTTTTGAAAGCTTTGCTGAGCAAAGCTTTCAAAAATACCAACAACATTTCTAAAACATAACCCGAGAGTGAAAGAACAGGATGAAAAATATTTTTGAGAGGATCTAATCTGCCAAAACGTTAACGCCGCAGAGACTCAAAAATAGCCGCGGAGACTAGAAAACATAAGGTTAGCGTCGTCAGACGTGCCAGCAGCCCGCCGAGAAACTCCATCATTGTCTCAACGTGGGAAAACACACCAAAGATAGCTGCAATCAAACACGCAACGGTAAAACCAAAAATTGCCAACATGCAATATTTGAAAACTCTCGAAGCCAGATTAAACATAGGAAGAGGGTTGACTGATGAGTGTGACTGATTGATCAAGAACCTAATATTGAGGTAGGTAGCTGGTAGATGTGTTTTCAAACTGTCTACTAACTACCTACGGACATTTACCCTAAACCGTGTTGCGTTAGTCGTTAGTAAAGGTCAAGAAGTTGCCAAATGCACCGATCGTTTTAATCGATCGTCCCGACAATTGGGTTGAATAAATGCTGTAAACCCCAAAATTGTGATGTTTGGTTTCTTGCTTTACTTTCTCTCTCAACTGTTGACGAAAGAGCGTATTACCAATCCCAAAGGCTCCTCTGCAGAGGCTCATTCCAATATCCTGTGCCTGGTTGGGCGGTGTAGCGTCAGCAAAGTTGACCTCTTTACACACAGCATTGGGCATCTCAGCCACAAAATAGTTTACGTATACTTCTTCAGACGGATTCGTTACGACCATCGAACTCGTAATCACGCCAAACGCAAGCAGATTCATCAATTTAGACATAGCTGTGGGGGCAGTTTATTGGGAACTAGGAGTCGCGTTTGATCAACTCATCGATCAAACTTGGGAAAAAGTGGAGGCATGGGAATGTTGAGTGTTTCAGGCAAGGTGGCGCGACCCTTCAATGCATCGCAATAAGGGGATAGGTTCTACGATGAGTGTGGTTGCACTCAACCGTCCAATCACCCGAACCACATCTCCAGGCACCAGAGTAATTTTGCGGTTGCACCTTGCCGTCCACCAGGAACCTTGAAATTTAATCTGTCCATTTTGAATGGGTTGAATCACCCGAGTCACGATCGCCTCATTACCCAGCGGCGACAGACAATCAATGACTTCTAGCGGTAACACACCAGTTGAGCAAGCTTCTCCTGGGATGGGATGGGATAGCTGACCAAAAAGATGACGGAAAAAACGTGTGAAATTTAACATGGATTCTCCTGAGTAAAGATTGGAAAGATACAGGGAATGCAAGGGACAATCTGCTGTAGCGGGGGTGAGCGAATAGCGTTAGTTCATCTACCGGAACCCCGTCTACCGATCCATTTCGGGGACTGCATGGCATCTCCTTGGGCTAAAACGGCACAATTATGAGGTCGTTAGGGAGCAGTTGCGTTGCGTCAATAATTTTGTTCTCAGTCAATGGCTGATGATTTAACTTTCTACGATCGCTCTCAAAGTTCCCATAGTGATAAGATCAGGACTTTTTCCTTATAGGTAAGCTAAATACTCAGTTTTTTTAAACTTCCAGCTTGAAAAACAGATTTAGTGAAATGCATCAGCCTGATTGTCAGATATAGCGCTGTCGTTTGTATCTAGCGCTCAACTTCTTCACCCTTCATCGCTTCTGCGAATAAGCTCGGTTCAAAGAAACTCAGAGAAAAATCGGAAAACTCAGAAAAACTCAGGAAAACTCAGGTTAAACTGAAAAGCATCTCAGCATGGGTGCAGTTCTTTCCAGGTAGTCAATGAATTTCGTGGAGGCGTTCACCGTCGAAGAAGCGCTTGGGGTCGCAGACCAAGTCATCTTTGCAGCGACAGGGAAACACCTGAGCGATGTTCAGCAAGCAATTCTTCAGGGGTCTTTTCAATCTCTGACCTATGAGAAAATTGCTGAGAGTTATGGCTGCACGCCGGAATATTTAGGACAAGATGCAGGACCCAGTTTTTGGAAGTTGCTGACCCAAGCTTTGGGTGAAAAAGTCAGTAAGAATAATTTTCGATCCGCCCTGAAACGCCGATGGAAAGCTGACACCCAAACCACTGCGATCGCAGACCCGATTGCTCAAGCTGAGACAGAGAGTAATGGTTTAACAGAAGATTGCAGTTTGTTTTCGCTCAATTCTCAAACCTATGTGGATTGGGATGCTGCACCCGATGTTTCGTTTTTTCTAGGGAGAACGAAAGAATTAAGCCAGTTGCAACAATGGATTGTGCTGGAAGGCTGTCGCCTGGTTGCTCTGACTGGGATTGGGGGCATCGGCAAAACGGCACTTGCTGTGAAACTGGCACAAATAATGAGGGGACAGTTTGAGTTTGTCCTTTGGCGATCGCTCGATCAACGCCCGCTTCTGCCCTCTTTACTGGCTGATTTGAACCAATTTCTCTCACATCAATCCGAGGGTGGCCAGGGTTTCTCAGATCTCCCCACCTTCTTATCGCATTTGAGAAATCATCGCTGTCTGATTTTGCTCGATGGCTGGGAAGCGATTCTGCAAAACGGTGTTCATAGTGGTGCTTACTGCGAAGGCTACGAAAACTATGGAGAATTTTTGGAGCGCATTAGCAGTAGTGCGCATCAAAGCGTAGTGTTACTGACCAGCCGAGAAAAACCTAAGGCGGTGGCTGTCAATGCTGGAGAAAGACACCCCGTCCGCTCAATCATGCTGGAAGGTTTAGGAGAACTGACTGGGCAAGAAATTTTTATTGCTAAAGGAAATTTCTCTGGCTCAGAAGGTGACTTGCGAATGCTGATTAAACTCTATGATGGGCATCCTCTGGCTTTGAATGTAGTCGCCAATACCATTCTGGAGATTTTTAGCGGTGACATTGTTCAGTTTTTAGACCAGTTGACTGATAGTAGTGCCATTTTTGGCGACATGCGCGACTTACTCGATCGCCAGTTTCATCGTCTCTCAGATCTGGAAAAAACGGTTGTGCAGTGTCTGGCAGAGTACGATGCTCCCTTGTCCATGACGACGCTTTTACAGGCATTGCCTCAAGTGCGATCGCCTATGCAATTACAAGAAGTGTTGCAGTCCCTAGTGCGACGATCGTTCCTCGAAGCCAAATTTGCTAAATATTCCCTGCAACCTCTGCTTGCGGAGTATCTCGCCCTCAATGTCTGAGAAAACACTTGAGAGTACCGTGATTTAATCGCTGCATCGCTCTAGCCAGAGCAGCCATCCTCCCAGAGATAGATTGTTAAAAGGTGAAGGGGTCAATTTATGAACTGTCACTTAGAGAATTGTGATCAAGATCAGTCGCCTCTAAAATTTTTGCAGTACATAAAAATGTATTGATCGACTTTAACTGATTGAATTTTCACATCTCGCTAGCCCAATCAGTTGGGTCGTTGATTCAACCAGTGGTACAGGTTACGGGTTGAACTAAGATAAAGAAATTTCCTACTTTAAGGAATTTCTGAACGGTTTTTGTAGGTTTGCGTGTAGGTTTGCGTCCACCCTCTCACCATTCATATTCGGGTGCCCCCCAGGTAGGCATTTACCATGTCAGATTACTCCTATCAGCACTTTCGGCAAGACTCCGATCGCCTCTACCGTCATCTACTTAATCTTAGAAAACTTGAATCTCCGGTTGTCACACTCGATTATTTCCGGAGACTGTTCATAGAGGGTGTTGAATATTCCGAACCTGCCGTTTTGTCTTCACTTCATCGGATTGCGACTTCCCCCTGGGCGGAGCAAGAATTTGCTTCCATCCTCAATCGCTGCTGTTATATTTTGATCAATTACTGGTGGCTCCAATCTGATTCCAGACAGGCGACTGTTGATCTGGTTCGCCTACTTAACCATGCATCCCCCATTCCCGTTAGCTTCCCCCCTGCCAAGCGGCTTAGGGGCCTGGTGAAAGAATTTACATTCACCGAGCAGTTTTCGGAATTGCAAGATCGGGCGCGAACCGTAGATAAAGATCTTTATCCTCAAGGGGATACCAAACGTCAGCCCGTCAAAGATTTGTTGCCCCGGTATCCTTTTCTTTTTCCCTATTGTCTCCTCAACTGGGATAGTAGCGAAACGGGCGATCTGGCTGTGCGGCACCTGCAAACCAAAAAAGAGCGTCAGTTTGAACAAGATCTGCTGAAGTATACGACTCAACTACTGCGGCGATCGCACGGCTCATCCCGAACTGCCTCACTCACCGCTGTCAAAAACCCAACCCTATTAAGCGATGATGAGCTAAAAACTGCCATCAAACAATTTGCTGGCAAAATCGAAGGTTCTCAAACCTATCGAGATTCTGCAAAGCAATTTTTAATTCGTACTCGTCAGGTGACATCGTATCGAGCAGTCAAACAGCAAATTTACGAATATCTCACTGCTTCAATCAAACCAGAATATGGCAAACATCGATTTAATCGCTGGCTTGCCGAGCAGTTAGACAACCTATTGCCCCATCACGATCATCTGGAACCCAATGGTGCTCTCTTGGTACAGACCTGTGGGCATCTGCTAGAGTCCCTCATTGCCAGCCCAAAAAGAACCAACAATCATTTCATCTTTGTAGACATGGCAGGCAACCTGGGCGCAACTGCGACAGTTGGGCTACTTCTGAAACTCGTTTTAATCTGTCGCGACGTAAAATCTCATGCAGAAGCGATGAAAGCCCATGTTGCTAAACGCTTTTCGATCATGCTGAAGTACTACGGCAGCAGTCTGAGAAGTGAAACGGAGTGGTTGGTGAAATGTCTAGAAAACTGGCTCCTGGCCTCCAGTATCCACTTTGGGCAGGCGGATTTCTCCTGGATCGGGATATTGGAGTAGCGGGAGCGCAGGGGAAAAGGAGCAAGATTAAAGACCCGGGACGAGTGATGGTGGGAGAGTAAAGGAGATAAGGGAAGTTTGGAGTTTTCAGGAGCCGCTTCTCCCCCATCACTCCTCCATCGCTTTGGCACCGATTTCCCTGCCTTCCTCTAAGGCATTCAAATTCAGCTGCATTAATTGTGAATAGGCATCGGGAACGATGCCTTTCCCTCTCAAAAAGCCTGTGTTTGCGCCGGGGCAAATATATTGGAGGGTGGCTGGCGTGAAGCGATCGCGCAAGGCTTGAACGCTGCGAATCTGCCTGCCCCAGTGAAAGGTTTTGCTGGTTTTGAGAGGGACGAGTTTTCCCTGCGGGTTGGGGAGCAGGTGTCGTCCTGAAAACAAAACCCCTCCTGCGATAGGAGTGTAGAGACAGGTTGATCCGGGAGAATGTCCGGGTGTCCAAATCGCCTGGGTCTGTTCGGTCAGGCTGAATTCCCGATGAAATGGGATCACTGCTGCGTCGGGCAAAAGGTAGGCCTCTTGCTCCTGAATCAGAATCTTGCAATCCATTGCCTGCTGGATCTTTCTGGCTTGACCGATGCCGCCGCGATGGGTAATCACAAGCCATGCAATTCCACCCCGATCTTTTAGAAACTGCTGATTCTCTTCATCCCAGGCTGGGCAATCGATTAGAATATTTGCCTCATTGCCTAAAATGAGATAGGCTGTTCCTCCCAGGGTATCTCGATTGGGGGGAAAAGCCAGTAGAGTGCAAGAAGGAGTATCACTATTTGCCAGAATTGTGTTTGCTAGAAGGGGACGAGGTGATTTGTGCAAGTGATTTCTCTAAGGCATGCTGGAGTTATAAGCTAATCATCATACGATTTTGATCACTCATTTGGGTAACATACAGTCCTCTTAGGATTGAGAATGAAATCAATCCGAGGTTTGGTAGGAGCGAAGTCTTCGGTTGTCAGTCCTGGCAATGGAGCGATCGCTGCTCTGACATACGCTTTGTCCCTTTAGATTGGAGGAGGGCGATGCAATTGAGGACTGACTCTCTCCCAAAGCCCGTGTATCGAAGTCTGTGATGTGGGATAAAAAGATTTCTGAGAAATTACTGGACGCCTAATTGTGCGATCGCCCCAATTGAGGCATCTCGCTGGACCACCTGAGATTTAGCCAATGCTGTTACTGCTTCTGTTGGGATTGATTACTTATTTCATTGTGCAGCGTGTTACTGCGATTACTCGTACACCTGCCTGGTTGTTGTGGTTGGTGGTGATGACTCCAGCAATAATTCTGACGGCTTGGCGGCAGATATATGGAGAAGATAAACAAATTCCACCAGAGTTGGTGTTTGGTCCTTTCATCCTGTGCCTGTGCCTGTATTGGTTTTTGATTCAATGGGGGCGAATTCCCAATCCCCCACCTGAACCATCCCCAGACCCCGATCTCCAATCAACCGAAGCGGCAACACCCCCGCCAGTAGAACCCTCCACGCTCCATCCGCTTGACAAAGCTGAGGAGAGCCAGTTGCAAAGCTGTTTTCCCTGGGCTATCTACTATCTTCAGAATATTGAATATCGTCCTCAAGCAATTATTTGCCGAGGACAACTGCGCACTGAGCCAGAGAATGCCTATAATACGGTCTCAGAAAATATTAAAAAACAATTTGGCGATCGCTTTTTAATCGTTTTTCAAGAAGGGGCAAATCGCAAACCGTTCTTTGTCATGGTGCCCAATCCTCAAGCCCAAATGGCAGAGAAACAAATTCCTGACGTAACGACCCGTCCGTTCGTGGCAATGGTTTTGTTACTGGCAACTTTTGTCACAACCATTCTAGGCGGAGCTGAATTGGCGGGTATTAAAGAATTTAAACCCGATCCCGCCATTTTCTGGATGGGGTTACCTTACGCGATCGCCCTAATCGCCATTTTGGCATCTCACAAATTCAGTCAGTACTTCATTGCCCGTTTTTATCAAATCCGGATGACCTTGCCGTACTTTATCCCAGTAATTCCGGTTAATTTTTTCCCCTATGGCACATTTGGCGCATTTATCCAGATCCGCTCTCCGGTGCCTAATCGCAAAGCCTTGTTCGATCTGGGCACGGTGGGACCTCTGGTCGGGTTTCTGGTCACCCTCCCGTTTTTGATCTGGGGACTCGCGCATTCGCACGTAGTCACCCTCGATCCCAGAGCCAGCATGTTAAAGTTTGATGCGCTGAATCCCAGTTTTTCTTTTTTGGTCGCAGTGCTCGGTAAGCTCACGCTTGGCAACGCTCTGACCCCCAACAAGGCGATCGCTTTGCATCCGGTGGCGATCGCAGGTTATCTGGGACTGATTGTGACTGCCTTTCACTTGATGCCTGTGGGTCAGTTAGATGGGGGACATATTGTTCACGCAATGTTTGGGCAACGTGCCGGAGCAATGATTGGACAAATTGCTAGACTCTTGCTCTTGATACTCTTTTTGGCACGGTTGGATCAATTCTTGCTGATCTGGGCGGTGTTTTTGTTTCTGATGCCTGCGATCGACGAACCTGCCTTAAATGATGTGAGTGAACTGGATAATCGGCGTGACTTTTTGGGATTGGCAATGCTGGCGGTACTGTTGCTGATTGTGCTGCCTGCCCCCAAAGCGATCGTGGGCTTTTTGAATTTATAAACACAGTTCAGGGACAGCCGATACAATCCCTCCATGCATCGTGTGTGCTGGTTAAGTGGGCAAATAGACTGGTTTTAGCGGAATTTCGATAATAAACTCTGTCCCTTCTCCCAGAGTTGAGACACAACTCAGGTTGCCCCGATGTTTTTGCACAATGATTTGATGGCTAATGGATAAGCCTAATCCCGTTCCTTGCCCGATCGGTTTAGTTGTAAAAAATGGGTCAAAGATTTTCTGCCGCACGGCTTCAGTCATTCCTACTCCATTATCACGAATGCGGATTTTGACCCAATCGCAAGGATGATAGCCTGTCCGCTCAATTGCGCAGCTTTCCGCATCTTGCCGTAGTTCGGTAGAGATCGTAATCATCGGAGTAGGGCGGCTTTGCAAAGCATCGATCGCATTACTCAAAATATTCATGAAAACCTGGTTCAGTTGGCTAGCATAACAGTGCAGTTGAGGTAGTTTACGATAGTGCTTCACTACTTCGATACCAGGAGTGGTTTCACTTGCTTTGAGCCGATTTTCCAGCATGATCAAGGTATTATCAAGACCTCGATGGACGTCGATGGTTTTAATCGCAGCTTCATCCAGATGAGAAAAGCTTCTGAGAGACAATACGATCTTGTTAATGCGATCTGCACCCATTTTCATGGACTCTAGCAACCGCGAAAAATCAATCATCAAGAAATCTAAATCAATGTCTTCGATATAATCTCGAATGCCTGGAACGGGCTCTGGGTAGTGATGTTGATAAAGGGTTAATAACTTCAATAAGTCCTGAAAATAAGTGTTGGCATAGCTCAAATTGCCACTAATGAACGTGACCGGGTTATTGATTTCGTGCGCAATGCCCGCGACCAACTGCCCCAGACTTGACATTTTTTCGCTTTGGATAAGTTGTGCCTGGGTCTGTCGCAAATTTTCCAAGGCTTCGCTCAACTGTTGCGCCTGAGTTTGGGCAGCCAATGCCGCCGCCCGAGTATGGGCATAGAGTTCTGCCTGATCAATGGCAAGTGCCAGTTGATTGACCACGGCTTGCAACAATTCCACTTCAGCTTCACTCCAGGTACGCGGTTCCTGGCAGTGCCCACAGACGATCGCCCCCAATTGCCCTGAATGCGTTTCCAGCGGCAATAGCAGATGTGATTGCATTCCCCAACTTTGGATCAGATCACAAGTTTCTGGCGTGTCGAGTGTGGTGAAAACTGCGTCATGGTTACTTTGGCTCTGCTGCGAATTGAAGATTTGCTGAGCCAACTGGACACCCTGCCCTGAGGGGCACTGTCCGAGTAGACTGGGTAGCTCTGGATTTTTCGCTTCGTGGGTAATGTAAAGAATGGGTTGTAATTCACTCTGAGCCCCTACTAAGTCCAGATTGGACCAACACCAGAGAAAATGGCAGCGATCGATCTGCATTAATTGGTGAACTTCTTGCACAGCTGCCTGTAGGATCTGATCCAAATCGAGAGAATTCCGAATGTGGTTGGTTAACCGCAACAGAAACTTTTCTCGACGGTTGAGCAATTCTTCTCGGGCTAGGGCGCGATCAATCGCGATCGCAATACTCTTGGCAGCCCACTGCAACATTTGATGCGTCGTGCTGGAAATTGGCTGACGGCTGAACAATGCCATCACCCCAACTGCCTGTTCTTCCACGATTAAGGGATATCCGGCAAATGCCACGAGTTGCTCTTGTTGTAACCAATCTTGTACGCCCAGACAAACATCTTGCAAAGCGTTGTTATTTAAGTAGATTTGCTGGTTTTGGGCAAGCAACCCAATGATAGAAATTCCCAATGGAATCCGGGCAGGAAAATCTCGAGTATGGCTAACAGATCCTGCGATCGCCTGCAACTCTAACCAATGATTTTCTGCATCCAGCGTCCAGATCCGCACGAGCGCCATATCCTCTAGCGACTCCACCATCGCCCAGGTGCAGCGTTCTAGTCGGTCAGTCAACGTTCCGCCCTGTCCCAAAATATTACTGACGGCGGCAGTTAAAGCGGAAAGACGGGTTTGTTCTCTCAGTAAAGCTTCTGCCTGTTTTTGTGGCGTTGCATCTCGCAGATAAAGGGCTAGTCCTGCAATATGCGGATGCACTTGAATCTCCAGCGTCACCCCTAGGGTGGCATCAGACTGCTCAAAGTGAACTTGCACCTGCTGAGCCAGCGATCGAGTACATTCCTGCTCAAACGACCCTGCAAAACCAGGAAATCGATCGGGCAAATAGCAACCCACCAATTCTTCACGGCAAGCACCCAACAGTTGCTCTGCCCGCCGATTTAAGTAAAGCAACTTTAATTGGGCATTGACAATCAAAAAAGCTTCTGGCAAATATTCACAAATCTCGTTAAACCAAGCATTCGATAACAACTCAGGCGAGAGCTCTTGCGTGTTCGCATTTTCTACCATGTGTTCAGGGATTGACATCATTGTCGATTCTTCGCTGCCTACAGGTAAATGGACGATACGAAACACCAGAATGATGGCTGCCTGCTCAAGTCTCGGTTATAGTCTTCCCTGATCATTTGTTTCGGATACCTAAAAATCGCCCAGAGAAGTATTCTTGAATGCACAAAGCCTTAAATTGGAGCAGAATCCAAGTGAAAATGGGGTTGAAAACAATTCCCTTCAGGGTGCTCTCAGCCCAATTAGGATTGGTAGATGTCAGCCAGTACTGTGTAAAACCTAACCTACCAATCTAGCATTTGAGTTCGGTGCTTAAGAATTATTCTTTATTTTTTACTCTAAAGAAGCGCAAAACTTTCTAAATTTCTCTATAGAGCATATCTGGTAAGTTATCCCGTTTGGAGAGTGCTTGCCAAATGCGCGAACAATCCCATACAGCGCGTTCTTACCCTGATAAGAAATGAGCAGATAGTTCAGTATCTACGGGTTTGCAGCTTGATCGATTATGCGCCAATCATAGAAGAGCACTAAGAGCTTTACAGGCTTGAACAAGGACTGGTTTGCGACGCAGTTTTACCATCGCATTGATAACAATCGGTACTAGGGATGACAAACTCAATGCAAAAACGCTGCAGGTAGTTAAAAGCGCGGTTGCGATCGCAGAACCCATCATAAAACAGCAAGGATCCTTACAAATTTAAATTGCGCTACCGAAAACTCGTAAGCCTTATATGACAGGCAAAGCGTTTCAGAAGTCACTCAAGTTATTTTTGTAAGGATCCAAAAAGTGGATAGACATTGCCCACCTGGCAAACGGCTGGTTCCCAGTATGAATAATTGTTTGATGAATGGGAATTCTATTAAGGGATATTGAGCTAGCATTCGCAGAATCACCTTGAATCAGCTCCGTAGCCCCACTGTGGTCTCTCAATCCTTCTGTCCATTTACTCGCAAGAAAGCGCATATGGCAAAGTTTCTCAATACCAGCGCCACCAACTATTTCTTGGAAGAACTGATCAAATCAGCAAAAGATCGACTCATTCTAATTAGTCCTTTTCTCAAGCTCAACGATCGGATCAAAGAATTGCTTGAGGATAAAAATCGTCTTAAGATTGATGTTCGCATCGTCTATGGCAAGAATGAACTTCAGCCGGAAGAAATCAATTGGCTAAAGGAACTAACGTATATTCGCACTAGCTTTTGCAAGAATCTTCATGCAAAGTGCTATCTCAATGAGGAATCCTGCATTATCACCAGCCTGAATCTCTACGAATTTAGTCAAGTGAACAACAATGAGATGGGGATCTACCTCTCGCGTCAAAATGATACCGACACTTACAAAGAGGCGTACGAGGAAGCACAGCGGATTATCCGGATCAGTGACGAGATTCGGATGTCATTAGAAAAGGTAATCAAGGAACCAGAGGCAGTACAAGATATAGAAACAGCTGCTGAGGGTAATAAGCTAACCACCTCCAAACTGGCACAGAAGCTTGGACTCAAGACTGGAGAGCTGACAGATAAACTAATTGATAAAGGCTTCTTGGAAGTTAAAAACGGCAAAAATTATCTTACTACTAAAGGCAAAGAAGCAGGTGGAGAATTTCGCATGGGCCAAAAGTTTGGTCCATACTTTCTTTGGCCTCATACATTTAGTCTGTAATGAAAGTAATTCTTATCAATCAACTTCGAGGCTCCCCAAAAAGACAGGAGCAGTGTAATTTATCACACTGCTCCTGTCTTAATTTCCCGTACCCTAGTACCTCAATTAAGCGGCAACCGGTTGCAGTAATTTGACATTGGAGAAAGCAAATTCGGTGATTTCTGGCTTGCCCTCTTTCTCCGATCGAATCAGGCGTTGAGACATGATGTAGTAATCGCCCACTTTCTCGTAGCTGTCTTCAAATACACTGGAGCCTTTTAGCTCATTCGTTTTAGCATCGTGGTACACCGAATCGTAGCGGTGAGACAAATATCCTTCGCCTGTATCAGTAGTACTGAAGGTATTGATCGTCACAACTACATCCCGAATATGGCGATGTACTAAGCAAACAACGTTATCGCGCACTTTATAGCGATCGCCCATTGCCTTGCCACTCACCAAAATTTCAACCGCTCCGGTATCGTCCGTTTCACCCAGCGTAAAGACATTGTTGCCATGGGTCTCTTCAAAAGAGCGACGTACCCGGTGAATGGCAATTTCCCAAAGTTGTCCTTTGATTTCTTCCTTCACCTTCTCATCCGAAGCCTCAACCACTTCAAAGGTCATATCTGCATGGATCCGCACCTTACCGGTATAAGATTCATCGCCTCTCGTGAGTGTGACATCGGCACTATAGCCAGGAAAGGTTGAGTCCCAGGTATAGCGATTTTCATAAGCAGCCCGAAATAGATCACGAGCAGTGGTCGTCTCTGTCATGCAATTCTCCTTGAATCTCCCTTTGGTTTTGTTGGAGTCAGCCATGTTGCATGGAACTGCGCTATCTGCCAACTCAACAAGCCCAATCTCCATTCATTCTAACCTTTGAAGATAGAGGCAGACATTATAGGGAAGTGTATTATCACAGCCCTCAATTGTGGTGCTGTATGCAGTTTATGGTAGCGACTGACTTATACGGATAGAGAAAAAGGTACTGATCTGCTAAAGGATGACTAATAGAATCGCGCCGAAAGATGGGCATTCGGGCAACAGGACAGGCATTCGGGAAGTCTGATTCGACAGTGATTCACTGGGAGCAGCGTTTAGTCCAACAAGCGGAACATTTCTGATCCACAACGCTTTGCCAATGCTTGTTGCTGCTCCGACCCCATTGTCGCTGCTCTTACAAAATTTGTAAGATCTATAAAAAAGCAAAAACCCTGGGGAGAGACCCAGGGAGGGAGATTTAGGAGAAATCCAATGCTTAAGACGTATCCAGGCAGAGTCGGGAGAGACGACCCTAAAAGCTTTCATACACTGAGGTTGAACCAAAAATAGAAATTAATTTGGAGTGACCTGCGGCACTAGCTGCTTTATGTAAATAAATGTAACGCTTTCTTGGCGAATCGTCAACCAAGTGTTTTTTACAACTGGCGGAGCCAGGCTTTGTAAGCAGGTGTAGAAGGGAAGCCCTGTTGTGCCAAGCCTTGTTGTAGTGTCTCTGAAGCGCGATACAAATATTTTTTGCCAAAGCCTTTGGGAACCGTTGGAATATTTGGCTCGACTACCAGTTGTAAATAGACCTGGGGACTGAGTAAATGGCTTAGAGAGAGAATATATCCTGGAATTTCGTCGCTGATCACCAGGGTAGGAGGTTGGGCAGCGGCGTTTTGGTTCACGATCTGAGCGATCGCCGGATTGTAGCGACTTTTCGCAAAGCTTTTATTCCACCAGACCTGAAATTGAGAACTGACGGCACAGGAAAGAATGCCACTGAGGATCAGGGCGATCGTCATCCCCCGCCAATATTTTTGCGATCGATTGATCGCCATGGCTTCAGGCTGGCATAAGAAGGGAGCCAGTTTGACTGTCAGCAAATAGGCTACTGCAATCTGAATCCCCAAAAAACAAGGGATGACATAACGAGTAATGCTAGAACGTCGTCCGCCAAACAACACATCGGGCACAAGCAGGGCAATCCCCGTCACCCCAATCAGGGTAATGATGAATAGCCAATCTCGTCGCGGCGTATCGCGACACAAAAAATACAGGGCATAGCCGCTCAAGGCAGCGGTTAGGTAAAGCACCGGGTTGAGTAAACTGGGACCTTGATTCAGGTCAAAAAATAAGCGGCTCAGATTGAGGAGCCAGATCAGTTGTAGATCGGGACGGTTCACCCCAACCGATGCCGTATTTTCGGTAAATTGCTGAAAGTGATGGACAATCACCCAGAGCCAGGGACTAAACAGCAACACTCCGCCTAAGGAAGCTGTGAGATAGGCAATCAGTTGCTTGGGTAGTGGTTGGGTTGGGCTCAGCGATCGCCAATTTTCGATGAGTAGGACATAGATGCCATGCCCAATCAAGACAAACGCTGAAAACATGTGCACATAAAGCGCTGCCGCTACTCCCAGGGTATAAATGCCCCAACTGGCTAGGGTTTGCTGGCGCAGCGCCCGCAATAATGCAGCACTGGCAAATAGAATTGTCACCATCCACAGGCTATATTGCCTGGCTTCTTGCGCATAAAGTACCTGAAAAGGAGAAATCGCCAGTAGCGCTACGGCTGCCCAGGCGACCGATGCCGAAGCAAACAATTCCCGACAAAGCCAATAGATACAGGGAAAGGATAGCAAACTAACGATCGCCGATAAAGCCCGAATCACGGTCACTGAGTGCCCAAAAGTTTGCAGCCAAGCTCTTGCTATTAAAAAATAGCCCGGTGCATGTTCTGGACTGCCAGCCAGTGCATTAAGGGTATAGCTCAAGTTGCGATCGGCATTGGGATATTGGTAGCGATCGTGCAACTCACCCACCCCGATCGGGTTGCCATTAAAGACTTGCGCCACCAATTCTGTGCGGTTATGGCCTGAAATCCTTAATAAAGTTTGGGTTTCGTCGTACCAAAAGACTTTGCGATCCAGGTTAAAAAAGCGAAAAAAGATCCCTACGACTAGTAACCCAATGCAGAGAGTTCGCCAGGTCAGCTTGAGTTGAACTTTGCCCATGTCCTGACCTCCTAACCATTCGCTAAAGGGGGGGATTGCAAAGACGCAAACAAAGCATTCGGAAGAGCTGCGATCGGTGCATTGCCAAAATTAGTCACCGAATGCTTCGCCACATTTGCCACAGCTTAAATCGCTCGATAAGCCAGTGCGACCCATTCATCGTGTTGTTTTCGATCAATCTCAACAAAACCATTGGCTACCAAGGCTTCGGCAACCTGGCTCTCATGATCCGTGGTAAAGCCACTGGCAATTAAAATGCCTGGATGGTCTGGCGTTTGTCGCAAAGCTTGTCGAAAGTCGTGGGCGAGGGTAATATGCACTCGTGCCAGGATGTTGGCAACAATCAGGTCAAATTGCTCCGTTGTCGGAATTGCAGCCACTTGCCCAATGAGTGTGCTACCTAGCCAGTGACCCATCTGACAACCCTCGCCCAAGCTTCCTTGTTGAACCGTGACTCGCGCTGCTACCCCGTTCCACTGGATAGCAGCCTGGGTCGCATCAACCGCAACCCGATCATTGTCCAGGGCTAAAACCTGCGCTCCCAGTTTCGCCATGGCAACACTGAGAATGCCGGAACCGGAGCCTAAGTCGAGAGTTTGCAGGTTGGGCAAGACATACCGTTCCAGCAGTTGCAGACTGAGAATGGTTGCTGGGTGCAGTCCACTCCCAAAGGCGAAGGAAGGCTTAAGCCAGAGGGGGATGATCTCGATCGCGAGTGAATCGATCAGGGACAATTGCGCCTCTGGCTCATTGGCAGTGACGACCAAAAATCGGTCGCCAATGCGCTGACAGCGGCGATCGGGCATTTCTGCCAGCCTCGTTTTTACGTCTACCACACGGGTATAGAGTTCGCTTGCCTGCCCTGTGCGATGGAGTGCCGAGAGTCGCTCGGCAATCGTTGCAATTTGGGATCTGACGCTGCGATCGTCCTGCAAGTAGAAGTAAAGCGTAAACGCCCACTCTGGCTCAGCTAGAGGTGGTTCGTCTAAATGGCAGGGCTTGGGTTCGTGATAGTCAATAATCCGCACATCATCAATCCCGGGGGTCTCAGACAAAAGGGAGCAAACCCAATCCACTGCCTCATGCGTAGTATCCAGACTCAACTCCATCCAGGTCATGGAGTTGCCTAAACGGAAAGGTCTGTCAGAATGTCACTGGCATGAGTTTCTGTTTTCACAGAATCGTAAACCTTAACAATCTTGCCAGCACCATCAATCACGTAGGTAACCCGCTGGGAATAATGGAAACCATTTTTTTCTCCCTGCACATCGTAAGCTTTGGTGATGATGCCATCCACATCGGCTAACAAAGGAAAAGGCAAACTGAATTTGTCTGTAAACGCCTTGTGGGAAGCTTCATCATCCATGCTGACTCCAAACACAACAATGTCTTTACCCTGATAGTCGGCATAGTAGTCCCGAAAGCTGCAAGCCTCCTTAGTGCAGCCAGGCGTGTCATCTTTGGGATAAAAGTACAGTACGACTGTTTTGCCTGCGTACTTTGCCAGAGAAACGGTGTTTCCGTCGGTATCTTTCACCGTAAATCCAGGAGCATTATCACCCACTGATAGCGACATAATCTGAGATCCTTCCAGTTTGAGTGTCCGTTAGAGATTGTAGTGTGACCTTGTTCAAAGCGAAAGCGAATTGTGCTCGGATCACGGTTCCGTATCTGATAATGAGGGTTGTACGTCTTTATTCAATTCCGCTATGCAGACCAGCGATCGACCCCGCGACATTGCCACCGAACTAATTCAACGCTCGGCGAGAACAGCTTCCGTCAGCCGCACTACAGGCGAAACGGATGTGAAAGTCACGCTGAATTTGGATGGGCGGGGAGATTGCGTTGCCCAAACGGGTATACCCTTTCTCGATCACATGCTGCACCAGATTTCCTCCCATGGCTTGATTGACCTGGAGGTACGGGCAACGGGGGATATCGAGATTGATGATCACCATACCAACGAGGATGTCGGAATTACGTTGGGCATGGCATTGGGCAAGGCGTTAGGTGATCGCAAAGGCATTGTGCGGTTTGGGCACTTCCTGGCACCGCTAGATGAAGCGCTGGTGCAGGTGGCACTTGATTTCTCTGGTCGTCCCCATCTGAGCTATGGGCTGGAAATTCCTACCCAGCGAGTGGGTACCTACGATACGCAACTGGTGCGAGAATTTTTTGTAGCGGTGGTAAATCATGCCCAACTCACCCTCCACATTCGCCAGTTGGATGGCATTAACTCCCATCACATTATTGAAGCAACCTTTAAGGCATTTGCCCGATCGCTGCGTATGGCAGTGGAATATGACCCGCGTCGTACCCACGCCATTCCGAGTTCTAAGGGCGTTTTGTAGAGAAATTTAGAAATTAAAAATTAGAAATGGGAAATGGCGATTAGACTGGATTGCGAGTTTTTCAATCTTGCTAAATTCTTTTGAGCCATTGGGTCTCTTCTGCCTCCATCATGCTGAACCTTGTCCTATCTTTTCTGATTGCTCAAGCACCCACCGCTACTCCCAACGCCACTAACACCGCGATCGAAAATCCCTGGGATTTGAATCTGTTCATCGTGGCGGTTTACCTGATTGTGGTGGCGCTCGTGTTTGGCTGGATGTTTCGATCGCTCAACGATATGTTTGAGATCAAGCTCGATCCAAGCTACGAACCCTCCCCCGAAAAGCAGATGGAGGATCAGAATCTAACGAATGTGGCTGAAGTCAAATTCGAGTTTGACAATCGCTACGAATTTGATAAGTTCAAAAGTTTTTCACTGAATGTCAAAAATCTCACAACTTACCTGATGTATGTCGATTGGGATAAATCGACCGTGACTGATTTTGGCGGCGGACGATCGCGACGGGTTATCCGCTTGGCACCCGGGGTTACGCTGGATTTACTTCAACCCCAGGCTTCCAGCGCTATTTCACCCGGCAGAACCCTGAAAGAAAAATTCACGGCTGAGGATGTCCTCCAGCGCAAATCCGAATCGGGACAGATGGAAGAGATTGCCGATCAACCTGTCATCGACATCAAGAAATTGGAAAAAGGTAGCCCTGCCAATAAGGAGGACTACCGCGACTTTGTCGATGGGCTAAAACCTCTATATGTCTATGTAAAGCTGGCAATGCGAGTTTTCAACCCGCCCCATGACATGAATGAACACCGGTCAGTTAATCTCGAATACCGATTTGTGATGAAAAAGCTACCCTGGTATGTAGGGCTTCCCTGGAATCCCAAAAAATAAGTTTTTACAACGGTAAGGAGTTTCATCTTGGTTCAGTTGTCTTCAAATGCTGAAATTGCCGCCCAATTGGCAAGTCCCCAAGAATGGAACTTGTCAGATCTCTATCAAGGATTTGATGATCCACAATTTGCTCAAGACTTAGAAGCCTTACAACAAGCCGCAGCCCAGTTTCGGGACGCTTATCGCGGCAAAGTTAAGCAGTTTACTCCTGCTCAGATTGCGAATTGCTTCCAGCGATTAGAAGAACTCGCTGAAAAGTCGGGTTACCTCTATGCATTTCCTTCACTTATTTTTTCGGCAGATACGCGCAATACGGAAGCCAAGCAGTTTCTCGATAAGGTCATGGATGCGTTGACCACGATCGAAAACCAGTTGCTGTTTTTTGATCTGGAATTGCAAAGCTTGGATGCGCCCTCGTTTGAGCAATTGCAAGCTTTCTCAGGTTTAGATAACTATCGCCATTATTTGAGCCGAATCGCCAAATATCGTCCGCACAAGCTTTCGGAAGAAGTTGAACAAACCCGCAACCAGGATAGTTTGACTGGGCGACAAGCGTTTATTCAGTTACGATCGGTGCATTTGGGTGAGCAAGAATACGAACCCGTCACCACGCCCGACAACAAAACCTCTAGCACTGAAGCAGAACTGGGGGCGTTGTTGTTCCATCCCTACAATGGGGTACGGTTGGCGGCGTATCGATCTATCCGCAAAGTCATGCAGCAACACAATTCGCTCTATGGCTACATCCTCAACACGGTGGCTCAAGACCACCGCATCGAAAATCAAATGCGGGGCTATGGCTCCACGCTTCAGAAACAGCTACTCGCCGATGAGGTGGCAGAACCCGTCTTTCGAGCCATCATGGACGGTACCCATGCCCGATTTGATCTGTTCCAGCGCTACTATCGGCTGAAAAGTCAGGCATTAGGGCAACCCATCCGCACCTGCGACTTGTATGCTCCTTGGACGGCTGAAGACGAACAACTTGCCCCTATCCACTACAAAACTGGTGTAGAAACACTGCTGGCAGCCTTGGAGCAGTTTGATCCCAACTATGCTCACCGCGCTGAAGAATTTTTCTTGAGGAATTGGGTGGATGCCAAGGTGCGTCCTGGTAAGCGAGGAGGCGCATTCTGTGCCTATACCTACGGCAAGCATAGCTATCTGCTGCTTTCTTATACGAACGACTACAATTCCCTGTTTACGCTGGCGCATGAAATGGGGCATGGGTTGCACTTTGCCTGGATTGGCGATCGCCAATCCTACTTCAATAGCAATCCACCCATGGTGTTGGCAGAAATCGCCTCAACATTTAATGAGCTGCTGTTGTTAGATTATTTGCTCAAACAAGCCGGAGACGATGACCTGTTGCGCAAAGCCCTAATTACTCGTCAACTAGAAGACCAACTGAATTTGCTGTTCCGCCAAAGCACTATCAGCCGGCTAGAGTTGGCAATTCACGATCGGGCGCTTCAGGGCAGTTTCGATCATCAGTTTGTCAACGATCAATGGATGCAGCTCTACCAAACTCTGTGCGGTGATGAGGTGGAAGTTTTGCCAGAGCATCAATACGACTGGGCACGGATTGGGCACATCTACTTCAAACCCTTCTACTGCTACCAGTACACTGCTTCTAACATTGTCAGCCTCGCTTGCTATCAAAAATATCTCGAAGTGGGCAAAGACTTCATTCCCGGTTACCTGGAATTGTTGGCTGCAGGCGGTAGTCTGGATCAGATATCAGCCCTGCGTCAATATGTTGATGTTGATTTAGAAAATCCCGCTACGATCCAGGGCGCACTCAGCTATGTCGAGGGACTTCTGGATCAACTGCAAGCCACTTTATAGTTGCATCCATTGAGGTCTCCTAAAAAAAGCCGGAAACAGAGCGATCGGGATGCCCGGAGGGTACCCCGATCGCTCTGTAAATGGACTTAAGCAAAACGACCTTGGTGCTGATATCAGACATTTTCTGACGAGGCACTGGCTCCTCCCCAAATCATTAGGTAGCACTTTCACCCTGCAAAATCTAAAATCTGACCTCTAAAAGTGGGTTAAAAAATACTTGAAATATTCTACTTTTTTAGTTTGCCGTTCCTTTCATTAAAGACTATAGTGGATAGCCAGTCGGGTTCTAGAGTTCGCCAAAGCCGCTATCATTCAATTTTCTCATCCGAATCATTTCCATCAAAACTGACACGATTGAGTCGTTTGCTTGCCACATAAATTTGTTTCACAAACTTGATTTGCTCAACAAACTGACCAACCGAGTTTAATAAAAACCGTCAGCCTACCACATCTTTAACCTGATTCAGGTGTGCGACCTGTCCGCCCGTTCCACAGCAACTCCTGGCGAATATTGCAATCAGGTCTGGGTGCGATTTCCATCTTTTCCATCTCTGTGTGTGTCGAGGAAGCTCGTGAAATCCAAAAGTCGTCATCTCTCTCAGTCAACTAAACTACAATCCCCAAAAACACCAACTGGAAATAAGAAAATTCCGAAACGAGGTAATGCCCGTTGGCTCTGGATGCTTTTTACCTTGACTGGGATGGCAATGCTTTCGGCAACTGCGGGCGCATTATTGGCAGTCTCTCTTTCCAGTACGCCTTTGATGCAACGTCAACTGAGCCCTGAAGAAGCTTCTGTTTTTTCACAAGGGGATCTGTCTACACGCACGAGTGTCAAGTTTCCTGAATTGACACGATCGGTGAACATTCTGGTACTCGGCACCAAAGTATTGACCACTGAGGTCAATAACTTGCCCCCCGCAATGCAAAACCTGCGCTATCAAGCATTGGTTAATTCTTTTGATGGGCTATCTGACACCATGTTGTTGATCCGGTTTAACCCGGAAACCAAAAAGCTGATGGTGCTTTCGATTCCACGAGATACTCGCACCGACGTGCGAGGATATGGCGTCACCAAAATCAATGCAGCCAATGCTGGAGGGGGACCGGCGCTCAGTGCGAAGGCAACCAGTGACCTGCTTGGTGGAGTTGGAATCGATCGCTACGTTCGGGTCAACGTACAGGGGATTGAAAAGCTAGTGGATGCTTTGGGGGGAGTCACTGTCTACGTCCCCAAAGATATGAAATACCAGGATGATAGCCAGCACCTCTATATCAACCTCAAAGCCGGTAAACGCCATCTGAATGGCGACCAGACTCTACAATTGTTGCGTTTTCGCTATGACGAAAATGGCGATATTGGGCGGATTCAGCGCCAGCAAATGGTGATGCGTGCTTTGATGGAACAGGCACTCAACCCGGTCACTCTGGCAAGGTTGCCCAAAATTTTGTCGGTAATTCAGACGCATATTGATACCAACCTGAGCGTAGAAGAATTGTTTGCGCTGGTTGGTTTTGCCACTCAAATCGATCGTTCAGATGTCAAAATGCTGATGCTGCCAGGCGAATTTAGCCGTCCCGGAGAATATGATGCTAGCTATTGGTTACCCAGCCAGCACCAAATTCAAGTGATGATGGCACAATATTTTGACTTTGGTCTTGCCAGTGTCACTGCTGTTGAACCGAACCTGCTTCGAGTGGTGGTACAAGACAGCACTGGCAGTGAAAGTGCAACCCGATCGCTTACCCAAAATCTTCAGCAGGCAGGCTATACCAATGTCAGTATTTATGATCCCTGGCCCGAGCCTTTGGCAACTACCCGAATTGTTGCCCAACAGGGAGATGTGGAAAGTGCCGAAGCAATTCGTCGGGTACTCAAGTTGGGTGAGGTTCGCATTGAAAGCACAGGCGAACTGGGTTCCGATGTGACCATTCAATTGGGCAAGGATTGGCTCAACAAGCAGCCTAAGAAAGCAACCAGTTCTCCATAGTTCTACGATCTGGAACATGGGCGATCGATGTTAATCGATTGACTGAAAGAAATTAAGCAATATCAGGCGCTTACAATCATGAGCACTCTAAAATCTTGGAAGATTTTAGAGTACTCATGGCTTGATCAAATTGCAAAAGCCAGTGTTTTGTGAAGGTGCTCAGCACCTTCACAAAATACCCCCATGAGTCATCCAAACCAAGCCAACGGAAGAGAACACAATGCAGAGAACACAACTTCTTTTGAATTTCCATACCTGGGCTACCGATTTAAGACCAATCGATTAAACTCCTCTTGATCAAAATAGGTCTCGAAGACATTCGCCATTCCACTATGTTCCAATAACATTCTCGTCTGCCCCCAAACCGAGCAGAGCACCAATCTTTTTCCCGCTTTACGAACTTTTTTGTGGGCAAGAATTAAAGCTCCTAACCCAGTACTGTCCATAAACGATACATCTTGTAAATTGACCACAATAATTTCCGCACCTGCGTCAAGGCTAGTCAAAATTCCTTCTAAGAGATCTCCAGTTGTAACAGAACTGAGAATTCTGCTAGGGGAAAAGGTTTTGATGGTGGGAGCCTTGATGCGCTCCGGCTCTACGCCACCTTGATCAGTAAAGGTCAAATCCAATGCTTCCTTTGAATATAACAGCATGTGCCTGATGTCCTTGCTAGTTCAATTGGTAGCTCATTTCACCCAGACGTTGCAGTACACCCAAAATGAATTGTTACGCAGATATCGCTTCAAAGACGATAGTGGTCAATTTACTTCTGCGTAACCACTGAAATCAGTGTCTTTCTGGATACATCCTAAGGGACAAATCTCTCGCAGTTAACTTTGACCTACACTGGTTCACGAACTTTTCAAGTGTTTTTTGAAGAATATAAAGTGTGCTTAACCTTCTACGGTTTTTTCAACTCCAGTAAACTTGATACTGGTAATGGTTTCAGGCAATAAATGACTCGAAATCATGCAGGGTGGCATCTGATTTACCCTTCATGAACCTGATCGATTGAGGCAACAGGCAGAAAAAAGCCGAATTGAGTCGATCGACCGCTGCCGTTATTCTCCAAAAAAATAGGAAAAAGCGTTGTACATAGAGAGAACTGAATGCTAGCCCATCCCAATATTCATCCCAACCTAGGAGAGGAGGAACTGAATTAGAAAGCTAACAAAGCCTTAGAACCTGTGTACAACGCTCTGATGGAAGGGAGCAAAAGCTCTTTCGTTTAATGGTAGGCTGAAAATCTATAAATCAAAATCATTACTTCTGATTCTATGAATAGTCTATTTTCTATTCTTTTGGAAACATCTGCATAATCTATTGTCATTGGTTATCTTTTTTGTGATAGACTTCCTTCTATGAAAGAAGCGCTTAGGAGAATCATGCTTTGAACCAGGCAACGCTCCACCAACTCAAGGTTTTTGAGGCAGTCGCTCGGCACAGTAGTTTTACTCGCGCAGCTGAAGAACTGTTTTTGACTCAGCCCACTGTATCAATGCAGGTAAAGCAGCTCTCGAAAGTCGTGGGAATGCCTCTGTTTGAACAAATTGGCAAACGGCTATACCTTACGGCTGCCGGACGAGAACTCTATTCCACCTGTCGTGAAATTTTCGATCGTCTTTCCCAATTTGAGAGTTCTATTTCCGATCTCAAGGGAATGAAACAGGGGACCTTGCGGTTGGCAGTTGTGACCACGGCGAAGTATGTGATTCCCCGCTTGTTGGGTCCTTTTTGTCAGCGATATCCAGGAGTCGATGTTTCCCTTACTGTCACCAACCATGAGTATGTGCTGGAAAGCTTGGCAAACAATCGAGATGATCTCTATATCTTGAGCCAGCTTCCCGAAGATGCCGATATCAACGTGCATCCATTTTTGGAAAATCCCCTTGTGGTGTTGGCTCCTCACAATCATTCTCTGGTGCAGGAGAGTAATGTTTCGCTCAAACGATTAGCGGAAGAATACTTTATTATGCGGGAGCCGGGTTCAGGCACGCGCAAAGCGGTACAAAAACTGTTTGATGAGCATGACATTCCTCTGAAAGTAAAACTCGATCTGGGGAGCAATGAGGCAATTAAGCAAGCGATCGCAGGCGGACTGGGGCTTTCAGTTCTGTCACTGCATACCATGGCATTGGAAAGTCCCAATAGTCAGCTTGCAATTCTAGATGTAGAAAATTTTCCAATTCAACGCTACTGGTATTTGATTTATCCTTCCGGCAAACAGTTGTCGATCATTGCCCGAACCTTCTTCGACTATCTATTGACAGAAGGCAAAGAAATTGCTGAGCAAACCGTTTTTGCTTGGCAAAACCATCCCGATTCTCAGAGTGAGGGGGTGCGATCGTTCCTAGCATCTGCGTCTTAAGGAAGAAGAGATAGGATTTTGAATTTGGATTTTGGATTTTGAACTGGGTCGTGAGCACTCAGTTGAACGATTTTGGATAGCGCTCTGCGCCGCTTTGCTATGGGATTTTGGATTCTGACTTCTGGATTCTGACTCCTGACTCCCGCCCTTTGTTTCTTTCATTAACTCCCCCCACTTCCTTTAGACTGAGATAGTTGACTTCCCGAACACTATCCCTGAACTGAAAGGACTGAACCATGCGACTGTCTCAGATGCTCTTTGTGACCTTGCGAGAAGACCCTGCCGAGGCAGAGCTTCCCAGTCATAAGCTACTGGTGCGGGCAGGGTATATTCGGCGCATTGGCAGTGGAATTTATGCCTATTTGCCCTTGATGTGGCGTGTATTGCAGAAGGTTTCTCAGATTGTACGGGAGGAAATGAACACGGCAGGAGCGCAAGAGACGCTCTTGCCCCAGTTGCAGCCTGCTGAGCTGTGGCAAGAGTCGGGGCGTTGGGATACCTACACCAAAGCTGAGGGGATCATGTTTGCGTTGACCGATCGCCAAAGCAGAGAAGTGGGACTGGGTCCAACCCATGAAGAGGTGATTACGACGATCGCCCGTGACATGATCCGATCGTATCGCCAGTTACCGCAGAATCTGTATCAGATTCAGACCAAATTTCGGGATGAAATTCGTCCCCGCTTTGGGCTGTTGCGTGGTCGCGAGTTCATTATGAAAGATGCCTACTCGTTTGATGCAGATGAGACAGGCATGAAAGTCTGCTACCAAAAAATGGATCAGGCATACCGCAATATTCTCAACCGCTGTGGGTTAAAGTTTCGCGCAGTGGATGCGGATTCTGGGGCGATCGGCGGCTCTGGTTCTCAAGAGTTTATGGTGTTGGCAGACGCAGGTGAAGATGAAGTGCTCTACACCGAAGATGGCAACTATGCCGCCAATGTGGAGAAAGCCGTCTCGTTGCCACCGGAGGTCGAGCCTTCACCTTTCAAAACTTACGAAAAACGAGAAACTCCGGGAAGTGAGACGATCGAGAAAGTCTGCAAAGCGCTGAAATGCAGTGCCACGAACCTGGTAAAAAACGTTCTTTATCAAGCCGTTTACGACAATGGTACGACAGTGCTGGTGCTGGTCAGCATTCGCGGCGACCAAGACGTGAATGAGGTGAAGCTACAGAATGAACTGGTGAAACAGGCAAGCCAGTATGGTGGTAAGACCGTTTTGGCGTTAACGGTTCCCGATGCCGCAGCGCAAGAAAAATGGGCTGTCAAACCGCTGCCGCTAGGTTACATTTCGCCCAGTTTGACAGATGATTCGATTCAAGCAGGCAAAACGATCGCAGCCAAGTTTTTACGCTTGGTCGATCAAACCGCAGTGGATCTGAAGAATTTTGTCACAGGTGCAGATGAAGCGGGTTACCACGTGGTTGGAGCCAACTGGGGTGAGGAATTTGAGCAACCCAAGCGAGTGGTGGATGTGCGGACTGCCAAAGTGGGAGATCGTGCCGTCCACGATCGCACCCAAACCCTACAAAGCGCCCGGGGCATCGAGATCGGGCATATTTTCCAACTTGGCACCAAATATTCTCAAGCTATGGGTGCGACCTACACCAACGAACAAGGAGAAGAAAAGCCCCTGGTGATGGGCTGTTATGGCATTGGTGTGTCTCGCCTGGCACAGGCAGCAGTCGAGCAATCCTTCGACAAGGATGGCATCATCTGGAATACCGCGATCGCCCCCTACCATGTGATCGTCGTCATCCCCGACATTAGCAAAACCGACCAAGTCGAAGCGGCTGAAAAACTCTACACCGAACTGAACCAGGCAGGCATCGAAACTCTGCTGGACGATCGCAGTGAACGCGCTGGTGTTAAGTTTAAGGATGCTGATCTGATCGGCATTCCTTATCGGATTGTGACGGGGCGATCGCTCCAACAAGGCAAAGTCGAAGTGGTTCAACGCGCCACTCGTGAATCCCAAGAGATCGCTGTTACGGAGGTGGTTGCGACGATTCAGGAGTGGATGGGTAGGGAGTAGGGAGTTGGGGAGTGGGATAAATTTTATTCCTTTACCCCTCCACCTCTTCACTTCTTTACTCCGATCGCCTCACGCAACAGTTCCCGATGCATCAAGGCCCGATCAACCAGCGATCTCAGCTGATCTGATGACAGAGATGTACCGTTGGCGTAGAGTTCCAACCAGGTGTTGCTGATCTGAATTGCGTCTTCGGGCATGGGGACATGGTGAGAAGTGCCCGTCAAATCCCAACCGGGTATTTGAATTTCGTCCATTAACCGAATGACTTTGGGGTCATAGCTGAGGGCAAAGCAACGGCATTCTTCCGCCGCCGCCATAATCAGCCCATGCAAGCGCATCGCGATCGCCATTTCCACCCCTCTAAATACACCCTTGAGTTGCTGAGGATCTTCGATCATCAAGATTTTGCTGGGTCCCGGCAGTTGGGGTTGGATGTGTTGGGCAATCGCCAAATCGTGGCTAGCTTGAAACGGCAACAAAAGAATACAGGTATCTGTGGCTTTTTGAAAATCAATTAAGGCGCGGGTAAAATGCGCTAGCCGTTCTGGCGTCAGAGAGGCATGTTGGCGCAAGTTCACTGCGACTCGGGGTGCAGGCAAATCCCACAAGCCCTCTACCGGGATGGATTCCATGGCCCAAACGGGATCAGGTGCCTGGATCGCAGGAATCTGCCAGTTTGCCAACAACGTCGCAGATTCGGGATCACGCACACTCACTGCCGAGCACCCCTGAAAGGCTTGGCAGGTCAACCAACGGGTAAAAGGACGTTGTAGCGGTCCTACACCCTGCGCCCAAGCGATCGTCTGCTTGCCCATCATCTGCGCCAGTTTCATCAAACCGCCATAATAGAAGGGGTTGAGCACACTGGTGGCATCTTGCATCAAGCTACCGCCTCCCCAGATAAATAGGTCAGCTTGCCGCAAGGCTTTGAGGACTGCCAAGGGCGACTTGCGATCGCAACTTGCCACCCCATACCGGGCACTTGTCTGCACCGGATTGCCCGACAACACCATCGGTTGTACCTGCTCTGGCAACATCTGCAGAAGGGAAGCTAGCAGCGCTTCGTCTCCGCCATTGCCCATGCCATAGTAACCACACAAAACTGCGCGAACCATTGAGATTTTAGATTTTGGATTTTGGACTTTGTCGTGAGCGCTCAGTCGAACGATTTTGGTTTGAAGCAACTTGCCCATAGACAATCCTCTTCAAACCTTAGAAGATTTTAGGGTGATGGACGGACAGAAATCCGACCCATTCAGAATTACTCTGCAATCTCCCTACTACGCCCTAAAATTTTATGCACGCGCTCTCCGTCCCCACCTGGATCATCCATGTCTCTAGCGTTATTGAATGGATTGCTGCCATCTGGTTGATCTGGATTTATGCCGAAGTGAGTGGCAATCTGGCATGGCGATCGCTCTCTTTCGGCATGTTGCCTGCCCTAGTCAGCGCCATGTGCGCCTGTACCTGGCACTTCTTCGACAACCTTCCCGCTTTAGACTGGCTGGTTACTCTGCAAGCCACCATGACGGTGGTGGGAAACTTCACAATGTTGATCGCTGCCTGGTGGATTTGGCGATCGGTGAAGTTGGGGAAAGGAATGAAAGAGTGAAGGAGTCAAGAGGTGAAGGAAGAAAAAAGCGGAGTAAGAGAGACATGGAACTGTCCCTCCACCCCTCCACCCCTCTACCTGTCACCGTGGCTTACTCGTCTAAAATTGCCGTGCTTCCGACACCTAACACTGAGTTCTCCATGTTTTCCAAAGATTCTCTTTTTGCTGTTTCCTTATTTCCTTACCTTGGGTTTCTCTGGTTTCTCACTCGATCGAGACAAACGCCGCGTCTGGCATTGATTGGGTTTTATATGACCCTGGTATTTGTGGCAGTCACCATTCCAGCAGGAATTTACGCTAAGGTGGCGTATAACGAGAGCCTGGCAAATATCGACTGGCTACATGGGGGAGCAGAATTTTTCTTGACCCTATCAAATATTTTGGTGGTGCTGGGGTTTCGGCAAGCAATTTTAGACAAGCAACGATCGCAAAAGACAGAATAGCCAAAGCCCCATGAATCTCACAATGCCAGTTTCCCAAGACGTAGCTTTTAATCCCAAAAAATATGCTTTAGCAATTCACACTGCCAGCCCAGAATTGGGATTAGCATTGAACAATTTTGCTGGAGAAGCCTGTTCTCAGATCTGGCACCTGGGACGCGACTTATCTACTCATTTGCAACTCCACCTGGCAGAATTTATCCAACCTCAACATTGGCAAGACCTGGCTTTTCTGGCAGTGGCAAAGGGACCCGGAGGCTTTACTGGCACTCGCATGGGCGTAGTCGCAGCCCGAACTCTGGCACAACAACTGGAGATTCCCTTGTTTGCCATCTCTACCCTGGCAGCGATCGCCGATTCTCACTACAAAACCTTAGCGTCTCCGATACCCCCCTCGTCCGTTGAAACCATTGCCGTTCAAATGCAAGCTCAGCGGGGAGAAATTTATGCCGCAATCTATCAGGTTTCGCCGATCGGGGTCACGCCACACTTAGCTGATAGCGTCTTAACTCCCGAAGCTTGGCAGCAAATTCTGACAAGCCAGCCGCCCAACCATCTTGTAAAAGCAGAAGATAACTTGGGCGCAACTGTTGTCCAAGTACTAGAACTGGCTTTTTTAGCCTGGCAACGAGGCGATCGTCCCCATTGGTCAGAAGCTATCCCCTTTTACGGGCAACATCCCGTCACCCTCTCAACCTGACCCAATCGATTGTTTCCTCTTCAACCTTCACTCCATCACCCCAACTAAGTCGCATTAATCAACTTCATATGGTTCGGACGCGCATCCTTGCCATATCGGCGATACAGCGAACTATGAGGCAAAACCCGCATCACTTCTTTAAGCGTGGTAATACCCTGAGTGACTTTGTTAATGGCTGCCAATCGGAAAGACTCAAACTCTGTCTCTCCCAAATAACGGTGCAACTGAGGCATCGTTCCTTCGTAGATCAGCTGGCGAATCGTGTCATCCACATTCAGCAATTCAATGATGGCTTCTCTACCCAAGTAGCCCGAATTGAAACAGCGAGAACAGCCTCGTCCCTGTCGCCACTTTTCCGGATGGGCTTCTTCCCAATCGATGCCGAGGACTTTCAAATCGGCTTCGGTGGGAGTATAAGGTTCAGCACACTGGGGACAAATACGACGGACTAAACGCTGAGCGACAATCCCCAACAGAGCATCACTGACCAATCCAGGATCAGGTCCAATATCCTTGAGACGTGGAATAGCACTCACAGCATCATTAGTGTGAAGGGTTGTGAGAACCAGGTGTCCCGTTAAAGCGGCTCGAATCCCCGTTTCCGCTGTTTCATGATCGCGAATTTCGCCCACCATGATAATGTCAGGGTCTTGCCGCAAAATGGCACGCAAGCCAGCAGCAAACGTCATACCGGCTGGTTCATGCACCTGAGTTTGGGTAATCCGGGGCAAGATATATTCCACGGGATCTTCGACCGTCACGACGTTGACATGTTCAGTCGCCACAGCTTGCAAACTGGTGTAGAGTGTGCTGGTTTTGCCAGACCCCGTAGGACCTGTAAAGATAATCATGCCCTGGGGTTGTTGGAGCCAGCCCTGGTACGTCGCCAGCGTTTTGGCAGTAAAGCCCAACTCATTCATGCTGGAAAATGGGTTTTGTCGGGGCAACAGACGAATCACCGCTTTTTCGCCACCGACGCAAGGCAAAGTGCTAACCCGCATATCCAGTCCCAGGTCAATTTCCTGTCCAGAGGCGTACTTTTCACCCAGACGTGCATCTTGAGGACGACGGCTTTCAGAAATATCCATATCTGCCATCACCTTCAGAGCCACAATTGCTCGGCGGCTGACTTCTAGGGGTAAGGTGGTAATGTCGCGCAAGATGCCATCAATGCGGTAGCGGACGCGTAAGCCGGTGGGGGTCGGTTCCAGGTGAATGTCACTGGCACGGTTGCGGAGTGCCCCAGAAATAATGGTTTTGATGCGCCCAATCTGGTCCGCGGCTTTGGAGAGATACAGTTCGGTGACTTCGCTGATATTTTCCTGTTCAAATTCTCCGGTTAAAGGATTTATCAACGGGGCAGAGCTAATCTGGCTGTGGTCGATGTTGTAGGTGTGATACCAACTGCGATAGCTCTTGTCAGAGATGGGGATGATCTGAATATTGGTGAGGGTGCGTTCACTGAGTTGCCGAATGGTATCCTTGGTAATCGACACGGGACTGCCTAAGTAGTAGCAATTACGCCAGAGCAACAGTGGAACGATCGGCGGCAGCGAATTGCGATCAGGAAATTCTCGTAAAAATCGGTAACTGACTTCTCGATCGAGCAATTCTAATGTGACTGTGCCCTGTTCATCGACAAGTAGCTTTAAGGCATCCTCGCAGCTGATCTCGCAAGCTCTTAATCGTTTCCAGACCGATAAACCAGTGGCAGGTGATTTCATAACTTTTTCCGAAGCTTTAAAAAATATCTTCAGTAAGCAGTGCGAATACGCATTGCTGAGATTTTAAGTGGCATGATCCTAGCACTGGTCTTTCCTTAAAGGTAGGATTTTTATCCAGACTTAGCGAAGAAACGCGAGTTAATTAACCAAAAAAATTCTTCTGCAAAGGCATTTTAAAGCAATGCCTTTGCACCGAACTTGAAATGAGTGCGTCCACGATTCTAAGGCAAGCTAAAGCCCCAGCCCTTTTGAAAGAGACCTTCCAACTTGTGGATATCCCTTAAAACGTCCTGATCCTAGAACACCCAGGTTAAGAAACGAAGAAACTGGCAGTCTCAACTCATAGACTCTTCATTTTTCTTTGCTCTGTTTTTGGTGCATGACTTGTTTTAATGCAACCTGACGATTTTCCATGAAGCGGTTCCAGAAACCTGGAAGTATCCCATCCATAGTAGTGGCGATCGCCCAGACTTCCATTGCCATCAGATTGTAGAGGGACTGATCCGTTTGCTGAAACGATTCAAGCCATTGATCCGATTCCGTTGCAGGCGGCAACTTTGGTAAATGCGAGCGAGCGGGGGGTCGAGCGGAATGGAAGTTTGGTTTGGGCATGTTTCCAGCCAAGAACTTTCTCACTAGCGTTCCCAAAACATCAAATTACTAACACCCTGACTGATGAAAGATGACTGAGACAGCATCTGACTAGAAGCGGTTTCCCTGTCTCAAATTTCAAAACTCACTACCCTGAACCTATCTTTAAAGGCTGCCAAAGCCTTTCTTCTTTTTGTCCTTTTTCTTTTTCTTCGGTACACCGCCGCCACCCGGATAGCCTCGCCAACCCGGTTGTGGGGCACGATTCCCTGCTGTAGGTGCACCACCACCAAAGAGACCGCCTCCCATACCCGGCATGCCCGGCATCCCAGGCATTCCCCCCATGCCGGGAAAGTTGCCTTGTCCCATTTGTTGCATCAGCGATCGCATCTTCTGAAAATCGCTAACAAGCTTGCTGACATCAGTCTCAGCGTATCCGGCACCTTTTGCCACACGGCGGCGACGGCTGGGAGATCCTGCCAGCAAATCAGGATTTTTGCGTTCTTCCACAGTCATCGAATTGATCATCGACTCAGCTCGTTTCAACTGCACTTCCCCCTGTCGCAGTTGTTCATCGCTGATTTTGCCCATACCAGGCAGCATTTTCATAATGCCACCCAACGATCCCATGGTTTTGAGCAAACGAGTTTGTTTGAGAAAGTCGGTGAAGTCGAACTTGGCAGAAAGAATTTTCTCCTGCATCTTTTCGGCTTCTGCCATGTCTACTTCTTCGCGAGCTTTTTCGACCAGGGTGAGCACATCACCCATGCCTAAAATGCGAGAAGCCATGCGATCGGGGTAGAAAGGTTGTAGTGCATCGACCTTTTCACCCACGCCAACAAATTTGATCGGCTGTCCCGAAATCTGCCGCACGGAGAGGGCTGCTCCACCGCGCGTATCACCATCCATTTTGGTGAGAATGGCTCCGGTGATACCGATCTGATCGTGAAATGTGCGAGTTAGGTTGGCGGCTTCTTGCCCGGTCATGGCATCTACGACCAGGAGCACTTCATGAGGCTGCACAGTTTCTTTGATTTGGGCAAGCTCTGCCATCATGTCTTCGTCGATTTGCAACCGTCCGGCGGTGTCAATGATGACGGTATCGATGCCATCGGCTTTAGCTTTTTCGACTCCCTGTCGGGCAATTTCTACGGGATTGGCATCTTTGCCCAGGTCAAATACTGGGACATTGATTTGTTTACCCAGGGTCACGAGTTGGTCGATCGCAGCGGGACGGTACACATCAGTGGCGACCAGCAAGGTACTGCGCTCCAGTTTGCGGAGATGGAGTGCCAGTTTGGCTGTCGCGGTGGTTTTCCCAGTTCCTTGCAATCCTGCCATTAGGACGATCGTCGGCTTTTGTTCGACATCTGCCAGGGGCACATTGGTGTCCCCCATGATCCGCAGCAGTTCATTGTAGACAATCTCAATAAATTGCTGATCGGGACGTACCCCAGCAACGACTTCAGCTCCTTGAGCATTGGTCTCAACCTCTGCTACAAAGTCTTTGACGACCTGGAAATTGACATCCGCATCCAGGAGAGCACGCCGCACTTCGCGTACTGCTTCTTTGATATTGGATTCAGAGATCTTATCCTGCCCTCGTAGTTTTTTCCAGGCAGATTCCAGACGTTCAGAGAGGGTATCAAACATAAATTCAGAGTTCGCAGAGCGATCGCACTAGCTTAATGAAAAAGTAAATAATCGACGTTACTCACTATTTAACAGATTAACGCCTTTGCTTGTAAGATTTTGGATTTTGAATTTTGGATTCTAGATTTTAAAGGAGACTTTTGCCAGGTAAAAATATCAGGAGTTTCGAGCTCAGCGACAACCAGTCTCCCTCTTGCCAGGTTGTTGCGACTTATATTTTCCTGAATATCCTGCGTTTTCCGGTGTGGTGAATTTCGCGGGAAGGTAGGACATCTGCAACTCTTGATTGAGCAGGTGTCTCGTCGTCCAGCCAGTTAGAGCTGACTCATTCCATCCTTGCTGTAGGAACCCTTAAGGGATACTGAGAATTTTTCGTAATATCGTTTGGTCAGCCGGTTTAACTTGAAACCGACCATTTTCAACATCACGAATCCAACTTTGACTCTTCCCTATCTTTTCGGCAAGGACTCTCTGACTTATCCCCAGATGCTTTCTGGCCGCAACAATTTGTTCAGAAGATAGCGTAATCGATGATACTGTTTTTGCTGATTTATGGGTTGCCCCTCGTTTTGAACCGTAGCGGGATTTCGATTTTCCCTTTTCGTTACCGATCGGTTTCTGATTCCAGTCGGAAGGGAGCTTGAACTGTAGAATTCGGGCGTTCATGAGTCGGTTCCATTTCCCCCGAGGCGCTGCATCCGTTAGCCGGATGTGGTTGCTACCATCATTCATCCAGAACTCTAAGGCATCATCAGCATCGTCTGGCAGGTCAGTCAGTTTTGCCCATAAAGGTTGAATTTCTAAAGGGTAAGTGACTGGATCAAACACAGCGCTTAGCCCATAGTGATTTAGCACTTCGAGATCATTTTCAAAGGCTCGCAGGAGACGCTTGCGTTCTTTACGGTTTGCATCACAACGATTGATTTTCTCGTCTCCATAGGCTACGCGCATTAAAGTGGGTACAGTAATTCGCTGCTCCGCACCCACTTTGCTTTTAAAGAGTAACCAAAGCATCATGCGGGCAGCACCTTCATGTTGTTGCCAGATGCTCATTACGGCATTGATCAACGATTTTGGTAATGTGCCGTATTGATAAAAAGCAGAATAGTCTCTACAGCCCTGCTTGTTCAAAAAATATTTTGCCCAGATCCCGGCTTTGATTCTGAAGGTAAGGCCCACGAGATGTCTGCAGCCAGCATCATCTTCCTGTAAATGATGTTGAATGTCGAGGAGTTGCCATAAGGGACTTTTGGCAATAGAAAATCTTTTAATTTTGCCCTGTTGCGCCCACTCCACTTCTAGATTAAAAGCACAGGCTTGTTGTACCCATTCGCGAATCAGAATTAGTTTGGCAGCTTTGTTGAGGTCTCTGCGTTTTTCTAAGGCAAGATACTGTTCGATTTGACGATCGTTAATGATGAATTCTTGTTCCCAAGGGCGTTCCAAAGCAACGACATGCGCAGCATAAATCAAATGGAGGCAGGCTGCCCGAATATCCATAGTCTCCATCATATCTAGCTCAGACATCGGTGCACCAACGCTGGTTGAGCTAGACGGACGCGCGTCGGCTGTCCCGTTCAGCCAAAACTTAATCGAACCGCGCCCCTGCTTAACTAGCCGTTCGTAGTAGAGCTGTCCGTTGGTATCTGTTTTCCAGGCTAAAGATTGGCGCTGTGCCAGAATATTGCAGCCTTCCCAAATGACGATCGCGGAAGCAAAAGGATTCGTTTTGCCATCCAAAAACAGATCAGGGCTGGTTGCAATTCTGTCATCTTCTTTCCATCGACCTTTTTTAGACTGTAGGGGGACGGGGGGCGTCTCAATGGGGCAATGAACGACACATTGAGGTGCATCATAAAATCCCTCACAGTTGTTACACAGTTCTGGGTCAATCCAATAATCCTGACCTTCGCGTTTGACAGCACCCGTTGGACATTCGGGCATACAACTACTGCATTGAATACATCGATTGGTAATCGTGTAAGGCATAGCGTTAGAGAGAGATTGAAGTGTGAGGTACCGAACTAAAGTGCGATGCCGATTAACAATGTTGAATGCGTCGATCACGCTCCACATGCAAGAGGGGGTTAGCTGCGATGTTGAGCACCCAGAGTTCCCCTACAGTCCCTCTTTTTAAGGCTACCGTATACACACAAGGGCTGCGTCTATATGCGTCTATAGCTAAGCATTAAAGATCCCCTTAAATCCCCCTTAGAAAGGGGGACTTCCGATCTGGTTCCCTCCTTTTTCTACGCCTTTGGCGCACCCCCACAGGGGTTTAGGAGAGTCAGGGAGGATTACAACCCGACCTAAGCTCGATCAGAAGACTTGTGTCTACACCGTAGCTTTTTAAGAGGAGAATCAGTCTCAAAGTAACCCTTTTTTTCTAGCGCAGTGGTGTATCAGTACAAGGATTTAGGGAGATTATCTCTGTTGCTACTTGCGAAAGAACCTTCAAAACATCCTCCAATAAAAACGCACGCATACTGTGTACTAAAAGCATGAATGATGATTCACTCTCATCCAGTTTGATTGTTTATACTTTTAATCAAGATCTTGATATGTATTTGTTCCTACCAAGCAATTCAATGTTTATTTAATATTTTTAAGAAAAATGATTGATCAATGATTTTTTGAGCGATTGTTCAATGTGATCAAATCATCACGAGTTTGATTGGCAATCTGTAAAAATAAGCACAGTTTGATCGCTGGCTGAGGGTTTGTGTGCTGAGATCGCGAATTTTTTCTCATATCGTTGGCGAGTAGAATTACAAGATTTTGAAGGGATGCGAATTCAAGAAATTCTGCCTTTCTTAACCCAATTCAAATATTTTGCAGAAAAACTTATAAATCCTACCCTAAAGATGCGTGCATAATAAGTTAAGCAGCTTGAATGAATTGTCAGAAGCGATTTTGGGGCTGTCCTTTGAGCAGGGGATAAAACCCTCTCCATCTCCAAAAATATCTTCTATGGAAGCCAGATATCTTTCTTTGGATATGGCTAGGCTGGTATCCAAAGAGTGGTACTTTGAGTCGCCAACGCTACAAAGATTTAAATCCTTAAAATGCCCTCTTAGATAAAAAGGTCATTGCATTTTGCCTTTGTAAGATATGAAGTTGCTTGCAATGAATTGCCATGATTACGGAAGAAGAACTGACGAAGGAGTTTATCGCGATCGTTGATCGCTATTATCCAAAAACTGGAGAACTCTTGCGCCATTGCTATGTCAAAATCATCACGATGCATTGGGGTAAACCACCTCGAAGGGTTCGGTACATCGGAATTTATTGTCCCGAAACGTTGGTATCATCCATCAAGGCGGATCTGGATGTGCTGTGGGATATTGCAGAGAATATGGGGTTGGTACAGGTGATTTGTCGAGATGCAAATCGATTATTGCGCGATCCATTATCGAAACTCAAACAGTCTGATCCGCGCTTCTGGCTTGAGTTGCACTGGCTGATGCGTGATGACGCAATGAGGTAGAGAGTCTGTTTAAAGGCTCCCCATACTGTACGACAACTTAGAAGACCCCATCTGCAAGCCAGTAGGGTCGTCCATTTGGGTATCCGATTTTTAGCATTCACAAGCACATCTTTCAACCGGGCGCTGCTTGCTTTTGAGCCACGATATGAAAAATATGCCAATGCTTCTCTTCTCCCAATGCGGTGACACCTGGATGATCTTCTTCGTATAGATATTCAATCTTAAAAGGTTGGAGGAGTTGCTTAATTTGCTTCCGGGTTTGAAAAGTCATGTTGGAGTAGATTGTCCAGGAATCGCGATCGCCAAACAACTGCCCACAAAACCGCCCCCCCACTTTTAATGAAGAGACGAGGGTATACCACAGAGTCGGAAAATTTTCAGGGGGGCAAAACGGTAAACAAAAGCTGGCATTGATGAGGTCTACCGAGGCTGGCAATATAAGGGATTCAAACCGAGCAATTTGCGTGGTGAGTTGCTCCAAGTTTACATCTGAACGCTGTTGTAGATGCTCGATCGCGGTTGCCTCTCCATCAATGGCTAAGACTTGCCAGCCTTGGCGCAATAATTCCACTGTATCGCGCCCATCGCCACAGCCGAGATCAACGGCAAATCCTGGTGCGATCGAGGCATCTGTAAATCGGTCTAATGTTTGCAGTAGGGTCTCACGGGGTGGACGACCCTTAACCGCAGCATAATAGGTAGACCAATCTCGCACCAAAGGAGCATTTGTTTGTTCACTCACGATTTGTGCCATTAACGCGCTTAAACTGAGGGTTTGGAGCGGGCGACTGTAGCATAAAAATTAGTTTTTTGAACCAGTACTCACGAGATTACACAAACTCATGCATTCAGGAAGAACAAGTTTAGAAACCATGCTCTTGAAGCAGTAGAGAGCTTTGGGAGCATGGTCTTCCCATCTTTAAGCTTTTTCTGGTAGAAAAGCACTGCTTCTGATGGATTTTGTGTTGGAGCTGTTAAACCCTGTAGGGGCGCGGCATTTGGACAAAGATTTTCAGGCTAAGCAAGGATTTCGCACCCAATGTCGCGCCCCTACGCCGGATCAACACAAATTGAGTTAGAACCAGGAAAAGCACGGTCACAATCTCAATCAAATTGCAATTGTGACTATGGTTATTTTAGGTGAGAGCAGGTTCCCCTGCTTGGGGGGCTTCACCAAACGCTTCCTGCGCCGTTTTGGCAGGAGACTCTCCCCGATAGAATGCCAATTCAGCTTCCAGCTCATTGACAGCCTCCCAGGCATTGGCAGCCGATTCTGAGTCTGTGCCCTCTGCCACAACGATGGCATGAGCATTGGCGATCGCACTCTGCAATGCTCTTTCTAAAAGCGGCACCTTCGGATTAATCAGAAAATCCCCTTTGGTCAGTAGGTCAGTCACCGTAATGATACCGAGCAAGTCTCCCTGAATAACAGGCGCACGATCGATACGTGTTTGAGCGAACAGCCGAGCGACATACTCAATACCCAGATCTGGATTAACCACAACACAGGGTTTGGTCATGATTTCATAAACACGAACTTGCTTGGGATCTTTGCCGAAAGCAATCACTTTGTAGGCAATATCCGTATCAGTGACGATCCCATAAGCGTCTTCATCATGACGGAGATCGACAATCAGGGAATGAACTCCTCTCAGCTTCATTAACTTCACTGCATCTGCGACCGTTGCTGAACCGCGAATAGTCGCTACATCTGGAGTCATGATGTCAATTGCTTTTGTCATTTTAAGTTTTCTCCTTAATTGAAGCGGTGGAAAACGGGTTGCGTTGCTGACCGATTCGGATCAATCGAAGGTTTGATGATCCGGTAGATTGCATCTCTGCTGTCAGTAAATGCTCATCGATCCAAAAAGAGGGGGTTAGGAAATCTGAGAGAGCAATCCTCGTTGGATGACGGAAAAAAGTTTGTAGAGACTTTTTTCACAAAGTTGATTCATTTCACAAACGATTGTAGATTGCTCATAGAGCGGACTTAGGCTAATGCCAGCGCTGCATGGGTATAGCAGTTTTTAGGACAAACTCTGCTACATGCCTGACACCCGATGCAGTGATCTGGATTTGCGATCGTCATTACCTTACGCTCAATTTCTTCATCTTCTTCGTTGTCTACAAACTCACCCGCATCATTTAATGCCCTGAGCTGTAGAATATCTCGACCACAGGCTTTGAAGCATCTGCCGCAGCCGATACATTTTGCTTGATTAATTGCTTGGACGAACAGAGGCGTCCAGACTTGCTTCCCAAAAGTTAACCCAGTCAACGTTGCCATGATCAATCTCTCCCGATTGCAGAATTGAGATGTTGATAGAGATGCAAACCGAGGCGTTGCTGAAAAGTAGGATGATTTGGAACGAAGTTTCAAATCATTCAGCATCATTTTCATCCCGTTGTTGAGCAACGCCCAAACCGAAGCCGTTAGGTGGGATGGTCATTTGTAGCTGTGAATACAATCTATGGGAACTGATTCAAGCAAACTCTATTCTGATGGCAGGTGATTTCAATTCTTCTGCCCGAATTAATTTGCTAAAATCATTGAAATGTTTGTGTGAATGAGGAGTTCAGAATGAAAGTTAGTGCCCGCAATGCACTCAAGGGAACCGTTAAAGCGATCGTACCTGGAACAGTCAATACAGAAGTTACGGTGGAAGTTGCGCCTGGTGTTGAAGTCGTTTCCATCATTACCAAAGCTTCAGCGGACAGTCTGGGTTTGGCGGAAAACAAAGAAGTCTATGCCGTTATCAAAGCCTCAGATGTCATGATTGCAGTGGATTAATCAATCGATGGTTGATCAACACGATTGATCAACCACTCGAACATAAACCGCACTGAGTAAATCCTCGTTTAAAGCAATACGATCGCCATCAATCCAAACAATGTAACGGGGAAATCGTTGCTCTAATGTAATATGACTGCCCAGAGTTACTCCAATAGTGGTTAGTTTTTGCTGAATGGAATCGCTCGATTGACTTAGCCTGACGACAACCCCTCGTTCCCCAGTTCTCATCAGTTTGAGCGGAGAAAGTAAGGTGGTGAATTTTTGCGTAAACATCGCTGGAGATAATTGGAGAATAGAAGGGAGTGAAGAATAGAAAGGGTGTGAGTTCGAGTTCAAACCAGATAGGCTTCTTGATGCGTGCGAATCGTGCAATCTGAGCGGGGATAAGCCACACAAAGCAGCACAAATCCTTTCGCCACCTGTTCTTCATCCAGAAAAACCTGCTCGGATTGGTCGATGTCACCCTCGACCACTTTGCCAACACAACTAGAACAGGAGCCAGAGTGGCAGGAGAAGGGTAAATCTAACCCTTGTTCTTCGGCTGCTTCCAGGATGGTTGTGCTTTCATCTACCGAGATGGTGAGGTCGAGCGATCGCTTTTTGTTGATCAAATGCACTTGATAGGTTGTCATGGTCGTGTTCTCCAAAAACACATTGAGTTTTGAGTTTTGAGCTACAGCAATGGCATTCAGGTAGGCAGATGGGAATGAATAGATGCGTCTTAGCCTGACTGCTGTTTAGCTACAGGGCACACCCGTGGGTGAGCAATCTCCAGCTTTGAAGGATTGTCCACAGCCACAGGTTTCCGTCGCATTGGGATTGACAAACTTGAAGCCACTTTGGGTCAAGCCTTCTACGTAATCAATGACTACGCCTTCCAGTAAGGGGGCACTCTGACGATCGAGATAGACTTTGAGCTTACCCTGTTCGACCAACACATCATCGGGTTGGGGAATGGTGATATCCAGCCCATATTGATAGCCACTACAGCCTCCATCCATTACCGCAACCCGCACACTTTTAGCAGGAACATCCGGTACTTGATTTGCACTTTGAACAAAGGCACGTAAGCGAAGTTCAGCAATTTCAGTTAAGTTGAGTGTCATGAGATAACCTCGAATTTTGAATTCAGTCAATGGATAGGATTCTTATCCGTGGGGATGAGAACAGTGAGAACGAGCAATGCACCAGCGAGAACATCGTCCTTGACGAATGCTGTAGCGTTGAGTACAGACGGGGATCACGAAAATCGCAATCAGGATCAAGAACTTCATTAACCAGGGCACATAAATCAGGCTAATAAACAGACAAAACCGACTAATGATCACTAGCGGAAGGCGGACTGTCTCATCGAGCAGGCTGCGGCTAATAGAGAGCGTTACCATCGCTAGCATCAACACAATCAGGGTCGTCAACATGCGATACCTCGTGGTTCAGTGAGGGGAGATGTCACCCAATCGGAAGAGCCTACACTCAATTCTCGGCTACGTTCACCACAGACTGGGCAGTTGGGATCGTGATAAGGACGGTGCTTGGTAAACGCCGCTCTGCCTAAATCCATCGTGAGTAATTGGTTGAATAAAGGCTGTCCAAAACCAGTGATGAGCTTGATCGCCTCCAGTGCGGTCAGACATGCCAAGGTTCCAGAAACCGCGCCTAATACACCAAATCCACGTTTGTCCCAATCAGGTTTTTCCGGAAAAATGCAGGATAGACATGGCGTTAGACCAGGAACGATCGTTGTCAAGTAGGCTTCCATGTCGTTCATTGCAGCTTCTACCATTGGCTTGCCCCATCGAACACAGGCAGCATTGAGCAAATCCCGTTCGACGAAGTTGTGGGCACAGTCGAGAGTGACATCTGCCGATCGCACCCACTTATCCACATTGTCTGGATTCACATATTCACAAATCGCCTCCACTTGAATGTCTGGATTGATTGCGAATAGGGTTTCTTGAGCTTTGAAGACTCTAGGCTGACCCACCCAATCGTCCGTCATGAGAATTTGACGGTTCATGTCGTCTAGACGCAGTTCGCCACCCCGTAACAAAATCAGTTGTCCCACACCAGCGACTGCCAAATACAGTGCCGCTGTACCACCTAATCCTCCAACGCCTGTCACCAGTACTGTGGAATTCTTTAATCGTTGTTGGGCTTCTTCGCCAAATCCTGGCAACATTATCTGGCGACGATAGCGCTCAAGTTCAGTAGGAGTCAGAAGTGGCACGTTTTTTCTCCTTAGAAGTGAGAACAAAATAAGACGCGGTTTGGCAGGAACTTCGCATTAGGGCAACGGCGATCGCACCTGATACCAGATTGATGCGTCCAATGCTAAACCTGCATAGCCAGGGATTTCATTGGATTCGGTTTGTCATCTTTAGCCCTGTCCAAGTTCTGAGAGCAACACGACATTTGGTGGCTTCTCGTTAAATACCTTGAACAACTTTTGTTCTAACGAATTGGATGTGAGGAATAGATCATAGGCTTGCTGAAGGGCGAGGCGATATTGCTCAAGCTTTTCTGTTTCGTTCGCTCCGGCGAGTTCAGAAGTGTGTTCTTGAATCAACTTGGAAAACTTCTGTAAGATATGTAGACGATTCACGTTGACAACTTGCGGATCATACGGTAACTGAAAAAACTCAAAATACTGTTCCGCATCGACCAATTGACTGAAGTCTGCCAATGTTCTACTCATGATTCACGCTCCAGGTGCTTAAGCTGTTGTTTGAGTTCGTCGATCTGGCGGTAAATGGCATAGGTTTCGCTGGCAGCATCCATGAGACGTTCGTAATCGGTAGGTAACCCCTCTGCCAGATCATGCAAATCCATTTTGAGCTGTCCGGCTTTGCTGTTGAGCCGCTTAATCTGAGTTTTCAAATCTGCAATGGTAATTGCTTCGGTTGCTTGCGTCATAAGCCCTCATGATTTTGGATCTTAGATTTTAGATTTTGAATTCAGTAGATAGCCCTAATTAATTCAAAATCTAAAATTTCTAAAGGTTGCGAACTTCCGGGAAGCGCTGTGCTAAAGCAATTCCAGATTGAGTCAGCTTCTCTCCTTCGATCGCGAATTTCTCGAGTGAATCAAATCCGAACCGCTGAGCATCACGCAAAGTTCTGGAAACCAACAAGAGACGACCCGAGAAAATCAATGCCCAGCCAAAGCCTTCGTGACTCAGGTCAATTACAACTTGAGATAAAGCACCTGTTTCTTCTTCAATGCGGTGGGCGATCGCGCGGTAGAATGCCAGAATTCTTCCTTTGGTAATGGGATCAACATCACCATCAACCGAGATTTCGCGTTTCTGAGCTTTGCTCACCACATAGGGTTTGAGAAGCAATTCATCCGACCAATTCCGATAGGTGCCATAAGGATCGTTTGCTCGAATTTGTTGCACAACAGATTTCAAGAATAGGCTGTTGAGTAATTCAGTTGTGCTGGGAGTTACCGTGTTTGTAGTCATAGGGCTGTTGCTTCCTCTCTTTCATCAAGTTCATCAAAGTTGGTATTGCTTTGTTGCAAGGCTTTTCTCAACCAAGGAGGGGGATTCCCATTCAACGTTTGCACCAGCTTATTTAACACATCACTAATTTCTTGTTCTTCCGACTGGGCTTTGACAGGGGTAATGCGTTTTTTAATCAACCGTGCCGCTGCACTACCGCCAATGGCTGAAACATAGACGATCGTACAATCATGGAGTGCTTCAATTTTGGGCACGAGTTTGTCTTCGTTGCCGTCTTCTTTGAGATCGCCATCAAACCGCAGGGTCTCTAAAAACTGATAGCCGTTGGTTGAAACGTTGTAGACATCAATCGTTTTAGCCCAACCAAAGTGAGCATTGATGTGTGTGCGATCGCTGGTTGTGAAAGCAATTTTCATTACATTCTCCTTCATGCTTGAATGATGAGGTTCAAGTTGTGAGTTTTGAGTTAATGGACAATTTAAGCTTCATTACTCAAAACGCTCTAGTGTTTTGCAGGTGCTTCCTCTTGTTCTAAAAATAAATTGCCAATATCAAACAGCAGTTGCATCGTGCCGCGATAGCCAATGGTGCAACGGTGTCCGTTACCCAGGCGATCGAAGATGGGAAAGCCTAAACGATAGAGTGGGGTGCGAAGGCGATGGGCGATCGCTGCAATATTAGAATTGCCAATTAGTAAATCCGCCCGCTTTGCTAGGTGCTCAAAATCTTCCAAATCGCCGATCGTCACCGTTTCAATGGGGAGTTGATTCAGTAAAGGTGATTTTGTCGTGGTCACGGCTGCGTGAATCTCTGCTCCCATTGCTCGTAACCACTGAGCTACGGTGTACAGCAAATCGGGTTCCAGCGCCAGCGCCACCCGTTTCCGTCCAAAGAAAAAGTGAGTATCTAGCATGGCATCCTGCAACTGGCGACGTTGATGGCGATACTTTTCCGGTACAGGCACCCCGCTGAGGTCTGTGAGTGCTTGCAAAAATTCGTCAACGGCTCCCAGACCAGTTAACTGAGGAAAAACCTCATAGGGAATACCCAGTTGCTTTTGCAAAATATCAGCAGCCCCGCGCATGCTCTCTCCTAATGCCAGGGTAAATGCCGAACTTCCTAAACTCTGAAGTTGTGCAAGGGTAGTTCCTCCCCCGGTTACGGCACTGTAACTATCCCCCAAATGCCCATCCAGGGAGATGGAGAGATCGGGTACGACAACGGGGTAGAGACCAAAAGCGGCAACAATTTCTTTGACTTCTTGTATATCCCCTGGACTAAAAGAAGGACCTGCCAGAATGACAACTTGAGAGGGAAGTGGATCGAGTGGCACAGGTCGCGACATGGCAGGAATTGTTTTAACAATGCTCTCAACGGCTGCTGCATAACCATCTTGCAAGGCTCCCTTGAAGTCTGCGGTGGAAACAAAGACGATCGGAAGGTGATCCAACTTAGGATGGCGTTTGCGAAAATTCTTGAGAATCCCTTCCATGTCATCTCCGCGCGTTTCGGTCAATCCCGTAGTGCAGAGTCCAATGATTTCTGGTTTTGACTTTTCTACCAAGGTCAGGATGGCAGTTTCCACATTATCTTCACCACCCAAAATGGTGCTAACTTCTGTCATTGCTGTGGTTGCTAAAGGAATCGCTTCACGGAAATGTCGAACCAGCATCACTTTGGCAAAAGCTGTGCAGCCTTGGGAGCCATGAAATAACGGCATCACTCCTTTCAATCCTAAAAATGCCAGGGCAGCCCCTAATGGTTGGCTTTGCTTGAGTGGATTGACTGCAACCGATTTTTTGGGAGTTGTGATAGTAGCCATTGGAGTCACTGGGTGATGAATTACAAGTCATTCGTCCTGAGTCATTCGTCCTGAGTCATTCGGCATCGGTTCTCAGCTTGGGGACTCAGCCCTTAGCCTTTACTCTTCAGCATCGGAAACTGCTTCGGTATTGGGAGCCTCTGTTTCCCAAGGAGCAGGCTGACGAATTTGCTCCCAGATGGGGCTGTGGAGCGCTTCATCTAACTCGCGTGCCATCTCGACCAAACCGGCATAACCGGCATAGGGATGATGGCGTTCCTGATTAATATCTAGAAAGGGAATGCGGGCTTTGAGTGCGGTGTATTGGTTCCGTCCGCCTGCAATCAACATATCTGCCTGTGTTTGGGCTATGACTCGCAGCAATTCTTGAGCATTGCCTTTTTCCAGCATGATGCCGTCTTTGCCCAGCAAAGTCTGGATGCGGGCTTTGTCTTCTTCCGTGCTTTTTTTCGTGCTGGTGGCGCAGACTTCCATACCCAGGTCTTTTGCCGCAGAGATGATCGACCAACTTTTAACCCCACCGGTGTAAAGCACCACTCGCTTGCCTTTGAGCCGATCTCGATAAGGAATGAGCGCTTCATTTAGCTTTTCGGTTTCTGCCGCAATCAGTTGCTCAACCCGCTGTTGTAGATCAGAATCACCCAATTTTGCCGCAATATTTCGCAAGCAACGGTTCATATCCTCCACACCGTAGAAGGATTCTTCTATGTAAGGAATGCCGTATTTCTCCTCCATCTTGCGTGCCATGTTGATCAAAGCCTTAGAGCAAATCATGACATTCAACTTGGCACGGTGAGAGCAGGCAATATTGTGGTAGCGCCCATCTCCGGTAATTTGTGCTAGCACCCGAATGCCTAGTTTCTCAAACAGGGGCAACACATTCCACAGTTCCCCAGCAATGTTGTACTCACCAATCAGGTTGATGTCGTAGGGTGTGGTAAATTCTGGTTCACGGGTGCCGACGACATACTCTAACAGTGCTTCTCCGCCCACTCGATTACCCAGATTTTTGCTACCGATGAAGCCAGGAGAATTGACCGGAATGATAGGCGTTCCTGTTTTTTCGGCAGCCTTTTGACAGACCGCATCGATGTCATCGCCGATCAGCGCAGTGACGCAGGTGGAATAAACAAAAATTGCGGCTGGGCTGTAACGTTGCTGTACTTCTAGAATTGCTTTGTAAAGCCGCTTCTCACCACCAAAGATGACATCATTTTCATTCAGATCGGTTGTGAAGCCCATTTTATAGAGCGTTGGTCCGGAAGAAAGACTGCCGCGCCCCCCCCAGGAATTTCCGGCACAGGCGATCGGTCCATGCACTAGGTGCGCTGCGTCTGTGATTGGAACTAGAGCAATCATGGCGCCATCAAAGGCACATCCGCCTTGGGCTGCTCCCGGTTGCGCTTGCTGTGTACAAGATTTGTTTTTGCCTTTGCTGTCCTTTTTGTGGTTGTGCTCACAAGCAGACTCGCTCAGAAGTTCGTTGATTTTGCCTTGAGTAATCTTCATAGGGATGAGCTTTGAGTGATGAGTTCTGAGTTGGCAACCAGAGATGGAACGGGAGGAGTGATGAGTTCTGAGCCGATCGCTTTCACCCAAAACTCAAAACTTTCAGAAAATGTATTCAGCAAATGTATTGGGTGACATCTTCGCCGCACACATCTGTGAGATAGCTGAGGGCACGAAATCGTAGCGCAACAAATTCGTTGTAGAGCGGGTTGAGTTTGCAGAAGGGGGGGATGTGTAAGGTTTTGCCAAAGAAGGTGATGGTGCGCTCAAAGGGGCAGGTACAAGGAATCAGGCGACAAAGAAGATGGGCGAAGCGATCGTTGGGGATTTCGATGCGATCGATCCAGTGACGCAAAGGAGCCAGGATATCGAAATGAGGATGACCGCGGGAGGTCAGTGTGTTGTGATGAGTGAGGGTTGCCATGGTGAGGGAAAAAGAGTAAGGGATAAAAGGTGAGAAGTCAGGGATGAGGGAGGGAAAATCCAGCGTTGCTCGATATTGTGACCTTCCGTCATCCCATTCACGACTAACGAATCGGCGTTGCTGATTCTGGGTATGAATTTGGATGAAACTTCGTTCCCATTCATACTGCTATTCAGCACCACCCTAACGAATCAGGTCATAGGAAATGTCCGTTTTTGCAGGAATGATGGTGTTCCGATCCAACTCATCTAGAAGCGTGTTGACAATCCAGTTGAGTAGATTGATGGTGCCCTGGTAACCATAGGTGGCATAACGGTGCAGATGATGACGATCGAAGATGGGATAACCAATCCGCACTAGGGGGGTCTGGGTATCACGCCACAGGTACTTGCCGTAAGAGTTACCAATTAGCAAGTCTACGGGTTCTGTGAATAGGAGCGATCGCAGGTGCCAGAGGTCACGTCCGCCATGAATCGTAGCACCCTGACCAAAAGGACTGGAATCCAGCAGGGTACGTAGTTCTGATTCAAAGACCTCGTTACTATTACTCACTACAATATGAACAGGTTCTGCACCGATTTCTAGCAAGAACTGGGTCAACCCAATCACCAGATCGGGATCGCCATACATAGCAATTCGCTTGCCGTGCAGCCATGCCTGGGAATCGGTCAATGCATCCACTGCCCGTCCCCGCTCATCCTCTAGTTCTTGGGGAATGGGCTTGCCAGTCAAGGCGGAAAGCTTGATTAGAAACTCGTCGGTACCGCGAATCCCCACAGGACGCACCACTGAAGTCGTCTGTTTCCAGTCTTTTTCAATGTATTCGCGAGTTTTGAGGGTGGAGTAAGCCTGGAAGGCGATCGTGCTTTCTGCATTAATCGAATCTGCGGCAGCTTCCAAGGGAGTTCCTCCCGGATACATGTTGTACTCACCCGTATTAGGAGAGTCCAGATATTCCGAGTTGTCTGCTAGCAGCGTATAGTCTACACCCATCAGATTTGCAATTCGCTTCACTTCCCGCAAGTTGCCAATGTAGGTTTCAAAACCGGGAATGAAGTTGATTTTGCCGTTGGTGGTTTCAGCTTTTTTGCCATTGGTCAAGTTGGACAAAATTCCCTTCATCATGTTGTCGTAACCCGTAATGTGGGAGCCAACAAAACTGGGGGTATGGGCATAGGGAACCGGAAATTCTTGGGGTACGGAGCCTACTGCTTTTGCGTTGTTGATGAAGGCTTGCAGGTCATCCCCAATCACCTCAGCCATACAGGTAGTGCAAACCGCAATCATCTTGGGATTGTAGAGGCTATAGCTGTTGGCTAAACCGTCAATCAAGTTGTTTTGTCCCCCAAACACCGCTGCATCTTCTGTCATGGAAGAGGATACGGCAGAGAAGGGTTCTTTAAAGTGGCGAGTAAAGTGAGAGCGGAAATAGGCAACACAGCCTTGTGAACCGTGCACAAAGGGAAGTGTGCTTTCAAAGCCAACTGCTGCAAGAATTGCGCCCAGGGGCTGGCAAGCTTTTGCAGGATTGACAGTTAGGGCTTCACGAGCGAAGTTCTTTTCTCGATAATCCCAAGTCTTTGTCCATTCAGCGATGCGATCGATTTCTTCAGGGGAATGCCCGCCTTCAAATGCCTTCTTAGCAGCAAAAAGCTCCTGATATTCGTCCTGGTGAAATAGTTCGGCGTGATCCTTGATCTTGTTGATGTCATTCTGAGCCATTGTGGTTCTCCTGTTGGGGGTGAGAGTGAGGAATGGGAGGGTGGGAGAGTAGAAGAGTGAGAGGGTGGGAGAGCAGAAGAGTAGGAGGGTGGATGAGTGGGAGGGTGAAGAACCCATCACCCCACACCCCATCACCCCATCACTCCATCTACCTCTCTGCTTTCTTCCACGGCGTTCCAATCAAACTCCAGGTTGGGCTGTTGAGTGCTAAATCCATGTCACGGGCAAAGATGGCAAATCCGTCATAGCCGTGGTAGGGACCGGAGTAATCCCAGGAGTGCATCTGGCGGAAAGGCAGCGCCATTTTCTGGAATACATACTTCTCTTTGATGCCAGAAGCAATGAGATCCGGTTTCAGTTCTTTGACAAACTGCTCAAACTCATAGGCAGACACATCGTCGTAAATGAGTGTGCCATTCTCAACGTAGTGAGTGGTGCGCTTGTAGTCATCGTTATGACCGAACTCATACCCGGTACCAATCAACTTCATACCCAGGTCGTAGAAAGCAGGAACAACGTGACGGGGACGTAAGCCGCCCACCATCAGAGCAACGGTTTTACCTTCTAACCGTGGACGGTATTTGTCAATTACTGCCTGGGTTTGGGCTTCATACTTGGCGATGACTTTTTCAGCATTTGCCTGAATGGTTTCATCGAACTTAGCGGCGATTTCTCGCAGGGATTCGGCAATTTTGGTGGGACCGAAGAAGTTGTACTCTAGCCAGGGAATCCCGTAGGCTTCCTCCATGTGACGGCTGATATAGTTCATGGAGCGATAGCAGTGAACCAGATTCAGCTTTACGGAAGGGGTGTTGATCATTTCATGGAGGGTGCCGTCACCCGACCATTGAGCTACCACCCGCAAACCGATTTCTTCTAGCAGAATGCGGCTAGACCAAGCATCTCCACCAATGTTATAGTCCCCGATGATTGCAACATCATAGGGAGTGCCCGAAGGAACCTCTCCTGCTTTCTTTGCTTTGTCATACTGGGGAAATACCCAATCCCGCACAGCATCATTCGCGATGTGGTGACCGAGAGATTGGGATACACCCCGAAAGCCCTCACAGCGAACAGGCACTACTGTTTTGCCAATTTCTTTGGCAGACTTTTTCGCAACGGCTTCGATGTCATCTCCAATCAGACCGATCGGGCATTCTGATTGAATGGAAACACCGCGATTGAGGGGGAACAGTTCTTCCAGCTCGGTGATCAATTTAGCCAGTTTTTTGTCACCACCAAACACAATGTCCCGCTCCTGAAAATCGGAGGTAAATTGCATTGTGCCGAAGGTATCGATCCCCGTAGTTCCAATGTAATAGTTGCGGCGACCAGACCAGGAGTAGTAGCCACAACCCACCGGACCATGACTGATGTGAATCATGTCTTTGATCGGTCCCCAAACGACCCCCTTCGAGCCTGCATAGGCGCAGCCACGGGTGGTCATAGAACCAGGGACAGACTTGATATTGGACTTAACGCCACAGTCCGATTTGCCTTCTTCGTAGACGTTCAAATGTTTTTCCCGCTTTTTCTTCGCCTTATCGGGATAAACTTCTAGGACTTCTTTAATCAAGGCTTTTTTATCAACGGTTGTGAGTTCAGCAGTCGTTTCGTCAATTAATGTAGCGGATTCGGGAGGTGTCATACTGTGCCTCTCTAGGTATAAGGATGGAGTAGGAGAGTGAAGAGGGGGAAGAGTCGAGGGGGGAGAGGGTAGATGAGGGGGAGGAACCCATCCACCCATCACCCTTTTTCGGAAAACTAGGCAACTCCAACAGGGGCTTTGACACCCTCTTGAATGGCTTTTTGATAATCTTCCTCGCCAGCCAGAATGCCAAATTCAACCAGCAATTCTTCCAACTCATCCATCGTGATGGGGGTAGGAATCGTGAGCTTGGTGTTCTCTTTAATCTTTCTAGCGAGCGTGCGGTACTCTTCAGCTTGGGCACTATCGGGAGCGTACTCGATTACGGTCATCCGACGCAGTTCAGCGTGCTGAACGATGTTATCGCGGGGCACGAAGTGAATCATTTGAGTGTTCAGGCGCTTCGCCAGGGTTTCGATCAGTTCGAGTTCCCGATCGACCTTGCGGCTGTTGCAAATTAGACCACCCAAACGTACACCCCCGGAGTGAGCGTACTTGAGAATACCGCGAGCAATGTTGTTAGCGGCATACATTGCCATCATTTCGCCAGAAGTCACAATGTAGATTTCTTGGGCTTTGCCTTCCCGAATGGGCATCGCAAAACCACCGCAAACCACGTCGCCTAATACATCGTAGGAAACGAAATCGAGATCCTCGTAAGCACCATTTTCTTCCAGGAAATTGATGGCGGTGATGATACCCCGACCAGCGCAGCCAACGCCTGGTTCAGGACCACCCGATTCCACACACTTGACATCTTTGTAACCGGTCAATAGCACTTCTTCCAGTTCCAGGTCTTCTACAGCACCGCGCTCAGCCGCCAGGTGCAGAATTGTGGTTTGAGCTTTACTGTGCAACATCAAACGGGTGGAGTCAGCTTTAGGATCGCAACCAACGATCATGATCCGTTCGCCCAATTCAGCTAGACCCGCGATCGTGTTTTGTGAAGTAGTGGATTTACCGATACCACCTTTGCCGTAGAACGCAATTTGTCTAATATTGTCCGTCATTGAAATCTCCTTGTTGGATTTGGATAAGGGAGTAGGGTCAAGAGCATAGAAAACAGCGAATGGAGAACAGCGGGTCAGGGGCTATGTTCCAGGTCTCTGTTTGTTAGAAACCGCTGTCCATGAAAACGTTGTCCAGAAACAGGAGGTGCTCGTTCACCTGGAAATAGATGCGGAAATGGGTCATTGATGTGAGAGTTCATAGGGATGGGGAAACGATTTGAGTTGTGAATTTTGAGATTGGTATGATCACCATGCTCAAAACTGAGAACTCAAGACGCCTGTTAGACGGCTTTAACAACCAAACTGGGTAACACTCGTTCTTTCAAGCGGGCTTCGATCGCAAACTTCAAGGTTTCTGTACTGGAGGAGCAAGAACCGCAAGCTCCTTTTAAGACCACTTTGACAACCTCACCTTCCACGTCGTACAGTTCGACATCACCGCCATCTGCCAGTAAAACGGGACGCACTTCTTCTGCCAAGACTTGCTGAATCAGATTAATTTTTTGCAGAGTAGTCAGTGGACGCTGCTGCTGCGCGATCGCCAGTTCTGCGGCAACCCTGGCAGAGGTGGCAGTTTTCTCATCCTGTACAGCCGCAATTAAGTCTTCGATATCTGCTAGACAGGAACCACAGCTCCCACCTGCTTTGACATAACTCGTCACCTGTTCAACCGTGGTCAAATCGTTTTCGATAATGACACGACGAATTTTATTGTCAGTGATGCCAAAGCAGGTACAAATCAGTGCGCCCTCATCCTCTTCGTGATGTTCAACTTCAATGCCACGGTATTTATAAATGGCAGCTTCGAGCGCTTCCTGCCCCATGACGGAACAGTGCATTTTGGCTTCTGGCAACCCACCCAGGTAATCTGCAATTTCTTTGTTTGTAATTTGCAGAGCCTCATCCAAGGTGAGTCCTTTGATCAGTTCAGTCAGGGCTGACGAAGAAGCGATCGCGCTGGTGCAACCAAAGGTTTGGAACCGTGCATCCAGAATGGTGTCACTTTCAACATCAATCTTTAAGTGCAGTCTTAAGGCATCTCCGCAGGCAATGCTGCCCACTTCACCAAACACAACGGCAGTTCCAGATCCCTGGGTATCTTCGATGACGCCCTGATTTTTGGGATTGTAGAACAGGTCTAGTACTTTCTCGGTGTAGTCCCACATAACGGTACTTCCTGAAGGATAAGAGTGAATGAGTGCAAAGATGAAAGGATGGTTGGGTGAAAGGATGGTTGGGTGAAAGGATGGTTGGGTGAAAGGGGGGTGGGAGTATTGACCCATCCACTTGTCCACTCATCGACTCATCCACTCATCGACTCACCGTGTTCCTACAACGGCTGCTGCTCGGTCTTGTAACCAATCGGCAGCTTCACTGTTAAAGGGTGAAAGGGCACGTAACCGGGAAACGATACCAGGCATCACTTCTAAGGTGCGATCGATTTCGGCATCGGTCGTCAAACGAGAAAGACTGAAGCGGATAGAGCCATGCAAAATGGTGTAGGGTAAGCCCATCGACCGAAGAACATGGGACGGTTCGAGGGAGCCAGAAGTACAGGCAGAGCCGGAGGAGGCACAAATACCGTATTGATTGAGGGAGAACAGAATTGCTTCACCTTCGATGTATTTGAAGCCGATATTGGTAGTGTTGGGCAGCCGTTGAGTAGGGTGTCCGTTGACTTCACAATCGGGAATGGTGGAAAGCAGCCCGTGTTCTAGGCGATCGCGCAGTCGAGTTTCTCGCTGCATATATTTCAATTCAAAGTTTGCCAGTTCAGCCGCTTTACCCAATCCAATGATGCCAGGAACGTTTTCAGTGCCTGCTCGCCGTCCCCGCTCCTGATGTCCACCCAAAAGCAAAGGACGGAACCGAAAACCGCGACGGACATACAGTGCCCCCACGCCTTTGGGTGCATGGAGCTTGTGACCCGAAATGGTCAATAAATCGATCGTGCTGGTTTTCATGTTCAGTGGCAGTTTCCCAGCAACCTGCACCGCATCTACATGGAAGGTGGCACCATATTCTTTAGCAATGGCTCCCACTTGTTCAACTGGAAAAATTACGCCTGTTTCGTTGTTGGCATACATGGTAGTTACGAGCGCGGTATTGCCCGTAATTGCCGCCTCCAACTCCATCAGATCTAACTGTCCCTGATTGTTAACAGATAAATACGTAACGGTGTAACCCTGTTTTTCCAATTGCTTACAGACATTCAGCACGCAGGCATGTTCAACCTGGGTTGTAATGATGTGACGACGATCGGGTTGAGCAGCCAGGGCAGCACGGATGGCAGTATTGTTTCCCTCAGTGCCACAACTGGTGAAAATGATTTCAGATTCTTCTGCGCCTAGCAATTGAGCAACCTGCGATCGGGCATCTTTAATTGCCTGTCCCACCTGTCCGCCAAAGGCGTGCATTGATGATGGGTTGCCATAGTATTTGCTCAGGTAGGGTAGCATCGCCTCGATCACAACCGGATCAACTTTTGTAGTGGCGTTATTGTCTAAATAAATGACAGTCATCGTTTAATCTCCACTGATGAATCGGGAGGAGTTAGAAATGTTGTGATTTGCGCAGGTGGAGGTAGGGGTTTAAATTTGGCATAAGGGGTTTCTCATCCCAAATTCAAACCCTTTCACTCAGCTCTTTTGCACGTATTGGTCGTAGAACTCTCTTGCCACTTTTTCGATCACATCGTAGGCTTCAACGACGACTAAGCCAGCTTCTCGCAGTTCGGCTTTGGGACACTCTCCCACTTTTGAAACCAGAATTGCTTTACAGTCTGCGATCGCTTTAATCGTGTGTTCCAATGTGGCATCTTCACCGTAGCCACTCTGGCAATAGTGATCAATCTTCCGATGTCCCACAAATTTTGCCTCGTTGGCATCGACTTCGTAAATCATGAACTCCTTAGCGTGACCAAAGTGTTGATTGACAATGCCACCCCCTTTCGTTGCCACTGCCACCAGGATTTTGGGACTGTCTTTGGTTCGCTCACTGGGCTTAACTTTCGTTTTGGCAAGCTTAATCTCTTCTTTGAATTTCTCAATTCCGGCATGAACTTCTTGACGGAGTTCCAGATCATACTGGGGAGCCATTTCCATGAACTTATCTTTCGTAAATTCTTGGCTCCGGTCTTCACCTAGCAATCCCACAGCATCAGCACGACACTGGCGACAGTGGCGCATCATTTTCATGTTGCTGTCAGCGCACTGATCCTGTAGCGCCTTTAATTCTTTGGGTGTTGGACCCCGTTGCCCATTTAAGCCAAAGTAGGTGCCATGTTCTGGCGCAGAAATCAGTGGCATGATGTTGTGCAGAAAAGCACCTTTCTCTCGAATGACCTGATCGACTTCAGCCAGGTGCTGATCATTAATTCCAGGAATCATGACCGAGTTGACCTTGCATAGAATGTCAGCTTCTTTGAGTGCCTGCAATCCCTCCATTTGCCGTTCATGCAGGATTCGCGCTGCTTCTAGCCCCTTGTACCGTTTGCGTCGGTAGTGCACCCAGGGATAAATTTGAGTGCCGATTTCCGGGTCCACCATATTAATCGTGATGGTAACGTGATCGACATTGAGTTGTTTGATGCGATCGACGTAATCTGGCAGCATCAATCCGTTGGTGGACAGGCACAACTTAATATCGGGCGCTTTGTCAGCAATCAGTTCAAAAGTGCGAAATGTTTTTTCTGGATTGGCAAGCGGATCACCTGGTCCCGCAATTCCCAGCACCGTCATTTGAGGAATTTTCCCCGCAATGACCAGAACCTTGTGGGCGGCTTCTTCAGGCGTCAACAGCTCACTCACAACACCGGGGCGGCTCTCGTTGGCGCAATCGTATTTACGGTTACAGTAATTGCATTGGATGTTGCAAGCAGGTGCTACCGCAACGTGCATCCGGGCATAGTGATGGTGAGCTTCTTCGCTATAGCAGGGATGCTTTTCAATCCGTTGTCTCATGCGCTCATCGAATGCGGGCGCAGGTTTGGTGCTGGTACAACCACAACTACTAGCGCTATCTTTCCGTGTGACTGTGTTTTTCGTAATAAGAATGTCCGTAACCGATTCTGTGGTTGGGGACGTTAAAAGTCCTGAAGAAGGGGGGGGTGTCATGGACTCTCTGGGGTTCGGTGGACTCAGCTGTTTTTGCGAAATCCAGAGTAATGCGAAAGGAGAAAAGGGTCATTGATGCAAAAGAAGCCAGGGATGTTTATCCATTACCCGATACTCGTTTCCCATCACTCTGAACCATGGGTGTTTCGGTGTGATGTGAAAGTTATATCAGTCGTCAAAAACCAAGCTTGGCCACTGGCTCGGCTTTGGATTTATTGAATCAATTAATGATGTACTCAACCTCTAAAACCCTGTTTTGAAGCGCAACCAAAATTTCTTTTGGGTCAGGGTACAGGTATTGATTGATGGGGGGACAAGTATTTATGAGGGAGAGGCGCTTGTATTTCTGTACTCAGCTCAAACCTAGAAATCACAGGAATTTGAAGAACTTTTGGTTGATTTTTAAAACCAAGAATAAGGTACTCAAAGCTTCAGTAAAATTCGGAAGTTCGATAACCTTCTATTCAATATTGCCAAGAATTCTTCAAAAACGCAAGATTCGGTATCTAAATTAACAGATTCAAGTTTGTACCTTATAATACGACAAGACCTTGAAAAAGATGCAGGTTCTTTAGAAAATCTTTGTGCTTGATTCCACATAGAAGTTCAAAGTGATATTTTCAGTTCTGAAACCCCTTTTGAGTACAATCTTGCTGTCAAGAAAGTAGCTTCAAAAATGCTGTTGAAAGCTGAATGTCAAAGGGCTCGAGTTTGAGTACAGCAATGCTTGTCCCTATCCCTTAGAAATGCTCATGCCTCCCTGGTAAAATACTCATCCCCTCTCCCCCAAAAAAACTTTTAATCCCTAGTATGAAAGGTTTAAGAGGGCTGAGTACATTCCTAATTGGTTTAATAAATCCGAATTGCGGTGGGGTGAAGCAGTACTGCGAAAAGCACCTGATATAAGCAGGAACAACGGAATTTGTTGTCCTCCTCATCCCCAGCGTGCAATGTTACAGCTTTTCCCTCCCGATAGGTTTTTCGATCGCTGTCCAGTCTGGTTGCCAAGTGATCATCGCTTCCCACAGGCAATCTATCAAGTCATCCGCACCCTACAGGCTGATTTTGGCATCATTTTTGAGCGTGACCCCGCCGCCCGCCACTGGCTGGAGGTGTTGTGTTGTTATCCAGGATTCCACGCCCTCATGATGCACCGGATCGCCCATTGGCTTCATCGCTGGGCGATTCCCTTTCTGCCACGTTTGATCTCTCATCTGTCGCGTTTTTTGACTGGGATTGAAATTCATCCTGGTGCTGTGATTGGGCAAGGCGTTTTTATTGATCACGGCATGGGCGTTGTGATTGGTGAAACCGCGATCGTCGGCGACTACACGCTCATCTATCAGGGGGTCACCCTGGGCGGCACAGGCAAGGAAACTGGCAAGCGTCATCCTACGGTGGGGATGCATGTCGTGATTGGCGCGGGCGCAAAAATCCTTGGCAATATTCAGATTGGCGATCGCGCTCGGATTGGCGCAGGCTCGATCGTGCTGCGTGATGTTCCTTGCAACTGCACAGCGGTCGGGGTTCCCGGTCGCAATATTTGTCAGGAGCCGCCATCTGATTGCCCGCTCGATCATGCAAAACTGCCGGATGCGGAGGTAACCGTCATTCGTACTATGCTGAACCGCATCGAGCGATTAGAACATGTTTTACAAACCCTTCAATCTGCTCGGAGCTACGACGATGTTCCAATCCCCTAACCCGAACGCCTTGACTGGCTATGCGGTAGAAGTTTCATTGGGCGATCGCTGGCGGATTTATTTCCGATTGCAAGAACTGATGATTCCTTGTGCTTGCGCCAGAGATGGTTCCCTGCGCGTGGAAGTCAATCACGGCATCGCTGCCATTTTGGTTCGCAGTACCGTTCAGCAATTTACTGCTCCTCGCCAGGATCTCGTGAATTGGCTGGAACGATGTTGGTACACAGAATGTCCGACAGCCTCATGGGATTCCTAACTTCAACCATGCCTTACTTAGATAACCAGGAGCAAAATCATGACACAAACAAGTGCGATCATTCAAGAATTTGGGCAGGTGCAGAGCAATCCGGTTGGGCTAGGCGAGGAGGTTACTTTGCCCATCTGTGAAGGGCTTAACCTGGTCTATGCAAGCTTTCAAGCTCTTTACTTACAGTACCAGAAACATCACTTCGTCGTGGAAGGCGCCGAGTTTTACTCCCTACACGAGTTCTTTCAAGAAAGCTATGAAGCGACAAAAAGCCATGCTCATGATCTGGCTGAACGACTCAACGGTTTAGGTGGGGTTCCCGCGGGTAGTTTTAGCAAACTCGCGGAGCTATGTTGCTTCACTCCCGAAGTCGATGGGGTGGTCACAGCGCGTCAAATGGTGCAAAACGATCTGCAAGCTGAACAAGCCATCATTGATCTGATTCGACGGCAAGCCAGTCAGTCTGAAAGTATTGGCGATCGGGCAACTCGTTATCTATACGAGCAAATTCTCATCCAAACTGAAGACCGAGCGTTTCATCTCGCCCATTTTCTGGCTGAAGACAGCCTCACTTTAGAGTTGGTGAACCGAGCATAATTACTCACTGAATCAGGAGATGGCAATGGGTAGCAACACGCGATTGATTCAATTCTTGCAGCAGGAGTTGGCTGTCTCATCGACCGAAATTGCTGTGTTGCTGCGCCATCCTGAGCAAGCCCACGCGCCTTTGCCGATGCTGCTTTGGCAATATGGGTTGATCTCGCTTCAGCAATTAATTCAAATTTTTGACTGGTTAGAAGCTCAAGCTCACCTCAATTCTGATAACTGGTTATTGGTTAATAACAACTAATTGATAAAAAGCAACCTATAACCCATCAGGAGGAACTCATGATTGGAGTGCTGATTACAATCTCAGGGATGTTCGCCATCATCTTAGTCACTCATAATTACATTTTGGAGGCAATGCATCAGGAGACATTAGGTGAATCAATCTCTCGCTATCAGTCAACCGATTCTACCTTACAAATTCACCATGAAGAAACATTCCATTCGGATTAATGACACCACGCTACGGGATGGAGAACAGGCAGCAGGCATCGCTTTTAATATTGAAGAAAAAGTTGCGATCGCGACCTTTCTCGACTCAATTGGCGTGCAAGAACTCGAAGTTGGTATTCCAGCCATGGGGCAGGAGGAGGCAGAATCGATCCGGGCGATCGCCCGCTTGGGCTTAAATGCTCAATTGCTGGGATGGAACCGGGCGAATATCTCTGACATTCAGGCGTCCCTAGATTGCGGATTACAGCGCGTCCATATCTCCGTTCCTGTTTCAGAAATCCAGATCGCGGCAAAGTTTCATGGACAGTGGCGAGTCATGCTCGATCGCTTGCGGGATGTAATCAATTTCGCCCGCGATCGCGGCTTGGATATATCAGTAGGGGGCGAAGATTCTTCCAGAGCCGATGAATCTTTTCTAATGGATGTTGCCCTCTTTGCTCAAGAATGGGGAGCTTTTCGCTTCCGCTTCTGCGATACCGTTGGGATTCTCGACCCACTGACCACCTATCGCAAAGTGCAGCGGCTGGTAGAGCAATTAGCCATTCCGATCGAGATGCATACGCATAATGATCTGGGTTTAGCAACGGCAAATGCATTGGCTGGCATTCAAGCAGGCGCAGCCTCAGTCAACACCACTGTCAATGGCTTGGGTGAACGAGCAGGGAATGCAGCACTAGAAGAAGTGGTGATGGCACTGAAGCGCATTTATGGTGTGCAAACTGGCATTGATACCAAGCGGCTCCTGGAACTGTCGCGTCTGGTTGTCAAAGCTTCCAAATGTCCCTTACCCCCCTGGAAGGCGATCGTGGGTGAAAATACCTTTGCTCACGAATCAGGCATCCATGCCCACGGAGTGCTACAAAATCCAGGCACTTACGAACCATTTGCACCGGAAGATGTGGGTTGGGAGCGTCGCTTTGTCGTCGGTAAACATTCCGGTCGGCATCTGGTGCTGAATGTACTGCAACAACAGGGCATCATTCTTAACTCGGAAGAAGTGCAAAGAGTGTTGAAGGCTGTGCGGCATCAGTCGGTACGAGTCAAACGCAATCTGACTGTTGAAGAACTTTTGAGTCTAGTTCCCCAAGCGAGGTCTTATACCCATGCAACCTGATGAATTAGCGCTTGATCTGCCCCCGCGATTTGACATTGGTGAAAAAGTACGGGTTCGAAAATTGATTCGCAACGACGGTACTTTTCCGGGTCAAGAAATTGGAGCGACACTGGCAAAAAAAGGTGAAACAGGTTATGTGATCAGCATTGGCACCTTTTTGCAGAATTCCTATATTTATGCCGTGCATTTTTTGAACACGGGCTACATCGTTGGCTGTCGCGGTCAAGAGTTAGAGCCGATCGAAGTTAATCAACCAGAGGTTATTTCATGAAAGTAATGTTGCGTCAAAATTCCGCAGGCACACTATTGGTGTATGTGGCAAAGAAAGACCTGGAAGAAGAAGTCGTCCATCAAACTACCGGAGAGCAAGGCAGAATTTTGACTCTGGCAAATGGCTGGGAACTGGCGATCGACCTTCTACAAGACCCCCTCCAATTACCACAAACCGTTGAGGCAAGGCGATTAGCGTAATAGTGATACTGGTTTGCCGCAGCTGAGCGCTATACCAGCCAGATGTTAACCCAAATAGGTACAAAAAGGCGATCGCTCTGCTTCAGACAACAGCGATCGCCTCATTTGGATTATATTGTCGCGGCGAACCATTTACCTCAGTCCAAAAAAGCCTTTTAGACTCGCATTTGTGAATCCAGGAACCCATGGCTCCTGCTGAACAAGAATCACTTAACGACCGCGGTAAGGAACAGACTTTGCAATATCGATGTTTTGAGTATTTGTGGTACTCGGTCTGCCAGATCTGGGACTGATGCTTTTCGCCATGTTGAGGAACAACGAAGGATCGCCAGCTCGAGGCTGTCTGTCGTAGGCACGGAAGTTGCGAACAGACTCTTGCCAAATCGATTGTGGGAAGCCCAACTGACCACGGTAGTAAGCATCATACCGGGGTGAAGTAATGTTGAAGGGCGTTTCGCCAGTCACACGACTGGGCAGAAGCCGACGACGATGATAAGGAACAGTATTTTCACCAAAGTTCTCAATGTATTCGTCACTGTTGAGAAGTTCATCAATGAACCCCTTAACACCCTTCGTCATGACTACAGCCGACCAAGCAATTTTCTCAGCATTGCTGTAAACTCGACGTCCCAAAACCTTTTCGACACAATGTTCAACAAAGCGATAGTTACTGTTTTTGTTGTAGAAGCTGTCGATAAAGGTATTAGATAGCAACAATCCACGAATGAAATCACGAACCGTAATCTGTCTGTTGCGAAGTTGAGATTCTAGAACAATCTCACGATCCCACTTGAATGCATGGAAAAAGATCTGGCGATAGGCAGCATTAATGAGATTTCCTATCTCGGTGGGTGAAAACAAATCATCAGTTGAATAAATGGTAGCTTCGTCATCCCGAGCACCTAGCGGGTTTACGCGCTGGTTTGGACAAGAAGGAGCATAAGCTAATAAAGGAATAGCCACGTTTACACAAACCCCCAGCCTTATAAAACTTGGAAAATGGCATTTTGATCATAAAAGATAAGGGGATTTCAACTTTCAACAGTCCCGCAAAACTTTACAGACCTTAACCTCTTAGTTTTTAGTGAATCATGCAAAAAAAATAGAAATTTAGGTCATAATAATCTAGAAAAGAGCGACCATAAAAAGTATTCTAAACCTTACTATTCAATGCTTTCAGCAATTTCCAACTTCCTTAATCAAGCAATCTTTTATCGAAATATAAAGTACTCTTTCCAGAGTTCATCTTCTAGACAAACTCTGGAAAACCCTCAAAAAGCTTACTGGAAAAGCGTCTCCACCTTTCTTTGCATTTCTTAATCAACTCCAATGCTGATGGGCTTGGAATTGCACTAATTTTGCACAAACAGGTTGCTCTAATTAGCTCAGTGAGGATACCAAGCAGAACTGAACGCTTAGTTTGTAAAACTTAGGCTTCAGAGTCAAAAGGTTATTCTTCATTGCGTTGGCAAAGTTGGCTTCTCGATCCATCGAATCTTCTTTTAAGAAAATCTGATGGTTTATACAACTCTATTTTGAGAGAGAGGTATGAAAGTAGACCATTTTGTGCGACGATCTTGCTCAGACTGCTTAAGCAGTTGGACATAAAACTTAAACTGAATCCGTTCAGTTTTGAAGCGACACTATAATTTGAGCAAAATTTAGGAGATTGGATCAATGTTAGACGCCTTTACCAAGGTCGTTTCCCAGGCTGATATGAATGGTCAGTTGGTGAGCAATGCTCAGATTGATGCTCTGTTGGCTATGGTTAAAGAGGGTGCGAAGCGTACCGATGTTGTAAACCGTATTACCGGTAGCTCTTCGACGATCGTTACCAATGCTGCACGGGCTTTGTTTGAAGAGCAACCCCAGTTGATTGCTCCCGGTGGTAATGCTTACACCAACCGTCGGGTTTCGGCTTGTATGCGTGACATGGATATCATCCTGCGCTATGTCACCTATGCAGTGTTCTTAGGAGATGCTAGCGTTCTTGACGATCGCTGCTTGAATGGACTGCGTGAAACCTATTTGGCACTGGGTGTTCCTGGTTCTTCCATGGCAACCAGCATCCTCAAGATGAAAGATGCTGCAATTGCGATTGCGAACGATCGTAATGGTATCCAACCAGGCGACTGTAGCGCTTTGATGTCTGAATTAGCTAGCTACTTTGATCGGGCAGCATCAGCTGTAGGCTAATTGTCTGTCGTTCACACGCAGCTTAAGTCCACTTCTCAAGTGCGCTTATTGCTTTGATCCGGATAGGTTCCAGCTACACTTCTTTTTAGCTGAAGCTATGTCCATTTAAGACTTTCTAAAAAACTAGGGAGATATTATTCCGATGAAAACGCAATTGACTGAAGCAGTTGCAACTGCTGATTCTCAAGGTCGTTACTTAGGCAACGTCGAGCTTCAAGTTGCATTTGGTCGCCTACGCTTGGCGACCGCCGACCTGGAAGCAGCAAAGGCAATTGGTGCTAAAGCTCAGCAGTTGGCTGAAGGTGCTGCGAATGCAGTTTACCAAAAGTTCCCCTACACCACGACGATGCAAGGGAATAACTATGCTTCTGATGCTCGTGGTAAAGCCAAGTGCTTGCGCGACATTGGTTATTATGTGCGGATGATCCAATACTGCTTAATCGCAGGTGGAACTGGTCCTGCTGATGATTTCCTGTTAGCAGGTCTGGCTGAAATGCACAGCAGTTTTGAGCTAGTTCCTGGCTGGTATGCGGAAGCGCTCAAGTACATCAAGGCAAATCATGGTTTGAGCGGCGACCCCGCACTTGAGGCTAATTCTTACATCGACTACATCATCAACGCGCTCTAATTGCGTATGTTGCCCGGAAAGATAAGCAGTTCTGTCGATGATCCGATGGCTTTGTTTATCATTCCGGGCAACTCTTTTATGAGCATGGTTATTCTTTTAATGTGGGACAAAAATGGATCAATATTCAAATTGTCTCGCTTAATGCGGATAGCCTATGATTCAGTGAAGTTAAAAATCCGTGAAAAAAGTCGTTTAGTGATTAGTTTCGTGGGGAAAACAACCATGGCTGGTTTACAAGAAGCAGGGAGATTGGGGATTAGACCCTTTGAAGAAGCAGAACCCGTCGAATTACGCCCTAATTGGACTTCAGGTGAAGTTCAGACGGTGATTTCGGCTGCCTATCGGCAGGTTCTTGGTAATGACTACCTGATGGAGAGTGAGCGGTTAGTTGGGCCTGAGTCGCTATTGGTGAAAGGTGCTATCTCGGTGCGAGATTTTGTCCGAGCGATCGCAGAGTCGGAACTCTATCGCAAGAAGTTTTTATATCCCAACTTCCATGTTCGCTTTATCGAGTTGAACTATAAACACTTACTGGGAAGAGCACCCTACGATCAGACAGAGATTGCCTATCATTTGAATCTGTTCATCTCTGAGGGGTATGAAGCTGAAATTAACTCCTACCTCAACTCCGTAGAATATCAAAATAGTTTTGGGGATAGTGTTGTTCCCTATAACCGGGATTTTCAAGTGGATCATCCTGGGCAAAGAGCGATCGGCTTCAGCCGTTTGTTGCATCTCTATCGCGGCTACGCAAATAGCGATCGGGCGCAGGGTCAAAAACAACCTCGCTTGACCTGGGAAGTTGCTAGAAATTTGGCAACGCCGATTGAGGCTCCGACTACTGGGGCGCTTTCTGGTGGTTTGGGGGGTGCTCGTGGGGATGTTTATCGGCTGCGGGTGGTACGAGCTGCGTCTTCTAAAACAGCAGTGGTGCGGCAGAGCACAACCGACTTGCTGGTTTCCTACGACCAATTAACGACCAAGCTACAACAGTTGAGTCGTTCTGGCGGTAAGGTGATCAGTGTGACCGCTGTCTAGACTGTCTAAATCTGTTGGGTATCAGGGGGAATCGGTAAGCAGGAATGGTAGAGTTTCTGCCTATTGCTGGTTCCCCTTGAGTGATCCACCCCACCCATTTTATCCATCCCATTACGAATAATTTCAAGGAGAATTTCAGGTGGCTATTACAACAGCTGCATCTCGCCTAGGAACGTCGGCGTTTAGTGATGCCGCTCCAGTAGAACTACGTCCTTATGCAACTTCGGGAGAAATTGAAGCGGTTATTCTTGCTGTCTATCAGCAGGTATTGGGTAATCCTCATCTCCTAACCTCTGAGCGTCTTGTCATTGCTGAATCTTTGCTGCGCGATCGCCAAATCACCGTGCAGGAATTTGTTCGTCAAGTGGCTAAGTCTGATCTGTATAAACAGATGTTCTTCCACAGCAATTTCCAAAGCCGAACGATCGAGCTGAACTATAAGCATTTGCTGGGCCGGGCACCTTATGCTCAATCAGAAATCACGGAGCACATGGATCTGTATCAATCCAAAGGGTTCGATGCAGATATCGATTCCTACATTGACTCGCCTGAATATCAGACAACCTTTGGGGAAAATATTGTGCCCTACTATCGCGACCTGGTGACCACAGGTGTGGGTCAGCGATCGGTGGGATTGCCTCGGTTACTGCAACTTTATCGCGGTGCTGCTAACAGTGATCGGGCGCAGTTGATCGGTGGTGCACCCCGATTGGTCAAAGATGTGGCTCAGAATACCGCTTCTACGGTGGTACCGCCTTCAGGCAGTGGTGCGGGCTTTGCGTTCTTACCCGCACTCAAAGGTGATGCGTCCTTTAGTGCATTCGGCGGTTCAAAAGCGTTTGGATCAGGGCAACTGTTCCGGGTTGAAGTGGCAGGCATCAGTGGACCGGGCTATCCAAAAGTCCGTCGAGTCAACAAGGCTGTCATTATTCCTTATGAAGAGTTGACTCCTCATATGCAGAGAGTGCAGCGTCAAGGCGGCAAAATCGCTAGCGTTACTCCGCTCTAAACTGAAGTCTAAAAATCAGCAAAATTTTAGGGGTGTGGGTTAACCGCACCCCTAAAATTTTGCTGATCTATCTATTTTGCTATTGGCTTCTGTAGACTTTGGGAGGCATGCCGGTGAACTGGCGAAATTGTTTACTGAGATGGCTATGGCTATTGAATCCACATAGAAAAGCGATATCCGTGATAGATTGATCGGTTTGTTTCAGTAATTGTTTTGCCCGTTCTATGCGTTGTTGAAGTAAATATTGGTAAGGAGCGATGCCGATCGATTGCTTAAAAAGATGACTGAAATGAAATTGACTCATATTGAGCAACGCAGCTAAATCGGCAAGCTTGATCTCTTGCTCCAGATGTTCGTTGATGTATTCCAGAATCTGCAAAAGTTGACGCTCCGGTAAGCCACCCTGATAAATTGACAGATGAGGGGTGACCGATGCATATTGCCGGAGTAAATGAACTGCCAAAACATTGGCTAGAGAGTCAATGTAGAGCCTGCCCCCTAAATTTTCTTGTTTGAGTTCTGCCAAGAGCAGCAGCCCGATCGCCTCAATTTGGGCATCGCGAGTTCGAAATTCAGGCAGTAATTCCAACCGCTCAAAATTTTTGTCAATGGTTTCTTGAGCAACCCGTTGGATGAACTGAGACGGAATCCGAATCATCAAATAGTGGTCATCACTTTCCCAACGAGCAAAAAATGGTGTCTTTGCAGGTGTAATAGCAATATCGCCCTTTCCATAGAGTCCAGTATAGGTTTTGCCTCCTCGCACTTGCAACAAGCGCACCGGACGAGTGGCAAGCGACAGACAAAGAGCGTGTTCATCAGGGTAATGACAGCTGCCTTCACCGGGTGGGGGTTGGTATTGTTCCACCAAAATATTTTGCCAACCCTGATTTTGGCTAGACAAAATGGGCAAGTTTGTTGGTTCAGGTGGACGGATCGCTGAAGTCTTCATTACACAAAGCCAATTCGTCTAGTTTTGATTGTATTCATTTTTAGCAGTTTCCTGCCGATCACAAATAATGGGGAACCTGGATGCACTCTAAAGAGGGTAAGGCAAAGGATTCGATCGAATTTTCGTCTTTGGATTGTGGCATCTTGTCTGGAAATTGATCGCAAGATTTTGATAGTGACGCAGGAATCAGATAGTGCAATAGCGGCAAATTTCCTACGCTGAAGGGGTGATGGATCAGGAGGAAATATGGCACATCTATTGCACATTGATTCGAGTCCCAGAGGCGCACGATCTCGCTCCCGTAGAATGACAAAAGAATTTGTTGAGGCATGGCAGCGGGCAAATCCGACTGATGTTGTAACCTATCGGGATGTGGGTCGTCAGCCCGTTCCTCATGTCGATGAACCCTGGATTGCAGCCGCCTATGCACCATCAGAGCAAAGTTCTCCTTCGCTTCAGGAGGCTATTCGCGTTAGCAATCAACTGGTAGATGAGTTCTTAGCAGCAGATTTCTACGTGATTGGCGTGCCTATGTACAATTTCAGCGTACCCAGTACGTTCAAAGCGTATATCGACCAAATCGTGCGTCCGGGGCGTACCTTTGCGTTTGAGCCAGAGAAGAGGGACAACCGTTACAAACCGCTCGTATTAGGTAAAAAGATGGTTATCATTACAGCGCGAGGGGACTCCGGCTTTGGAGTGGGTGAACGAAATGAGAAGCTCAATTATCAAGATCCTTATCTAAGAATGATTTTTGGGTTTATGGGTATCACTGACATCACCTTTATTCCTGTTGAGAATGACGAGTTTGGTGGCACCAGTTTAGCCCAATCGATCGCGGCGGCGTCTGCTCAAGTGGCTCAAGTAGTGAGCAGGGAGAAACGGTGGAGTGGCAACAGTTCATCGTCAGGATTCGAGCTGGATTAACGGGTGGCTTTTCCAAGGACTTCGGCAATCGCTAGGAGGTCAGTTGTATGTTTGCATTGAAGCTTTTTGCCACACTGGGCTGTGGACTAATGGCGGGTGTTTTCTTTGCCTTCTCGACTTTTGTCATGAGTGCCCTGTCGCGGCTCCAGCCACCCCAGGGTATTGCTGCGATGCAATCGATCAATATCATGGTGATCAATCCGTTGTTTATGATGGTGTTTCTTGGTGCGGCTGTGGCTTGCATTTTTTTGGTGCTTACCTCGCTGGGACGGTGGCATCAACCCAGTACCCTTTACCTGCTCTGTGGTAGCTTGCTTTACTTAGTTGGGACAGTGCTCGTGACGATCGCATGCAATGTACCAATGAACGAAGCGTTGGCAAAACTCGATCCAGCTAGCGCCGACAGTGCAAGTTTCTGGGCTAAATACCAGATTGATTGGACATTTTGGAACCACATTCGAACCTCTGCAGCACTTGCCGCCGCTGCCGCGCTGACCCTCTCGCTGGGGAAAGGGTGAAAAAAGGCCAAGGGCAGCCATCTCAATCAGCCGTTTGACCTTAGCAACTGGGTGAATGAAATTTACCCGCAAGGTGAAAAAAGGCTGAGGGCAGCCATCTCAATCAGTCTGTTGAGTTTTTTTAACAGACTTGGCTTCAAATTTGATAGGCGATCTACTGACGAAACAGCTGCTTGCAGGGTTGTGGCAAGGACATCGATGTCATGTTATTGATGCTGGCCAAGTTGTTTGGACAAAACGCTTGAGCGATCGTGCACAGTCTAGAAGAACCCTAATTGCCCAATCTCTTACACTTGCCCAGGCGCGACAAACTGTTTCCCACAATCTCGACAGCGATAACATTGCTTTCCCCGACGATACCCATTTTTCGATAACCGCTGCGATCGACAATGGGGACATATCATTACTTTCATTACATTTGTCGATCGCTCATCTCCCATATGCGGTTCTAAATAGGACACCAACAACGCCTCAATTTGCTGAGTTAACCGTTGACGATGTGCCTGATCTGGACTGCGAAGTGCTGCCAGGATAATGGCATTGCTACTATGCACACAAATTTCTGCCAGCAGATTGCATTGTTCCTCCCCAAGAACAGGATTGCGCTGCTTTAAAATATTTGCCATAAAGTTGATCGCTTCCTGCGTCATACTTTCATCGATCGACTGGAAAATCTCGCGTGCTAGATAAAATTGCACAAATACCACTCGCGACACGGGCTGCTCAAAGAGCTCGGCGATCGTCGTGACCAGGGCATGAATCATCTGGCGCAGGGGGAGTTGCAGAATTCCGGATGCGTTGATTTGCTGGTACATCAATTGGACACAATCGGCGTGGCGTAATTCCATCGCTTTGAAAATAGCCGCCTTATCTGGAAAAAACTGGTAAAGAGAACCGATCGCCGTCCCCGCCTTTGCCGCGATCAGATGGGTTGTTGCCGCGTCATAACCAACCTCATCAAATACCGCTGCCGCCGCATCCAGAATTTTTTCGACTCGTTCCTTGCCTCGTTGTTGTTTTGGTTGGCGACGCAATTGAATTAACTGTTGGAGACTTGACGAACGTGAATGTTCTGTCATATTTTGAAAACACGACGGATCTCTCACAATTTTATCTTTAACGGAGAACCCCATGCAGTCCATGCTTCCTGGTGCACCCTGGTTGTTGGCACACAAGTCGATGCTGGGTGTCAATCAACCCCGAAAAATTTCCTTATATGGCATTGACTATGTAATGTGGAAGGACGCTGCCGGAGCCATTCATGCCTTACCCAATGCCTGCCCCCACATGGGAGCGATGCTTTCAGAGGGATGGTGCGAAGTGCGTAACGACGGCACTAGTGTAGTGGTTTGCCCATTTCATGCGTTGCCATTTGATGCAGCAGGCTGTACGGTTTTACCTGGTTCTGGCAAACCAACACGCCCCCAATTGCAGCCTTTAGATCTCATCGTGCAAGGCGATTTCATCTGGTCTTATGGTGGACATGAACCGAAAATCCCCATTCCCACCATCCTGAATGAGATTGCCAACACCTACTCCTGGATTGGGCACGCTGCCGATCGCAGTGTCGAGACGGATTTACTGACCATGCTGCTCAATATGCATGACTACAATCATCAAAACGGTACCCATCGAGAGTTGTTTCGCATTACTGATATTGAGTTTCATCAGTTTATTGATGAAGGGCATCATTCCCATGCGTTTTATGACATGCCTACTGCTCCCTACCGTTTGATTGAGAAACTGAGAAAACCCGATCTGTTCCTGCTACCCACCACGATCAAAGCCCATCTCGAAAATCACTTCCCCTCTCTCGTCATCTTTTATGGGGAAATGCCGTTGGGGAAAGCGGCTCAGTGTCATATTTTTGTACCTGAAGCCGAAAATCAGACTCGGACTTACATCCTGCTTTTTGGTCAAGCCAGGCATCTGGCTTTTAAGGTATTTGGCAACACTTACCTCAAATTCGGTAAAGTTGTCGTGGATCAAGACGCCGATATTCTGGGCAAAATTTATCCGAATACGCCGCAAAAGATTAAACTCAACAATGAAGTTGGCATGGATTGGGTACGGCGTAACTTTGAAAATTTCCCAGCCGTTGTAGAACCTCTGCTCTCTAGATAGGCAACAATTGTCACTTGTGCGCCTGACAGGATACCTCTACTCCTCCACGGCGGCTGCATCCTCAAACGGTCAGATGATCTTCAAGCTTCTCACACTAATTTTATTCTCTGATGATGAGCGATGCCCTGATATTCTTCCAGACTTTAAGATGGGGATAGGGGATAGGATAATGCCGATCGCTTCTTGATTTGCTTTTTCTTTCCCTTTACCCTAACCGAATCCCCACTCTTTGAAAGCTTATGCCCTGCCAACATCTCAATGAATTGACGCTGGAAAACCTGATCTCTAAAGCCAACTATCCCGTATTTCGGTGTGAAGAGTGTATTCGGATCAACGATCGCTGGGTGCATCTTCGGATTTGCCAGACCTGTGGCAAGATGCTATGTTGCGACTCTTCCAAGAACCAACATGCACGCCGTCATTTTGAAGAAAGTGGACATCCTGTCATTAGTTCAGCAGAATTAGGGGAACAATGGCTGTGGTGTTTTGCAGATGAGCAACAAAAGCAATATTGAGAGAAGCGGACGCCTTCGGAGAGATTGCTGAGGAGAAACGGGGGAGCAATGACGCCAGCATTGCAGCCTCTAATTGCCTGATCGGGAGTGCGCAACCGCGATACCCAAACGAGTGGTCAGTAAATTAGTTCTTCAGAAACCATTCATCCAGAATGGCGTACTGGGAAAATTGTGGGATTGTTGGGTGCTTTGGGAACAGGCAAATTGACCTGGATGCGCACGATGGCGGCGCTATCGGGTGGAATACGGCAACGAGTGGGGTTTGCCCTTTCATGCCATAATATTTCGCCACATTGGAATTGAATGGACCCATGATGATGAATGATTGAGGCAATTGCTTGTCCTTTCATCGGGTTTATCATGTGATCGATTGTGCGAGCGATCGTTCACACAACCGCTTTATTTTTGATTGTGCACAATATTTGAGCGGCAATATTCGCAAAGATAACCCTGCAAACACAGTCTGCGAAGGAATCGTAGTGGACTAGACTTATCTCTGCAATTGCTCAGTTTTATCCTACAATTGCCCTGCAATATCTAGCGTTACTATATTTGATGGATGTCATGATGACAGGATTCGGTTGAATATCATACAGATAGCACGATGATGAAACCCAAACGGTTGTTGCTGACTGGCGCAATCTCGTTAACTCTGGTAGCAGGAGCTGGTTATTGGTACGTATTCATTGCAGATGCGCCTCAACTTGACCCCCCGCAAGTGGAGAAGAATACGGGTTTGACATTTCAGGTTAAAACGTTTACCAGTCAGGCAATGGGCAAAGTCCGTCGTTATGGAGTCGTACTCCCCCATGACTACGACAAACAGCCCAATCAGCGCTATCCAGTCATCATTCTGTTGCATGGCGGACATGGCAACGAGCGCGATTTTCAAGACAAAGCCCAATTAACGTCTGTTCTACATGATCTGTACCAACGTGGAAAATTACCGCCTGTGATCGTCATTACTCCGGATGGAAACGACAACCGAGGGAGCAGCCCTTTTTGGGATTCAGACTATTACGATGGACCCAATGGCAACATTGGAACATTGATTGGAACGGAGTTAATTCAGGTGGTGAAATCTCACTATCGCACGTTGAATCAACCGCAATTTTGGGCAATGGGTGGGATCTCTTCGGGTGGATGGGGGGCATTAAACATTGGGTTGCGTCATCTAGATCAATTTCATCTTTTGTTTAGCCACACCGGTTACTTTACAGACAACAGTGGTGCAGCCAATAGCCCGCAATCGTTTATTCAACAAATTCCTGCCTCGCAACGCAAATCATTGAGCATTTATTTAGACGCGGGGGAAGATGACCATCGGTATGTCAAAGCGACTCGTCAATTTCATCAAACCTTGCAGCGGTTGAGGATCTCGAATGAATTTCACCTTTTTCCGGGAGGACATGGCATTGTCGGGAAAAATGTCGGGTGGAATTACTGGCACCAACATCTGGCAAACTCGTTGACATTTGTGGGTCAACGGTTCAAATTTTCATTGCAACAAATCCAACGACAAACTATCGAAAAGCCTCAGGAGAGCCGTCATGACAGGGCAAATCTTCCCAGCCCCCCCTCAAAAGAGCATCGCTAAACTGAGATATCTGAGAAAGCGCATTCGCATTAATTTATGGATGGCGACCTTGCTGACCGCCACGATGGGAGTGGTGAATTTACTGTCTGCGGTAACCCCCGGTTTGCCGGCTCGTCGGAATTGGTTAGAGCTTTTTTTCCCATTTTCGATTCGAGCGGGTGGGCATTTATTTGCTGCGATCGCAGGTTTTGCACTCTTGCTCCTCTCGATCAACCTATTGAGACGAAAGCGCGTTGCCTGGTGGCTCACCATTGGATTGTTGATTGTCTCGATTGTGAGTCATTTAATCAAAGGTTTAGATTACGAAGAATGTATTTTAGCAACTCTTTTGCTAGCGCAATTGTTTTTAATGCGGCGAGTATTTACGGCTCAATCCGATCGTCCTTCGATCGCGCAAGGGTTGCGAGTATTGATTGGTGCAGTTCTATTTACCCTCGCCTATGGCACCGCAGGATTCTACATTTTGGATGGGCACTTTAAGGTCGATGGACAGTTGAGCAATTTTGGCTTTGTGCAATCGCTGCTGCAAACATTGGCAATGTTTTTTACGGAAGACAATGCTGGGCTAGAACCACAAGGGCGGTTCGCGAATTTTTTTGCTGATTCCATCTACATTGTCGGTGCGGTTACGCTCACTTTTGCCTTACTGATGCTGCTGCGTCCCGTGTTGCTACGCAACGATTCAACAACCCGAGCAAACTATCAGCGCGCCCGACAGATTATTGATCAGCATGGACAGACCTCTCTGGCACGGCTTGCCCTGCTGAATGACAAAGTCTATTATTTCAGCCCGACCGGGCAGAGCGTGGTGGCATACGTTGCCAAGGGTCGTGCGGCGATCTCCCTTGGCGATCCGATTGGACCTGCCACTGATCGACAAGAAACTCTGGTCGCATTCTGTGAATTTTGCGATCGCAATGATTGGTTTCCTACCTTCTACGAAGTGCTACCAGAAAACCTGCCTTTGTACGATGCGTTGGGCTTTCAGCGAGTACAGATTGGCGAAGAAGCCATCGTTGATCTAAAAACGTTTACCTTAAAGGGCAAAGCTAACCAAAACCTGCGAACTGCCTGCAATCGCTTGACCAAAACCGGGCATACCGTGCAAGTCTATCAACCGCCGATTAGTGACGAATTGATTCAAAGCCTTAAACCGGTTAGCGATGAGTGGTTACGTGCTAAGCAAGGAGCGGAAAAGCGCTTTTCGATCGGTTGGTTCGATCGGGACTATTTACGAAATTGTTTCATGGGTGTGGTGTATGACTCTGGCGGGCGGATTGTCGCCTTTGCAAATTTGTTATCTGGTTACAATCGATTGGAAGTGACGGTTGATTTGATGCGACATCGTCAGGAAATTGAAAAAGGGACAATGGATTTTCTCTTTGTCTCGTTGTTTCAATCTCTTCAATCGCTGGGCTATGAAGCGTTTAATTTCAGTCTGTCTCCGCTGGCGGGGGTGGGACAAACCCCTGATTCCCAACGGATTGAAAAAGGCTTGAACTATTTCTTTGAACATCTGAATCAGTTTTACAACTTCAAAGGCTTGCATCAGTTCAAAGAGAAGTTTCAGCCTCGCTGGGAACCTCGATACTTGGTTTATCCCAGCCTGGCTACTTTGCCAGATGTGGCGGTGGGGTTAGTGCGGGCAGATGCGGGCGATCGCCTGCTGGATTATCTCAAACCTGACACCTGATCAGATCACCCCGATTAGATCAGTCCAGCAATAATGTTGATACTCATTGCCAAAATCGCAGTGTTGAAAAAGAAAGAAAGGACGCCGTGCAAGAGTGCCAGCCTTCTTAAAGCGCGTGAAGAAATGCCGACATCGGAGACCTGGCTGGTCATGCCAATTACAAAAGAGAAGTAGAGAAAGTCCCAGTAATCAGGTTGACGATCGTCTGGAAATTCCAGCCCTCCAGCAATCTTGTTCGGCTGGTCACCATCCCGGTAATAGCCATAGGCATAATGCAACGCAAACACCGTATGCACCACCATCCAGGAACCCACGATCGTGAATGCAGCAATGGCAACATAAAAGACCAGGATAGCGGTGGGCACGCCCTTGCCATTGCTAAGCATAAAACCGATCGCCAGCAAACTCACACAGGCTGCTGCCGTAATCAGGCTCAAAATTGCCACCCGTCCTTCATCTTGCCGTTGGGCATTTTGGCGCATTGTTTTGGGAACTGCCCTCAGCATGATCCACCAAGTTAGCGCCAAAAAGCAGATCATCCCAGCATCCCAAATGCAAAGAATTCGTGCAGGTAAATGTAGCCAGGATGGTAACAAGGTAGAGACGCCTATTCCAACCCCCAGCGAGATCAACAAACGAGTTTGGGCATTCAGCCGTTGTAGCATTGAGGGATACCAGTTGAGATTTTTGGCTTGAGTCACACGTTGTCCAATCGGCAGAACCTCGATCAAATGCCTCGAAAGCCCATGTTTGCTTCGATTCCCTGCTCCGCTGGCACAGAGTTTACGCTGACCATGGCGGCTTGACGAGCAGATTGCTGCTGAATTCCCCATTGGCTAAGCAATAGCCCTAACAGAATGACACTTCCACCAATGTATTGGGCATGAGTGGGAACTTCGCCCAGAATAAAATAGGCTGCCAGAATGCCCGCGATCGGGGCAAAAGAACCAATCACCGATGCCGTCGAAACCGAAGAGGCTCGCAAGCCAGCAATCCAAAACGATTGCCCGACAACCACAATAATGACGCCGTACAGCAGCATCCACTGCCACAGAAACGGGGAAAGGACACCCATAAAGTGGCGATGACCATAAATTATCAACGCAATGAAAAAAAAGATAACGGTTCCTAAGCCAGTCCGAACGGTACTGTAGACACCGAGCGGCACTTTCGCCAGGCGCTTTTTGCCAATGATGGTAGAAACAGCTAACGAGATCGCCCCGATCGCCGCCAGCAACTCGCCTAAACCAAGATGAAATCCGCCCATATGCATCAGCGATTCCTGAGCGGGTTGCAAGAGAATGGTCAGGGCAACCCCAATGAAAGCCGCGATCGCTCCCATTACTTCCCAACCATTCACCCGGTCTCGTAAGAGCCAGATTGAGAGTGCCAGGGTGAGAGGAGGTTCCAATCGACCGACTAAAACGACGTTCGTCACTGGCGTTAACGCCAATGCCTGGAAAATTAAACCGGGCGCCAATGCACCCGATAAACTGGCAACTATGACTAAACTAATCCATTCTCGTTTGGATAATTGTCTCAATGTTTGCCAGTTCCAATACTGCCTGTAAATTATCAACAAAACCAGCAAGGCACAGAGATTGCCGACAAACAAAACATTGCAGAGTGAGATGGGATTTTGCCCCCCCATGAAGTTTTGAGCACCAATTTCTGTGATTTTGCGGGTGACAGCACTCGAAGTCCCAAAGATTAGCACACCCAACCAGAGATAGGTTTGCCCAGGAATGCGGTTGCTGAATTGGCTCGTTTTTGTCAATTGCTGCATAAAGCTGCATTAAAGAATGCACGTCTGTGCTTTTCAGGATTTAACTGGATCAATAACGCCAAAGATTGCGATTTGATATCTGAATCATAAAAACTCTTGAGATTCATCTTACACAAGTCAACTGAGTTCTCCCTAAGAAATTGCTAAAGACTTTATCGAATCACCCATCCACACTTCAAATGCTGAAAATTGAACAACCCGATATAGCCGGTTTCATTGGCCTGAGCTACCCTCAAACCCATCTACCCATCTACACCCTCTACCAAACTTTGCTTACTCGTCTGAAAATTGCTGTAATTCAATCTGACAAAGGCAATCTGAGAAACTGCTGAGTTTAGGCTGAGATCTTTGTCGGGATAAATTCAGGGAATCTCGGCTTTTGTTTCAGGCAGGCTTCAGTGCGGTCTGAGAAGCTTTACTCAGTGAGCCGATTGGGTTCACCTGCAAAAGACATGTCATTGTTCAATCGTCGTCGGGAGTAACCCATGAAATTAGCTTCTCTACTTACAGGTATTGCGATGGTCGGATTGGTTACGGTTGGAGATGCATCGCTGAAGGTGATCCATCCTTCAACGACTGGGGTTGCGATCGCTGCTGAAGCGAAACAGTCTGGTCCTTCAGTACAAGAGAAAATTGCCCTCATTACCAAGAGCAAAGGTCAGATTGGCAGTGGTGATCAACTGCGTCGTTTCTTCTACGGTGATTTGGAACCGATCGCTGTTCAGCCTGGTGGTGCAGGGATGGTAGTAAATCTGTACAACAAAGCGAATAATATTACCTTTGCTTATTGTGCGACCTATGACGTCGTGGTTGCAGTCAAAAAAGGCAGAGTAACTGCGTTCCCACCCAATGAAGTGAAGTAAAACTTGCTGTTGAGGAGTCAGATGGGGTCACCAGTATGAAGGCTAAATTCTGATTCCTCCCTCCCTTTTGCCAACACCGTTGCCCGGTAGTGTTTCAAAGTTATGTTGGTATTTTTGCAAGCTTTGCTCAGCAAAGCTTGCAAAAATACCAACAACATTTCTAGAACATACCCCATCGCCCTTCAGAGAGGTTCTCCATGGAATTCAGGGATGTGATTTTGTTGCTGCATCCATTCGTTGCTGTAGTCGTTGTATTTCCATTAATCGGGATAGTAGTCAATCGTGCCCTGCAAACTCGTCAACGTCGATTGCAAACTGCCACGGAAGGGAAAAGTAAAATTCCTCCAGTTGTGGGGCAAGAGCATGTTCAGCTAGGTCGTTGGTTGACGAGTGCTGTGATTGGAGTGGTTTTATTAGCATTGGCAAATGATGTGTTTGGCAACATCATCGACAAAAACATGTGGACACAAAATCCATGGAAAGTGATGCTGATCAGCCTCATTTTTGGAGTCACGATCGCATCTCTTACTTTGCTCTATCAGGCGAAGGCACGACTGTGGCGAGGCGTATTTGCAACGCTTGCAGGTACCAGTCTGGTGGTGCTGGGTTGTCAGGAGGGTGTTTATCGCAAAACTGAGCAATGGTATGTCTCTCACTACTATTACGGCATCACAGCGGCACTTTTGATGATTTTTTCGCTTGCCATCTTACGAGAAATTTACCAGGATAAAACCAACCGCTGGCGCACAGTTCACATTGTGCTGAATTCCATTGCATTGCTCATCTTCATCGGGCAAGGTTTTACGGGAACCCAGGCTCTTTTAGAGGTGCCTTTGGCCTGGCAAGAGCCTTATATCCAGAAGCTGTACGAGCAACAATGTGACAAAAAGCCCTGCACAGTTCAGGCGTCACCCGCTCCTCAAGCGACGCCATGATGGACGTTGCTTGAGGAGCGGGTATCAATTTGGAGTTGTATGAATTGAAATTTCGTTTCCATTCATACTGCTATTAAGTACTCCCCCATGATGAGAATCGTGATTGCATAGGAAGGTACGCTAATGATCTGGAGCAGGGATTACCAAATACCTCTTTAGCCGTGGGAAGATTGCTGATCAAACTCCACCTGTCCGTTGTCGAGTTTAATTAATCGATCGGCGATATGGAAATAGTGATCATCATGGCTGATGATAAATACAGTTTTTCCCTTGGCTTTTAGCGTGGGCAAAAATTGTTGATAGAAAACTTCTTTAAAAATGGGATCTTGGTCGGCTGCCCATTCATCAAAGAGATAAATGGGACGATCTTCCAGATAAGCCGTCAACAATGCCAGTCGTTTGCGCTGCCCCTGTGAGAGCGCAGTTGTGGAAAGCTGTCCCTGTTCAACCGTAACCTTGCGATCGAGTTGTAGTTTGTCGATGTAATCTTTGGCGAAGTGATCGAGATTGGGCTGCTCCAACCCCAACAATCGTTCAAATAAATAGAAGTCAGCAAAAATGGCTGAAAAATGTTCGCGATACCATTCCCGATTCTGCTCATCAATAGGATGTTGATCCAGCCAAATGTCCCCTGATTCAGGAATGTAGAGACCCGTAATCAGTTTGGCTAAGGTTGATTTGCCACTGCCATTACCCCCGACAATGAAAACCAGTTCTCCAGGTTGAAAGGTCAGATTTAGGGGACCCAAAACGAACTTCCCATCTTCCTGATCTCGCTGGTAGGGATAGACGACGTCTTTGAGGGTGAGGCTGCGCCAGGGACGATCGATCACTGGGGGCATAGGAGCGACGGCGGGAAGATGGCGTAGCGATAATCCCAATGTTTCAATTTTGCGGAGTGAAATGTTGGATTGGCTAATGTAAGGCAAATTGTTGACAATGTTGTCCATTGGCAACATCAGATAGGTGAAAGCCAAAATATAGCTGGAAATAACCGCATTACTGGTGGTCAAGATTTTGGGTAATGCAAATAAAACAAATCCAGCTGCAAAAAAGAATAAAAGCTTGCCAAAGCTTGAAGCGACAGCAAACAGAGTCAACCCCCGAATGTTGTAGCGACGGAAGTTAATCGCGGTGGATTCGACTTCTTCGCTGAGAAAGGCTTGTCGCCGTCGATGGTGCAGTTTGAGTTCTTTAATGCCTTCGGTGGTACTGCGGAAGTGCTTAAACAAGTGATCTTCTTCTTCACGTGCCAGCGATAGCCATTGCTCTCCCTTCCGCAGGAATTGAATGCAACTGACGATCGTGACTCCTAAAAGACTGAGAACCAACAGCAAGGCTGCCCAAGAAAGCCAGGTAATGTATAACAGGCAGCCTAATACGGTGGCAATATCGATACAAACGAAGGGAATCCGAAAAATTGCATTGGTGACGGCTTGCACATCTTCGGTCAGGGTTGCCAGCAAGCGCGGATTCCCTAGTTTTTCCAGGTGGCTCAACTCAGAATTCAGAATTTGGCGAATCAGGCTCATCCGCAAACGGAAGACCGCCTGATGAGAGAGCCGAATGAGCATCACTTGAGCCACGATACTGGTTATCAGTGCAATCAACGCCAGTCCGACAAATCCCCCAATTGTCAGGGGTAGGGATACGGCTGAATGTTCACTTACCGCATGACTGATCAGCGCAATTAGTCCAGCAGAACTGATGCCACTGAGGCATCCGGTGACTGTGGCGATCGTCACCATTTTCCAGGAAGAGCGCAGCAAAAACTGAATTAAATTCATAACGACAATATTTCGCGAATCCTTTCCCAGCAACGATTGAACTGCACTTCAGCATCGGACTGGCTCAGGGGACGAGTGCCATCCCTGGCATGGCTCGATGCAGGCGATATCTTCAGTGCCCAGGGTGTCTCGCTAAAGCAAAACCTTGGGTGTGAGGTCTGCCAACTTGCCCCCCTTCGTAATCTTGAGCGATCGCCCGCGCCACTCCACCGTATTGCCCCAAAAACTGTAGCACCACAGCCCAAAGCTCGTCAGATCGCGCAAAGGCAACAACCAGAAAAATTTTTGGGCGACGGGATCGCACAGATATTTCACCCCAACCAACCACGCCATCATAAACCGCATCGTCCAGGTCGTTGCCAACACCACCCAACCTATCAGGGAGGCTCCTGTCATCAGCCAAAACAACAAACTGGTGGTTGTGCCATGGGTAAAAATCAGTCCCAAATAGCCCCAGGGGCGAGCTGCACGGGTACTTCTGCCCCATCGGGTTTGATGGTGAATCAGTTCCATCAGGCTACTAGTGGACAGGACATGATCCACCACATAATCTGACAACACAACCTGATAGCCTGCTTGGGCAGGTAAATTACCCAATTTAAAATCGTCTTCTAAGTAATTTGCAACAGCTGAAAAACCACCGATCGCGGTCAACACCGATGCCCGAATTACAATGGTGGCACCCAACGCAAACGCCATTCCTTCTAGCTGCCGGGCAACCAGCACACTGGGCAGAAACTCGGTTGAAATCGATAGCGCCTCAAAGCCCGCCATTTTGCCTTCGGTTCGAGATCGATACAGGCAGGTCACCACACCGACCTGAGTTTCTTGCAAAGGTTGGATTACCTGCTTTAAGTAGTCTGTGCCTACCCAAATATCGCTATCTGCCAGCACTAGGATGTCGTACTTTGCTTCCACCACTGCGTTTGCCAGGTTACTCACTTTCAAATTGCTGCCAATTTGACGATCGCTCACCACAAAGTCAATCTCCAGGGCTGGAAACTCCTCCATCAATTGCTTGACCACTGCCAAACTGGGATCACAGGCATCCTGAATGCCAAAAATGATCTGATAGGAGGGATACTCTTGGCGACAAAAGGATGCCAGATTGTCATAGGTGCTGCTATCTACGCCGCAGAGGGGTTTGAGAACACTGACTGGTGGACAAAAATCGGGATTAGTTGCCGTGGGTTTAGAGAAAAACTGGCTGGCTGCAAAGATGGCAAAGCTGTAGTAAGCGATCGCCGTGAGGCTCAGCAGGAGACATAATCCAGTGAATCCGACTGTGACGACCTGCCATGGAAAGGAAGCAAGCAGGGAGAGGAGCATTGGGGATGGAGAATTTGAGCGTTTGGCTAAGGGGTGATCAAGTAACCGGCTGAGAAAGCGATCGCAATCGCTCTTGATAGTGGGTGAGTTGAAAGCCCTGTTGGTCGAGAACCTGGCGGACGCGATCGCTGAGGAGAGCATCCAGCTCTGCGGCTCCTAGATTCAGCGGACTGTTGGAGGGTTCGCCGGGCAAGGCAATCGCGGGATGAGAATAAATTTCTACCCAATCTGCCTGGATCTGGGGAATCAGTTCCAGCAAATACGCTTCGGTCATCCGTCCGGTTTGCAAGAGTCCATAAACGCGATCTGCATATTGAATGCCTTTCTGCTTCAGCAAACCCTCTCCATGACGACGCAAGCGGGTAAAGACCAGTGACCAGATGAGTTTGGTTAACCAATTTTCTCGGTTGTGTGCCAGCGTGAACTGAAGTTCTTCCAATGGCAATCGGATCACGCGAATGTTGAATTCATTTGCCAGGGACACCAAGTGGTGTAGCACAACAGGATGGACATGGTGATGCAGGTGTCCATCCACATGGGAAAGGGGCAGTCCCGTTTGACAAAATTTTTCCAACTGAGCGCGAATCTCCAGAGGCAATTCACGACGGGCAGCCGGATGAAATTGGTAGCGCAATCCCGTCAGCACCGGGTCCTCTGGGAAATTGCCCTGAGCATCAACCAGGTGTGGAATCTGACTGGGGGCAAGAACCGATTTGCCACAGCCCACCACGAGATGCAATCCCACTGCCAGCTTTGGATGCGCTTTGGCTAACTCAACCGCCTCGGCAAATGCCTCCCCAGTTACCATCAGACTGGTACTGGTGAGAATCCCCTGTTCATGAGCCTGAATGATGGCACGATTGACCCCCTGCGAAAAACCAAAATCATCGCCATTGATAATGGCGATTCGACGCGGCCGGATAGGGCAAGGGGCTTCAGCGTTCACGATGGCGGACAAAGTAGAGTAACGGAATCAGGTGAACCAGTCTGCGGCAATGGTGAGGCTTGATTTGCCTCAACCTTTCACAGCAGAAAGCTTGGTGGGGTATTTCTAACGGCTGAAAATATGGGAGAGGAACTTAATGATTAACCCCAGCATGGGCTGCGGTTTGCTGGGTGCGACGTTCTTTGAGATAGGCAAAGAATTCGCCGCCTTCGCGCAGACGACGCACTAACATTTGCCGATCGCCCAACATTTCCCGCACGATCGGAATAATCGCTTTGGGGCGGAAATAGAACCGACGATACATCTGCTCAACAGCATCCTCAATCTCGGAGCTGGAAAGGGTGGGGTATTGCAAGGTTGAGGCTTGAATGCCTGAGTTGGCGACCAGGGAATTGTCGGTAAACCAACCATTTTCCTGTGCCTGGGCATAGAGTTCTGTGCCGGGATAGGGGGCAGCGATCGACACCTGGATCGTATGAGGACTGATCTCGCAAGCGAAGCGGATGGTTTCCTCAACGGTCTCACGGGTTTCGATCGGCAAGCCAATAATGAACGTGCCATGCACGGTAATACCCAGATCACGACAGTTTTTCATGAATTGGCGCGCGACTTCCAGCTTCACCCCTTTCTTGATGTTATTCAAAATCTGCTGATTGCCGGACTCAAAGCCGACCAACAACAACCGCAAGCCATTGTCTCGCAGTGTTTTGAGTGTGTCGTAGTCGAGATTGGCGCGGGCATTGCAGCTCCACGTCAGTTTGAGCCGCTTCATGTGTTCGCTGATAGCGATCGCCCGTTGCTTATCGATGGTAAAGGTATCGTCATCGAACATATACTCCCGCACTCGATCGCCAAAGAGGGCTTTTGCTTCTGCCATCTCCCGTCCAACCACATCCGGGCTTTTCGATCGATATTGGTGACCTCCGATCGTCTGGGGCCACAGGCAGAATGTACACTTCGCCGGACACCCCCGTCCGGTGTAGAACGAAATGTAGGGATGCAACAAGTAGCCAATAAAGTACTTGGTGATATCCAGATCGCGAGCATAGGTCGGCAAAACGCTCGGCATCGCATCCCAATCGTGAATCAAGGCGCGATCGGGCGTGTGGCAGATTTTGCCCTGGGCATCGCGATAGCTTAGCCCCTGGATTTGATCCCAGGGCAGGTCGGCTGCCAGATCTTTACAGGTGTAATCGAACTCGTGGCGACAAACAAAATCGATGATGGGGTGATCCTGGAGGGTCTGTTCTGGCAGCACTGCTACATGGGCACCAATGAAGCCAATCTGCGTGTCTGGTTTCTGGGCTTTAATCGCGGCTGCACACTTGACATCGTTTGCCAGAGAAGGGGTACTGGTGTGCATAATCACCAAATCGTAGTCTTTGGCGATCGCGAGCACATCTTCAATGGTTTGCCCGTGTGGGGGCGCATCCACGAGCTTACTGCCTGGAACCAGCGCAGCCGGTTGCGCCAGCCAGGTAGGATACCAGAACGAAGTGATTTCCCGTTTTGCCTGGTAGCGCGCTCCGGCACCTCCATCAAACCCATCGAAGGAGGGAGGACTAAGAAATAGCGTTTTCTTCATGGCATCTCTCCTAAACAGCGTTCATATTCGTGCCAATGACTTGTTCAATGAGCGCAATCACACGGCTACGGCTCAGTTTTGCTTCACCCAGTGCCATCGCATTCAACGTGCCATAGGCAAGGGTAAGCGGGATGCGGCAAAAATCCAGCGTGGGACCCGGCGGCAGGGCTTTCGTGTAGGCATCTGCCAATGCCAGATTGTACCGAGCAAACTTTTGCATATCGTCTGCGCCCCAGCCATTGGGGAAAAAATCTGCTCCCCGTGCCAGGTCATCCTTATGGTTGCGGAGAATGTTGACTGCCTGTAAACCCCGACCAAACCCGATCGCGTGCATCCGGTTGGTTTGGGTGCCGTCATGCCATGCCCACAGATCCGAGAGCAGTAGCCCCACCGCTCCTGCCACACTAAACGTGTAACGATTCAGATCAGCTTCGGTTTCAATTTGCCAGTTGCATTCTGCCCAATGTGCCATACGATCTGCCATGGCAGCAGTTGCGTCCCAAATCCGCGGCGCAATGCTAGGTGGAGCTAGCAGCGCCCACTCGCCCACGCGCATAGTCACTTCTGCCAGAGAATTTTGATACGGTTGTAACCCGTGCGCAAAATCAGAGAGGGTTGATCCCTCAATCGATCCTTGAAGATTCAAACTCACCGTCCGCAGGAGCTGTGCTTTCAATGAATTGTCCAAATCGGGATGATCTTCAATTTCATCGATCGCCCGCATACACAAATAGGCAGAAGAGACGGCTTCCAATAACCCTTCTGGCAATCGACTGATCGGAATATAAAACGTCCGACTCGTTTCCTTCAAAACATCCAACGCACCTTTACGCAAATCCATCTAGCCACTCCTCCAGAACACACATTAATTGTGAGATGCAATAGCATAATGCTTTCAAATGAAGAAAGATTGTTCTCCAGATGAAGAAAATCGGTCATTTTCGGACAATTCTCCGGAATTTTCTCCTTGAAATTAAAGACTACAAGTTTTTGCTGAATCCCAGGTGAGTGATTTGTGAAGGAGCGATGGATTATAGATGTCCGGTCAATCTCTCCGGTTGCTCCTTGAGCCAGGCGATCTCATCTGGTTGTTCTACTAGTGGGCAACGCCCAACACACTGCCAAGTGCGCGCGTCAGGTTAGCAGGTTGCATCGCATCTAGCGCAGCAGTCGGTTCGTAGCCACAATGCACCATACAGTCAGCGCACTGGGGATTGCCGCTGGAGTGACCATATTGCTGCCAATCGGTTTCTTCCAGAAGTTCCCGAAAGGTGGTGTAGTGCCCTTCATTTAAGAGATAGCAGGGCTTTTGCCAACCGAGTACGCTGTAGCTAGGGCTGCCCCAAGGAGTGCACTCATAATCTTTTTCCCCGGTCAGGAAATCCAAAAACAACGGGTTGTGGTTAAAGTTCCAGTTCTTCTGCTTGGCTCTGAAAGGAGCCAGAATCTCTCGGAAAAGAGCACGAGTTTGTTCGCGTTGCAGAAAATGATTCTGATCCGGTGCCCACTCGTAGCTATAACCCGGTGAGATCATCATGCCATCGATACCCAGGGTTTCTAGAAAGTCAAAAAATGTCTGCATTTCTTGAGGATCGGTGCCCGTGAAGATGGTGGTGTTGGTTGTGACCCGAAACCCTCTGGCTTTGGCAGCACGGATGGCTTTGACGGCGATATCAAAAACCCCCTTGCGATCGACGCAGTGATCGTGTTTCTCCTGCAAGCCATCCAAATGGATACTGAAGGTCAGATAGGGAGAGGGTTGAAATTTATCTAGGCTCTTTTCGAGCAACAGCCCATTGGTGCAGAGGTAGACAAACTTTTTGCGATCGACTAATCCTCGAACAATTTCATCAATCTGGGGATGGAGCAAGGGTTCTCCACCGGGAATGGAAACGACGGGTGCACCACATTCTTCCACAGCGGCAAAGCATTGTTCTGGGGTCAAATTTTGCTTCAGAATTTCTGCAGGATGTTGAATTTTGCCACAGCCGGAACAGGCTAGATTACACCGAAACAACGGTTCCAACATCAAGACCAGGGGAAACTGTTTGCGTCCTTTGATGCGCTGTAGCATGAGGTATTTCCCAACCTCAAAGGCTTGCTGTAAGTGAATTGCCATTAATTTGTTTTAGCCTCTGTCATTGAACCAATGGTGGTGTGATGTTTGTGTGTATGGAGGTTACAGCAATCCTAGTTGGCAGCATCACAATGCATTGAATGAGTTCATGCACTTTACTAGTTTTTAACTTTTAAGTGTTATGCCATTGTGGAGATGCTGTCACGTTTGCAATGTCGATATCTAGAGGGATGTGTGGTTTAATAACACAATTTACCAGGAGAGTAAAGTCTTGTTGTTGTCGCTCAATTCTGTAACGGGAACGCTTCAGAATTTCACAGGCTTTTCAGTCTCAGTCTGTTGGGAAGATGCGGTTGTAATGTACCCCCTTGATTGAAACCACTCCATTGCATCTTGCAGTGCAGTTTCCAGTGAGGTTTGAGGTAACCCCAATTCATCAACTGCTTTAGTAGCATCGTAGTACATTGGCTGTTGTGCCATCCGTACCCCATCTAGAGGAACTGAGGGCGATTTGCCCAGAGACGCGAGGATTTGTTCATCAATCCAGGCAACGCTTAGGGGAATCCAGTGGGGCAACGATCGAGTCGGTGCAGACAATCCGGTCAAGGTGGCAAGCTGGTCGAGCAGGGCTTTGAGGCTGAGGTTCTGGTGTCCCAGAATGTAACGATCGCCTGGTTTTCCTCGCTCTAGTGCCAGTAAATGTCCCCAAGCCACATCTCGGACATCGATAAAATTTAAGCCTGTTTCAACATAAAAGGGCATCTGCCGTCGTAGGAATCTTAAAATAATATCCCCTGTAGGGGTGGGTTTAATATCCCATGGACCGATCGGGCTAGTGGGGTTCACAATGACGACCTCTTGTCCTGCCTGGATCGCCCGCACCGCTTCTTGCTCTGCCAGAAACTTAGATTGCTTGTAATGCCCAATCAATTTTTCTAACGGGCTTTGATGCGTCTCATCCACAATCTCGCCAGCCTTGCCTGTGCCGATCGCTGCCACCGAACTGGTGTAAACCGTGCGCTGGATTTTGGCTTGCTGCGCCGCTGCCAAAACATTGCGTGTGCCTAAAACATTGTGGTGATACAGCAAGGTGCGATCGGCGCGCCAGAGGGAATAATGGGCGGCAACGTGAAAAAGGAAATGGCATCCCTGCATTGCCTGTGCCAAGTCGGGATCATGCAAGCTTCCCTGAACAATGTCGATGTCTAGCCCTTGCAGGTTGTCCAGGCGACTGCTAGTGCGCACTAATGCTCGCACTCGATAACCTTGCTGCACTAGCAAGCGCACCAGGTTGGCACCGATGAAGCCTGTACCACCTGTGACGAAGACTGAAGTTGACATAAGGGGAACGCGGAGGGAGGGGGACGCGGAGAAAGGAGAAATTCGATTTTTTCTGCATCAATGGCTGCGTTGGGGTTTGCCGATTCGCTTGAGGTCATCGAGCAGGGTGTAGAGGACGGGGACGACGATCAGGCTGAGTAGCGTGGAGGTGATGAGTCCACCGATGATGGTGATCGCCATGGGTGCCCGCAACTCTGCGCCTGCCCCCAATCCGAGGGCGATCGGCATCATACCCAAAATCGTGGCAGCGGTGGTCATGAGAATGGGGCGCAATCGAATGGGTGCAGCTTTGAGGATGGCATCGGTGCGTGAGATGCCAGAACGCCTTAGTTGATTGATGTAGTCCACAATCAGAATGGCGTTTTTGTTGGTTAATCCCATCAGGAAGATGATGCCAATTACGGCAATCATGCCAAACTCGCTGCCCGCAATCAACAGTGCCAACATTGCCCCCACCAGGGAGAGGGGCAGGGAGAAGGCAATCACTAGGGGATCAGTCCAACTACGAAACAGTAGCAATAAGACGATGATGATACACAGAACACCTAATCCTAAAGTGGAGCCGAAGCTATTGAAAATTTCGCCAATGCGGGCAGAGTCTCCTCCTAAATCGATCTCAACCCCTGGTGTAAGGAGCGATCGAGCAATTTTCACCATCTGATCGGTGGCTTCGCCCACACTTAAATTTTGATTCAGGTTGGCAGTGACATGGGCTACCCGCTTGCCATCAGCGTGCTCAATTTGTAGCACAGTGTCTGTTTTGTTGATCTCTCCTGTGGTCGTCACATCGACAAACCCTGGCAGCTTTTGAACTTGGTCTTTAACCTGTTTCGCGGTTTGATTGAGTGCCGCCAGGTCATTGCCTTGCAGTTTGAGTTGCAGCGGCTTTTCACCCCCCGTATCCACAAATTGAATATCTTCCACACCGACAGTGACACCCGGCAGTTTGGGCAATGCTTGGCGAAATTTCTCCTGGAGGTCACTGGTGGTTTGGCTGCGATCGTGTTTCAACTTGACATAGAGCGTCCCCTTGTTGGGTTCTCCCCAACGAGAGCCGACAATGGTGAATACATTCTGCACGTCAGGCGATCGTCGCACTACGGCTTCTAGCTTTTTGGCAACCTGGAACGAATCTTCCAAAGGATTGGGCAGGGGAAAGGGGAGATTTGTCAGACCCTGAGCACCCAGATTGGCATCGGCTGCCGATGGGGGCAGTCCGTTGTCTTGCCCTGCCTCTGGAATGGGGGCAGGAATGGCGGGTAAGGGTGCAGTAAATGTAATGTTGAATTCACCTCGATCGAGTTTGGGGATGAATCCTTTGGGGATCAGGGGAACTAACCCAATGCCAACCACCAGGCTGACGATGGCAAGTCCCAACACCAGATAGCGCGCCTTGAGAGACCAGTTCAACAGGCGGCGATACGCCCGCACAAAGCCATCCCAGCGATGATTTTCAGGAGGGGTTGGGGTCGGTTTGAGCCAGTACACTGCCAGCAGGGGCGACAGCGTGCGTGCAACCAATAATGAAGTGATGACGGCGGCTGAAACCGTGATCCCGAAGGGCTTAAAAAATTGCCCAACAACTCCCCCCATTAATCCCACTGGTAGGAAGACTGCCACGATCGTTAATGTGGCAGCTGTGACGGTTAATCCAATTTCATCAGTTGCAGCAATGGCTGCCTGTCGCGGCGGTTCTCCAGCTTCCAGGTGACGGGCAATGTTCTCTACATCCACGATCGCGTCATCTACAATGATGCCAACGACCAGCGCCAGTGCCAGGAGTGTAATAGTTTCCAGATTAAACCCACCGATCGCCATCACGATAAATGTCCCTAGCAGGGAAGTGGGAATTGCCAGGGCCGAGATCAGGGTCGCTTGCCAGTTCCACAAAAACGGAAAAATGACAATCACCGAAAGCACGACTGCCAGCGCCAGGGCATCGATCGTGGCATTCGTTGCCTCCTGGATATATTCCGCCTGAGTTGCTGCCAGAAATATCTGCACATCGGGTCGCTGAGTGCGAAGTTGCCGCACGGCTTTTTCCACCTGCCGCACCACATCCAGGGTATTGGCTTCTCCCTTTTTGATCACCTGAATTGCCAGTGCCTGTGTACCGTTGAACTGGACTTTAGCGGGATAGAGCGCAGCCGAATTTTTGATTTTTGATTTTTGATTTTTGATTTTTGCGACGTCCTCTTCTCTCCTGCTTTGCGTCTCCGCGTTCGTAACGTCCGGCGGCTCTGGGCTACCCAACAAGCCGACCTTTAAGACTCCCGGCACCCGTGAGATCGCAGGCACAATCTGATCTTGAGCTACTTTTTTCAGCTCAGTTAGAGTTTTAGTGCGACTTACGATCGCGTAACTCACTGCTGCTGATTCGTTTAAGTTGAGGGGCAGAACTTCAAAGCTGGCTCCCGATGGAAGTTTGACCTTTTGCAGGGCAGTCTTCACACTCCGACTCGCCTTTTCCAGGTTTGTGCCCACCTCAAAAGAGAGGTTCACTGCTGTTTGTCCGGGATAGGTGGAAGAATCGAAATCATCCACGCCTGGCAAGGTCTTGAGCTGTTGTTCGATTGGGTTGGTCAGCTTCGTTTCCGTGTCCAATGCGGTTTGTAGGGGCGCAGACGCATTCACAACCACGACTGGAAAGGTAATATCGGGAAATAATGCGTATTTAAGCGAACTGAACGCTAAGATGCCCGCAACGGTGACAGCAATCCAGAAGCCGATCGTCAGCCAGGGATAGGCGATCGCGAATCTGGAAATATTGAATTTCTCTCTCAAAGAGCCAGAACGAGCGGGTATAGGCATTGTCAGAAGTGAGACGAGAGGGCAGTGACGAGGACAAACTTTTAGCGTTAGGGCACAGATGGGATAGCAGAATGGATTAGCTCCAGGATAAATAATCTCAGACCTGGCTGCTTTTCGATTAAAGTCTGGGGAGAAAGTGCTAAGAAGGCAATAAAATTTCCGGTTTGTCGCATGAACAATTTTTCCAAAAAAATTGAAAATTCCAATCTCTGACAACCTTTTTCACTTGGATCAGCCATACTCATCTCCCCATCTCGCCATCCCCCCATCTCTCCAATATGTCTTTATCCACGCAAATTCATGCCATTCTGGTGCCTCAGGGAGCAGAGTATCAGGCGGTAAGTCGAGGTTTGGGGGTACTGATGACTCCAACACCTCCTGTTTTGACCATTCCCATTGGGGCGATGCCGCTGATTCAACGACTCAAACAGCTTCAGCAAATGGGGGAATTGTCGAGTCAGACTAGGCGGGTACTGCTGCTGGGACTGTGTGGCAGTCTAGACGCGCGGTATAGGGTAGGAGATGGGGTGGTGTATGCAGGATGCATGGATGGCACAGGGACAATTGCCCATTGGCAAGGTTGTGATCCGGAATTGACGACTCGGATGGGCGTCTTAACGGGGCTGCCGGAAACAGTGAAAGCTGTTACGAGCGATCGTGTCATTGCGACGGTGGCTGAAAAACACCTCCTGGCTCAGACTTATGGGGCGGCAGTAGTCGATATGGAGGGCTTTGCGGCTTTAGCCTGGTTACATCAAGCAGGCATTACGGCAGCAGTGGTGCGGGTGGTCAGCGACGACTGTCACCACGACATTCCTGATTTGTCTTCAGCCATCACGGCAGAGGGCGCACTGAAGCCGTTGCCGCTGGCGATCGCCCTCTTGCAAAACCCGATCGCGGCTGTCCGCCTAATTCGCGGATCACTCAAAGGATTGCAAGCGCTGCAAGCCATTACAACCCGTTTATTTGCCGACGTTCCACCAGTTCCACATACTGCCCCAACGCCGTGAGGGAGAAATGCTGCTGATAGAGGTGGTATTTCAGGTAGAAATGGCAGGGAAAACCCGTACCGGTAAACTCTGACTCATCCCAGGTGCCGTCTACTCGTTGTGTAGCAATTAAATATGCAACCCCCCGTTGCATCGCAGTTAATGCAAAATTCTGGGTTGCCTGACCCGCTGCCAGGAGCCCAATCAACGCCCAGGCAGTCTGAGAAGCTGTGCTAACGCCCTTGCCTTTCAAAGCCGGATCTTGATAGCTCTGACAAGTTTCCCCCCAGCCACCATCAGAATTCTGGCAACTGACCAACCAAGCCGCCCCCCGCTCAATTTGCGTGCGATAAGCTACGGGTGCAATCAATGCCAGAGCTGACAACACGCCACTGGTGCCATAGATGTAGTTAACCCCCCAGCGCCCAAACCAGCAACCTTCTGGTGCTTGTTCGTGGGCGAGATAGGCAAGCGCGCGATCGATTCTCTGCGTCTTCGCGTCCCCGTGGCCCTCTTCCCACCTCACTCCCAAGCGTCCCAACATCTCCAGCACTCGTGCTGTCACATCAGCCGTATTGGGATCAATCATGGCTTTCAGGTCAGCATAGGGCAAGGCATTCAACCAGCTTTGGTTGTTGTCCCGATCGAAGGCAGCCCACCCCCCCTCGCGACATTGCATGGAGAAGATCCAGTCCACCGTGCGTGCGATCGCAGCTTGTTTGAGGGCTTCATTGGGGAGCTTTACCGCCTGCAATGCCATCACCACCACTGCAGAATCATCCACATCGGGGTAAAAGCGATTGTCAAACTCAAATGCCCAAGCGCCCGGTTTACCCTGCGGATTCTTGACTGCCCAATCGCCATAATCCAGAATTTGCTTTTCTAAAAGCCATTCCCCTCCCCGGATCAGAGCAGCATGATCGGGAGAAACACCAGAGGCAACCAGCGATCGCATCACCAACGCTGTATCCCAAACAGGAGAAACACAGGGCTGAACGCGATAAGTGTCCGTAGTCTCAATCACAAAGCGATCGACGGCTTGCAATCCCCGTTCCACGATCGGGTCAGCAGCAGCGTAACCCAAGCAACGCAATGCCAGCAGCGAGTTCAGCATAGCGGGAATAATGCCGCCCCAATCACCTGTCGCTTCCTGGCGCTCCAGCACCCAACGCTCAGCGGCAGCGAGTCCCTGCTGGCGAAACGGGACAAGGTTTTGTCGTTCGCTGAATTTGAAGACGCCATCTAGCCTGACGAACAGATCACTCCAGTCATCCTGTCGGGGTAGCTCGTAACGGACGTTTTCGATGCCTTCGGTGTAGAGTTCATCTAATTGAATGGCTGGTTGGGTCAAGAAGACGGGCTTCTGATCAAACACAATCAGCAGCGGTACTGTGCTGCCTCTTGCCCAACTAGACAGTTCATAAATGGTAAAGGGAAACCAGTTGGGCAACAACATCACCCAGGGGGGAATGGAGGGAATGCCGCACCAATTGTAACAACCGATTAAAGCCAGATGGAATTTGGTAAAGATGCGAGTTTTGCTGATGCCTCCTCGTGCCAGGATGAACTGTCGTGCCCGCGCCATGGTTGGATCAGTAACCGGAACTCCAAGCAACCGCAATGCCATGTAAGCCTCGACGGAAGTGCTGAGTTCTCCCCCATCCCCGTAAAACAGTTCCCAACCGCCGTGGTCGCGTTGCTGCGATCGCAAATACGCCTCAACTTTGTGTAGCGAACGGGTCTGGTCAGTTCCCCAAATCTTGTGCAACAATACCACCTCGGCGGTGATGGTAACGTTTGATTCCAGCTCTGCCCACCAATACCCCTGAGGATTTTGGATCGAGAGAAGATAATTTTGACTGGCAGCGATCGCTGCTTCAGTTTGAGACGCCGACACCCTGTCTTGAGTTTGCATACTTTCCGGTCATCAAATCGCAGTTAAAAGTGCATTCCGTGGCTACCAAAGAATTGTATGGTGCTTCTGTTCCTAAAAATTGAGATCGCCTCATGAATGAACTCGCTTTAGGCTTGGCGCTGGTCTCCCTGGTCATTTGGCTGGGCTTGTTGCTCGTTTGGGGGCAATTTTGGCGAGTCGATCAGCAACTGAATGAAAAAAATGAACATAGCATAAGCACGCAGGGCAAGGAAGTCCCCGATCGGGCGAATTTGCCAACTGTCTGTGTGGTGATTCCGGCACGGAATGAGGCGGCGGTGTTGCCGATGACGCTGCGATCGATCTTGACGCAAACTTATGCGGGTGCCGTTCACACAATTTTGGTGGATGACCACAGTACTGATGAAACTGCCCATATTGCCCGATCGATGGCGCAAACACTGGAGCAATCATCGCGACTCACCGTGCTTTTGGGTCAACCGCTCCCTTCTGGTTGGACGGGCAAGCTGTGGGCAGTAGCACAGGGCGTTCAACAAGCAGAGACAATCGTCCCGCTGCCGGATTATTTTTTGTTGACTGATGCCGATATCCAACACGATCGTGACAATCTCGATCGTCTGGTTGCCAAAGCCCAACAGGCAAACTTAGACTTGGTTTCCCTGATGGTGCGGTTGCGCTGTGAGAGCTTTTGGGAAAAGTGCTTGATTCCTGCCTTTATCTTCTTTTTCCAAAAGCTCTATCCCTTTCGCTGGGTCAACCATCCCACCCGTCGCACAGCGGCGGCGGCTGGAGGCTGTGTTCTGATTCGACGGGAGGTATTGAGCCGCATTGGAGGAATTGCGGCAATTCACCAGGCATTGATCGATGACTGTGCGCTGGCTCAAGCGGTCAAGTCTAGCAATTTGACAATTCACGGGGAGGGGCGAATCTGGTTGGGGCTGAGCGATCGCACCCGCAGCCTACGTGCCTATCCCACTTTGTCTTCCATTTGGGAAATGGTTGCCCGTACTGCTTTTACCCAACTGGAATACTCTTTGGGGTTGCTGCTAGGCACCCTGATGGGCATGAGTCTGATTTATGTTGTGCCTGTGCTCAGCGCCATGGTGGGTCTGTTATTGCATGACTGGGGGTTAATGCTCGCAGGCTTGGCTGGCTGGGGAGCGATGACGATCGCTTATTACCCCACGGTGCGGTTCTACCAAATTTCGCCGTTGTTTGCGCTGGGTCTACCCGCGATCGCGTTGCTTTACACCCTGATGACTTTAGATTCAGCAATTCGCCATTGGCAGGGACGGGGTGGAGCCTGGAAAGGACGAACCTATCAAATCTGATGACGAAGCAGGCTGCTGCTACGTTTGATCTTTGCTCAAGAGTGCTATCCACATATCTGATGGATTACAATAGTAATCAACTTGTTCGATTTTATACTTCTCAACCTTGGTTCCGGTCTGTAGAAGAATGTATTCGCCTTGCCGAACGCTTCTACCTTGGCTAGTCATGTAAGCCTTTGTGCCATCTCCAATGGCTTCAAAAAAGTAATCTGAGTCTAATTCATCCTGAGTACAGTCATGAATTTTGATATTTTGCCTTTGAGTCATAAAAGGGTTAAGGTTGGGTAGCCCTAGATTTGCTAAGACCATGGATTGCATCTATATTCTGTAGATGTCGTCCCTACGGTAGCAGTACAGTAAAATTTCTCCTTTCAGAAAAGTTGATCTTTCACCTATCCTGATCAAAGTATATTAGTTTGTGCAGAAACTGGAATACTCGTCAGGAACCGTTTTCTATTGCGAAAGTAGTAGGATTTCATTGTCCTAAGCTAATAAACTGGTTTCTAAAATTAGGGTACTCAATGTCCTTGTTGACTTAGCTATGCCACCAGGTTAAGACAAGGGTTCTAAACCCCTTGTCAACGCCAGGCTTTGAAATGTTATATCGATAACTACTACGATAGCCCGACTTGCCCAAAACGTTTTTTGGGCGGACAGAGCATTGAGAGTCTGGCTAGGGTTTGATGAGCGATCGTCCCGTTTTCCGATGGGATAAAGCCAGTTCCATGAGTCTGAAGGACTGTTGCACAAACATGAGAAAAAGGAGCAAGCTGCTGATGGCAATCACCGTTAACACCCGTGAATTGTAAAATCCGATGGTTAAGCCCAGCCCAAAGCCAAAACCCAAAACAAGCGTTAGCAGGGCAACCAACATAAGGAGTTTCTTTTGTTCCATCTGAGCCGCTAGGGTTTCGACGATCGCACCTAGGGCAAATCCCGTAATCATACCGCCCAACAGCCCCACTCCTGACCCAATCACAGCAGCCAATCCGGCAGCGGTCATTGCACCTGACAACACTTGAATCAGCACAATCCCACCCAGCGTCCCTGCCGACAATGTACAGGCAAGCGCGCCTAGCTGCCAATTGACCGTTCGCATTAACCATGCGGCGATCTCAAACCCAATTCCTGCCCCGGCGATCGCACCGAAGTCTGCCATCCTAGAAGACGCAGTCATCATTGTGACAACTCGCAATATCTGAGTAAAAATCCAGGTATTGCCCAAGGCGAAACATCCCAAAACGGCGAGTAAAGGATAGGGGATGGGATTTCTGGAGGAAAAATTGGCTATCTGAATTTGAAGAGTGAGTGGATAGCTTTTTGCCAGCGTATTGGTATGGAGCATCAGTTTTCGACGATAGGTCTTGCCTGCCATGAGCCGACGGGTATCGATCGTAATTTGACAGTTCACCTGATTGCCTGTGAATGTTGCAGGTTCTACCGCAATCCAGGTGTAAATCTCAGGCGCAGGATCGTGCGGATGAGCAACAATCTCCCATTGCCCTTCTAGGGTCGTTTCGGGAATTGGATTGACGATTTTCACTGATTGGGTCAACCAATCGCCTGCTCGATGGGCACTGAATTCCAAAGCTGAACAACTAAATTGAGCTTCTGGTGGACGCAGCGGTGAAACAGGAATAGCAGTTAATGCGGCAACTGCATTGGGAAATCGATCTTTTAAGCGAGGCTCCACCATCTTTTCTAGCCAGCCTACCCACTGCATGTTGAGTTTGGGTACAAGATGTTTAAAACTAACTCGATAGGTAATGTCTACCAAATTGCCCACCTGGTCAGCTTTAGTGCCTGTAAGCAAGCAGATCAAGGTCATTCCTAGTCCATAGAGATCTGACCCCTCGGTTAATTGTCGATTAAACAACTGTTCGGGAGGCATAAACCCCAAAGTTCCTTTGACCACGCTACTAATGCCCACCTCTCCCTCTCCCACATGAGCAAACCCAAAATCCACTAAGTAGACATTGCTGTTCGCATCTAAAAGGATGTTGGCGGGTTTAATGTCGCGGTGGATGATGGGCGGTATGCGATTTTGCAAATACACCAGAATTTCTAGGGTGGCGATCGCGATGGTTTTAATTTGGGCTGGGTTCAGGCTGGAAGCGGTTGCTAACGAGGTTGCTGGTTTGTATTCTTGGACTAGGCAAAATCCATCTCCGGTTTGAAAAGAGTTGAGATAGCGGGGAATCCCAGAATGGTTCAGATCCTTTAAAAGTTGCACTTCCCGGTCGTGAGCATCGTAGTCAGCCCAACTTACACCTGTCTTAGCAAATTGGAACTGCTTAATCACAACCTTTTGTTGTGTCTCGACAGTTGATGCCAGATAGGTAATTCGTCCACCCGCCAGATTATGCCCTAGCGCTTGTTCAACTCGATACCCTTGGTGCGTAAAGTCTGGAAACTCATTCATACCGGAATGTCTCCAAGATTTAATTTGCCAAATTCATTCTCATCAGATTTTACAACCATGAATTTTTTCAATCACTTCTGCGGATGGTTGCCGAAGTTCAGCGACGGTTCGTTGCTTAAACTGTCCTGTCATAGCATACTGAACTAACGCTGCATACTCTCGTAAAATCAGTAGTAAATGCTCTCTTGGATTGAATTGCGGGGGTAAGGGACTCAAATGAGGGACTACTTTGAACCCATAGCTTTGAAACAAGAGAACCGATCTCAACATATGCGGTGGATCTGTAATGAGAAGTATCTTTTGAATGCCCTGAGGATAGAGAATGCCTGATGTTAACTGAACATTTTCTTTCGTAGACTCAGAACATCGTTCACCTCCCAAAACTTGAGCAGGGATGCCTAAATCCTTCAGCTGTTCAATCATATAGGGGGCATCGGTCATCCCGCTAATAAAAATTTTGGGTGCTCGCTTTGCTCGCCAAAGTTGCTCTGCCAGTTCTATGCGTCGATGCTGTAGGGTTTCTCCTCGACCCAATACAGCAATGGTATCAACCGCCTCTCCTGAATCTTTTGGCAGAAAGATCAACATTCCTTGAGTCAATAATGAAAGTCCCCATGCGGATGTCGCGATCAGATAAGTCAAAAGAAAACCAGTAGCTGGAATGATGACCCGCCGCCGCCATCGGCGGGAGCTAATCAGCCAGAGTATGCCCATGCAGGTTAGAAGGATTAATACTTCCATGTTTGGAAAGTCAAGAAATTGATAATGACTCGTTGATTGTCCCAGCTTCAAACTGTTAAAAACTTAAACCTTAATAACCCAATTGACTTATTGAATTACTCTTGCTGATCGTTTTTTTCGATCGATCGTGAATCATCGATTACAGTTTTATTCTCTAGCTTTGTAAGCGAAGCTTCCTGCCCCATATAGTATCGGTTGTAAGAATTTAAATTGGGATTGTTCTCCTTCGCACCATTAGGAACAAAACCCAGAATACTTCCAGGAAACATCTTTAATGTTTCCATCGCTTGACTCAATGCTGAAGTCTTAACCTTCTCTAATCCAACCACCATCACAATTCCATCTGTGTTTGATGCAATGAGTTTAGTATCTGCAAGTCCCAACAATGGGGGCATATCATAGATCACCAGATCATAATGCTCCTTGAATTGCGCCATGAGACTTTGCATCTTTTGAGAAGAAAGTAACTTGGCTGGATCAGGAGGAACCTGTCCAGAGGTTAGAACAAACAGATTTGGCTCTACTGGTGATTTCTGAATGACCATCTCAGGTTCGATATCTAGGGAAATCAAATGACTCAAACCGCAGGTATTATCCAGCGCAAGCCGTTCATGTAGCTTTGGTAGCCGTAGATCGGTATCTACTAACAACACACGCTGACCCAGCGCTGCCGCAGTTTGGGCAAGATAAGTGGCAATTGTAGACTTGCCTTCTCCTGCAGTTGCTGAACTAATCACAAAAGAGCGAATCTTTGAGTCAGATCCGAGTAACCGGATATTGATGTAGAGAGAACGGAGTGCTTCTAGAAAAGGAGAGGACGCATAATGATAGGATTTTGTATCTTCCTTGAAACTAATTTTTTGGCGCATCTGTTGGACAAAATCGACTACTTCTGAAATCGAGGACAGTTGTTTGAAGGGAAGATCTTCCAGATTTTTAAGGCCTGGGTTAAATGGAATAACACCTAGAATTGGCAACTTGCTGATCTCCTTGATCCCTTCAGGGCTACGAACCACGTTGCTCAGTTTATCTAGCAATAAAGCAGCCCCAACTCCTAGGAGCAGTCCTAGAATTACACCCAACATTGCTGACTTTTTAGTATTGGCAGCAGACGGAATTGGCTCAGTCGGCGGAGTAAGAATTTGCCAGGGCGTTTTGCGCTGTCCGGCATCAATTCGCAGTGCCTCACGCTTGGTTAAAAACTGATTTAAATTGTCCGTTGAGATTGTCAGCTCTCGCTGAATATCGGTGTATCGTCGGGAAATCACAGATAGTTCTTTCACCTGACGGTTAAGTAGACTTTCAGTTTGGGCTAGAATTTGGTTGCGCGCTTCTAGCTCTCGAATACTACTGGCTGCTTCTTCTCGGACCCGTTGTCCTTCGCGTTGTAATAAAGGAATGAGATTTTGTTGCTGATCCCGTAAGACATGAATGTTGGGGGTGTCTTCGCGAAACAGGCTAGATTCCTTGGCAATTTCACTTTCTACTTCTAGCATCTGACTCAGTAAGCTCTGATAGCGAGAGCTCGCACCCAAAGCAGAAGATGCCGTAGATTCGTAGTTCGATTGCGCGAGCTGCCTGCTCAAATCTAAATAGAGCGCGTTAGCTTCTTTCAGCTTTATTTGTGTTTCAAGTCGTTGTTGCCCGATCGTGAGAAGCTGTTGAGACAATTGTTTACTTGTTAAGTCTGGATCAATTAAGTTGTACTTTTGCCGAAAATCTTGAAGATTATCTTGTAATTTTTCCACCCGACTTTGTAGCTGAGGTAGCTGAGTTTCTACAAACTCAATGCCCTGACGAACATCTGCCAAACGTTCTTCCAAACTGTAATCCAGATAAGCCTCAGACACCAACTTCAAGATTGCTTTGACTTTATTCGGATCAACATCCTGATAATCAACCTCCAGAATCTCGCTAGGAGGAAGTGGTGTGACAACCAGCCCACCTACGAGAGCATCGTAGTTGAAGTCCGGATACTTGCTTTGCAGTTTCTTGACGATCGGAGCCAGAATCTTAGGGCTTTTTAAGAGTTTAAGCTTGGTTTCATCGACTGTTCCCGGACTCGCTTGTTGCTCTTTACTGAGAGTTTGAGGCACAGAAGAAATCACCTGGGTCTCCACAGTGACCGGCTTGGTTAAAATTTCAAATTTTGCCTGATAGATAGGGACGCTGGTTGATGCCTTTAATATAGAGAGAGAGGTTACAACCGTTGTGACACCCAAAATTACTGGAATTCCACGTCGGAGGGCTGAGATGACTTGTCCGAAGTTCAAGCCTCCTTCGTCATCTTCTTTAGTAGATTGATTTACGGTGCCCATCGGCAACCACTGAAACCGACCACCATCACCATCAGACAGCATTCTTTGCTCATGCTTATCACTGGTCATCTTGATTGTTGCACCTGTGTTGAAGGGTGACTGATCAGGAAGCCCTGATTGTGATCTTCATAAAACCATGTGTTTATCATGCTATAAAAATGCTGAACTGCTTACAGCAATTCCAGCCTTACTTACTAAAAATTCTAAATATACTGAAGATTGAAAGAAAGCTATTAATCGGATTGATGGCAAATCCCAAGCTGTCAGTAAGCACTGTTAACCCAGATCGCTTAACAACTACCACATCATCATTCCGCAGGGCTGGATTATTCTTGTCATTCAGACTACGCTCAAAGTTAACAGAAATAGTTCGCTCGGTGACTGTACCATTCTGATTCAGACGGATTAATTTAACTGAGCTTTTATGGGCTTTGGGATTAAACCCCCCAGCCGCCAACAAAACTTGGTTTAATGGTGTGTTTGGAGGGACTTGCACAACTCCTGGCTGCATGACCTCGCCCACTACATTGACCCGAATCGTATCGGGCGAAAAGCTCGCAGCAGAAATTTGGGTGATTTCGGCTGGGCTGAGTTCAGTTGCTGTAGGAATAACAACAGTATCCCGATCCTGCAAAATGAGATCCTGGTCAAGATCTCCTGCCTTCAAAAGCTTCCATAAATCGATATGAATGATCTGTTCGCCCCCCGTTTTAGTTTGGCGGTGCACCTGAATCTGCCGAATATCTGCTTGGGGTCTAATACCGCCAGCAACCTGAATTGCACGAGTAATTGTTGGGGGAATATCGCCGCCGCCCCCAGCCTGTCCGACTGCACCCGCAGCTCCAGTTCTAGCAGAAGCAGTGACAGTATAAGGACCAGGTCGATAGACTTCACCGACGACTGCAATGTTGAGTGGCTGACCGCGGTCAGTAGAAAAACTAGCAGACGTTAGTTTAGGAGCCTCAGCCAAATTCAAGTTGGCGACAGTGGGGATAAAAACGGTATCTCCACCTCGCAACGTAATGTCTCTACCCAGTTCTCCGGTTTGTAGAAATTCCCAGAGGTTCACTTTAATAACTTGCTCAGATCCCGATTGGCGGGGACGAAGAACCTTGACTTGACGGAGATCTGCGAGTTGAGTCACTCCACCTGCCAATTGTAAGGCTTGTGTTACTGTCGGTAATTGATTACCTGCATCGGTTGGGAGCGTATAAGTTCCAGGACGACCAACTTCTCCTGAAACCGCAACTTTGACTGGACGAGGAGCAACTAGGGTGACCGTAACGATCGGGTACTTCAAGAGTCTAGTATATTTCGCAGAAATGGCATCTGCCGCTGCTTCTAGAGTCAGACCTAGAACGGACACGCTACCTACTTGAGGTAAGTTGAGCGTACCGTCTACCAAAACCTGATGATCCCCACTAAACTGAGTTACTTTGAAAATCTCGATGCGAATGCGATCCCCAGGGCCCAATGTGTAGGCATCATCAGATGACGGGTTAATGTGTTCTGAAGGGGGGGAATCTACACCGATTGCAATCGGTATTTGAGGCAGCCCTAGACAATTACAAGCAATCGATATTGGGATCGCAAGTATCCAGATAGCGGAGCGTAGATCGAAATACTTAAAGCAATTTTCAGGAAGCTTAGCTAACATTGCTTGATTACTTTCTTAAAAGTGGCTCTATCTTATAACAATTCCGATTTGAAATGCGACAGTTGAAGATCCCCATGAGCACAGTGTTCTCAAAAACTTTGTGAACTATCCATCCATGTTGGAGTTAATTTCATCAATGAGTCTAAATGCTCAACCGATTCATGCTCTAGGTGCACAGAATCGTAAGAGATGCAAAAGTGTCTATTGCACCGCTAACAAGCGAGCAGTAATACCTGTAGTAAGCAGGAAGGCACAATTCAATATAGGGTTGTGAGCACCGGGTTGAGACACGAAACCTAACAACCCTATAGATTACACAGAGAGATCAAGAGAAATCCATAAGTTCACGAAGAATCACCAAACCTAGCTTGATTCCTCACCATTCTGATCCTCTTCGCGATCGACACAAGCTCCAGCTTTTAGATGGATTTGGAGGACACGATCATCAAAACTTGATGTAATCCCAATTTTGGTAAAATTGCTCAGTTAATTATTTCCCGCAAGAAAATCAACTGAAAAATTAGAGTTCAATTCGTATAGCTCTTTCATTTGCATGACAAGAGTTTAGTTTCACCCACGCATTTTTGCCGTCTCAATACAGAGGAGGTCGGTTTGCAGAACACATAACTCCGCCAACAGGATGAATGTTTATCAGCAAATATACTGACAAAGCAACAAGTAACTAAAGCTACTATAAAGAAAATTTGAGCATCAGTACAACTGAGGCACTCAATCCCTAAATCATCTGGTTAAGTGTTTTATTATTTTTGCTTAAGGCATTTATTGACAAGGGAGCAGTTTAAGAATGCACCTTTTGTTCTGCATTACAGAGGAGAGCTTGCTGAGCATGGGGATGCACATCTTCAGAATCTGCTCGAAAGGTGTGTTTATCAGTAAAACTACTGATAAATATGCATGATATTTAAAGTTGATGTAAAAATACCTTGAAATGAATGTGAAGCAAGCGTAAAGTTCCTAAGTATACTAGCGGAGTAAGATACTATAATTCTGATCAAAAAAAATTCTTGGTAGACAAGTCACGGATTAATAAATTCCAAGATGAGTTGAGGAGAGTGAGATTATTTTAGGCAGAAGATTGCGTGCCTCGGTCTAATCAGCTTCATGCGTCAGCGAATGTCTGGCGACTTAGGCGTCAAAAAAATTACCTAATTGGTTAAATATTTTACTGTTTCGATTTAAAGAATGGCGAGAAAACAGTATACCTGCAGCTCAATCAGCGGTTAGATAGTTATCTATCGAATACTTATCTATCGAAAGTTATACGAGTGGGCTTTTTAGCAGAATTGCATTGGAGCAATATTTATGAATGTCACAGATTGTGTTACAGAACTGAATCGGATGATAAATAACCACTACTCCGATTGGGAGCGATTCGGAACCTAGAGTGTTTAGAGTTTTGGGATTCTACCAAAAGCATGAGGAAGAAAAGATGATGTCGTCGGCTTGGTTAGACAGAGGTTTTTGCCAGAAAAGCGTCATTGGTTGTCCGGTTACTGCTTTGCCTTTTGATCATCAAATCGATTTAATGGTGAAGTGGGCAAAGAACCGAATTAGTAAGACCGTTTGTATCGCGAATGTTCACATGCTTATAGAAGCACATCGCGATCCAACTTTTGCTTCCGTCTTAACGAGTGCAGATTTAGTTGCCCCTGATGGTATGCCCCTAGTCTGGATGCTGAGGCTACTAGGGCAGTCAGAACAAGATCGGGTTGCCGGTTTGGATGTCCTTTCCGCTTTGTGTAAACAGGCTTCTGTTGAAAAAGTCTCTGTTTTCTTCTTGGGTTCCCACAAGATCATTCTTGAGAAGATGAAAGCTAGATTAGGAAATGAGTTTCCAGATCTGGAGATTGCAGGGATGGAACCGTTGCCTTTTCGTCCACTAACTCAGCAAGAGGATGCAGAAATTATCCAAAAGCTCAACGAAAGTGGCGCCGGAGTTGTTTTTGTTTCACTCGGGTGTCCAAAGCAGGAGCTTTGGATTGCGGAACACAAAGATAAAGTACACGCAGTGATGATTGGTTTGGGAGGAGCCTTTCCTGTCTATGCAGGACTTCATAAGCGTGCACCTAAACTGATTCGTCAGGCAGGCTTGGAGTGGCTCTATCGACTATTGCAAGAACCAACTAGACTGTGGAAACGATATGCTACTACGATTCCAGTTTTTGTCTGGTTAGCCTTTAAGCAATTGATGAATGATGCAACGGCATAAAAAATAGATCCGTAAACTTAGTACTGTATTTCCACAACTTTGGTCTCGTCTTAAGTTTTAGTGATCCCGGATGGGAAGCTCCATCGGTTTGCTAAGGATATGTTTAGTAGCGCATCAAAAGGATGACCGTGTGTTCACGCTGCTCTCGTCATTAAATGTTTCCTCTGTGGTCATTTTAAAACTCATAAACATAAACATGATGGGAATGTAGAAGACGTAACCACTTCAGAAGTCAGAACCGATGAAATTAGGTCATTTGTTCATAAAACAGGAGTTATGTATCCCTGCCAAATTTGGTACTGGGGACTGTTGAATTAGACAGAGTTTAATGAGTTCGAGCAGGTTATTCTAGCAGCACACGTTGATTAGGGAGGATATATTAACCTGGCAATGTAAGCTGCAAAAGCAAATTCAGTGTTCTCAAGGGTTCTAGCCCCAAAAGTGTAGGATCAATGATTGCCGATTTAGGCAGCAGGTACTGCTGTCTAAGGTTCTTACATTACATTGTCAAAAATAATGAACGCCTTCGCTGTAAGCGGATACAGTATTACACTTCACGATGCCTCACATAAGTTGCGTCCGGCTCCACTCAATAGTGCCCATGGGACCTTGTGTTTTACAGATGCAGTAATCTGCGGGGAACTGCCCTCAAAAATCAAAATTCTAATTTACTGGAACTTACAGTAATTTTGAGACTGGCTCATGCAAATGAAAACGGTTGTTATATCTGGGACGAAGGAATCTTAAGAGGCGCTTGACGACCTGACTCCGAGCAGACACTTTAAAGGATTGTTTCGCGGATTTTTTCCAACCTTTAAATCAAGCCTTTGTTCATAAAGATTCAATCTAGATTCTGTTAAAATGGCGGATTTTTTATAGGATAAATTAAAATTAAAACACGTTGAAAGAAGGAAGAATCAATGTATGATTTTTTGGTCATTGGAGGCGGGATTGTAGGACTTTCCTCTGCAATGGCATTGGGACAAAGGTTTCCAGATGCTCGTATTGCTGTTTTAGAAAAAGAAGCTCAATGGGCACATCATCAAACAGGTAATAATAGTGGTGTTATTCACTCTGGTATTTATTACAAGCCTGGTAGCCTAAAGGCCAAGCTTTGTCAAACAGGTTGTGATTCAATCATTAAATTTTGCCAAATACATGAAATTCCTTATGATGTATGCGGTAAAGTCATCGTTGCAACAGAACCATCAGAATTAGGCCGTTTAGATGCCTTATATCAACGTGGATTAGAAAATGGTGTAAAGGTTGTCAGGCTAACTTCGCAGCAGGTTAGGGAGATTGAGCCCCATGTTAATTGCTTGGCAGGAATTCGAGTATTTTCAACGGGTATCGTTGACTACAAACAAGTTTGCCAAAAATATGCTGAGTTAATTAAACGGCAGGGAGGGCAGCTTTACCTCAATACGAAAGTTGAAAAGATTACTGTATTGAGCAATAGTCAAATATTGGAAACCAATAATGGAACTTTTGAAACAAAGTTTTTAATTAATTGTGCTGGATTGCATAGCGATCGTGTTGCGAAACTTGATGCAATTGATCCTCAAGCAAAAATTGTTCCTTTTCGAGGCGAATACTACGAACTTAAACCCGAAAAGAGATATCTGGTTAAGCATCTGATTTATCCCGTTCCCAACCCAAACTTTCCCTTTTTGGGAGTTCACTTTACTCGCATGATTGATGGCAGCATTCATGCAGGACCTAACGCAGTTCTGAGTTTCAAGCGTGAGGGCTACCATAAAACAGACTTTGATCTGAGAGATTTTGCAGATGTTCTTACCTATCCTGCCTTCTGGAAACTTGCAATAAAACATGCTGACGAAGGCATGCGAGAAATGATTCGATCCTTTTTCAAAACAGCTTTTGTTCATAGTTTGCAAAGGTTAATTCCAGAAGTCCAAGCAGAAGATGTTATCCCAGCTCATGCAGGTGTGAGAGCTCAAGCATTAATGAACGATGGTAAACTGGTCGATGACTTTTTGATCGTCAAAGGTGGTCGTTCAGTGCATGTTTGTAATGCGCCTTCTCCTGCTGCCACTTCTTCTCTAGAAATTGGCAAAGCGATCGCCAATCAAATTCCTGACTTTTCTTGTTTAAAAACTGTTGTAAATACAGAGAAAACACGATGAAAATATTAGTTACTGGAACTGAAGGATATCTTGGCTCCTTATTAGCTCCCATTCTCTTGAAAAAAGGATACGAGGTTCTTGCCGTAGATACCGGTTTCTACAAAGTGGGCTGGCTATATAATGGCACTGAACTCACAGCCCAAACTCTTAACAAAGACATTCGCAATCTCACCAGTGAAGATCTGCAAGGGATTGATGCAGTTGTCCACATGGCTGAGTTGTCTAACGATCCTGCAGGTCAACTTTCACCCAACATTACTTACGATATTAATCACAAAGGGTCTGTTCATTTGGCAAACCTTGCGAAAGCATCGGGTGTGCGCCGTTTCGTCTACATGTCATCTTGCAGCGTTTATGGTTTGGCAACGGAAGGAGATGTTACGGAAGAGTCTCCCGTGAATCCCCAAACTATCTATGCAATTTGTAAAACGCTTGTAGAACGTGATCTCCAGACAATGGCGGATGATAACTTTTCTCCTACCTTTATGCGCAATGCCACCGCTTTTGGGGCATCTCCTAGAATGCGCTTTGACATCGTTTTGAATAACCTATCAGGATACGCTTGGACAACTCAAGAAATTAAAATGTCCAGTGATGGGACTCCCTGGCGTCCATTGGTGCATGCACTTGACATTTGCAAAGCTATTGTTTGTGCTCTAGAAGCCCCACGAGATCTTATTCATAATCAAATCTTTAACGTGGGTGATACCTCATTCAACTATCAAGTAAAAGACATTGCTGAAATCGTTGCTGATGTTTTCAAAGGATGCCAACTTAGCTTTGGGGATAGCAGTACAGACAACCGTAGCTATCGAGTTTCCTTTGAAAAAATTAATCAGTTATTACCTGGATTCAAGTGTGAGTGGGATGCTAGACGAGGTGCTCAGCAGCTGTTTGATGTGTTTACTCAAATTGACATGTCTGAAGAAACATTTTTCTTCAGAGGATTCACACGCTTAAAACAATTAGAATATTTAATTCGCACTCAACAAATTAATCCCGATTTCTTCTGGACTAAAAAGCCATCATAAGCATGGCTAAAAACTGAATTAAAAGCGAGGCTTACAAGCCATAATTTTACCCAGACATGCTGTCAAGGACAGCTTTTCTCACCAGTCACATTTGGAGTTATATGCTTTTCAAGGAAACCAAACTGAAAGGTTCTTATATTATTGACATCGAGCCTAGGGAGGATAATCGAGGTTTCTTTGCCCGTGCTTTCTGCCAAAAGGAATTTGAGGATCATGGGCTCAAATCGAGTATTGCACAGTCCAACATTGCCTTTAGTCTTAAGAAAGGTACGCTGCGAGGCATGCACTTTCAATATCCACCCGCAGCCGAAACCAAATTAGTCCGTTGTACACGGGGAGGGATTCTAGACATCATTGTTGACCTTCGCCCTGAAAGCTCTACCTATCTGCAACATATTTCCGTCGAGTTAAATGAAGATAACTATCGCGCCCTCTATGTACCTGAGCGCTTTGCTCATGGGTATCAAGTCTTATGCGACAACACAGAAACCAGTTATCAAGTAGGGGAATTTTATACACCTGGTGCTGAAGGGGGGTTAATGTATGACGATCCTAGATTAGGACTCGAATGGCCCTTGCCAGTTTCGGTGATTTCTGAAAAAGATCAAAAGTTTCGATCTCTTCAAGAGATCGAAACTGAACTCGAGCAAAGAATGTCTGTCTGAGCAACAACCAGGCTATTCATTAGCAACCTTGAAGGTCACTCCCTTATTGATTTATTCGGCAACCTGTTACCCAAAGGAGATTCTTTATGATGATGGTTGATAACGCGCTAAAAGCACGTGAGGAGCAAGGCAAACCAATCCGTGTTGGTATGATCGGAGCAGGTTTTATGGGGCAGGGACTGACAAACCAAATTGTAAACAGTATTCCTGGGATGCGTATGGTTGCAGTATACAGTCGCAACCTAGATAAAGGATTTCATGTCTTTGGTTACGCTGGTCTAGAAGACATCCTTGTTGCTACTACCCAGACTCAACTAGATGATGCCATTCATGCAGGAAAACCTGTGGTTACAGAAGACGCATTCCTGTTGTGTCGATCCGAGCATATTGACGTATTGGTTGATGTTACTGGTTCGGTTGAGTTTGGTGCTCACGTTGTTCTTGAAGCATTCAAATATGGCAAAGATGTAGTGCTGATGAACGCTGAGTTAGATGCAACTATTGGACCTATCCTGCAGACTTACGCCAAGAAGCATAATGTTATTTTGTCGGCTTGCGATGGGGATGAACCTGGAGTTCAAATGAATCTCTATCGCTGGGTGAAAGGTTTGGGTCTTATCCCACGAGTTATGGGAAACATTAAAGGATTGCAGGATCGATACCGTAATCCAACTACCCAGCAAGGCTGGGCTGAGCGGTGGGGACAAAACGCTGCAATGGTTACTAGCTTTGCGGATGGCTCCAAAATCAGCTTCGAGCAGACGATCGTCGCCAATGCAACTGGCTTCGTGGTCCAGTCTAGAGGTATGTCTAGAGGTGTGGAATATCGTGGCGATATCATGAAAATCGGTGAGATTTATGACATTGATGAACTGCGTGAAAAAGGCGGCATTATCGATTATGTGGTTGGCACGCCTTTAACCAAAGTTTATTGTCTAGCCGAACATCCTGATCCCAAACAACAACATTATCTTAACCTCTATAAGATGGGTGAAGGTCCTTTGTATTCCTTCTTTATTCCTTATCACCTCTGCCATTTTGAAGTGCCCAATGCGATCTCACGAGTAGTTTTGTTCCGTGATTGTCTGGCTCAACCTTTGGCTGGTCCAGTTGTAGAAGTATGTGCTGTCGCTAAGCGAGACCTCAAGGCTGGTGAGGTACTTGATGACTACGGAATGTATATGACCTATGGCGAAGCAGTGAACGTTAACGAAATGAGTCAAATGCGCTATCTCCCTGAGGGGTTGGTGATGGGATGCAAACTCAAGCGGAATATTACGCAAGATGATGTCATCACCTACGATGACGTGGAACTCCCTGCCGGTCGTTTGGCCGATCAGTTGCGTGCTGAACAATACCGTCATTTCCGTGGCGAATCCTGGCTTGAGGAACTACTTTGTGTTTCCGTATGATGAGGTTTTGCAAAAAGCAACTCACGTTTACTTGCAGCCATTAAGCTCCAATAAGTCAGATTTGAAGCTGATTGATTGATATTCAAACTTCACAATTTGCTACGTTGTCTTGGGAGCTAATGGTCAACGTATGATTTAGAGGGAGCATAATAAATGGATTGGGAGTTATCTAAGTTCCGAGCGGGTGACTTAGTTGAGGTACTGACTGAATCAGAGATTCTCCAAACGCTGGATGAGCATGGCTGCTTCGATGGTATGCCTTTCATGCCTGAAATGCTACAATTCTGCGGACAGCAACTACGTGTAAGTGCAGTTGCTCATAAAACCTGTGATACGGCCCGCCAGACTTGGACGGGGCGGCGGTTAAATCGCACAGTGCATCTTACGGAAGCCAGATGCAGCGGTTCAGCTCACGGGGGATGCGAAGCTGAATGTCTGATCTTTTGGAAGGACGCATGGCTCAAGGCAGTTGACCCAATGATTCAATTGCCTCCAAGTCAGCGAACAATGACAAGAACGGGCAGTATTTCAAATGCGGATCTTGCTAGACTCACGCGCATGACGCAACCAGATGTCAGCGACGAGGAACGGTTCTCCTGCCAAGCAACGCGAATGTGGGATGCGACTTCTGAGTTACATCCCTTGGATATACGTCAGTACGTATACGACGTAATTACCCACAACCATTCAATTGGGCGAGTATTGCGCGTAACATGGATCGCGATGCTTAGATTTCATGTGTCGCGAGGCACGCTCTCCCGTGTTCCATTCGTTCAACCACTGATTCGGTCACTTCTTGAAGTTACGCACAGGCTTCTGACAGGGCGCAAACCTCCGTATCTTAATCCAGCAATCAAACCCGGTGAGAAAACGCCAATTGATGATGGTAGTATCGGCTTATCTGAAGGTGACTACGTCCGAATCAAATCGCAAAGCGAAATAGAGAAAACACTGGACTATCGTGGCATGAATCGCGGTTTGAGCTTCGATCGCGAAGAAATGGCACCGCATTGCGGCAAGATAGTTCGCGTCAAGAAAGTTGTAAAGAAAATCATTGATGAACCATCGGGCAAAATGATTACGATGAAGTACCCTTGCATCATGCTGGATGGAGTAGTCTGTAATTCTGAATATGCGAGTTGTCGTATTAATTGTCCACGGCAAATCTACGCTTACTGGCGCGAATTTTGGCTAGAACCAGTTGATTCTTCCATCGCACGCACTCATCTTGCCAAAAGACATTAACTCTAAAGTTTTCGGATCAGAAAGAGTTTTATTTATAGGGTATAGCATTACATGAAGACTAAAGGGTTAGTCATTGAAGCAGGTCGTACTGAGCGTCAGTATTGGAAAGACCTTTGGAATTACCGAGAACTATTCTATTTTTTAGCTTGGCGCGATATTCTGGTTCGCTATAAGCAAACAGCAATTGGAATTGCCTGGGCGCTGATTCGTCCATTTCTAACAATGGTTGTTTTTACAGTTGTTTTTGGAAATTTAGCAAAACTGCCTTCAGACGGAGCACCTTACCCAATTCTAGTATTTTCTGCCATGCTTCCATGGCAGTTTTTTGCGAATGCCTTGAGTGAATGCAGTAACAGCTTGATTGCTAATTCTAATCTGATTTCTAAGGTCTACTTTCCCCGGTTGATCGTGCCTTCTAGTGCAGTGCTTGTTAGTTTTGTAGATTTCATGATTTCTGGCATGATTTTGCTGGGTTTGATGGCCTGGTATAACTTTGTTCCTGATTGGCGAATTTTGCTGCTGCCGCTGTTTATCCTAATTGCATTTGCAGCTGCAGTTGGGTCGGGTTTGTGGTTAGCGGCTTTAAACGTTGAATACCGAGATTTTCGCTATATCGTACCGTTTATCGTGCAGTTTGGCTTATATATCTCTCCGGTCGGATTTAGCAGCAGCATTGTGCCAGAGGAATGGCGTTTGCTCTACTCACTAAACCCAATGGTGGGCGTGATTGACGGCTTTCGCTGGGCTATTTTAGGAGGAAATTCAAACATTTATTTACCTGGCTTCCTCTTATCTATGGGATTAGTGCTTCTTTTGCTGGTTAGTGGCATCTGGTACTTCCGCAAAATGGAACGGACGTTTGCTGACGTAATTTAGGGCTAATGTAATTTCAGGAAAGGACAGTATAAATGACTCATAGTATTATTCGCGTAGAGAACCTAAGCAAAAAATATGTCATTAGTCATCAAAGAGAAAGTTCCAGCGTGCATCAGTATAGGGCTTTGCGTGATGTAATTTCGGATAAAGTCAGATCTCTAGGTCGGAACTTGGTTAAATCTGGAAAAAACAAGTTGCCAGACCCCACTTGCGAAGAATTTTGGGCTTTGAGAGATGTTTCGTTCGATATTCAACAAGGTGAAGCAATCGGGATTATTGGACGGAATGGTGCAGGCAAATCGACGCTCTTAAAAATCCTGAGTCGCATTACCGAACCAACAGCGGGACGCATTGTTGTTCAGGGGCGTGTAGCAAGTCTTCTAGAGGTAGGTACGGGATTTCACCCAGAGCTAACGGGGCGGGAAAATATCTACCTCAACGGTTCTATACTAGGCATGGCCCGATCTGAGATTCAAAAGAAATTTGATGAAATTGTTGCCTTTGCTGAGGTGGAGAAGTTCCTCGATACTCCGGTTAAGCGGTATTCGTCCGGAATGTATGTGCGCTTAGCATTTGCAGTGGCAGCACATTTGGAGCCAGAAATCTTAGTGGTAGATGAAGTATTGGCAGTGGGTGATTCTGCTTTCCAAAAAAAATGTTTGGGGAAAATGGGGGATGTGGCGACCAAAGAAGGACGAACTGTCTTGTTTGTAAGTCATAGCATGCAAGCAGTGTCCCAACTGACTAAGCGCTGCATTCTCCTGTCCAAAGGCAACGTTCAGTTTGATGGGAACACCAATCGAGCGATCAATTTGTACCTAGCTAGCCCAAAAGATTCTGCCGAACAACCAGCTTATTACCGAGCACCTGCTAACAAGACCGGCAACTACCTTGCTTGGGCAAAAGTCCACACATCTGAAGCAGAGGGGATTCACTGTTGGGGAAATTCGATTACCTTTGAGTTTGCTCTACATATTACGCAACCTGATGCAAATCTGCTTTTTACTTTCCAGGTCGTAAGTGCTTTTCAACAACAGATCTGTAATTTTTGGTTTTCCGAACCCGACGCTCCTTTTTGTCGTGCTCCAGGAACATTTATCCTCCGCTGTGAAATTCCGAAATTCAGGCTTTATATGGGTTTATATACTTTGAAAGCCTGGATCTGCAATCCCCGTGACCAAACTGTTTTAGAAAAATTGATGGATATCTGTCCGTTTGAAATTACTATGCACAACTTTGAACGTCCGGAATATCAATGGGGAGCTGATGAGTGTACCTATTTAGAGGATGCAGTATGGCAGATTGCTGAGACATGCAGCGAAAATAGTGATTCTATATCCGTTATAGCAAGTTAAAGGAGGTCAACAATGGCAGTAAGTGATGATGTCAACTTTAGAAAGGACATAAAAATTGTTCATCTGCACATTGTCTATTCTTTACGCATTTATCGTTGACAATAAAACCTAAATTGGCGTGTTGTAGAGTTTCAGAAAAATGCTATGGAAAAGGATGCCAATTTGATGGCTGACGATAGTTTTCCCTGAACTTTTTTATGCAATACAATATCTTTTTGGGAATCTTCTAGAATGCGTCTCGGCATTGTTTTGAACAACCTGGTAGGTATGGGCTGGACAGATTAAGCTCAGGGTAAAAATCGGAGAATTGACAGCTTCTCCTAAATTAAACAGGTTGCTGTAGTGGGTTAGGGAGTTTTTTCGAGCCTTTATTTATTCAGTCAAATAGTCAATAGAAGGAGCAACACACGAATATGAACTTATCCAATCCTGAAGTTTCCAACAAAATTAAGCAATATTGGTGTGAGCGTGCAGGACAAACGGATCCAGCCTCTTTGCAAGCAACGACATACGATGTTTATCTTCGCGAACTTGAAATTACTAAATTGAAGGAGAAAATTTCAGCCGCTTCTCTGCCTCATGGCTCTACAGTAGTTGATTTGGGCTGTGGAGATGGTTATTCAACGATGAGCCTCGCCTCCGCGTTCCCGGATGTTCGTTTTATCGGTATAGATTGGAGCGAGGAGATGTTAACTTTGGCTGAGAAGAAACTCTCGGTTCAGTTAGATCTTCTTGACAGAGTTTCATTTCGTGTCGGCGATATGAGGAGTTTATCTTCCAGTCTTCAGGCCGAAAGATTTGATGTTTTCTTGACCATGCGCAGCCTAATAAATCTAACATCCTCTGCGGAGCAATACAACACAATATCGCAGATTGCAGAGCACCTAAAGCCTGGTGGCTACTATTTTTGTATAGAGAACTTTATGCAAGGACAAAACAACTTTAATCGTATGCGCGTAACTATGGGACTTCCGGAAATCCCGGTGCGATGGCACAACCATTTCTTCGAGGAAGAAGAGTTCTTGGTAGAAACCTCAAAATTTTTCGATCCCGTAATTATAGATAGTTTCTTGAGCTCATATTACCTTGCGACGCGGGTTATTTATTCGGCTGGGTGTCACTTGATGGGCGAAGAACCAGATTATTTTCACCCAATCCATCAGACTGCCGGACAGCTTCCAGTAATTGGCGATTTTAGTCCTATTAAACTTGCGAGTATGAGACGAAAACTTTAACCGTGAATAAGTCCGGGTGTAATTGATTTTTCTTCTTTTAAGGAGAATAAAGGGTCTTCTGACCCTATCCTCGATCTCGATTCTGGGCAAAATTAATCAATTTAGAGCTTATAGCAGCAAATTTTCGGGCGAGGAAGCCACAGTTCGGTAAATGAGTCGATGAGTCTGAGTGTGGCTCATGCAAATTGAAAATGGCTGTAGCTCACGAGCTCACTCGATACCAATTCGAGGGAGATCGATTACACTCATCAACGCCTTAGATCATCTGGCACATGCAGTCACAATCACAAAGAGAGTAAGAACGTGCGCATCTTAATCACAGGACACCAAGGGTACATTGGCACCGTCATGGTGCCGATTCTGCTCAACGCTGGACATGAGTTAGTTGGACTTGACAGTGGCCTTTTTCGGGAGTGTACAATCACTGCGGACATTTGCAACATTCCTGAACTGCAGATGGACTTTCGGGATATTCAGCCGACTCACCTGCAGGGGTTCGACGCGGTGGTTCACCTCGCTGCGCTCTCCAACGATCCACTGAGCAACCTATTCCCGGAGATCACAAACGAGATCAACTATACCGCCTCGGTTCGTCTTGCACAGCTTGCACAGAGCGCACGGGTGCAGCGCTTTCTCTTTGCCTCTTCCTGTAGCGTCTATGGCAAGCCAGCAGGCAATGACCTCGTCGATGAGACATCCGAAGCCGCTCCAAGCACACCTTACAATATCTCTAAGTTCCGTGTCGAGCAAGACGTGACGAAGTTGGCAAATGACGCGTTCAGCCCGACATTCCTTCGGAACGCGACAGCATACGGTGTCTCACCGTGCCTAAACTCTGAACTTGTGTTGAACAATTTGGTGGCATGGGCATATACGAAGGGCTACGTCTATATCAAGAGTGACGGCTCCCCCTGGCGGCCTGTGGTTCATGTAGAGGACATTTCGCGCGCCTTCTTGGCAGTTCTTGAGGCACCCCGCGAAGTAATCCACAACCAAGTACTCAATGTAGGCTATAACGATGAGAACTATCGTATCTCCGAGCTGGCCGAGATTGTCCAACAGGTTGTTGCCGGATCGCAAATCGAGTATGCGAAGGACGGCGGACCGGATCTGCGATCGTATCGGGTGGACTTCGGGAAGATTCAACGCTTGTTGCCCGAGTTTAAGCCTCAGTGGGATGCACGGCGGGGAGTGGAGCAACTTTATGAGGCTTACCGCAGCAACAATCTTGTGTTTGATGATTTCGAGGGCCCACGGTTCAAGCGGATCGACCACCTGAAGCAACTACTGGCTACTAATCAGCTAGATGCTACCCTTCGCTGGCGCAAATCTGACGATTTGCCTGAAAAACAGTCTGTTTTTTGAGATGTCCTCACAAGCAGAGTTGCAGCATTTGATGAATAACTCAAGCTAAGTACGCATCATATACGAGGTCATTCTGAATTGATTCAGAAACCTACTATGCACAATTGAATGTTAATGGGTTAGTCGACAATATTTGCTGCCGCTCTCCCAAACTTTGAGCTGATTTGATGGGTAGCTTTTGAGCCAAAACTGTGTAGGCTATTTCATTGCCGATTTAATAGGTTAGAGATGTCAAAGTAAGAAATTTAACTGACTCAAGATTCTAGAGAAGGAGACTTAAAGTGAAAGTTGTTTTATTTTGCGGTGGTTTAGGTACAAGAATCAGGGATTTTTCAGAAAAAATTCCTAAACCTATGATAAATATTGGGTATAGACCGATTCTATGGAATCTCATGAAATATTATGCTCACTATGGCCATAAAGACTTTATTTTGTGCCTAGGCTACAGGGCTGATGCGATCAAAAACTACTTTCTCAACTACGATGAATGTCTCTCGAATGATTTTGTTTTGTCTGGGGGGGGTAAACAGCTATTGATGCTGAATAGTGATATTCAAGAATGGAGAATCACTTTTGTAGATACGGGGCTTCATTCCAATATTGGTCAACGTCTAAGGGCAGTTGAAAAACATCTGGCTGGTGAAGAATTTTTTCTGGCTAATTACAGTGATGGCTTAACAGATTTACCCCTCGATCTATATATTGACAATTTCCTCAGACATGACAAGATGGCTAGCTTTGTGAGTGTTAAACCTACTCAGACTTTTCATATCATTTCTACAAGAGAGGACGGCATTGTTACAAACATTAAGCATGTTAACGACTCCGAAACAAGAATTAATGGAGGTTTTTTTGCGTTCAAGACTGAAATCTTTAAAAATATCAATGAAGGCGAAGAACTAGTCATCGAACCATTTCAAAGATTGATCGAAAGGGAAGAACTGATTGCCTACAAATACGATGGATTCTGGGCTTGCATGGACACCTTCCGAGACAAGCAAATGTTTGACGATATGTATTATCAAGGAAAATCTATTTGGGAGATCTGGAAATCTCCTGATAAGTTTGGAGCCAAATCACATACCCGAGAGCAAGCTCCAGTTCAGAAGGAATTAGTGACATGAATGTTGTGAATAAGTAGGACGTCCTTAATTAGATTACGTCCTTAATTAGATTGAAGATGAGTGTATAGATTTCACGCATCAATCCACCACCCGCATGGGTTACGCTAACGCTAACCCATCCTACAAATAATTGAGGCGATCCATTTAATGCTCACAGATGCTTCGCGCTGCCTAATCTACTTTTTAAATGAGGTAAAATAAAATAGTAATTGTATGTTTAAAAATGGAGCACTAAATTGCTGAGGCTTAATATCGATAAAAATGCCAACTCAGTCTATAAGATTCTATGCCTAGGATCCCACTGTGATGACATAGAAATTGGTTGTGGTGGCACAATTTTAAAACTCATAGAGGACTATAGAAATATTGTCTTTTGCTGGGTTGTTTTCAGTTCCAACGAACAGAGAGCAAAGGAAGCAATTCAAAGTGCCAACAACTTTCTGAAGGGAGCCAAAGTGGAAAACATTTTCATTAACAACTTCAGAAATGGCTTTTTCCCTTTTATTGGTGCGGAAATCAAAGAATATTTTGAGCAGCTGAAACAAGAAATTTCTCCCGATCTCATTTTCACCCACTATCGTCACGATCTACATCAGGACCACAGTTTGATTTCCGATCTCACCTGGAACACTTTTAGGAACCACCTTATTCTAGAATATGAAATTCCTAAGTATGATGGTGATCTGGGATCTCCTAATTTCTTCGTTCAACTAGATGAGGATATTTGCCGCAGAAAAGTACAGTATCTTCTTGATGCTTTTGAGACAGAACGACAAAAGCAATGGTTTTCTGAGGATACTTTTTTGTCAATTATGAGACTGCGAGGGGTTGAATCCAACTCTCCAGGTAAATATTCTGAGGCTTTCTATTGTCGCAAAATTACCTTCTAGTCAACATTTCGCAGATTGGCAAATATTATCCTCGTTAACTGCTCTAATTAAAATCTGAATTCTTCTCTATAAATAGTTTCTAATTTGATCAATCTACACTCTATGTTTCCTTAACTTAACATCTCGCAATGATTGGCTAGTTGAATTTCAAAGGCTGTAATATATAGCTAGCAAGGGCAAGTTATTAGCTCGAAATCCATGCACAAGAAAAATTAAATATCAACGTGCGGCATGTCGGTTCTAATTCTTAAAAAATAAATTTTCGATTTTCTTATACCAATTTAAATTGAGAATGTGACACTTAAAAGTTTCCTCTAAATCCCCGCGTTGGTGCGCCGCTGCGCTAGAAGAAAGGGGGACTTCAAGGCTGGTTCAAGTTCTCTCCCTTTTTCAAGGGAGGCTAAGAGGAATCTAAATCTATCAAAGATTACAAATCAAATTGGTATTAGTTTCTACGTAACTGAAGCTTGAATTGTTAGCAATTCAGAGAAAAAAATATGAAGAACCTATTAATGTCTTTTTTTAGAAGACGTTTTTTTCAAAAATCCATTCTTATATTGGCAACCTTTCTAATTACGCTAAGTGCTCTACTTACCCTTAATAAAGAGCCTAAGATCGTTAATAAACTATCTTCAATCATTAATAATATTCCCCAAAGAATATCAACAACTCAAAGAGTAATTAAGTTTAGTCTGATACCCTCTATCAGTGTCAATCCTACTAATGGTGTTAATAATAGTCCTGTAAAACCAATTCGATCTGCCGTTGCCACTGGACCACTACGAGTGAATCCCGCTAATTCACGGTACTTTATGGATAGCAGCGGTAGGACAATTTTTCTAGCTGGCTCCCATACCTGGGATAACCGTCAAGATATAGGAAATAATGTTTTCGATTATCTTCGATACTTAACCCTACTTCAACAATACAATCACAATTTCATAAGACTCTGGGTTTTTGAACAACCCAAGGGCATTACGTCGTGGCCAGATCCGGCAAAAGCTATGGATACTCTAACACCTGAACTATTTGTTCGTAGTGGACCCGGAATGGCTGCAGACGGTGGCTTGAAGTTTGATTTAACTCGTTTCAACCCAGTACATTTTGACAGACTTCGCCAACGTATAATCGAGGCAGGCAATCGGGGAATATATACATCAGTTATGTTATTTGATGGTTGGAGTATTGAGCTGAAAGCAGGTGGAGCCAATCCTTGGAAATACCACCCATTCAACAGGCACAATAACATCAATGGGATTGATGGTGACCCCAACAATGACCAAAGCGGAGCAGAGACACACACACTCCAGGTACCAGTTATTACTCAAGCTCAAGAAGCCTATGTCCGACAAGTGATCGATACGGTAAACGACTTAGATAATGTCCTTTACGAGATCAGTAATGAGAGCAACCCGGATTCTCAAGATTGGCAGTATCAAATGATTGCCTATATTAAGGCTTATGAAGCAACTAAACCCAAGCAACACCCCTTAGGCATGACTGCCCCTTTTCCGAAGGGTTCAAACGACAGCCTATTTAATTCTCCTGCCGATTGGATCGCTCCCAGCGAGGAAGGTGGCTACAAAGACAATCCTCCCATAGCGACAGGAAAGAAAGTAATTATTAGTGATACTGATCATTTGTGGGGGATTGGAGGAGACCGAGCCTGGGCATGGAAAAGTTTTACTAGAGGATTGAATCTGCTCTATATGGATCCTTGGGATGGTCAATTTATTCCTGTGAAACCCGACTCGGATCTTCGTGCAAACCTAGGCTATATTTTGTCTTTTGCTACCCGAATGAACTTATCAGCGATGGCACCTCGAGATGATTTGTCTTCAACTGGCTATTGTTTGGCAAATCCTATTTCTAAAAATCCTGAATACTTGATTTATTCCCCCTCAGGGGGCAAGGTTACAGTCGATCTCTCAGCTGCTAAGGAAGATATAGCTGTGGAGTGGTTTAACCCAAACAGTGGGGTCGTAACGAGCGGTATTAATACGTCAGGTGGAGGCAACCGAACATTCATACCTCCGTTTGATGGTGATGCTGTTCTATATATCCACAGTAGCCCAACTTAATCTTTATAAAGTTTTGACTAAATGTTATTTAAAAAGCAATTAGATTTGAACTCTATAGGTGAAATTATATTCATGAAAAATCATAGTTTGTTGAGGTTATTGTACTAATGACTAGTGGCAATCCAAAAGTAAGTATTGGACTTCCTGTATTTAATGGTGAAAGATATCTTAGGGAAGCTATCGATTCAATATTGACTCAGACTTTTACGGATTTTGAACTCATTATTTCAGATAACGCATCGACTGATTCTACAGAAGACATCTGTAAGGAATATCTAGCGCAAGATCCTCGTGTACGCTACTACCGGAATAGTATAAACATTGGTTGTCTTAACAATTGTAACCGTACGTTCGAGTTATCCAATGGAAAATATTTTCGTTTTGCTGCTCATGACGATATTTGTGCTTCGGAGCTAATCGAAAAATGTGTCGAGATTCTTGATCGAGATCCATCAATAGTGCTTTGCTATTCCAATGTTATGAAAATTGACGAGGATGGCAGAGAAATAGGGCTTATAGATAAAGATTTTGGAATTTCAACAAAACCTCACATGCGATTCCGAGAACTTGGTAATTGGGAGCATAATTGTGAAACAGTTTACGGATTGATTAGAACGGCAATACTGAAGAAAACTGATCTCTTACTCAATTATTCTGATGCCGATCGAACGTTTCTTTGTGAGCTGAGTTTACATGGTAAATTCTTTAGGATTCCAGAGAATCTCTTTTATAAGAGATATCATCCGGAAATGTCTACAAGGCTTTATCCCGACCCTGTTGAAAGAATGACTTGGTATAACCTACAAGGTCAAAATAAGGTTAGGGATGCTTTTCATTTAAAGTTGCTTCTATTAAGTCACTATCTAAAAATTATCGGATCTTCATCATTAAGTCTCAAAGAAAAAATAAATTGTTACATACATATAAAACAGTGGCTGCTTCCAGGAGTGATTCCGGAGTGTAAAGGAAGGATAAAAAGGACAGTCCTATATTTAATAAAAAAGCCTTTCGTCTTCGTTCACACTAGGATAATTGCGAATTTAAAGTAAATCCAAGAAAAAGGGTGCGTGATTTTTGGCAACAGAGGAGTGTAATATCATGCGGGCTGAACCATTAGTTAGTATTATTATCAATAATTACAATTATGCTCGCTTTCTATTAGAAGCAATTGATAGCGCTCTCAAACAGACCTACCCTTTCATAGAAGTCATTGTTGTAGATGATGGCTCCACTGACAACTCTCATGAAGCTATTTATAGTTATGGGAGTCGAATCATTCCTGTATTAAAAAGTAATGCTGGGCAGGCTTCTTCTCTGAATGAGGGATTTAGTGCTTGTAAAGGCGAGATTATATGCTTTCTTGATGCGGACGATTTATTTCACCATGAAAAGGTCGAAAAATTGGTGAATCTTTTTTTAGAAAATAATCTTATTAATCTACCTTGTATACTTTATAATTCACTTGAAGTTATTGATAAGGAAGGGCAGTTGATTGATAGTCTTAGCATAAATAATATTTTTGATTGGCTATCTTTACTCTATACAACAGGAAAAAACTGTTTGTTTAATGGAGAATTTGATAAAGTTTGCACTCCTGACCAGATATATGCATATGCTTCTAAGTATAGGGTCGTTTGGTTTATTGGAATGCCCACCAGCTGTATTTCAATTTCACGTGCCATGGCGGATAGAATTTTCCCTCTACCTGTTGTTGATCTTAAAATCAGTGCAGATCTTTTTCTCGTCAAAGCCGCTTCTTTAATGGGTTCAGTCTATTCAACAAATTTACTTCTTACCCAGTATCGAATTCATGGTAATAATGCCTGGTATGGATCGAAGAATACGTGGCAAACAGTAGCGAGAGATTCAATATTGCCAGAGGAATACCTCAATTCAAAACTGCAAGAATTTGGTAAAGAACCTGTTCTTTCCTTTTTAGATTCACCTTGGTCATCGGATTATTATAGATGCCAGTATGGATATAATTCTGGTGATCATTTAATACAACTAGCTTTCAATGTAATACGATGGCGCTTAGATCTTGAAACTCTTATTTTTTTTATTAAAACTTATTTTAAGGGAATCTATCTTAAGCATATAAGATCTCATGTCATTAAGGATAATCATAACGACTAGAATTAACAAGTTTTATCTTGCTTGCTATCAGTACAAGGAATTATGCATAAATTCTTAACCTTATTTCAGTAGCATTTTTAACTACAACTACAATCGTTATTGGATTAGAAGTGATTTTCAAACGCTATTTCGAGGAGTTTTCTTGTTATGAAAACAGTGATTTTAGTTGATGGCTTATGGGAAGGTCACCATTCGACCCACTTAAAAGCTATTGCTAAAACTCTGCTGGCACTGAATTGCCAAATTTTAGTTTGCTGTCCAAAGCCAAATGAATTAAGTAATTGGCTATCTTCTCATGCTGAGAACCAGGAAAATATTTTGGGCAGTGTTGAGTTTCACGAGCCCGAAAAATCATCTTTTCCATTCAGAAAGATTCGGCAAAGTCTCAACGCTGTGAATCTTTGGAAAACAACTACTTTAGTTGTTCAGGAAATACTTGAGAAATTAGGTAAAACGCCTGATTTACTTTTTTTTCCCTGGTTAGATAGCTACTTAGAGGGTTGTCTGACTCACCATATTGTAGATCAAATTTTTCCTTACCCCTGGTCGGGTGTATATCATCAAGCCCATCATATTCGGGCAAAGTCAAAATTATCTTTTATTTACTATGGCCCCCTCGATCCACAAGCTATCCTCTGGTCTTCTCATTGTCCAGTTGTTAGTGTGATAGATAGAGGAATTGCTGGAAAGCTTCGCGATCGACTGAACTCAAAACCTGTCGTTGCTTTCCCTGACATTGCAGATACTTCGCTTCCTGATACAAACTTTCCACTATTGAACAAGATTAAACAACAGGCGAAAGGTAGAAGAATTGTTGGTTTACTAGGCTCTCAGGCAAAGCGTAAGGGGCTTCTTACCTTGTTAAGGGCCGCTCAATTGATGAGTCACTCCGGTTATTTCTTTGTTTTTGCTGGGGTTTTCGCAAAAGACAGTTTTTCTATTGAAGAACTATCTGAAATTGAAAAAGTTATTGAGTCAAATCCTGAACACTGCTTTTTTTATTTTGAAGAAATTCCTGGAGAGGCTCAATTTAATGCTCTAGTTGATCTTTGTAGTTTACTGTTCGTGGTTTATGAAAACTATCCTTTCATTAGCAATATTCTAATGAAAGCAGCAGTTTTTGAAAAGGGGGTTATTGCAAGTGAAACTTTTTATATCGGTGAGATCACACAAAAGTTTAATTTGGGGTTAACAGTTCCTGAAAGAAACGTTGAGAAATGTGTTGAGGCGCTTAAGGACTGGGATCAGGTATCTAATAGTACTATCGAGCAATATAAGCAAGGCTGTAAAGCTTACAGAGATTGGAATTCAGAAGAACGATTACATACTACACTCGAAGAAGTCTTGAGCTATGTCTAAAATAACTGTCTGGAAGCATCTGTTAAAGAAAGTTTCTTTTTCAAAAGAACTTAAATTACCGCAAATTTGATAATGAAATTATGACTCTAGCGATCAGTGTGATCATTTGCGCGCATAACCCTCGATCTGAATATTTAAGTCGAGTACTTAGTGCTCTCCAAACGCAAACCTTGTCTAAAGAACAATGGGAGCTTTTGCTTATTGATAATGCTAGTGATAGCCCTTTGGATCAAAGAATTGATCTCAGTTGGCACCCCAAAAGTAAACACCTTTATGAGAGAAAATTAGGAATTTTATATGCTCGGCTATGTGGCATTCAACATGCCAATGCTGATCTGATCTTATTTGTTGACGATGATAATATCTTGACTCAGGATTACCTTGAGACAGCTTTGAAGATTGGTAGAGAACATCCAGAACTGGGAGCTTGGGGAGGTCAGTGCATTGCGGAATTTGAGGAAAAACCACCCGATTGGACACAACGATTTTGGATCTATTTAGCGATCAAAGAGTTTGATCGGGACATTCTATCGGAGCGTGCTTATCAGCCTGAATGCTTGCCCGTGACCGCTGGTGGGTGCTATCGAAAAGTGGTATCCGATGCCTACCTCGAACTGGTAAATTCTGACTCTCGTCGAGCCATGCTAGGACAAAAAGGTTCTTTGTTACTGAGGGGAGAGGATTTAGATCTGGGTTATACAGCCTATGATCTAGGATTTGGTGTGGGCTTATTTACGTCCTTAAAACTGAAACATTTGATGCCAGCCGATCGCCTTAAAGAAGGGTATTTAATTAATTTAGTTGCAGGTTCTAAATACTCTGAATTATTACTCGCATATCTTAGAGGTAGAATTGCCAGGGTTCAAGCTTGGAAACATCGCCTAAGGTTGATGTTAAGCTCAAAACTTTGGTTAATTAGTCCAAAAATGTGGCTTATGGCTCCTCAAGAACGTCGATTCTATTTAGCGCAAAGGAAAGCCTCTATCGAGGCCATGATCCAGATCTATCATCTACAGAATTCAGTAAAACAGTCCACTCTATAGGCTTATCCTTGAAAAAGAGTGTTGAAAGTAATAGCATTGAAAGCATTGAGAACCAGCACCTACTTCTGTTAAATATTTGTAGAAGGTATTGCCATCTATGAACTTTCTCTCAAAATTTCTATATGTTTTGCCTTCAAAACCCATTATCTTGTTGCCCTGGTTGCTGGCGTTTATTTGCTCCTCGATTCTGGAAGTCTTTGGTATCGGTATTATTGGTCCATTTATTGGGCTAGCTAGTCATTCTGGTATTATTTACCAGAATATATGGCTCCATCGAGCATATACAATCTTAGGTGTTAAGCAGGAAAGCCACTTTATTGCACTGATAGGAATACTTGTTATTTTAATCTTCTGCTTTAAATCGCTGATTGTTTGGTATACACAATCTCGTATTTTTAAGTTTAGTTATCTTCAACAAGAAAAGCTAATATCCAGGCTCATGCATTCCTATATAGAAGCTCCTTATGAGCTTTTCATTAATAAAAATACTGTTCAGGTTATTAACAATGTTGTTGGTCAAACTAAAACTTTTACGGATAAAATCCTCTCGACTTTTCTCGTTTCTGTCTCCAATTTGGTAACAATTTTAGCAATTTCTTTTTTGTTATGTTTGGTTAGTCCTGTTGCTGTTTTATCTCTTCTATTGATTCTTTCTCCCTTACTCGTTCTATTTAATGCATTTAAAGGCAAGGTAAAAGCTTGGAGTAAAGCTTTGCATGAAGCGGATCTAGGCATCCTGCGTGGAATTAATCATGGGCTTGGTGGCTTTAAGGAAACTAGAGTAATTGGATGTGGTTCTTATTTTGAAGAGGAAACGCTTCAACAGGCTCACCAAATGGCCGAGGTGTCGATCAAATTCTATGCCTTTAAATTAGCTCCTCGCTTCATTATTGAAGTAATTCTCGTTGTATTTTTAGTTGGCTTAATCTCAATTGCTTTGTTATTCAACCAGGGTGTTGAGGAGCTTATACCTGTTTTGAGTATTTTTGCACTGGCATCTATCCGTTTGATTCCTGCATGTACAAATCTTGCTAATGGGTTAAGTATTCTCCGGAACAATTCTCACCAGATGAATCAGCTTTATCTAGATTTGAAAGAGCTGGAAAACGCTCATATGGAAGCAGGTTTACATCTACCCATGATGACCGAGAAAAGTGAAAAGGGTTCTTATCTTGAAAACAAGCTATCAAAAATTAGTTTTATTGAGAAGATTGTTTTGGATAGGGTTTCTTTTCGTTATGGAAGCGAGGGTGGGAATGTATTAGATCAAGTTTCCATAACAATTCCAAAGGGACAAGCGATAGGATTGATTGGTAGATCTGGAGCAGGAAAAACGACGTTGGTTGATGTGATCTTAGGGCTCTTGATTCCCCAATCAGGAGATATTCAAGTAGATGGGCTTTCCATTTACAGCGATCTGCGTTCCTGGCAAAATCTGATTGGATATATTCCCCAATCAATTTTTCTAATTGATGACACGATCGAGCGCAATATTGCCTTTGGATTACCTGATCACCAAATTGATGCTCAACGATTGGAAAAAGCAATTCGAGCAGCTCAGCTGACTGAAGTGATTGAGCATCTTCCAAATGGGGTAAAAACACGAGTCGGTGAACGAGGTATTATGCTTTCGGGTGGGCAGCGACAAAGGGTTGGAATTGCACGAGCGCTTTACCATAAGCGCGAGATTTTAGTCTTAGATGAAGCAACGTCTGCTTTAGATAATGAAACAGAAAGATTGGTTACAGAAGCGATTCAAGCGTTAAGTGGTATCAAGACAATGATCATTATTGCCCACAGGCTGACGACGCTTGAACATTGTGATCAGGTTTACTTGTTGGACAAGGGAGCCATTGTGAGGTCTGGAAGTTTGCAGGAGGTTATGTTGGAAGACTACCTGCTTACAGATGTAGAGAGTTAGTGAAGTCGCTTTGCCATGCCCAACAGTTCTACTAAGGTATTAATGACGACAGGAAAATCGTCCCGGCTGCCAGGTATCGATCTGTTCCGCGGTTTGGCTGTCATTGCAGTTGCGATTCTGCATTCTGACAATCATATGCCGACTCATGGATGGGCGGCATTCCTAGAGCACTTTGCTAGCTTTGCAGTGCCTTTTTTTTTGGCGACCTCGTTCTATTTGGCTGTTCGTAAACTCTATATCAGCCAATCTCCCTATTCTCTCCGCTCTCGTCTCTCTCGCTTACTCATTCCCTATGTGATATGGACAGGGATCTATTTACTATTCACTCTATTGAAGTATACAATTTCCAGTAGAGAGGGAGAAATTGGGGCAATTTTTCGAGATCCCGTTAGTATTATTTTTTTGGGTAGTCCTGCGTATCATCTTTACTTTATTCCCTTGCTGCTGATCGGTACTCTATTGCTAAAAGGGGCTGAGTGGCTGGTTCAGCAGCAGATTCGAGTCGGGACGGTTTTGTTTTTGCTGATCTTGAGTGAGATGGCTTATGAAGTCATTTTGATAAGTGGCAATGGATTTGAGCTAGGAGCCAATGCTGCGTTTCAGACAGCCTTCTCAGCAGTGGGAATCAATGTTCAACAGTATCCACTACTAAGGGTTGGAGCGATCGCGATCGCCTGGATTTTACGTTGTCTACCCTATATCGCTCTAGCATTGTTATGGCAGCATCCCTTCGTTCAACAACGACTTCCTGAATTAGGGGTTCGATCAGTGGTTATCACTGGCTTAATCTTCATGCTGATCAATATCTTTGGAGATCGCATGTTGCTGGTAGGAATATATGAAATTGCCAGGGGGTATACGGCACTTATCTTTGCACTTTCCCTCTCGACCGTAATCAAAGATCATCCCTTAATTACTAGCCTGGGTCTCTGCTCTTTTGGCATTTATCTGATGCACTTAATCTGGGTAGAGACGCTGAAGACAGTTTTAGGACGGATTTTCCCCTATTTACTAACGAATGTAACAGCTTTAACTCTGTTAATTTTTGCTTGCCTCGCCTGTACTATTAGTTGGTTTTTGACAGCATTATTGATCCGACAAAAGGGCTTTTTACCAAAAGCTTTGTTTGGGTAGCTTGCATTTCATGATGCGTTGACACGATGAAAGTTTTACACCTCAGTACTTCTGATCTTGATGGGGGTGCCGCTAGAGCAGCCTATCGTCTACATCGAGGGCTTCAATCGACGGGGATGACGTCTCAGATGTTGGTACGAGCTAAAACGAGTACAGATAAAGCAGTTATCTCAGAGAGGACATTGTTAACTAAATTGGGACCTCCCTCCACTGAGTTACCTCTACGGTTTTATCCCCAACGATCGCGCCATATGTTTTCTGTGCAGTGGTTGCCTGATGCGATCGCACCAAAAGTTCGCCAGTTAAACCCAGATATTGTGCATTTGCACTGGATTTGTAACGGGTTTATGCAAATTGAAACTCTGAGCAAGCTAAATCAACCTCTTGTTTGGACATTACATGACATGTGGCCCCTGACAGGAGGTTGTAATTATAGCAAGGAGTGCGATCGCTATACCCAGAGTTGCGGTGCCTGCCCCCAGCTCAAAAGTACACGAGAGCAGGATCTATCTCGGTGGGTGTGGCGACGGAAGGCAAAAGCATGGAAAAACCTGAATTTAACTATTGTAAGTCCTAGTCATTGGTTAGCGGATTGTGCTCGGTCTAGTCCTTTATTCAGGAACAGGCGCATTGAAGTCATTCCTCATGGACTTGATCTGACAAAATATCGACCCATAGATTGGAAGATTGCCCGGCAGTTATTGAATCTACCAACCGATAAGCAGTTGGTTTTGTTCGGCGCTTCACCAGGAACTACAGGCGATCAGCGTAAAGGATTCCACCTGCTCCAACTTGCCCTACAGCGACTCGGGAAGTTGAGTTTTCAAAATCGGCTAGAACTCGTCATTTTTGGTGATTCTCAATCAGATCAGTCTCTAGATCTAGACTTTAGCGTTCATTACTTAGGGCAGTTGCATGACGACCTCTCGCTGGCACTAGCCTACGCTAGTGCTGATGTTATGGTAGTGCCTTCACTTCAAGAAGCATTTGGACAAACTGCCTCTGAATCCCTTGCATGCGGCACCCCTGTGGTTGCGTTTAATGCAACTGGCTTGCAGGATATTGTCGAACATCAGCGAAATGGTTATCTGGCGAAACCATTTGAAATTGAAGATTTGATTCAGGGCATTACTTGGATACTGGAAGATTGCGATCGCCATCAAAAGTTAAGGGCTGGTGCTCGCAAAAAAGCAGAGCAAGAATTCGGCCTGGAATTGCAAGCACAACGCTATTTATCACTGTTTAATCAAATCTTTACAGATAAATAGCTGTTTTTTTAAGAAACGGAAACGGCAATAAGGCTGATTGCCTTAGCAGATCAATTAGCAAGTATTATGGATTGAAGAAAATACTTAAGAGATTTTTTCAGCATCTCGTGGAGTTCAAGCAAAAGTTATCGAAAGCATTGCCTTCCGTAGCATGGTCAGAAGAACCTGTGAGCAATTTCAGTTTAGTGAGTTATTGAGTGATTAAAGTTTGATTATGAAAAAGCCATCATTTCCAAGGTATTTCTCTTCAAATATATTGCGATCTTTACTTTTAAGTATATTGATCTTGGGAATTGTTTTCCGGTTTATTGATCTTGGTAAAAAGCCTTATTGGAGTGATGAAACTTACACGTCGGCTGTAGTTTCTGGCTTTTCTCAAGCAGAGCTAATTGAAAAGTTTTCTACAAATCAGCCCATCAAGAACAAAGACTTCGTAAGATATCAATATCCTAATTCTGAGAAAAATCTAAACGATTCACTAAGGATTCTGGCAGTTAACTCTCAAGATGGACATCCACCGCTTTTTCATGTTCTAGAAATGCTATGGCTGAAGTGGTTTGGCAATTCAGTATCAGTTTTACGTAGCTTATCAGCTTTTCTGAGTGCGCTTGCACTTCCTTGTATGTATTGGTTGTGTCTAGAATTATTTGAATCACCATTAGCAGGTTTGATTGGAGCCGCCTTACTGGCTATTTCACCATTTCACGTAATTTATGCGCAAGAAGCTCGCCCTTATAGTTTGTTGACTTTGTCAATTTTATTGACAGGTGCTGCTTTGATGCAAGCAACTCGTTTGAAAAGCAAGCTTTCATGGGCTATCTATGCGGTGACGCTAGCGATAGGATTTTATTCTCATTTCTTTTTTATATTTGTTGTATTTGGGTATTTGATTTACATTCTAACGATCGAACATTTTCGATTGACCAAGACAGTAGTTAATTTTTTGATTTCATCTACTGTAGGCTTTGCAGTTTTTATTCCTTGGTTATTAATTATTTTTCAAAACCGATCAAGTTTCTCTTCAATGTCGTCTTGGATTAGTACACAGGAGCTTAGTTTTTTGGGAGCAGTCAGAATATGGGCTGATAATATCAGTCTTGCTTTTTTTGACTTAAGGATGAGCTCATATTTCAACCTCGGCAATTTCGGCTTCTATTTTCTCATTCCACCTATCTTAATTCTAGTAGGATATTCAATCTACTTTCTCTATACCAAAACTCCTCCTAAAACCTATTTATTTATCTTTATTTTGATTGGATCGACTGCTTTTTCTCTAATTCTGTCAGATTTAGTTTTAGGTGGAAATCGCCAAACATGGTCGAGATACATTGTGGCTTGTTATCTGGGAATTCAGCTTTCTGTTGCTTACTTTTTGTCACATCAGGTTTCTTCTATCAAGAATCGCACTCGATCTCGGAAATTACAGTTAATTCTAATATCTACAATATTTTCTGCCGGAATTTTTTCATGTCTCATAAACCTTAACGCAAGTACATGGTGGAATAAGTATGGGGGAGAGCGAATTCTAAAAGTTGCTCAAAATGTAAACCAGACAGAACGACCTTTGGTGATTGTTGAGCAAAGACCGATAGACATGATTGCCATCAGTTTCAGCTTTAGACCCGATGTTTATCTGCTATTTGTAAAGGATTCTAACCAGGTCAAAATTCCCAGCAATTTTAGTAACATTTTTCTAATCAATCCCACCCAAACACTATTATCGGAATTAGATAGTCAAGGCTATCAGTCAAAAAATATCGATACTTTTCCCCAGATTGGTATGTTTCAGGGAATGGATTTTTGGAAAATTGACAAGGCGAAGTAAAATTCTAAGGAGTCTTACTTCGCCTGATTAGGGGCTTGAGTACTATTTATTGGATCAGGTATTTGAGAAGGTAATGAATATACCGTTACTATTTAAAGAATAAAGATTTGGGGAATCAAGCAATTTGATCAAATGGATTTAGGGGTGAGTATGCGACGAATCCAGAAGCAACCATGCGATGTTTTATCTAGCGACGCACTTGGTAGTCGCAATTGCCGCATTCTGTTATTCGATCTTTCTATTAGAGGTCATCACCCCAATTACATTCAACAGTTAATTCGGTACTGGAGTGAGCACACAATTCCAGGCAGTTTGGAAATGGTGGTTTCTCCTAGATTTCTAGAGGAACATTTCGATGTCGTAGAGCTAGCCAATCAACTGAATCGCGACAAGCTTAAATTCGTTGCCATCACCCCAGAAGAAGAAGCGGCGCTGAAATCTAGAAAATCTTTTTTTAGTCGAACTGTCCGAGCTTTTCAGGAACTGCAACTGTTGTGCAAATATGCAGCGATCGCCCAGGCAACGCATTGCTTGATGATGTACTTTGATACTGCTCAGATCCCCCTGGCAGCCGGGATCAAGCTTCCCTGTCCCTTTTCTGGCATCTACTTTAGACCAACTTTTCACTATAGTGAATTGACGGGAAAATCTCTGTCTTGGAAAGAGCAGTTGCAGCAAGGACGGGAGAAGTTCATTCTGTCCAGGGTTTTGAATCATCCCCAGTGTCATCGGTTGTTTTGTTTAGACCCTTTTGCGGTTCAGTATTTGCAGACACGTGGCGATCGCCACTTGATCCATTTGCCTGATCCCGTGTCTGTCCAACCAAGGATTGCTCAGCCAAAAGCCCAGGAACAGCAACAGGTACTGAGAAAGACATTGGGAATTTCTCCTGAGCGGCGAGTATTTCTTTTATTTGGGGCACTCACCGGACGTAAGGGGATCCATAAAGTGCTAGAGGCTGTCTCAATGCTGCCACCTAACCTAACTCAGAAGCTTTGCTTACTTTTAGTAGGAGAAATCAAAGCTTCTGAAGAAACCCAGGTAGAGGCGACAATCGCTCAGCTTCGTCAGACCATACCTGTTCAGATTGTGACTCATTACCAATTTGTAACCGATGAGGAGGTACAGTATTACTTTCAACTGGCGGATGTGGTGCTGGCAACCTATCAGCAGCATGTTGGCATGAGTGGCATTTTGTTACTGGCGGCAGCAGCTCAAAAGCCTGTGTTAAGTTCCGATTATGGACTGATGGGCGAGCTAGTACGACGCTATCAATTGGGATTGGTGGTAGATTCAACGATAGCTAAAGAAATTTCTTCTGGGTTGTCTCGATATTTAACTGAGTCTCTTGATCAATTAGGAGATCGTCAAAAAATGCAGCAATTTGCCGAACAGAATTCCTCTGAACACTTTGCTCAAACTATTTTCCAGTATCTGTGAGGTTAAACATGACAAAATCGCCATTGTGCCTATCAGAATCTGAGCAACCACCCTTAACTACTGATATCGTTCGAAACTCCTTTTGGCAAGAGATTCAGGCTGATGCAGAAATTGCTTCTGGAGAGTCTCCTTGCTTAAAAGTTGTTCTCAAGCTGTTCTTATTTCATTCAGGGTTTCAACTCTTACTTCTGGTTAGAATAGCCTCTCGTCTAAAACAGTATGGTTACCTGGGGAAATTTTTCTCCAAAGTATTTCTGAAACTTGCCACAGACCTCACAGGTTGCCACATCAATGCTGAAGCCCAACTTGAAGGTGGAATTCATTTTCCTCATGCCACTGGCATTGTGATTGGTGCAGCCATTGTGAAGAAGGGAACGAGTATTTATCAAAATGTCAGTCTAGGACGCAAGTCGATTAAAGATAAAGGATACCCAACAGTGTGCGAAGGCTGTGTGATTTATGCCGGAGCACAGGTGCTTGGTCCCGTTGTTCTGGGTAGGGGTGCAACCATTGGAAGTAATGCTGTCGTGCTTTCATCTGTTCCAGATTATGCTGTAGCGGTTGGCATTCCAGCCCGAATAATTCTGAAATAAAACGTGAAAGAGGCTTACCTCCTGATTGACTGACAAAACTCCTCAAATCCTGATTCTTGCGTAGGTTGGGTTAGCGTGAGCGTAACCCAACGCAACCGCTTTTGGTGTTGGGTTTCACGTTGTTCAACCCAACCTACAAAAAAGATTTGTCAGTCAATCAGGGATTTTACCCCCTCCACTCCCAAAAACATCTTCAATTTAATTTAGCCCAGCTACTTACAAGTTGCTTGGAATGATTCAGAAGTTAACTGAGTTTTCTTGCCAAAGTCGGCGATCGTACAAAAATGCGTTCTTTGGCTGAACAAAACTCTACTGAATACTATACTAAAACGATTTTTGAACAGGTATTATCAAATCTATAGACAATCAAGAGGTCAAGAAGCACAAAAAAATACTGAAGCCTGAAAGGCGAAAATATTTGCTCCTTTCTTCGCCAATCTCGAGAATATTTTGAAAACAGTGAAAAGTCCCTTGTTGACATTGCTTGTGCCGTTATTTCCGATGGGTTGTTGTTCAAGCGGAGATTGAAAATATTTAAAGCCTCTTAGGACCTCAAGTTGTTTAAGCAGTGATGCTATTGAGGGTCTCAGGGCAGGGATTACAAAACACACCCATGAAAAACCTTCGTCCTCATTTACTCCTTGGAAGAAGAGCCTGCAACAAAATCAGAAGGATACTATTTCGACCATGCGTCCTGTTGAACTTAATGGAGACAACTTATGTGCCAGTTGATAATTGGTTGAATCCCAACTTGTCTTCTATTGAGACACTTTGCCAGTGCTATCCTAAACGGATTCGCAAGTTATTTCGGTTTCTTAACTTGGAGCAACCAGGGTTAGAAATGGTGAAAGCCTCTGTTGCTCAGCAGAATTGGGTATCCGCTTGTATCGCCTTAGTCGAGTACTATCAAACCCAATCAGGTCTATCTCATTTGAAATCTCTGGGTAGTCGATATCAGATCGCTTCTAACTTGCCTCTTGAACAAATCCTTTCAGATACCTTTACCTTTCAGCAACAGATAGGAACCGTTCCCCGCTCTGAGGATGGGTTGCTGAATTGGGCATGGGAACCAAATGACGATCCAGAGTGGACTTGGTTTCTCAACCGCCACTATCACTTATTGAATCTGCTCCATGCCTATCAGCAGACTGGAAATTCCCTTTACACAACTTGTATCAACCGACATTTGCTGGATTGGATTCTCTCTAGTTTTTCCAAGCCGAATCAATGGAGGTTTCAGTGGAGAAGTCGGGAATCTGCCTTGCGTGTGCTTCATTGGACCTCCCTATTCCATGGACTCACCTCATCCCTAGAGTTGAGTCCCGTGGTCAGAATTTTGATGCTGTCCAGTCTGCTCGATCATGCCTGCTATCTGCGCCATCTGCATCATTGGGGGGCAAATTGGCTCTGCCGGGAAATGAGTGGGTTGGCAACTATCTCGCTGTGCTGGCCAGAGTTTAAGTTGGCAGATGCTTGGTTCAATTATGCTCGCGATCGCCTGTTACAGGAACTGACTCGGCAAGTCTACCCCGATGGCGTTCATAAAGAGCTGACTAGCTACTACCACCGTGTTGTTTTTCACGATATTCAGAATTTTGTTGAACTGTCGGAGCTCACACAAAAGCCCCTGCCAACCCTTTTTAGACAAGTACTGGAGCAGATGCTCAGTTACCTGGTGTACTCGATGACGCCTACCGGGCAAAGTGTTTTGAACAATGATTCTGATGAAGAAGACAATCGTGCCTTGATTGAACGATCGGCAGGTTTTTATGAGCGTCCTGATTGGTTACATTTTGCTGATCATAGCGCAGGGGTGGCTGAGAAGCTAAAAGAAGGGTATTCCAGAGCCTTCCCCTGGGCGGGACAGGTGATTAGTCGCAGTGGCTGGGACGAACAAGCGCAGTGGTCATTTTTTGACATTGGGTCTGCGGGGATTAATTACCATATTCATTACGATAAGTTGCATTTGTCGATTGCTTCTGGTGGACGGCAGTTGTTAGTAGACGGTGGTCGGTATCGCTACAGAAAAGATCGCTTCTGGCATTATTTTCGGAGTTCCGCGAGTCATAACGTCATTTTGATCGATGGGCAAGGACAAGGAGTCGATTACCGGGAACAGACCTATCCTCTGACTGATCACTATACCCTCACACCTACCGTTGACTTCGCCTGGGGCTGTTTTAATGGACCCTTTCCAGGTTTGAAGGGTAAGGCAAGCCATGCACGAGCAGTGGTTTATCTGCATAACAAGTATTGGGTGGTGGTTGATCACATTGAGAGCGATCGCCCTCGAACGCTCCAGCCACTCTGGCATTTTCACCCACACTGCACTGTGGTGCTTGAGGGAGAAAGGGCTAGCTCTATTGATCCCGATGTTGGTAATCTTCAGATTATTCCTGTTGCGTCTTTCCCCTGGCAAGTCACGCTGGTTGCCGGACAAGATCACCCTGTACAGGGATGGTGGAGTCGTGAATATAATCATTGCGTTCCCAATCCTACAGCAATCTACTCGACTGAAGCGACTACATTAGTAACCTTTGCCTGGGTTCTCTATCCAGCGATTGGAGAAGTTCCGGCTGTCAAGGTCGAGTTGCTTCCTGCTCCCCTGGGTTCTATGCGGATCGCGGTTACCGTTCCTGGGCAACCAACGGATGAAATTGCTATCTGTATGGCAGGCAATCAGCCTATTCCTCTTTCGGGTGACCTGCTGCTGAGGGGGAACTGTGCGGTGCTGTCTGTTGGGCAGTCCCCGATCGTCGCTCAAGGATCGATTTGGCAAAACAATCAGGAAATCTTCTCCGATGAAATTTGCTTGGATGCTTCAAATATGCCACTTGCCAGGAGTTAAGAAATGCCTTATCTCCTTGTCACTCAATCTCTTGTGCTGATATCCATCTATGCTCCTTTGGCAAAGAACGTATGAAAGACCTTCGTATTGCCTGGCTATTAACCTCTGCTTTCTACTACTGGCATCCCATGCTGAGTTGCCTGACACAGTTGTTTCCGCAAACCACTGCCTTTGCAGCTAACTGGCGGGGCTATGCACCAGGTTTTGAAGATTCGTTTGTGGTAGATGTGGTGGGTGAGCGAAAAGTGGTTTCTTTAACTAAATCAGAGACCAGCTATGGTTCAAATTTCACCTATCTGCCACTGACGATCGTTAGCCACTTGCTCCGATTCAAACCCGATGTGATCTTCTCCAATTCCTTTGGGGTATGGACAATCTTGGCGCTGCTTTTCAAACCTGTGGGTCATTGGCAGGTCGTTTTAGCCTATGAAGGCAGTTCTCCAGGGGTGGATTATCGTAGCTCTCCAGCAAGATTAGCGGTCCGGCGGATGATGGTTCAGGCATCGGATGCTTGTATTACCAATAGCCATGCTGGCAAAACCTATTTGATTGATATACTGAAAGCCTCTAGCCAAAAAGTATTTTTGCATCCTTATGAGGTTCCTTCGGGAGCAGCGTTGTTAAAATCTGCGAAAATTGCCCAAGTACAGCCATTGGAGGTGAAACATCCAACCTTTATCTTTGTGGGCAGTGTCAATCCTCGTAAGGGATTGAACTTATTATTGAAAGCGTGTGTGTTGCTGCAACAACAGGGGTGCGATCGTTACACTCTGTTGATTGTTGGGGATGGTGAGCAACGATCGGAACTCGAACAATTTTGTCAGCAATATCACCTGACTCCCTATGTCCAATGGGTTGGACGAGTCGATTACAATGCGCTAGGTGCTTACTTTCAGCAGGCAGATGTTTTTGTTTTGCCAACCTTAGAAGACACCTGGGGCATGGTGGTGCTAGAAGCAATGGCGATGGGTAAAGCGATTTTATGTTCAAAATTTGCCGGAGCAGCTGAACTGGTCATCGATGGGGAAAACGGCTACGTCTTTGATCCAAATGATGCTCAAGCAACCTCAACTGCACTGCAAGCTTTTATCAATGACGCAACTTTAAGCGATCGCATGGGACAGGCATCCGAAAAGATTATGACGCAATATACACCTGAAGCTGCCGCCGAGTTTCTAGCAACGGTTGCAGCGTTTGTAAGGCAACCACAGGGGTAAGCTGGAATGGGACAAACCTTCAAAGTATTGATTTCAGCTTATGCTTGCAGACCGGGTGAAGGTTCAGAACCCGGTATTGGTTGGGAAGTCGCCCGCGAGTTGGCACAGCACCATCAGGTGTGGGTGCTGACCCGGGAAAATAATCGTCCTGCCATTCAAGCGGAACTGGAAAAGTTATCAGCCCTTTCTCTACAGGTAGTCTTTCATGATGTGTTCGGTTCGCATCTGTGGCGACAAGCACCGGGCGGTGTCTATCTCCACTACTATCTGTGGCAGATCGGTGCCTATTTTGTAGCTCGGAAGCTGCATCAGCAAATCCAGTTTGATCTGGCACATCATGTGACCTATGTGAGATATGCGGCTCCTAGTTTCTTATCACTGCTCCCGATTCCTTTTATTTGGGGACCAGTCGGTGGCGGCGAGTCCGCACCTCCAGCATTTTGGCAAGATTTTAACTTGCACGCAAAGATGTATGAATCCCTACGCAGTTTGGCTCGCCGGTTGGGGGAATGGGACCCGTTTGTACGCATGACTGCTCGCAGAAGTGTCTTATCCTGGGCAACCACCTCTGACACGGCAAAACGCTTACAAGCTTTGGGAACCTCAAATGTGCAAGTACTCTCCCAACTCGGCTTATCTAATATTGAAATTCGCCAGCTTGCTCAATCTCGGGATCGGCCAAACCAGACCATTCGCTTCATTAGCATTGGTCGGTTATTGCACTGGAAAGGCTTTCACTTAGGGCTACGGGCATTTGCTCAAGCAGAATTATTGCCGCCAGAGTCCGAGTACTGGATTTTGGGCGATGGTCCTGAGCGAAATGCTTTAGAAAAATTAGCCCATTCATTGGGCGTGATGCATCGAGTCAAATTCTGCAACAAGTTGCCTCGCTCTGAGGTGTTGATCTTCTTACAGGATGGTTTAGCTCTGGTGCATCCCAGTTTGCATGAGTCGGGAGGCATGGTTTGTCTAGAAGCAATGGCGGCTGGGTTGCCTGTCATTTGTCTGGATCTGGGGGGGCCGGCGCTTCTGGTGACGCCAGAAACTGGCATCAAGGTTCCAGCCCATAGTCCAGAACAAGCCGTTACTGATATGGCAAAGTCAATGACGCATCTGGCAAACAACCCGACGATCGCTCGCCAATTGGGACAGGCAGGGCAACAACGAACCCAAGAGCTTTTTTCATGGACGGTTAAAGGAACGCTTCTGACCGATCAATACGAAGCACTATTACAAAGAAATCCTGATTGTAAAAGTAAAATTCAACCTGCATAATCACCATGCAAGCTCTCCACCACTTATGGCAGCTACTCTTGTTTCTGATACTTTTGTCAGGACCTGTTCCACTTTCACAATTTCTCATCACGCTTCAGAAGGATGACGCAACGCAAGTCCGCTTGAGCCATCGAGCATTAGCCTTTTTGACCTATTGGTGTGTGCTTGAAGTGACGATCGGATTGGTTTTGGGAATCTTGGGACAATTCTTCTTAATTCCAGTTCTCATTGCCGAATTTCTGGTTTTGGGAGTTGGCGTTGCGCTTCTCTTTTCGGCAAAGCGTTTGGCATTGCCAGTGTGGAAAGAGCCTTTCACGATTCAACCGCATCTGAGTGGTACTGAGTTGCTCATTGTGGGTGCCTTTTCATTTACTGGATGTGTTTTGTTGGAAAGGTTGGTGACGTTGCCGATTATTGACTATGACTCTCTCTGGTATCACTTACCCATTATGGCGCGGTGGTATCAAGCAGGGGCTTTTGTCCGTTTGCCAGACTTCATGAGCACGGGTGTCTGGACAACCGATCAGATTGCTTACTATCCGTTTAATTGGGAAATCCTCTGTACGTTATTTGTGATGCCGTTTCAGGAAGATTTTCTGGTTGCGCTGCCTAATTTACTAGTCTGGGCAATGTTGGGGCTGGCGACTTACGGGTTGGGGCAAACGGTTGGAGCGACAAGAGTTTACAATCTGGCAGCGACGACTCTGGTTTTAACGATTCCGCTGATTCTTCAGCATGTGAATACGTTGCATATTGACCTACCATTTGCAACGTTTTTCATGATTAGCCTTTACTTTGCTATTTCTTATCACAAAACCCGATCGCCCTTTGACATTGGGCTGTTTTTAGCGTCCTTCGGCATGTTATTGGGTATCAAGCTCTCTGCTGTTGGCTATGGTATTTTGCCCGTCTTGGCATTGCTGTTGTTGGAGGTGAGATCGTTCCTGACTCACAGAAAGTTGCCTCGATGGTTTAACACTTCAACTGTCCTAGCAATTTCTATCTTGTTGGTTGGGATGGGGAGTGTTTTTCTAATCGGTGGATTTTGGTATTTCAGAAACTGGGCTGAAGTGGGCAATCCGTTAGGGAATGTCCAGGTGCAAGTGGCAGGATTGTCGTTCCCAGGTTCGGCAAAATTATCTGATTTACACCAAACCAGTTTGGCAAGTCTGTTCAAATTTACCAATCCATCTCACCTCAAAATTTTACTGACGCAATCGATCGCGCGGTTGCAACTGCCTTTCATGGCACTGTTATTGCAACTATTGCTGCTCCCTGGCATTCTTTGGGTTAAAGATCGGAAATATCAGCTTGCCTCTTTGCTCGGTACTGGGTTGCTCCTCTTGGCAAATGTCTACCTTTACTGGACAACGCCCATGACGGGCACTCACCTGTTCCCTTCTGGCCCGATCACCTCCTACATTGGTCAGCAAGTTCGGTTTGCCATCTCTTCAATGGCACTGCTGGGGGTGGTGGCAGCAACGATCGCCTCCATCCTCCAAACCCGATTAGCGATTGTGGTTCCAGTTGTGTTGGCAAGCAGCATTTTAGGAATTGTCAGCAGCAGTATTTTTGAAATCATTCGCACAGAAACCGCATTTAAGGGAGGAGTGGGCTGGGCAAGCAAGATTTTGGATGGCTTTAGAACCAATCCTGCTGGGGCAACCGATCAAGTCATGAAGTTGGTTGGTTCCAGTCTGCTTGATGTCATTATTTACGTGGTGCTGTTTGTGCTGGTCATGGCGATCATTGCCTGGACTGTATGGGGTAAGTTAAAACCCACACAATTAATTCCTAGCCTGACCAAACTGTTGCAGCGATCGCGTCAAGTCGCCGTTTCTGCCTTTCTCATTGGACTGTTGATTACTGCAACCGGAATCGCCAGAGAAAAGCGAGACATCGAGCGGCACGAAATTTATCGTGGGGTGTATGACTACATTGCCGACTTTGTCGGGCGAGACGAAACCATTGGGTATTTGCTGAGCTATCGCAGCTACTTTTTTTATGGCAAGTTCTTGAATCAAAAAGTTGCCTATGTTCCTTCCCATGCTGATTCACTGGCTGGCTGGCTCAAGGAACTCAAACAGCGACAAATCAGTTTAGTCGCTGTAGGACCCTTAGAAGAAAAAATGGGCTGGCGGGAAAGCCGTGAACTCCAGTGGTTGACCAGTTCCCCGCAGCATTTCCAGCGAGTGTTCGGACAAGATCCCCAGAAGGAACCCGTTTTCTACCGCCTAATTGATCCCAAACCAGAAATTTCAATGATGGGGAGTTCACATTCATGGTGATGGTCGATTCACAACCTCCGCCTGCTAATGAACCATCCGCCTTCAAGCCGACGGTTGTTTTGTTCAGTAGCCTGCTGTTGCCCCCCTCTCAAACTTTTATTAAGGCGCAGGGGGAAGAGTTGCGTCGGTTTAAGCCTTACTATGTGGGTTCTCGTTTGGTGAAAGGCTTGGATTTGCCCAGCGATCGTACCCTTGTGGTCAACCAGGGCAATCAGTTGGGCACGCTGGCAGAAGCCATTTTTAAGCTAACCGGGTTCTCGCCTCGGCTATATCAACAAGTACGGCGACTGAAGCCGGTTTTGTTGCATGCCCAGTTTGGCTTGAGTGGAGCCTTGGCACTTCCCTTAGCGCGATCGCTCAAACTTCCCCTGATTGTTCACTTTCGTGGTGCCGATGCCACCCTAAAAGATGAGTATGCTCGCTATGCATCGCTTAACCACTGGCTTTATTTACAGCGTCGTGAAACCCTTAAACGAGAAACTCGCCTGTTTATTACTGTCTCTCACTTTATTCGAGAGAAACTGCTAGAACAAGGCTTTCCACCTGACAAAATTGTTGCAATCTACAGCGGCATTAACGTTGCCGATTTCTCGCCTGATCCAGATCTCCCTCGTGAACCAGTGGTGCTGTTTGTCGGTCGTTTAACCGAAAAAAAAGGATGCAAGTATCTGATCCAGGCGATGGCACAGGTGCAGGCAAAAATGCCTGAAGTTGAATTAGTGATCATTGGAGATGGTCCATTGCGATCGTCACTCGAATCTCTTGCAGCACAACACCTCCGTCGTTACCAATTTTTGGGTGTGCAGCCAGCCTCTATCGTACGGCATTGGATGAATCGAGCGCGATTACTGGTAGCCCCTAGTGTGACTTCTATTCAGGGAGACTCAGAAGGCTTACCCAACGTCGTTTTAGAAGCTCAAGCTATGGCACTCCCTGTGGTCAGTACCATTCACGCTGGCATTCCAGAAGCGGTCACTCATGGAGAAACGGGTTTTCTGGCACCTGAACACAATGTAGATCAACTGACAGAGTATAGTCTGCGCCTCTTAAGAGACTGGGATCTCTGGCAACGCTTGAGTGCAAAAGGGCAGGCGCAAGTCCGATCTCAGTTCGATCGCTCCCGACAAACGCGAATTCTAGAAGATCTTTATCAAAAAATCTTACATAAAGAGATCGAATGATGCGATCAATATGGCTAATGATTCTGTTTATGGTAACGCTGCTGGCAGTCGTCTTAGGGAATAGAGGACTGCTCTGGAGCAATTCTTTGGGATTTCCTGAAATCTTCTCACAACGGGAAATCATGATTGCGTCGTTTGTAGCTAAATTGCCAGAGGTGCCCTCTATGTCACTTCCCCCGGAAGCTGGCTACGTCAATGTTAAGGATTGGGGTGCAAAAGGCGATGGTGTGACAGACGATACTCGGGTGCTCAAGAGTATTTTAGGTCGAAATAAACAAGATTCAGGGGGACCTCTCCGTTCAATCTACATTCCCAACGGGACTTATTTGGTTAGTGACACGCTGGAATGGGGCGATAAGCGCAAAGATGTGCGTGGGGAGAGTCGAGATGGCGTCATTATTCAGTTAAAAGATCATTGCACAGGGTTTCAAGACCCAGGACAACCTAAAAAAGTGCTTCAGGTTGAATTTGGACAGGGTGGACAAAACTTCAACCAGCGGCTTCGCAATCTGACGGTAGATGTGGGAAAAGATAATCCAGGGGCGATCGGCATTGGCTTCCACACCAACAATGGGGGTGGCGTTTATGACGTGGTGATCCGTTCAAGCGATTCTGAAAAACGGGGACACACTGGACTGAGTTTAGATAAGGCTTGGCCCGGACCAGGATTGATCAAAAACGTTCAGGTGGATGGGTTTGATCGAGGCATTTTTATCACGCACGACCAATACAGTATGACGTTTGAGCATCTTCTGTTGACCAATCAGCGCCAGGTGGGGTTGATTAACGCTTGGAATAGTGTGGCAATCCGAGATCTCAAGAGTAGGAACCGGGTCACAGCAGTGGAAAATCTGGGACAAATGGGTTTGATGGCGCTGGTTGAGGCAGATCTCACGGGTGGAGATCCCAACACGCCTGCCATTCGAAACCACAGCGACGGGGTGTTGTTTGCGCGTGACATCCGCACTCAGGGCTATCAAGTGGCGATCGAGAATCAGTCGGGTCTAAGCCAGGATGTGTCTGCCCCAACTGTATCCGAATTTGTCTCTCACCAGGCCGCTAGTCTATTTCCCAGTTCTCAGCGATCGCTGCGGCTGCCCATTGAAGACCCTCCTGCAATTCCTTACGGCGATCCACGACATTGGATCAGTGTCACCCAATTTGGCGCGAAGCCAGATGATGATCAAGACGATGGTGCAGCTATTCAGAAAGCGATCGACTCCGGTGCCAGAATCGTTTATTTTCCAATTGGCGCTTACCGTACCCAGCAGAGCATTCACGTGCGTAGCAATCTACAACGTCTAATGGGATTCAATGCCAGTCTCATCCTGACCACTCCTAACCAACCAACCTTTATCATTGAAAAGGGTTCATCTAAAGCGGTTTCAGTTGAAATCGAAAGTACTTACGGTAGCCAGCACAATTATTGGATACAGCATGCTTCCAAACGCACCTTGGTGATGAGTGGAGGCAGCAGCTATATGAATACCGTTTCAGGAGGCAAAGTCTTTATTGAAAATACGGTTGCAGTGCCTTTAGTGTTCGATCGTCAAAAAGTTTGGATGCGCCAAATTAACACTGAAAGTTACGACCACAATCCCCATATTGTTAACAAAAACAGTGACCTCTGGATACTGGGGCTCAAAACCGAAAAAGACCGCACGATTATTGGCACCTATGATGGAGGGCGCACTGAAGTTCTGGGTGGATTATTATATAAAAACCGAGAACGATTAGGTTCAGTTCCAGCCTTCATCTGTGAAAATTCAGCGATGAGCTTGGTTTACCGTAATAAAGGGTTAGCGTATCAGACCCAAATATTGGAAAAGCAGAACAAAGCAGTCAAAGAATTACCCGTGCAAAATTTGTCTGCATCTAATGGACGAATGCCCTTGTATGTTAGCAACATCAATAAAGAGACTAATAAAAAAGCCTATGAACGATTAAAGAAGTAGAGACCTATCATTCAATCGAGGATATTAACATATCGAGTTGATTGAGAAACTTACTTGTATGGGTTACCAATGTTTATTGGTATCACCAACCTAGCTAATAAAATTCCGATTAAAGCTGTTATATTTTACTTTCGACCTTGTATTTTCTACTTGATTCGGATTGATTCGCATAGTTTTAGATCATCTTAATAAGTAATGAGTTGTGTTTGTTCAAGGAGACTGAAATGTCAAGAAATAGACCAGCCGTAAAAGAAATTTACTTTTCAAAGGCAAGGTGCGAAAATCCGAGTGATCAAGAAGGAATTGAGAAGAATTTTTTCTTCAGCCTAGTCTTGAAAAATGGTGTATCAAAAACAACTTATGCTAACCGTTTCAATGATTTAAATGAGTTAATTAATAGCATATTGCCACAGAATTATCCTCTTCAATTAATGGACGTTGCTGTTTCTTCAGGAATTAGCACGATTGAGTGGATAGAGAGCCTCCGCATGGCTGGAATTAATCACCATATGGTTGCTGGCGATTTAACGATAAAGGCTTACTTAGTCACCATTCTAAAATATCTACATATTTTGGTCGATAAAACAGGCTATCCCCTACAGTTTGATATTGCCGACATTGCCATCCCAGCTTCTCCAAGAAGTTTTTTCTTGTTTGCAATGCTCTATCCTTGTAGGGTAGTTGGAAGTATAGTAAGTAAATTCATTCTCTATTTTCTTACCTCCAATAAAGATTTTGAATTGTATGATTCCAACCCTGATAAAAAGTCATTTTTAATCTCCTGCTGCCCTCTATATCTAGTGAGTCCTAGACTCAAGAAAGAGCCAGGTCTAACGATTATTGAAGATGATATTCTGCTGAATGATGATCCCAGCTTAGAAAAGCGATTTCATTTAATTAGAGCCACAAATATTTTGAATAAAACATATTTTGATCAAAAAACTATCCTTCGAGCACTTGACAATCTTCACTCGCGACTGGTCGATCATGGTGTACTGGTTGTATGTAGGACTGAAGACAATGGAATTAATCACGGAACAATTTTCAAGCTCAATGCGAACAGACGGTTTGAAATCGAGAAAAGACTTGGGAAAGGTTCTGAAATCGAAGATTTGGTATTAGAAATAAGACCTAAATTTAACCATTAGTGATCAGTGGAAACGATGAAAAAAATAATTGCAATGGTAAGGACAAACGAGTTTATTTTTGTATTTACAATGTGGCTTCTTAGCCGTCTCTTTATCATCATTTCAACAGGGTTTCTTGCCTCGTTCGTTTCTCTTCCAGCAACCTATTCTGGAGCCGATATTCCGTTTGGTTTTGTGCCTGGACATATTCCCACATTCAGTTGGGATTCCCTTGCCAATTGGGATGGTGCCTGGTATCGCCAGATTGCCACGACTGGCTACACTTACGCAGGTACGACTCAGCAATCTTCGATCGTATTTTTTCCAGTATTTCCTTCGTTGGTTCGTGGAGTAATGACCTTTGGACTACCTTTCGAGGTTGCGGCTCCTCTGGTCAACAACATGGCTTTTCTGGGGACGCTGATGATTTTACATGGCTGGATCTGCGATCGCTACAATGTCGGTTCCGCCAGATGGGTCACTGCTGTGCTTGCATGGTGCCCATTTTCTCTATTCACGGCAGTTGCTTATACAGAAGGGTTATTTTTGCTATTTAGCACAGCAGCATTAAAGTCTTTTGAGCAAGGATATTATCGCTGGGCTGCGCTCTGGGGATCTCTCTCAACAGCAACACGCATCACGGGCATTACATTAATTCCGACTTTTTTATTGGTTGCTTGGAAGGAGAAAAAGCCTGTTGCTGCCTATTGGTCTGGGTTATTGACAAGCGTCGGATTGCTGGCGTTTAGTCTCTATTGCTATCTACGATTTGGCGATGCGCTGGCTTTTATTCATGCTCAGAAAGCTTTCCATGTAGGTTACGGCATACAAGCTTGGTTTAAGCTGTTCAGGAAACCTAACTTTTCTGCCATCTATGGATTGCTTAAGTTACTTATGGTATTTGGGGGTGGTTACTTACTGTGGTACTTCCGTAACAAACTTAATTGGGTTTTAACCATTTATGGTTTCTCTTCATTAGCACTGATTATATCCAGGGCAAATTCTGTAGGACGCTATGCATATGGCATTGTGTCTTTGTCTATTGCCTTGGGTCTCTTACTTGCCTTAAACCCTCGCTGGGGGTATGCAGTGATGGGCTTTTTTGCTGTATTACTGGCTGTTTTAAGTGTTCGTTTTGTCTGGTGGCAGTGGGTAGCGTAATACTGTTGTAGAATAGACCTGTTATTTGATAGCCTGAAAAGCTCATAAAACCTAGTTATAGCAAAACTTTCAGCTAATTCTTTGGCTCATCAACTCTAGCCCAGGCTAGTGTTCTGGAACACCTTAAGGGTTGAAATAGGAAAAACTGAATTCCTGTCGTTGATCATTAATTTAACGATTCTTGCTGAGCCTAATCAGTGGATGGTTGTCATTAATAGGTAGACATTATGACTGAATGAGTGACTTATTGACAGATTGATCGATTCCTTCATTCAGCTCGCTTGATGACTTATCTAAAATGCATATCCTAAGCATCCACAATACCTACCAGATCAAGGGTGGAGAAGATGAATCCCGTGCCGCAGAAGAACGCCTTTTGCGAGAAATGGGGCATCAGGTTGATGCTTATGAAGAGAGTAACGATCGGATTGGGGCATTAAAACCCTGGCGTATGGCAATTAGAACGATTTGGTCACGCGAGAGCCATCGCAAGGTAACGCGCAAGTTGCAAGCAGCCTCCTATGACTTGATCCATGTTCAAAACTTTTTCCCTCTGATTTCGCCCTCAGTTTTCTATGCAGCTAAGGATGCTGGGGTACCCGTTGTTCAGACCCTGCGGAACTATCGTCTCCTGTGCCCCAATGGGCTCTTTTTCCGCGACGGGCAAGTCTGTGAAGAGTGTATGGGCAAATGGATTCCCTTTCCCGGCATTGCTCATGCCTGCTATCGAGAAAACCATCTTGCCAGTGCAACAACTGCCGCCATGTTGACCTTCCATCGTGCGCTTCGCACCTGGACTGAGCAGGTCGATATTTACATTACCCTTACAGAGTTTGCCCGTCAAAAACTGATTGAGGGAGGGTTACCGGCAGAGAAGATTCTAGTCAAACCCAACTTCGTGAATCCTGACCCGGGTATAGGCGAAGGAAAAGGTGGCTACGCCCTCTACGTTGGCAGGCTTTCGGTTGAAAAAGGACTGGATACTCTACTGCAAGCTTGGAAACAGTTGAATGGACGAATCCCCCTGAAAATTGTAGGGGATGGGCCTCTGGCAGAGCAGGTGATTCAAGCTACCCAAGAAAATGACCAGGTGGAATGGTTAGGTCGTCGTCCAGTTCAAGAAGTCTATGACTTAATGGGCAAAGCAACCGTTCTGATCTTTCCTTCCAAATGGTACGAAACGTTTGGCAGAGTAGCTGTAGAAGCCTTTGCAAAGGGAACTCCTGTGATCGCATCCAATATTGGAGCGATCGCGGAACTCGTTGAGCATGGTCGCACTGGATTACATTTTCGGCCTGGGGATGCTGCTGATCTGACAGACAAGGTGGAATGGCTCTTGTCCAATCAAGCAGACCTGAACCAAATGCGACAACAAGCCCGGGTGGGATTTGAAACTAAATATACAGCAGCGCGAAACTATCGACGTCTCATGGAAATTTATGATCGAGTTCTTAATAAATAACGCCCAAAGCATGGTGGTGGGAATCACTTATGAATCCAAGTCTACAAACTTCACAAGAGAAGAAAAAGGGATTTATTAAAAATAGTAATTTGACTTTGCTGGCTTTTTCTGCGGCATTTTTCCCACGTATTTTGACCGCTTTAAAGATTCCCTCAGCAATCAATTTTCTACATTTTCTTCTGATTCCTCTTGCCTGTTACTTTACCCTAGTAAAATCTCGCAGTAAAGATCCTAAACAACTTGCCAACTCAAGCCGCATGGTTGTTGGCTTATATATTTTACTAACCATCTGTTTTGCGAGTGCCCTATTAAATGACGCAGGAATTATTAATGCGATCTTGAGCTTCTTATTACTGGGCGAACCCTTTATATTGCTGTTGACGATCGTGAGTCTACCCCTGACAGAAGAAGGATTTGTACATCTGCGTACCTGGTTCTATCGTTTTGCCCTGATTAATCTCTCATTTGCTTATATTCAGAAATATATCTTTAAAATGGATACATTCCAAGGATTGGAAGACAACATCAAGGGAGTCTTTATTGCTCAGGGGGCCGGCCATGTTCTAGGAAGTTCCGTGTCTATGACATTTGGTATTTATTACCTAGTATCGGCGAAAACGAAGCCGCTATGGCTGCGTGCTTTAATGATGCTCTTTATCTTTAATCATGTGATTATTTCTGATACCAAACAGGTGCTGTTATCTTTTATTACTGCCTATGTCTTGCTCTACTTGACTAATATCAAAAATCCTGTCAAAACCTTACTTTATCTAATTGCAGCAGCCGTTTTTCTGGCATTATTTCTTTGGGCTGCTTATAACATTCCAGCATTGGGTGCTTACGCCACTTGGATTAGACCTGAGATCTATGGACCTGATGGAGAAGCAACAAAACTCAAGCTTGCAGCCTTTCGCCTTGTTCCCCAATTTTTCCATTCTCCCCTTAACTGGTTTCTAGGGTTAGGTCCTGGTCACACCGTAGGAAGGTTAGGAGGTTGGATGTTGTGGGATCCGGGTTACTGGAAGTTACTGGAGCCTTTGGGAGCGACAAGATTTCAGGCAAGTATCGCCGTTTGGCAAGCAATTGGGGCAAGTTGGTTAGGCAACCAATCTAGTATGTTTTCTCCATTATTTGGTTGGGCAGGTATCTGGGGAGATCTGGGATATTTGGGTTTAGGAACCTATTTTTACCTTGGCTTTTTAGTATGGCAATATATTGCGCCAGGCAACCTGACTAGATATTTAATCCTGACAGTTTTCGCATTTGGCTGCGTTTTTTCTCAGTTGGAAGAGCCTGGTTATATGCTGTTTGTGAGTGGGTTAATTGGTCTCCAGTGGCATGAGGAACGATTTAGTTCTGAAGTACCATAAGAATCATAAATTATTCACGGTTCTAAGAATCAAGATGAACTACCGAAAACTGATATACAAAGTTGTTCTTTTCATGCTCTGCACAACACTTTGGCTAAGTATTCCACAAATCAGTTTGGCAGATGAAGCAGGAGGGTCTAGAGAAGGAGGAAAAAATCAGACTCCGGTACAGGTGATTGTCCAGATTGTTGTGACAACCATTCTTCTAAAATGGCTTGAACCTCGAGTGCTCCCATAAATTTTTCCACCACAGTGTTGCTGGTGACTCAATTTGGGCGATGACTTGCTTGCTGCCGACGTTGCCATCGCCATTTACTGAGCTTTTCCTGCCAGGATTCCATGTAGGTGTAGAAGACCGGTGTGAGATAGAGCGTGAGGAACTGGGAGAAGAGCAATCCACCGACCACGGTTAATCCCAAGGGACGACGAGCATCGGCTCCGGCTCCAATGCCTAGAGCGATCGGCAAAGTTCCCAGCAGGGCTGCCATCGTCGTCATCATAATGGGACGAAACCGAACCAGACAGGCTTCATAAATCGCTTTGCTGGCAGTTTTCCCTTGCTGGCGTGCTTCGATCGCAAAGTCCACCATCATAATCCCGTTCTTTTTAACAATCCCAATTAATAGGATGATGCCGACGAAGGCGTAGATATTCAGATCGACGTGGAACAAGAGCAGGGTGAGCAGTGCTCCAAACCCAGCGGAGGGAAGGCTAGAAAGAATGGTTACAGGATGAACAAAATTCTCGTAGAGAATCCCTAATACAATATAAATCACTAGAATGGCAGCAATCAGCAACCAGCCTAACCCTTGTAACGATGACTGAAACGCCTGTGCCGATCCCTGAAAACTAGTGGTAATGCTGGCAGGAAGAATTTGACGGGCAGTTTGCTCAATCTTGTCTGTGACATCGCCTAAAGAAATACCGGGTTTGAGGTTGAAGGATAACGTCACCGAAGCCAATTGTCCGGTATGGTTCACAGTCAGGGGTCCGGTTGCGCGCTCAAGGTTAGCGATCGAATTTAACGGCACCAGCGAGCTACTTTGAGAGGAGGTTTCTGTACCACTTTGATCAGCTGAATTAGAATTGCTTTGAGAGCGAACAGACAGTAGATTCAAGGCATCTGCATTTTGCTGATACTGCGGCTCTACGCCCAAAATGACTTGATACTGGCTATCCGGCGCATAGATTGTAGAAATCTGACGCATTCCATAGGCATACCCCAATGCGGTTTCTATCTGGGTGGCATTCAGTCCCAGTGTTGCCGCCTGATCCCGGTTAACCTGTACCAGCAATTGAGGATTGTTGAGTTGCAGATCGCTGTTGACATCCTGGAGTTGTGCCAGCTTACGAAGTTCTTCCTCCAGTTTGGGACCGTATTCCTTGAGTTCCTCAAAATTGGGGCTTTGTAGGGTGAACTGATATTGGGCTTTGGTCTGCTGACCGCCGATATTGATCGCAGGCGGGTTTTGCAGAAAGACGCGAATACCAGGAATTCGGGCCAATTTGGGACGCAGCTCTTGCACCACCTCATCGGCACTGAGCGGTCTGTCATGGCGGGGTTTGAGGCGAATAAAGATGCGGCCTGAATTGGATGAGGCATTCGGTCCTCCCGCGCCCACAGTCGAGTTAATTGCTTCTACATTGGGATCTCGACGAATCAGGTTGGCGATCTGCTGTTGATGTTTCACCATCTCTGGAAACGAAATATCTTGAGCAGCTTGCGTATTGGCGGTAATCTGTCCAATATCAGTGCTGGGAATAAAGCCTTTAGGCACGACCATAAACAGTACCACAGTAGCCACTAGAATGGCACCGGAAAAAATCATGGTGAGCAGGTGATGCTTCAATGACCAACGCAAACTCCAGGCATAGGCATTTTGGACAGCATTAAAGACTTGTTCAGATGCATTGTAGAGGCGAGCCTTGAAATTTTGGGGTCTCTGCTTGGGTTGTAATGGGGCGGACTGAATGTTGTTTGTTTCGTCTTCTCCGGCACTTGATTCCGACTGATGATGATGGGGCGGACGCAGAAACCGACTGCACAACATCGGCGTCAAGCTGAGCGACACGACCCCAGAGACCAGAATAGCAACGCCCATGGTGACGGCAAATTCTTTAAATAAGCGTCCTAGAATCCCACCCATAAACAAAATTGGGATAAATACTGCCACCAGGGAAATCGTCATCGACAGAATGGTAAAGCCAATTTCGCGCGAACCATTCAGGGCAGCTTCCATCGGCTTTTCGCCCATTTCCATGTGACGGACGATATTTTCCAGCATCACGACTGCGTCATCCACTACAAATCCCACTGCCAGGGTGAGTGCCATCAACGATAAGTTGTTCAGGGAGAAGCCGAGCAGCAGCATGATGCCGAAGGTAGCAACCAGAGAAAGGGGAACCGCAAGACTGGGAATAAGGGTGGCGGAAATGCTGCGCAGAAATAGGAAAATTACCAGAACGACCAGGGCGATCGTCAGCATCAACGTGAATTGCACATCGTCGATCGATTCCTTAATCGGTTGAGAGCGATCGAACAAAATCTCCAAATTCACAGCGGCAGGGAGTTGCTTCTGAAACTGGGGCAACACCTGTTTGATTTTGCGAACCGTTTCTACCGTATTCGTTCCTGGCTGTTTCTGAATTGCCAGGACGATCGCGCGCTTGCCGTTGTACCAACTCGCAACCTTGTCATTTTCTACACTATCTGTCACCTGCGCCACATCCCCCAATTGCACGGGCGCACCATTGCGATAAGCAACTACGAGCGTGCGATAGGCTGCTGCATCAGTCAGTTGCCCATTCGATTCCACCGTCAGGTTTTGCTGTTGTCCATACAACGTTCCCGTCGGTAAGTTAGCGTTACCTTGGCTGATGGCATTGGACACTTCATCGACCCCCATCCCCTTGGCACTCAGCGACTGAGGATCGACGAGCACACGCACCGCATATTTTTGCGAACCAAACACATTTACCTGCGCCACCCCATCGATCATGGAAAGTCTCTGTGCCAATTGGGTTTCAGCGTACTTGTCCACTGTTGAGAGCGGTAGCACCTCTGAGCTGAGGGCAATGTAAAGAATGGGTTGATCGGCTGGGTTGACCTTGCGGTAAGAGGGCGGTGTGGTCATTGTGCTGGGCAACTGGCGAGCCGCTTTGGAAATCGCAGCCTGCACATCTTGGGCAGCGCCATCAATGTCTCGGCTCAAGTCAAACTGCAAGGTAATTTGGCTGCTCCCCAGCGCACTGGTAGAAGTCATGGAAGTAATGCCAGCAATGCTGGAGAACTGTTGCTCCAAAGGAGTTGCCACCGAGGATGCCATCGTTTCCGGGCTGGCTCCTGCCAGGTTTGCCGAGACCTGAATGGTGGGAAAGTCCACATTGGGCAGGTCGCTTACAGGCAACCAGTGGTAACTGGCAAGTCCGAAAATCAAGGTTCCCAGCATCACCAGGGTGGTCATGATCGGACGACGAATAAATATTTCGGAAAGATTCATGGTGGGTTCCCTTTCCCTGATTGCTTATCTGGGTTTGCTTGCTCTCCTTGCCCCTTCTCGCGGATTTTTACCCCCGGAGCCAGGTTAAATTGCCCATCAATCACCACCCGATCGCCTGCCTGTAATCCCGATTTGATCACGGTTTGGTTCTCGATCGATTGCCCAACGACAACGGGATGAGCTTCCACTGTTTGATCGGGTTTAATCAGGTAAACAAAATTACCTTTTTGGCCAGTTTGGACTGCCGGTGCAGGCACAACGATCGCGTTAGGTTCCTCGGTCAGTCGCAGAACCACATTGACAAATTGCCCAGGCGTTAACTTGCTGTCCTGGTTCGGAAACTGAGCTTTAAGCTTAATGGTTCCAGTGGCAGGATCAACGCCACTATCCACAAAGACCAAGACACCTTGTGCAGTTACACCGGTATTATGAGGAGATTGTGCCTCAACCCGTAACTTGCCCTGTGCCTGGTACTTTTTGAGATCGGGCAACTGTCGTTGAGAAATGGAAAACTCGACATAGATGGGATGAATCTGGCTAATCACCACCAGCGGACTGGTGTCATTTTCCTTGACCAAATTCCCCTGATTGACGTTGAGTTTACCGAGCCGTCCCTGATTGGGTGCATTAATCGACGTGTAAGACAACTGCACCCTGGCATTGTCAACCGCCGCATCTGCCGCACTCACATTGGCTTGGGCACTTTGCAGATTGGCTCGAGCTGCCTCAACCGCTGCGATCGCATTGCCTACGTTACTTTGATCGGCAGTAACGACAGCCCTTTGGGCATCTGCGTTAGTAAGGAATTGATCGGCTTGCTCTCGACTGACTGCTCCCTCGTTGACCAAGGTAGAGTAGCGTTGCGCCTGGACATCGGCATTTTTTGCCTGGGCAATATCTTTCGCCACAGTTGCTTTTGCCTGGATAACCTGTGCGTTTGCCTGGGATAGCTGCGCCTTCGCCTGACTCACTTGAGCAACGGCCCTGGAACGGTTGGCGATCGCCTGTTCTAGGGCTGCCTGTAAGGGGCGAGCATCGATCGTGAACAATAAATCTCCTTGCTGTACTTCCTGCCCTTCCCGAAAGTAAACTCCCGTCAGGACTCCTGCCACCTGAGACTTGACTGAGACGGTTGAGTAAGCCTGCACAGTACCAGTAGTCCGAATCAGGAGCGGCATAGCCTTGCGAGTCACCGTTGCTGCCACAATGGGAACTGCGGGCTTGTTCTCCCCTGGCTTAGGAGATTGGGCATCTGAAGCGGCACAGGCAGATAGGCAGGTCAATCCTAACAGCAGGAGTAAATTTCCACTATTTCGGACAAAACAGGGAGACAGAATTACTCCGCGACTGCATTTAGACTGCTTGGGTTGTGGGCGATCGCACGTGGCTCTGGAAAAAAAATCTGGAGGAAACATAGAATTTAAGCGTTGAGCGATGTTCAAATCAGCACCGATCACCTAACAATCTATATGATTTTAGTTAGTAACACTAACTGTTTGTTTTACAGCACATCAATTCATTTTGAGTATCTTTCTTGAGGCATAACTGTCTAAAGCGATCGGGTAAGATGCTCAATTACAAGCAACGACCCATTGACGACGACCAGAACGTCGCTAAAATTCATGAGCCTGGAGCAATCTGCCAGTTCTATTACCCCCGAACAATGTGCTGCCGATTTGATGGAAGCGATCCACCCGATCATGCAGTTCATTCGAACTGAGATGCGAAGTGAGCGCGACCCTTCCCTATCGGTTCCTCAGTTCCGCGTCCTGGCATTTCTCAGCGTGCATCCAGATGTTTCCTTGTCTGAGGTGGCAGACCACTTGGGGGTGACTCGGGCAACTGCCTCCGCCCTGGTCGATCGGCTGGTTAAGCGGGGGTTAGTCGATCGGGCAGAGCATCCTCAAGAACGTCGCCATGTCATGCTCAGGCTGACAACGATCGGCAATGATCAGTTACAGCTGATGCGCGAAATCACTCGGAGCAAAATTGCCAAAATCCTAGCTGATTTTAGTGCAGAGGAGTTGGCACAGATGTCTAGTATTTTGTGCAGATTGGAGCAGATATTTATAGCTGCCTCTCTCTGAGATTCTATAATATGGGTCATTTTTCAGCAGTTTGAATCAGGCATTGGAAACTGCACACACGAGCACGATTTGATTGTGGCAGACATCACGGTAGAAGATGCGATCGCTCAAATTAAACAAGCCCATGAGCAAAAAGAATGAATTTTGCGGTTAGCTTCCTCCAGCGATCGCTCCTGTGTAGACCAGACCTGCAATCAATTATTATTTGCCACTAAATATCGCTTTCTCCTTCAAACAAGGTCTTCAGCGGCAGCGCATTCAAACCATGAATCTCGCAGAGATAGCGAGCCAGTACCTCACTCTGCCCATGCGTGACATAAATCGTTTGCGCGCCCGTTTGGAGTACCGTATTCACCAATCCTTGCCAGTCGGCATGATCCGAAAGGGCAAACCCCCGTTCATATCCACCGCGCCGTCGCGCCCCCCGCACTGTCATCCAACCAGAAGCAAACGCCGTTTGGGGTTGAGAGAACCGCTTCATCCAGGACGATCGATGTCCTGAAGGTGGAGCCAGAATTAAATCGCCATTGAATTTGTGGGCGCGAGGCATCTCCGAGACAGGGATGGTTTCTACCATCTTCACGCCCGCCTGTCGATAGATTTCCGTTAGCACATGGATGGCACCATGCACATAAACAGGCTGAGTTGTAAATTTCGCGAGTTCTGCCAACACGCGTTGGGCTTTGCCAAAGGCATAGCAAAAGAGAATTGATGGACGCTCGCGATCGCTTAGCCACCAGTCGTAAATTTGCCAACAGGTCTTCTCACCTGTTTCCCAGTGATAGATCGGTAGACCGAACGTTGCCTCAGTGATAAACGTGTTGCAGGGAACCACCTCAAACGCATCACAAGTCGGATCATAGCAGCGCTTATAGTCCCCCGAAATCACCCAAACCTCATCCCTATGCTCCACCCGAATCTGTGCCGAACCCAACACATGCCCCGCTGCGTGGAAAGATACCCAAGTGTCGCCCAGCTTCAGTTTTTCACTATACTCCACTCCCTGAAGCGCGATCCCTTCGCCTAACCGCTTTTTCAAAATCCCGGCAGAGATACGCGTGGCAATATACTGACGCGATCCAGAACGAGCATGATCGGAATGGGCATGGGTAATCAGCGCTTGGTCAACCCCTTTCCAGGGATCGATAAAAAAGCCACCTGGTTCGCAATAAAGTCCTTCTGGCAGAACGGTAATCAATGACATGAGTGGTTGCACGGCTCCTTGATCGGATCAGTCGTCTACCGTCCATTGCTCCATGCTCTTCTGTGAATCCTGCTTCCGGTTATGCCGGAGTCGTTTTGGCGCGGTTTTGTAGCAACTCAAGAATAGCGGGCTTTTCTAACAGCCCGACCAGAATACCATTCTCACGAATGACGGTCAGTGCTGAAATTTGTTTCTCTTCCAGAAGCTTGACCACTTCCAGCAAGGGCTGACTGGATGGCACAATGCGGGATTGTTCGATCGGCTGCACCAGTTCACCCATCTGCATTTCTGACCAGCGCTCGACCGGAATCGTTTGCAGGGCATCGATCGCCACTTCACCCAGCAATCGCCCTGCATCATCGGTCACCAGGAACTTGCGCCAGTTATCAGCACTGAGAATCCGCTGATCGGCAAAGGCTCGCAAAGACAAGTTCGCAGAGACGATCGGTCCATTGGGCAAAACTGCATCTGCTGCCGTCAACCCGGTAAATTGTTCCTGAACCGTAGCATACTGAGCAGCTCGACCGGCATTTTGTAGCAAAAACAGACCAATCAAAGCATTCCACAGGTTACTGGAATTGCCTGTGAGCAAAAGCGGCACCAGTCCAGAAGCGATCGCCACCCAGCCAAAAATTTGCCCCACCCGTCCGGCAAACACAATCCCTTTATTAGGATTGCCTGTTACCTTCCAAACCAGCGCCTTGAGGATATTGCCTCCATCCAATGGCAAACCAGGAATCAGATTGAACAATGCCAGCGCCAGATTGACATAAGCCAGCACTCCTAGCACCACCGCCAGCGCACCTGACCAAGGCAAGCTAATACGAATAGCTGTAAACAAAAGAAAGAGAAAAATGCTGACTAACGGACCTGCGATCGCCACCCAAAAGGCTCCGGCAGGAGTTTTTGACTCTTTTTCTAAACTGGCAATGCCGCCAAACAAAAATAGTGTAATTGAATGCACTCGAATCCCCTGACTCAGCGCCACAAAGCTATGTCCCAATTCGTGGGCAAGCACCGAGGCAAACAAGAGTAATGCCGTTGCTAAGCCCCAGAGCCAGGGAGCACCCGCAGCTGAAAACTGTGTGCCGTAAACCCAGGTCACCAGCGCCAACACAACAAACCAGGACGGGTTGATATAAAAAGGAATGCCAAATAAATTACCAACACGAATATTGCCATTCATACGGTGACCTCTTAATGAATTGCGGACCCTGCGTCCACTTCATGTTCTAATTGTAACGAAATGTTAAAAAGGCTTTGTGTTAGCTTTTGTCGTGAAAACCGTCTATCTGTTGCAGTTCCCAATCTTGCCAAAGGTAGTGTTTTAAAAGTGTTGTTGGTATTTTTGAAAGCTTTGCTCAGCAAAGCTTTCAAAAATACCAACAACATGTCTAGAACATAGCCCATGCCAGAGAACGAAAAGATGGCTCCAAAGAAGACGCACGAAGAAAGTGCGCCGAACCCGATAGAGGAGAAAATAGAAGTCTGCATTGTAACAACACAGTGATGAAAGAAAATTTGGTTTCCTTAATCTCTAAGGAAGAGATTGTTTTGGCTGTTAATCGGCTGGCGCAAGCCCTCGATCGCGATTATGCCGATCGTACTCCAGTTGTGGTCGGGGTTCTGAAGGGAAGTTTTATTTTTCTGGCAGACCTGATCAGAGCGATGCAAACCACGATCGCCAATGTAGAACTGATTCGCCTTTCCAGTTATGGCGCTGCGACTGTTAGCGCGGGTGAGGCAACCCTCTTACTAGGTCTCAAAGAAGACACTGTGAGGGGACGAGATGTCATCCTGGTGGAAGATATTGTAGATACGGGTATTTCAACCACTGCGGCTCTCCAGTATTTGAAACGCTATCAGCCGGCCTCCATAAAGCTCTGTGCCTTGTTGGATAAACCAGCGCGCAGACGAACCCCTGTCACGATCGATTATCTGGGGTTCAAGGTGCCTGATCAATTCATTGTGGGTTATGGAATTGACTTTGACGAAAAATATCGACAGCTTCCCGGGATCTATGCGCTGGAGCGATCGATGAAATCGGACGTATCAGGCAGCATCAGAGTGTAGGCTTTGACAGGTCAAGTTTAAAGAAAAACAGGAAGCGTATGCTTCCTGCTTCCCTACAAGAAATAGGCTATCGAAATTGCTAACTAGATCAGTTTAAGGTCAGGGTATTCTGCAATCAACTCATCCGTCGAAAGAGTATCTCCGGCTGCTTGAGGTTCCCAGAGGACTTCTAGCGCCAACAGACGATCGCTAGAGACCCCTCCCAACAGACTCAACGCCTGGCGCACCTCTTCTGTACCGCGAATTTCAGGTAATTTTAGGTCTCCCTGAGCCGCAACCAGCAACGTTGCGACAATATATTCACCCGGAGCCTCATTGACAGAATTTACCAGGGAACCCTCCCCTTCGCCAGGAGGCAGAGTTGCTGGTACATCCGCCTGACCCAGCTTTTGTCCTTTGACATTAGAAACGGTTTCTTTTGCCAATTTGCTACGCTCAGTTAACACCATGCGGTTAAACTGGGTCTCGGCTGATTCTAACCGGGTTTGCTGGGCTGCCGATCCAGCATAAACCCAGTATTCGGGATGGCGGAGCAAGGCTAGCGAGGTTTCTTGTAACACCTGCGCCAGCCCTTCTGAAGAGTCGGTATTTGCCTTCTGAGCAATCCGGTTCAGATCGGTTTGCAGTTCCCGTGCGCTTGCCAGTAAACCGACCTGTAAGCGGGTAAGAGAGACCTTGGGATTGCTGATGTACCCTCCCTCAATCTGACTATCAGAAGTTGTGGCACGACGGAAGCTCTGCACCAAAAAGTTGGCGATCGCAATAAAAATCAGGATTGTAAACAACCCACCAAAGCCCCCGCCAATGCCAAAGAACGGAAAGAGGAAAGGAAAGCCAAACCCACCGCCGCCAGGATAATAGCCACCGCCACCGGGAGGGGCATAGCTGCGAGGAGGTGCGTAGGTACGACTTGGCATCCGGAAGGAACCGCCACCAATTCGCCCACCACTCCGCGCTGCCAGTGCACTAGCAGGTTGACCCAGTGCCATCACCAAAACCAGGCTCAGCAGGAACAGGGTTTTCAAAAAGGGTTTGATAGAAGAGAAAAGTTTTTCACGCATAAGACTTACCTATCCCAGCTCATTCACACTATATCGGCTCTGACAGCCTCACGGTTTCGCAAAGATCTTCTCAAGATTTACAGATAGGAAGCTGCCCACATGAGCCTGAAACCGTAACCCTTGATTCACGCTTTTGTTAAAAGTTGTAAACTTAGGCTACTTTTCTACTGTACCGCTTTCCCAGAGAGGGGGGAATTATTGGCAGAGGCAAAGAACGGGGGGATTACCGAACTGGATAGGGAGGGGGGGAGGGGGGAGAATACTGAGATCCTTTTCTGATCTGCGCTTGCGCCAACACCCCATCACCCTCCTCCGACGATCGTCACAATCTCCAGCCGATCTCCTTCCTGCAAGAGCGTATCTGTCCAAAATTGTCGATGCAGAATTTCGCCGTTATATTCGATCGCAACTAACCGAGGATTTAATCCTAATTGTTCTAAATAGTGAGGGAGTGGGGTTGCGATTGCACAAGTTTTCGCTTCGCCATTAACTTGCAGCGTAATCTGAGTAGACAACGGGTTGCTCATGAGTCAAAAATCGATCAACAGATGAAATCGTGGTTGAGTCTTTAATACTAAGCCTTTCCGTAGGGCTTGTTGCAGAGATAATACCTTGGAATTTAGGATGGAATACTCAGCCGTCGTTCTAGCCAACTGATGCCTGCATCAGCGATGAGTGCGATCGCAGCGGCGGGCACGGCTCCTGCCAGAATCAGTTGGTCATTGACGACCGAAATTCCGCGAAAAATGAACACCCCCAACCCACCTGCACCGATCGCCGCCGCAATGGTGGCAATGCCAATGGCAATTACTGTTGCAACCCGCACCCCTGCCAAAATGACACTCATCGCCAGCGGCAGTTCCACCTGCGTCAATAGTTGCCAGTCAGTCATACCCATTCCCCGTCCGGCTTCGCGAATTGCTGGATCAACCTGGGTAATACCCGTGTAGGTGTTGCGGATAATTGGCAAAAAAGAATACAAAGTCAACGCTACGATCGCCGGAACGGCGCCAATCCCCACAACCGGGATCAACAGACCAAACAACGCCAAACTGGGAATGGTTTGCAAGATATTGGCAATGGTGAGAATGGGTTGACGTAATCCCTGGTGACGAGTAATCACAATCCCTAAAGGAATGCCCACCAAAACGGCGATCGCGATCGCTAAACCAACCAGCAGCAAATGTTCGGCAGTGTGCTGGAGAATTTCAGACCCATAGCGAAATAGAAAAAAGTTGTTCAATTTTAGATTTTGAATTGTGACATTACGAAGCAAACGGCTTGATCCAACCCTGCTGGAGCGCTGTATCTAACCCCACCCGGGCAACCATAAACAGCAAAATACTTTCCAGACCCAAAATCGCGCAGGGCAACAAAGACTGCTGATCAACCAGAACCCGATCCACTTGTGCCAATCCTCGCACAAGACCAAATGCCAAAATGGCTCCTGACTTGAGATGGGGATTTTGGTCTTGTCTCAAGATATAGCGATAAGTTACCCCAAAAAGAAATCCAGAAAACCCGGCGATCGCCTCGCTGGTAAGCAACTGGAGGTCAGACATTGCTGCCCATCCACTGGATGACCCAGCCATTTGACCCATAAGCAACGGCATCAGCCACTTGATCAAAAGCGGATTACCCATTAAAGTGACGCCAAAAAACAGGGCTGCTAATAGTGCTGCCAGACTGCCCGCTTTCAGCGATTCCACTCGCTCCGCCCAGGTTGTAACCGCAGACTCCTGCATCTTCAAGTCCAGTTGTTGTTGATTTATGAACACGCCTGTTTTGAATTATGATAGTTTCTGGAGTTGTTTTGTAACGTTTATAGACAGGCATGGATATTTTGACTTTGGGCTGGGTCTCGGTATTGGTTGTTTTTACATTCTCAATCTCCCTGGTCGTTTGGGGTCGTAACGGGTTCTAGTCATTATCAAAGATTGCTGTGGAAACTACGATTCCCAATATGCTGGTGCTGGTTGCCTTTGGCTTGCTGGTCATTGTCACTGGTGGCTCAGTGTACCTCACAATGACTGATTGGCGCGATCGCCGTCGTCGCGATGAAGAAGCCCGCAGTCAGAAAGCACCTCGAAAAAAGTAACTTCTGGCAGAAGATCACGCAAACCAGATAAAGATACCGAAACGCAGGTAGCCAACACTCAAGAGGTCTGCCTGCGTTTCTCTATGGGCCATCAATAGCAGCGAAATCGCAATTCCCATCAAACCCCGTTCTCCTGTCATCTGCCATAGAGCACATAGCGTGCATTGCGATAGGCCATTGGTAAATCTAGGGTTTGCTCAACCTGGGCGACAAAGTAGTGGGCTGCATATTTTTGCATTAAGGCTTTTGCTTGGGCAGTGGTGAGGTGGTTGTAGCCGATCGCCAGTTCATCGCGGATCTCGTCTCGCCCATCGGTTAGCCTACCGCCGCGAGACCAGGCAGCGGTGCTACCTGCCAGATCGCTCAACCGTTCATACCAGGTCAGGATGCCGGCTTTACCTTGAGGCAAAAACTTGTATTTGGCGATTGTGGGGCGTTCTGCCATCCAGGTCAGCCCATACATATCGGCGGGAGGAGACACGAGCACCGCATCTTTCGGTGTATGGGTGCGAATCCAGGCATACAATTGTTTTTCTTCTGGTGAGATGCGCTGTTCTGCACCGGAAAATTGCAGAAACCCTGTCAACTGTTTCTGAAAAGTTGAAAAAGAGAAACTGCCAATCAGGCTGACGATCAAAATGCAAGCGATCGTCCAGTTGCGGGGGCGTTTTACAAAAGCTTGCTGCAACCCACAACCCATCAGTAAGCAGGTGCTCATGGGCAAGATTACATCTGCCAGCCGAAAGGGATAGTATTGCAACAAACTGCCCTGGGCATCGAATGGCGCGATCGCAACCCCCAACAAGAAAGGCACCACACTCATTGCCGCAAATTCTGCCAGCCTTTGCTGTGCCGAATTGAATTCTTCCCCAAGTACTGCTGGGTCTGTTGATCGCAATTGCCATACCCTACCCAGTAGCAACAGCAAATACAGCATGAACCAGATGCGCCACTGATACCCCCACGACTGCGGATTGAGGTGATGGGGTAAGCGAAGAAATACATAAATGTAGGAGGGGGACAGCAGACTGGGAGGAGCTGGAGTGAACAGTTGTGTCAGTACAGCTTGGATGCCGAAGCTTGCCGTGATCCCATACAATGCCAAAATTTTTGCCCCTTCGGACAACGGAATCGAACGTGCTTTCCATCGCAACCCCCAGCACCCAACGATCGCCAGAAAAGACCACCCACCTACCAATACATGGAATGAGGTGGCACATCCCAATAACGCTGCCGTCCAACGATCGCGGTTTTCTAGAAAAAAAGAAATTGCCAGCACAATGCATCCGTAGGCCAGCACCTTCGCCTCGAATCCACCAATCATCCACTCACGAGCAACCAGGCGTTGTCCACAGATAAACAACCAGACACACACGGACAGGAGTAAGGTTGGCAGTCGCAACCCTAAACGCTGACTGATCCGAGTCATGCCCCAGGCGATCAAGCTGTAACCGAGCAACCGTCCGACGATCGAAGTGGCAAAAAAGCCGATACCCAAAATTAATTTGCCCGCGATCGCCTGAAACAAAAAGCGATACCCGGCTGGCTGATTGAGATACCAATCCCCCGCAATCCAGCTCGGATCAACAAAATGCCGTGCCAGAGGCAACACATCGCCTTCATTCTGGTTGCCAGTTCCCATATTGTCATGGAAAAGCCGATAGAAACTGAACAATAGAACCAGTGCCAAAACAGAGATACTTGTTTGGCGCAGGGTTGGAGCAGAATTGCCCATATCACTCGGTTGAATTGCAAATCTGGGTGGAATTTGGGGGAATCGAGCCGCGATCTCAAATTGGGTTTAGGTGGGTTTTATACCCGGCTTTTTGATCCGGTCTTGCTCCCCTCCCATCATCCCATCGTTTCCGAAATCTCCATCTTTTCCAGAGAGATGATTAGCGCTCTGGGGTGTCTCGATCAAACCATTTAATCCAGAGGAAGCAAAGCATCACCAGTCCCAAGCAAAGCACGATGCCAAATGTACTGAGTTCCAAATCCTGTGTGTCAATTTTTGTTCGGCTGAGAAACATCAGCAAAGCAAATCCGCCAACGATTGCCACTATCGTGCTTCCCAACTGAATCCAGGTTTGAGGCGAAGGCAACGACGGTAGCGCTGGCAGAGTCAGTGGGGTTAGCCGATCCCCCATCTGACGAAGGTTTGCTTGAATTTCAACCAGTGCATGGGTGCCCGATCGACGCACACTCGACCAATTTTTCGGCAGCTTTGCTATCTGAATTGCAGTAGTCAATCTCTGCTCAGAAAATTGTTTGGAGACTGCTTGTTGCATCCTTTCGGCTGCTTTGCGGATTGGGTGCCAAGCCTGGGCGATCGGATGGTTCACAATCGGTGGCACGGCTGGGAAAATATCGACTCCCAGAGTTGCCTGGCGTTCGCACCAGTAGCATTTACCGTAGCTCTGGCTATACCAGTGGCTTTTGACCTTTGGACAAGCCTGCAGGGAGGCTCGTGCGGCTTTCAACGCATTCACCCAATCTTCTGGGGTTGGGCGCTGCATAGGCTGAGTATGTCCCTCGTTAAAACATCGCAAAAAGCATTGTTGCAATGCTGGATGTACAATCTCTAGCGGCATGGTGACGGGACCTGGTTGGATCAGGCTATCGGGCGCGTAGGGCCAAAATCCCTGACGGAGTAAATCGATGGGTAAGGGTGAATCGCCCTCGCCAATCCATTTGCCTTTAAACGGATGATCACCAAACAGCAACAGATAGATGATGACGCCCAAACGAAAGCGATCGTGGACTTCGGTCTGCTCGATCGCTGCCAAATCTTGTCCCAATAGTTCCACTGGAGTAAACCCCTCGGAACCGACTGGACAGCGATAGACCTCCCCCGTTTGGGGATGACGGACTTGAAACGAATCGGTATCAATCACCGCTGGCAAGGCGCGATTGTTCACCAAAATATTCTCTGGCTTGATATCTCCCAGCACATAACCAGCCAGATGAATCGCCCACACGATCGAGGCAATGTTGAGCGCGGTGGTGTGTAGATAGAGCCAGTTGAAGCCGGGTAATACCTTTTGGCGACGCTGGGGATTGTAAACATCTAGCAGTTGAACGCTGTGGGCGATCGTCGGCATCAAAAAGCCCACCATTCGACCGTCCGTATCTTGTAGCAGAGATCGGGGCCAGGCAAAAGAAATGTGATGAATCCCAGCATTCGGATCGGTGGGAGGATTTGCAACCATGACCGCCAATTTACCCATCCGCCGCTCATCGGGAGAATAATATACCTTCGCCAAAAATCCCGTCATATTGGTGCGCCAGACTTCGCCCTCCCCACTTTTGGCGATCTGTTGAGTGAGGAAAATTGATTGTCCTGTTTGGGTGCAGGTAAGGAGAGACATGGCGTTAACCATACAAACACAACAACAAGGTCTTATCGTCGTCTGTGCGATCGTTGAGGCGATCGGACTCTAGAAAGCTGACGAGATAAGCATCATCCTGTTTAGGCTCTGGGGTTTCCAACAGGTATTCTTCCAGGGGCTGAAAGAAGGGGGGAAAGGCAGTCCAGTCGCGCAGACGAATTGCGACTTTTTCGAGAGCATCGGTAGAGGCACAGATAAAGGTGGGTTGATGCAATAAAACCCGCACTTGCATTTCGTTCAAGGCATTGGCAGAAGTCACAAACGTGGTTTGATTGACGAATTCTCCTTTATCAGGCTGAAACAAGAGTTGGTAATCGGTTTTAGCCGATCGGGTGACGATGAACCCATCCCCGATTTGCATGGCAGCAATCCAGTCGGGAGTCGCAATAAATGCCAGCAGGGTACAAGCCAGATCATCCACGCGATAGCCATGGTTAATCGCTTGCTTCTCCAGTCCAAAGCTGACTTTATTGACTACTTTGGTAAAAAGCTTACGCGCCAACGCTTCCGTAGGTGGTTTTGGCTGAGTTTGCCAGGAATCCTGCCGCTTTTGCAGCCACTCTTCGGTGCCTGCCAGATAGCGCAACGCAATTTTGACCGCCAATTTGGCTCCAATGTCGGCGTGTCGAGCACTGCCTGCCCCATCTGCCACAGCCCCTACCACCACCTCATCCAGGATGCGATCGCCCCCATAATCCTGACAGGGAAGACGCTGTTGTTGATGACTGGTGCCAATGACAGAACGGGCAACTGCTTTCCAGACCACGAAATCTCCTTGAACAATCATCCGAAGCAAGCTTGAATTCAATAAAATCAAAAATTAATTCACGTAGGGACGCAAGCTTTGCGTCCCTACAGAAAAATACTCATGTGATGAGATTCTTGTGCCTAAGTCGAAATCTGTGCCCATCCGACCGGTGGCAGGGCGATCGCTTCTCCCACTTTGCCGCTCGACACTCGCTTCATGGAGGTACTGAGCCAGACGAAGAGGGGTTGAAAATCAATCCCGTTCAATTTGGCAGGGGGACGATCGGGGGATGCAATTTTGCTCAGCGTGGTCATGTCTGCCCCCTCGACCCCAACGGCAAAAAAGCAAAACTTGCGATCGGCTTCGCCCAAACGCACTCGCTGAGACGCATTATGCCAACTATCCGTGGGTGCCCCATCAGTAATCGTAAAGATCCAGGGACGGTAATACTGAATTCCGTTGTTCTTGTAAACTTCTTTGCGAGTTTCTAGAAGATCGATCGCATACTCAATGGCTTCACCGATCGGGGTAAAGCCATCTGCTTCCAGGCGGGGTGGGGTCAACTGGTCGATCGTGACAAAATCTTGCACCAACTTGACCGGTCCAAAGGTGACGATCGCCACCTCCACACTGAGGGATGCCTTGGTATCCCGCTGAACATCCTCCTTGAAAACGCCCACCCCCCGGCACAATTCTTGGATAGGCTGACCCGACATGGAGCTAGAAGTATCTAGTAACAAGATAACCGGGCAGCGGTTTTCAGGGTTTTCAACAAATTCAGGTAGTCCTACAGGCATCGGAGTCTCTCACGGGATCTAAAATCTCCCCAATTCTATCGCTTGTCAGTTTCTTGGCAAGTCCGATCCATAAAATCTTCTGTATGTCAATGATTATCAGGGTTTCAATATTTTGATCAGTCATGGCTGCTTTGGAGCCTGTTGCTGCCAGATAACGCCTATGAGGGCGATCGCCTCAATTTCAGCCCAAATTTCGATCGTAATTTCTCTTACAGCATTTAGATGCAGTTGGCAGCAAGTGGGGTGTCAAAATTTTGAGTCAGCGTGTTGAGATCAATCAACTACTGGTGAAGAAGCATTCTAATATCTTCATTAATAAGTAAGTAGCCCTAACTAATTGTAAGAAAGGGGTTTGGGGGCTGCGCCCCTAGGCAGGGGGTTTACCCCCTCCACCCCCAAAAACATCTTCAATTTAATTTAAGCCCAGCTACTTAGCCGATTTGTGTTTATTCTACTGGCTGAATTGTAATGACTGCTCAATCACTGACTCTGGTTAGCCAATCTGCCTGCTTTGGTGGAACGGTAAGTTTCTATCGCCATGTTTCTTCTGCTTGTAATCATGAGATGAAATTTTCGGTGTATATACCACCTCAAGCCAAGTTGGCACCTGTGCCTGTGTTGTATTTTCTTTCAGGACTCACCTGTACGGAGGAAAATTTCATGGTCAAAGCAGGAGCACAACGCTTTGCAGCTCAGTACAAAGTGATGCTGGTGGTTCCGGATACCAGTCCTCGGAATACCGGGATCGCCGAAGAAGAGGATGATTGGACTTTTGGGACGGGAGCGGGCTTTTATGTGGATGCGACACAGGCACCCTGGAATGACCATTACAAGATGTATCGTTATGTAACTGAAGAGTTGCCTGCCCTGATTGCCGAGCATTTTCCCGCTCGGAGCGATCGTCAAGGTATCTTGGGACATTCGATGGGGGGGCATGGTGCGCTGGTCTGCGCGTTGAGAAATCCCGATCGCTATCTTTCGGTCTCAGCTTTTGCGCCAATCGTTGCTCCCACACGCTCTCCTTGGGGGCAACAAATTTTTACTCGTTATCTGGGAAATGACCCATCTCTCTGGCGAAACTATGATGCGACTGAACTGGTGCGAACCCATCCTTTCAAGCACCCAATTTTAATCGACCAGGGCACCACCGATTCTTTCCTAGAACAGCAACTGATGCCAGAAGTCTTTCAGCAAGCCTGTGCTCAAGTTGGACAACCCCTCACGTTACGAATGCAAACTGGCTACGATCATAGCTATTACTTTATTGCCACTTTTATTGAAGATCACATCCGTCACCATGCAAAGATTTTGAGAGAATTTTAGAGTTTGGAGCTTGGATAGGCGATCGCGCATCACTGCGATCCCTATTTTTTCCAAAGTAAACTTGGCACCTGGGTTGCACACCGATCTCCGAATCCAGGGGATCAAGACCGCAATATCGCGACTCTAACCCATGAGAACCCTTTAAAAAACATCAAGATAGCAATGACTTCACTAAATCGTCAGCAATCCGATCGCCTGGTTCAACTCATCACTGGCATTGAACAACTTTTAACCGAGGTAGATGAAGAAGGTGCAGAAGAAGTTCTAGACGAGCTTTATCTGCTTATCACCACACTCTTCGAGCAATTTCCTCAGTTAGATAAAGAGGATTAAGCGATCGTGCTGATGAAAAGACGAGCGCACAGCAATCCACAAAATATCCACGCTGCAGTGGGTGGCATCGAACTTGTCACCCTGCAACTTGGTTTCTCAAACAACGGAGAGAGAGGGATTCGAACCCTCGTTAGAGTTACCCCTAAACAGCATTTCCAGTGCTGCGCCTTCAACCACTCGGCCATCTCTCCAGGGGGTGTTACTCTGATCGAGTCACAAGAAAGATATTCTAGCAGAACACAGGTTTACTCTGAGCAAAATCCTAAGAACTTGGCAAAATGACTCAGTTTCATACGGTTCACATTCACGATCGTCGTTCCAATACCTCCTACACCATCCAGGTTCCGGAGAATCGCTACATCCTCCATAACGCAGAGAGCCAGGGCATTGATATGCCCTTTTCTTGTCGTAATGGCGCTTGCACGACTTGCGCTGTCAGGGTTCTTTCTGGCGAAATCTACCAACCTGAAGCGGTGGGTCTTTCGCCTCACCTGCGAGCCAAAGGCTATGCCCTCCTTTGTGTCAGCTATGCGCGCTCCGACCTGGAAGTAGAAACCCAGGACGAAGATGAGGTTTACGAACTCCAGTTTGGGCGCTATTTTGGCAAAGGCAGAGTCAAAATTGGATTGCCGCTGGATGAAGAGTGAATCATTCAAAGTGAAGGATAAAAAATTAAAAAGGGGTTGGATGCGTCGTATCCAACCATTTGTAATTTTTTATTTTGGTTTTCTGATGCTGATGGGTTGCCAAACTGTGCCGCCGCCTCAGGGGTTTGAAGCACAGGTGGCGGAAGTAGTCAGTGGACAAACCCTGGAAGTTGCTGGTGGCAGTGGGCAACCCGAAGTGACCGAACGGGTTCGGTTGATTGGCATTGATGCCCCTGATCTGAAGCAAGATCCCTGGGGCGAACAAGCCAAAACCCAGCTCGAAAAGCTCATTGGCGATCGCCCCGTTCTGCTGGAATCTGATGTCGAACCCAGAGAAGTCAACGGACGAAGACTTGCCTACGTCTGGCAAAATGGCATTTTGATCAACGAAAAACTCGTCGCTGGCGGCAATGCCCTAGCAATTCCCCATCCACCCAACCATAAATACGACCTGCGCCTCTCCCGCGCCCAAGACCAGGCAAGAATTCTGGGACTCGGCATCTGGAATCCCCAGCAACCCTTGACGATCGCCCCAGCTGACTTTCGACGGCAGAATCGGTAGGGACGCTGAGTGGATGAGTCGGTCAGTGGATGGCGAAATTGTAAACCCATCTATCCCTCACCTATCCACCCCTAACCCATCCACCCCTTCACCTATCCACCCTTTCACCTATCCCCTCACAGCCCATGCTCTCCCCGACCCAACTCCAGATCTATCTCGACGTTGCGACTGAAGCGGTGCTGGCAGGCGGCGCGGTGTTACAGAACTATTGGGGGAATCTGAAGGATATTCAGGAAAAGGGGCGATCGGGAGATCTGGTGACTGAAGCGGACAAGGCTTCAGAGCAGGTTGTTCTAGAGGTACTGCACCGTCATGTGCCCGACCATCGGATTCTGACCGAAGAATCTGGCGCGTTGGGTAATCTGGACAGTGAGTTATTGTGGGCGATCGATCCTTTGGACGGCACCACTAACTACGCCCACCAATACCCCTGCTATGCAGTATCAGTGGGATTGCTGGTTCAAGGGGTGCCCCAAGTAGGTGCAATTTTTGATCCTTCCCATCAAGAATTATTTCGGGCAGCACGGGGACTGGGTGCAACTTGCAATCGCCGTCCCATACGAGTGTCTCAAACCCAAGACCTCAGCCGCAGTTTGTTGGTCACTGGGTTCGCCTACGATCGTCGCGATACTCCAGATACCAATTATGCCGAATTTTGCTACCTCACCCATCTCACTCAGGGAGTCCGTCGCAGTGGCTCCGCAGCGCTTGACTTGGCTGCGGTTGCCTGTGGACGGATGGATGGCTACTGGGAACGGGGACTCTCGCCCTGGGATATCACCGCAGGTATTGTGCTAGTCGAAGAAGCTGGGGGGAAAGTGACCGCGTATGACGAGAGTCCAGTTCAAATCAGTTCTGGGCGAATTCTGGCAACAAATGGGTGGTTACACTCTAGTCTGAGCGATCGGCTCTTGCAGGTTCCCAATCTGGCAGAATGGCAATAATAATGCCATTCTTAGAAAGAGCAGACGAAATCCATCTCAAACTTGAATAAGTTAAGAAAATCTTGTGGGTTTTGGTAAGCTCTGTTAGTGCAAGGGGTCAGTTAAGCGGATTAAACTATAAGGAATTCAACGGCGGGGAAGTAGCAACACACGATGGTTTCCCAAATTGAGCGCGGGCTATTTGCACTAGATTTTAGCGACCACCATGCTGTTTTGGGCGTGTCGGTCGACGCGGACATGAAAGAAATCCGGAAGCGGTATCTTGTCATCGCCCGTCGTCTTCACCCAGACAGTTGTGTCACAGAAGGTGAAGACGAAAAGCAGCGAGCCAGCCAGTATTTGTCAAAGCTGGTCAATCCGGCTTGGGAAAAACTGTCCAATGAGCGAGAGCGAACCGAGTATGCACTGTTGCTGAAGCTAAAAGGGCAACAGGCACAGCGACAGCAAAGCTCATTGCAAATTTCAGGCAGCCTGGCACAACAATTGCTATTAGTGAATAATCCAGACTATTTTTACAAAACATCGCTGAAAGAACTGGCAGACAAACAGTACGATAATTTAGATCAAATTCTAGAAATTACCGCTCAGATCAGCGAACTGAACCTGGTTTACCTGCTCCGTAAAGAAGGACAGGCTGATACTACTCAAAGTGAGCCAAAAAGGGCAATTTATACGACGAGTAGCGGTAATACCAGTGGTGCCAGTGGCACAACACCAACGTCTTCTTCGGGTGATGTTCAACCCACGGCGGCAACCCCTACCCCTGCACGTCCAGATTCATTGGCAGATCAATACTATCGGCGAGCCGAGACCTTTGCCAGTCGGGGAAACTTTGCCCAAGCAATTTTAGAATTGCGCGATGCGCTGCAAATGGAGCCGAACAACAGTCGTTGTCATAGCTTGATGGGTATGGTGTACCTGAGGCAGAAGCAGACAACAATGGCAAAAATTCATTTTAATCAAGCTCTCAAGCTTGATCCTAAAGACCCAATGGCGTTGCAAGGAAAGCGATTGTTGGAGTCCTCTGGGGGCAAAGGGACAACTCAGCCGGCTGCGAATAAAAGCGATAAACCCCCCAATAAGCCAGGGGGCGGTGGGCTGTTTGGGATGTTTGGTGGGAAGAAAAAATAATGGTTTATCAACCCCCGGCGGGAGCGAGAGATCTGCTGCCCCTGGATGTTGCTCAGAAACGCTGGCTCGAAGACCGCCTACAGCAGGTTTTTCATCATTGGGGCTACCATCGCATTATTACTTCGACATTAGAGCGATTAGACGCTTTGATGGCGGGGGGGGCAATTCAGCGATCGACGGTGCTTCAGCTTCAGGATCTAGAAAATGAAGGCTTGGGACTGCGTCCTGAACTGACGGCGTCGATCGCCCGTGCTGCCGTAACTCGCATGACCGGTGCCACTCACCCATTGCGGCTTTACTACAACGCCAACATTTTTCGGCGGGCTGAAGAAGGCAACCACAATCGCCAGCAAGAGTTTTATCAAGCAGGCGTGGAGTTATTGGGGAGTGGCGGATTGGTTGCTGATGCCGAGATTCTGTTGCTGCTGGCAACGTGTTTGCAGAACTTGGGTTTACAGCAGTGGAATTTAATTTTGGGCGAAGCTGGGTTAACCCGATCGCTACTGTCACCTTTTCCGGATTCTATTCGAGCGAAGGTGCGTCATGCGATCGCCCATCTTGATCGCATCACCCTGGAAACTTTGCCACTAGACCCTGAACTGCGCGATCGGGCATTATTGCTGCTAGATTTGCGGGGTCGTCCGGCGGATGTGCTCCAGCAGGTCGGGAGCCTGGATCTGGACTCAGAACAGCGCGAAATTGTCAACAATCTCAAGTCATTGGTAGAACTGATTCAGGACAGCCTCAACCTGAACCAGCCCAATCCTTCTTTCTCACTCATTCTGGATCTCAGCCTGATTCGCACTTTTGACTATTACACAGGCATCGTGTTTGAAGTGGTCAGTGATGGCGAGTCGGGACATCAAATTTTGGGACAAGGTGGACGCTATGACCAATTGCTGGGGTTGTACCATCCCCAGGGCAAAACCTATCCGGGTATCGGCTTCTCCTTACAGATTGAACAACTGCACCGGATTTTGCTGCCTACCCAACAACTGCCCCATCAAACTCCCGCCAGCGATTGGCTTGTAGTGGCAGAGTCTGCTCAAGCGCTAGTCGCTGCCTTCGCCTACGCCCAAGCCCTGCGTGCCTCCACCGATCGCCTGCGGGTCGAGATGGATCTCGGTACGAGATCGCCCGACGCCATCCGCAAATATGCCCAAGATCGGGCGATCGCTCAAATTGCCTGGATCAGTATCCAGGGAACTGCCACGGTTGAAACTTTGGCATCGGAACGATAAGTGGTAGAAAGTAGGTAATCGTTCGCTGGAATCAGCGATCAAACGTGAAGAACGTTTCATCCCCTATTCCTGGCTCCCCTTTCCCTGTCCTTAGCGAGAGAACCCTGTGTCACATACTATTGTTACAAACACCTGTGAAGGCGTCGCCGATTGCGTCGATGCTTGTCCTGTGGCGTGCATTCATCCGGGTCCCGGCAAAAATACGATCGGGACGGATTGGTACTGGATCGATTTCGCCACCTGTATTGATTGTGGAATTTGCCTGCAAGTTTGCCCAGTTGAGGGGGCGATTCTGCCCGAAGAACGTCCAGAGTTACAGAACACCCCTGCCTAATCCCTCTTGGCTCCCATGCTCCGCTTGGGAACTCTCCTGAAGGCTTTGTCTCAAAAACTGATTCCCAGCGAGAAGCTGAAACAAGAGGTCTTCCCATCTATTCTTAGTCTCCACCCGTTTCCATGCCCGACACCGCTCCTATTCTCCAAGTCGAATCAGTCTACGCCGGATACGTTCAGGATCTCGACATTCTGCAAGGAATTAACTTCAAAATTTATCCAGGAGAACTCGTTGCGGTCATTGGACCAAACGGGGCTGGTAAATCGACTCTGGCAAAAGCCATCTTTGGCTTACTGCCTCCCCGCCAAGGCAAAATTACTTTCCAGGGTAAGAACATCACTGGTCTCAAATCCGATCAGATTGTGCAACGGGGCATGTGCTACGTTCCCCAAATCGTCAATGTCTTTCCTTCCCTGACTGTGGAAGAAAATCTGGAAATGGGAGCTTATGTGCGGGATGTGCCCTTACAGCCAATCAAACAGGACATTTTCAAGAAGTTTCCGGTGTTGGAAAGTCGTCGCAAACAGCGAGCAGGAACCCTATCGGGTGGTGAACGGCAAATGCTCGCAATGGGCAAAGCGCTGATGTTGCAACCCAGTTTGCTCTTGCTAGATGAGCCTTCGGCAGCCCTATCGCCCATCTTGGTGAACAACGTCTTTGAACAGATTAAGCGGATCAATGCCGGGGGAACAGCGATCGTTTTGGTGGAACAAAATGCTCGCAAAGCATTGGAAATGGCGGATCGCGGCTATGTGTTGGAATCAGGTCGCGATCGCTTTGAAGGCAGCGGGACTGATTTACTCAACGATCCCAAAGTAGGAGAGCTTTACTTAGGAGCTGTTGCCCACTAATGCCTCATTGACCTCAATTTTTTTTGCCCCGATACCAGTGAACGATTCGTTGAGGAGCCATTCCCAGCAGATAAGCAACCACGATCGCCTGATTCAACAGCGTAGTTTTTATCACACCCAATTTTTGCCAGCGTCGGGCTGAAGTCAGCACCGGCACTGGCACAATCGCAATTCTTCCCCGTCGTTGCAACTGGCGCACCAGTTCAAAATCCTCCATAATCGGCAATTCTGGAAACCCTCCCAACGTTCGAAATACCATAGCTGGGAGAAAAAGGGCTTGATCGCCATAGGGCATTTGCAACCCGTGTGATCGCCACTTTACTCCCCACTCTACCCAGCGTAACCCTGCCCCCGCCCCATCAATTTTTAGCTCAAAGGCTCCAGCAACGACTCCTGGTTGAGCCAGCGCAATTTGGACAAGGGAGGCAAACCCATCGGGCAACCGCGTATCGGCATGGAGAAAGAGCAAAATCTTTCCCGTGGCGATCGCGGCACCCGTATTCATTTGCCTTGCCCGACCCGGTAGTGAAACCACTACCGGGACTCCCCGTGATCGGGCAACTTCCACCGTGCCATCTTGACTTCCCCCATCCGCCACAATCACTTCCAGATTGGGAATCGCTGTCAGGGAATCGAGCAGGGCTGGTAAATGCTGGGCTTCGTTGAGGACGGGAATGACCAGTGAGAGCGCAGTAGAGGGATGCATTGAGTACCAAACTGCCAAATCTTCAGGGCGATCGACATCGGATAAAGGAGGCAGATAGGCGATCGACAGGTTCAGCGATTGGGCGATCGCGACCGTCTGTTGCAATACCGCTGCTGTACTCCAGGCAATGCCCTGAAACAGTTCTGGAATGAAGCGACGTAGCCCGATCAGGTAATATCCTCCATCGATCGCGGGTCCCAAGACCAGATCATGCTGGTCTAATGCCCGAAAAGCTTGCGCCATTGATTCTGCGTTCAAGCCAGGGCAATCGGTGCCGATCGTAACAGCATGATGAACACCAGAATGGAAGGCAGATTGGAACGATCTCGCCATGCGATCTCCCAGATCGCCCTCGCCTTGTACGGTATACATCAAATCCTTACCCAGCCAGCGTTGCATCAGATCCCGGTTGCCCCCCGCAAACCGCACCTCGACACATGCCGGATAGGCAAACTGGAGCGTCTGCACCTGAACCAGTAAATGCTCCGCCATCTGGCGATAGAGCACCGCTGCACCCTCCGCACCCAATGCTGGGATCAAGCGAGTTTTGGCTTGCCCCGGTTCAGGATAGCGGGCAAAAATAATCAGGCGGGATTGTCCCATCTCATGACGAACTTTGGTTACACGAAACTTAGGAACAAGAATTTAATAGCATCCATATTTTTCTGTAGAGACACAAAGATCTGCCTGTCTACTAGCAACAATTGCTATTGGGTTCACAGCAAGCACTACCAGCGCTGGTAACAGTTTCGCGATAACCTAATCCCTTGGTTTCGTGGGGATAGCGATGGTGATCCCGTGAGCAATCGAAAACCGCAGCAGCCTCCAGGGGAATGTCTTGATGGGGCAGGATAGCGATCGTGTCCTGGTGATAAGGACCCTTAACATCCGTGTAGAGTTGGAAGGTTTTGTCGCAGACTGCCATGCGCTCGCCTCGATAAAGGGTGTGTCCGTCGTCGTCCTGCACAGCTTTCCAGGGACCTTTATAGACCACTGCTTGATTGCGCTCCCAGCAGGGACCCTCTTTGCCCTTGTAGGCTCGCACCGTCATCGATCGAAATTCAATCCCCTCAATCACCTGCCAGGGTTCCACTTGCCGCACCAAAATTTCGACCCCGTAGAATCCGGCATCTTCAAACATTTTCAACAAGAGGTCTTCCCGGAAGGCACCGGCAATACAACCACTCCAGAGCTTGGGATCATTAAGGATTTCGAGGGTGGGGGCTTCGTCGCAAACAATGTCCGAAATGACGGCGCGTCCCCCTCGCTTCAGCACCCGATAGATTTCCTGAAAAAGCTGCTGTTTGTCTTGAGGACGCACCAGGTTCAAGACGCAATTGGAGATCACGACATCGACGCTGTTGTCAGCAATGAGTGGAGATGTCTGACGCAGGCGATCGCACTCCGCTTCAAATGCAGCAACTTGATCGAATCGAGTGATGGGATGTTCGTTTAGCCATGCCTGCACTTGATCCAGATTCAGAGCAAGTTCCTGAATTTTACCTTTTACAAAAGAAACATTGCGATAGCCCAACTTTTGCGCCATCTCATCCAGATACTTACGCGAGAGGGAGAGCATTTCGTCGTTAAAATCAACCCCAATCACGCGCCCGGTTGCACCCACTTTTTGCGCCAGGATGTAGCAGTTTTTGCCTGCCCCAGACCCCAAATCGACCACCGTTTCACCCACCGCCACATAACGGGTGGGATCACCGCAACCATAATCTTTTTCAACGATCTCCTGAGGCAAATTTTCTAGGTAATGTGGGTCGTAGCCTTCAGTGGGACAGCAGAGCTCTACTTCGGGTTGCCGTGCCCCCGCTTCGTATCTTTGGATGACTGCCTCTTCAATGTTGTAAACGATCGATTCAGATTGGTTAAGATCAGATGGAGGGAGATTAATTGGGTCATTGGTCGCGATTTCAGCCATGCGTGTGTTTCTCTTTAATCCAAGTTCTACAGAATGTACGCCCATTCTGGGAATTTGGATCAGTTTACTGACGATTTTCTGAAGTCAGATGAGTTTTTCCTGAGAGTTAAGATTCAGGATTTTCATAGAGCTGAGCTTGTAATTGCCAGAGGAGTTTCTGGGCTTCCCAGGCACGATCGAGGAGTTGCAACCTTTTTTCTAAGGAGTAGTGGCAACAAAGGCTCTGGTGTAGAGCAGACTGGACAAAAGCTCGTAAACTTAGACAACGAATTTCTGGATGGGGCTGTTCCATACCGAGGGAACGCGCGCGATCACAGGGAACTGTTTGGGGGCGAATCATATCTTTTAGACCGTGGAGCATGATGTTGGTGATTAAAAGCGTGCGAGCACCAAGATTGATGTTTACATTGCACCCCAGATTCTGTTGCACCCAAATTCTGACCGTTCATTGCGACTTCAAAGGTCTTTTCTCTTATGCAGGCACTTTTGTTATTGGAGGAATCAAGCTCTTCAGCCTGTTCTACTTAAAAACACTGTTTCAAATTATGAAATTTATACAAATGCTTCATCTTCGATACAGTGTCTTTACAAATTAGAGCTTTTGGCTTTTGACAGATCTGGATATTGGCACTGTTCAATCCCTTAGCAGCAGGGATAAGCTGCAAATTTGGAGATTGGATGCCAGGGTAGTGTACTGTGATGCATATGAAAAATTTGAACGTTGTGGCAGCAGTTGCCGGGGTTGCACTTTTGGCAGGCTCTATCGGATTGGCAGGTAGTAATCCCAGTCCATCTGCTTACGAAGACTTTGCAGTCCAGAAGTTGAGTCAATTTCTGAAAGATGATGCGTGTAAAAAACTGATTTTTGGTTTGCAAAATCAATGCCCTGAATGGATTGATGACAATCAATCCACCATCAAAGAATTTATTGCCCAAAATACTCAACGGCAAAACTACATTTTTTTCAGTTTTTACACCACGGATTTATCTGCGCGATCGTTGCTGCCTTCTATCCCCCTCATCTCCAGGTTGCCCTCCTATCGCTTTAGAACAGTCGGTGCCTTGCAAAACTTTTATATCTACGAAGCCAAACGTCAATAGTTGAGTCAGTGATCGGGGCTGACATCAAAGAACGTAAGGCTGGGCAAGCCAAACGCTGCTTAAAATCTCCGCATCTCCCTATTTCCGGATCATTGGCTCCTCACAACTTCCTCAAATTCATTGCCTATAACTCAGATAGAAGCAGAGCGGACTTTTCAGAAACGCAGCTTTTTAGAGGAACGCAATGTTGAGTCACCCAATCGCCAATTCAGAAGAGTCCACTTCGATCGCCGGGCGCATCCATTCAGTTGAAACCTGCGGCACGGTTGATGGTCCCGGTATTCGGTTCGTTGTGTTTATGCAAGGTTGCCCCCTGCGTTGCCTGTATTGCCATAATCCTGACTGCCGCTATTGGAAAGATGGCACCCCAACAACTGTCGATCAGCTGATTACTGAAATTCAGGCGTATGCCCCCTACATCCATCCACCGGGCGGGGTCACCTTGAGTGGGGGCGAACCCTTAATGCAACCCTACTTTGCGCGGGAGTTACTGCGCCGTTGCAAAGAACATGGGTTCCATACTGCACTGGATACTTGTGGTTACACTCCCCTCCATGTTGCCGAAGAAGTACTCGATTTTGTAGATTTGGTGCTACTGGATATCAAGTCGTTTGATCCAGAAATCTACACCAAGGTTACGAGTGTAGCGATCGAACCGACCCTAACTCTGGCAAGATACCTCAGTCAAATCAACAAACCGACCTGGATTCGGTTTGTCCTCGTGCCTGGTCTTACCAATGCCCCTCACAATGTCGAAGGATTGGCAGATTTTGTAGCTACGCTCCAGAACGTCGAAAAAGTCGAAGTGCTGCCTTTTCACAAGATGGGCGAATACAAGTGGAAGCAGTTGGGTTACGACTACCAACTAACCAATACACCAGAGCCAACACCCGAAGAGGTTCAGCAGGTGGTTGATATTTTCAAGCAACGGGGATTAGTGGTTAGCAGCTAAGGGGCAGGAGTCAGGAGTCAGGAGTCAAAATCCCAAACCTCAAACTCAGTTTGCTTGACCACTCATTTCCCCTCCCTAACCCCAACTTCCCAAACCCTAAAATCCCTCACTCTCTCATTCAGCAAGAAGCCAGGAAGATTACTATGAAAGTCACCAATATTCAAGAACTGGAAGACCTGATCCAACAAGTCAAAGCGGATCAAGAACAATTTGCGACCTATAGTCAAGAGAAAGTCGATCGCATTTTCCAGAAAGCTGCATTGTCTGCCAATTCAGAACGTATTCCATTAGCAAAATTGGCAGTCAATGAAACGGGTATGGGCATTGTAGAAGATAAGGTGATTAAGAATCACTTTGCTTCGGAATACATTTACAACAAATACAAACACGAAAAAACTTGTGGTGTGATTGAAGAAGATCCCACGTTTGGGATCCAGAAAATTGCTGAGCCAGTGGGGATTCTGGCTGGGATTATTCCAACGACGAATCCGACTTCTACCACGGTTTTCAAAGCATTGTTGGCGCTCAAAACGCGCAATGCCATTATCTTTTCACCCCATCCCCGTGCTAGGAGAGCCACGATCGCCGCTGCCAGAGTGGTGCTAGAAGCTGCGATCGCCGCAGGGGCACCAGAACACATCATCGGTTGGATTGATGAACCCACGGTTGAACTGTCGCAGGCATTGATGCAACATGCCGATGTCAAATTGATTTTGGCAACAGGTGGACCGGGCATGGTGAAAGCCGCTTATTCTTCAGGACATCCCTCACTGGGTGTGGGGGCAGGCAATACCCCTGCGGTGATTGATGCAACGGCGGACATCCAAACGGCAGTTAGTTCTATTCTGCTGAGCAAAACCTTTGACAATGGCATGATCTGCGCTTCGGAACAGTCAGTCATTGTGGTGGATGAGATTTACGAACAAGTCAAGCAAGAATTTATCAATCGCGGTGCCTATTTCCTGAGTCCAGAAGATAAGGCAAAGGTGGGTGAAATTATTCTGGTGGATGGTAGGCTGAATCCAGCGATCGTGGGACAGTCGGTTGAGCAAATTGCCCAGTTGGCAGGCATTGGTCTGGTGTGTATGGAATGGCAATTGGATCAGCATCCTGTGCCCGATCTCCACAATCCCGTACCCTGCACTTTGCCCAAAGTCTTAGTGGGGGAAACCGAGGCAATCGATCGCGATGAACCCTTTGCTTATGAAAAACTGTCGCCAATTCTGGCAATGTATCGCGCCGGTACCTTCCAACAAGCCGTTGAAAAAGCTCGGCAATTGGTGGAATTTGGTGGGCGGGGACATACCTCGGTGCTCTACATCGACCCGATGCATCGCGAACAAATTGCCTACTTTGAAAATCATGTACAAACGGCGCGGGTGCTGATTAATACGCCTTCTTCTCAAGGGGCGATCGGGGATCTTTACAACTTCAAACTCGATCCATCGCTGACACTGGGCTGTGGCACCTGGGGCGGCAACTCGGTGTCGGATAATGTCGCTCCCCACCATTTGCTCAACATCAAAACGGTATCTGAGCGACGAGAAAATATGCTATGGTTTCGGGTGCCCCCCAAGGTGTATTTCAAATACGGCTGCTTGCCGATCGCCTTGCGAGAATTGGCGGACAAACAACGGGCCTTTATTGTCACCGACAAACCCTTGTTTGACCTGGGTTTAGTCGATAAAATTACCAATGTTCTGGATGCGTTGGGTGTGAAACATGATGTGTTCCACGAAGTGGAACCCGACCCAACTCTATCGAATGTCAGCAAAGGGCTGGCGCTGTTGCGGAGCTATCAACCCGATGTCATCATTGCCATTGGTGGCGGTTCACCCATGGATGCAGCCAAGGTGATGTGGCTAATGTATGAACATCCCGAAGTTGAATTTGATGGACTGGCGATGCGGTTCATGGATATTCGTAAGCGAGTATATGAACTCCCACCACTCGGACATAAGGCGATTATGGTGGCAATTCCGACAACTTCGGGCACCGGATCAGAAGTTACCCCATTTGCTGTGGTGACAGACGATCGGGTTGACATCAAATATCCACTGGCAGACTATTCGCTCACTCCCACCATGGCGATCGTCGATCCAGAACTGGTGTTGCACATGCCTAAAAAACTGACAGCCTACGGCGGGGTCGATGCGCTCACCCATGCACTGGAATCTTACGTATCAGTGCTTGCGACCGAGTTTACCGAAGGGCTATCCCTAGAAGCGATCGATCTTTTGTTCAAGTATCTGCCCCGCGCTTACAGAGAAGGAGCTAACGATCCGGAAGCGCGTGAAAAGGTACACTATGCTGCCACGATCGCAGGTATGGCGTTTGCCAATGCATTCCTCGGTATTTGTCACTCGATGGCACACAAATTGGGTTCTACTTTCCATATTCCCCATGGGCTAGCCAATGCATTGATGATTTCCCATGTGATTCGCTACAACGCTACAGATGTGCCTTTCAAGCAAGCCATCTTCCCGCAATACAAATATCCTCATGCGAAGCAGCGCTACGCCCAAATTGCAGACTACCTGAGACTGGGAGGTGTGACACTGGAAGAGAAAGTCGAAAATCTGGTGGCAGCCGTGGAAGCACTCAAAGCCCAACTCGATATCCCCCACACAATTAAAGATGTGTTGGGAGGGGAGGAGCAGGCATTTTTCGAGCACATTGAAGAGATGGCAGAACAGGCGTTTGATGACCAATGCACCGGGGCTAACCCGCGCTATCCTTTGATGCGAGATCTCGAAGAGATGTATGCTCTAGCATATCGAGGCTCTGGCATAGCCTCGGTGCCCAAACACCCAAAGCCAGAACCGCCGTTGGTTACGATCGGTTAGACAGCGCTATCCAAATAACGCAAAATTCAGCATGAGTTCTTACTGAGATCGGGTGGCATCCGTAAAAAAGTGGGCGGTGTCCAGTGGGCATTGTCCACTTTTTTCCAAACGACAACCGAATGCATCCTGGTATGTTTCGCGATCGGGAAAAGTGAATACGTGCTTGCAGCCAATGGGCAGACAAACAGAGCCAATGAGAACTGCGATCGGCAAATGAGTCCTCCAATGGTGCCTTGACCGAAAGAGTCGCGGCTCATGCTGATGGAAATGGATTGAGACCCGCGATGTTTTCAAAAACCTCGGAAGTCTGGGGTGTCAGTATCCAAGGGATTGCTGTTGCTGAATAATGATCGTTCCCCAGTCTTTATTGCAGACTTAACCTAAGCGAGGGTGAAGGATCAATGCGGCTGGATAACTCGAGTATTTGGGTGTTATCCGGCAGATCTGAAAGATAACTTTTTAGAGGTATGATATTATCCCGCAAATCTGACTGTGAATACATAAGTTAGCATGACTTTGTTGTAGTCGTTGATTATGGTTTGAGCGTATTCTTTAATCGCCATAGGTCTATGAGTAACAACCTATTTCTTGCCTCTGCAACTATCCCTGTCATTCTGACACTGGGGCTAGCAACTCATTCGCTAGCAACCCGTCTGTCGTTAAAGACACCTCTACAACACTCTCATCCACTTTCAGTGCAGAACAACCTCGCCCCATTCAACAACCGACTTCGATTAGAGAGCGGGTGGTATTTAACCCTCAAGGAACTCTAGCTCCTACCGCATTTCCTGGTGACAGGTTTCCCGTGGACAGGTTGCGAAGCAAAGAAGGATGTCCCTATGGTTCAGTCTTCTTAACTCCCCTCCTACCCTTTGCTAAAAGTGACGTGATTTGTACTGCATCTACAATTGCAGCTCGTCCTACCTTCTTTGTCTACATTCCCTCATCTCAAGCCAAGGTTGCAGAATTTTGGTTGTCGGACGATCAGTACAACATTCTCTATCACACCACGTTTGCTCCACCAAATCAGCCTGGAGTGGTTGGAATTCGGTTGCCCCCAGAAGTACCTGAGCTAAAAGTCGATCGCTTTTATCATTGGAGCATGGTTGTATCTTGTGACCCAGATGATCCCATTTCTAGCATGGTGGTTGAGAGTTGGGTACAGCGAAGAAAGCCCCCTTCCTCTCTAGGAACGATGCTCAACCAAACTCCGTTACGCGATCGCCCCATCGTTTTTGCCCGTCAAGGGCTCTGGCATGATGCGCTGTCAACCCTGGCACAATTCCGCCTTACCAATCCTCAAGACCGACGCTTACAGGATGACTGGAGTAGTCTGCTAACCTCAGTGGATCTACAGCCAATTGCTCAGGAGCCGCTTCTTTGGATCAAAACCCTACCTAGAAGTACAACAGATGGCCCTTAACCGTTCTCCCTTTTGTTGTGATAGAGCAGGGTAGGATGGGCATAGCTCTTTGCCCATCTACATTTAATTACGATATCTCTCTTGTACCAGGAACAGATGCAAACCTATTGATGGTGTTGGCAGAACCCCGTTGACACCACACCAGACTCAATCGATGCAGCCGCTTCAATATCCTGTGTCGATGCTTCGATCTACGCTTTTGCATCTGTTTCCTTGGCTCAGACTGAGAGATCTTTATAGCCTTCAATGCGCCAGCAACAGAGGTTGGAAAATCTGGTAAAGAAAACAGCATTGTTCACGAATAATGCTACGACTTTTCAGAATGATTTTCGATCTCCCTTCATTGAACCCCTACTATACGCCCCATCCACCGTCGCCACTTCTTGCAATTTGCGGGAGCCACCCTCGCCAGTGGTGGCAAGTGGGGTGTCCAAATTGCCCAATCCAATGGCAATGTGGGGCTTTTAACTGTTGGATATGCCCCGATCTTCAACAGTTTTGGTCGCCGGGATGAACGGTTACTAGTGCATCACCGCTGCGAGAAACCTTGCAGGGATTGCAGACGATCGCACGGGGACGGGGACTGAGGCGGGATGAACCGCTTACTTTTGATGGCAAAACCCGTTTCAGGGATTGCGGATGTCGAGATGCAGCGCGGACTTGACCCGAAACGATCGGGGGTGTTCTCAGCAATTCTCCAGGTGGTGGATTCGTAATCGATTGGAAGCTAGATCGATCGATTTTTGGGCTGTGCATAACCTTCCATAAACCGGGCGATAGGTGAAAAGGCGTCGCATGGCGCTGACTTCAATCAAAGTGCAATACCCACTCCTGTCCTTCTCAAAAAAAGTTTGGAGCGATCCGAGATCTTCTCGATTTATTGCTGCAATGGGATTGAAATCAAAATTTCATTTTAGGAGCTTAACCATGGCATCTCAATCGAAGCGTCCTCAGAAACCTAATAACTTTTTGCCCCCGATCGAAACCCTCAGTGATGCTCAGAAGGTGGCTCGGATGGGCACCTGGGCAGCTTGCTTTGTCACTGGCATGACCGCGCTGCTTGCGATCGCGTCAATTGTCGGAGTTTTGCCGTCAGGGGTTCCAATCAATGGTTGGGCATTAATTGATGCAGGTATCTTTGGGGCGATCGCCTGGGGTATCTACCAGATGTCGCGAGTGGCGGCAGTGGCAGGTTTGGTGGTTTATATTGCAGAGCGAATCTATATGCAAGTTGCCGCTGGAGCGCAGCCTGGGGCTGGGCTGATTGTATCTATCTTCATCACGCTGGCGTTTATTAATGCAGTGCGGGGTACGTTTGCTTATCATCGGATGAAAAAAGTGGATGCCAGTTCTTTGTAATGGATTCTTCCTAGCAAGCTCCTGCTATTCGACGTAGTGAACTGAGCGAAATGGATGTCCTGAGACAACAAGCATTCACTGTTCAAAGAGGTCTGTTACACCACTTCCAAAAGATATCATTACAGATGACCGTCTGTAGGGGCGTACGCCCCTACGAGAATTTGTAAAACAGACTTTAGGAATTGGTATTAATGCTTATAATCGTTGCCAGACAATGAATACTTGTCAAATTCTAGTAAGATTTGAAGGCAAGTTTATTCACCTGGCATGGATGGTGAGCGCTTTAATCTGTAGCGGGTAGTTGAGGCTGCCTGCCTGGGAACCCTATGTGCCCAGCCGAGCCATGCAAGCGCAAAGTGTGGAGCGACGATGGCGACGTTTTTTGGGCAATCCACGGGTGCGGGTTAGCCGGATGTCTCTGCCACTGGTGATGGAGACATCATCGTCTGTATCTTGCCCACAACACCACCGTGTTGTGGAACCGCTATGGCATGATTCACCTGTCCGTTGTTTGCTGTGGACGTGCTGCGCCATTGCTGTGGCGAGTTCTAGAACATGGCAGTATCTAGTAGCTAGTTTGTACCCACCCCTGGCAGAGTCCATAAAGGACGACAACTCCTGTCTCCACGCCCCTTGCTCCCGCAAGACCCAGAACCTTGTTTTGCCTCGAATCGGGCTGAACGAGATTTTTATGACCAGATTTGGTTTACTCGGATTCGTTCTTTATCCCGCAAGCCGTGATCTGCTTTCCATTGATTAAGATGTGTCAGGCAGTCAGGACACCACCTCGACCACTAGCATGGGAGACGGCATATCCTGAGTCACCGCGGCTCTTTTACCCCCAATGGCAGCAAACAATTCATCAGCCAAAATCATTAAATCTGGCAGGCGCACCCGAAGCCGATTTCCTGTAACCACAATTTCTGTATCTTTATGACGAATTAGGCGAAGCGGGAAAAACTTGAGAAATTCTGCCAGAAAATAGAGAGAAATCAAGTTGTTTCTATCAGTTTCTGGAGGTATTTCAACAAGTTCGCCATCTATCAATTCATAACAGCTGTCTGTTCCATCGTCATAAGCCAGATATTCATTCAGAGTTAGTTTTTTTGCAGTTGTGATCATGACACTTAACCTTGCAAACCCTAAGCTCAGCTACCTGTGCTTATAGTTTAACAGATGCGGGCGGATTGCCTATTGTTATATTGAATTGCACCCAGCTACTGAGAAATGGCTGAACAAGTGGTAAATGAATCAAGTTGAGAAATTAAATCGAGAAGATTCAGTCGTGGACCCCTACACTACTAACCTCGCACACCTCCAGGATGAACTGCACCGCCTTGATGTGCTCATCAAAAAGGCAGTACAGCAATTTCGCGCATCGCGTCAGCAAAATAACCCGGTTGAATTTCAAGGGTTATACATCTCCGATGACGAGATCGATCGCTCAATCTCAGAGCGACATGAACCCCTGAATCAAATCTGGGCTGACTCCCAAACCAACGTTAGAAAACTGCATGCGGAAATCCAATCACGAGTTGCTGAAACTCCATCGACTGGCGTCATTTTGCGGTTGCCCTACCTGCAAAAAGTATTTGACTTAAGCCTATTTGAAACCGACCTACTGCTATTGGCGATCGCCCCAGAAATTGACCTGCGCTATCAGCGGCTCTACGCCTATCTGCAAGATGATGTTACTCGCAAACGTCCCTCCATTGAGTTAGCGCTCCGCTTATTCTGCTATTCTCTAGCCGAACAGGTCAGCGCCCGAGCCGCCTTTCTCCCAGACTCACCCTTGCTTAAACATCATTTGCTGCTACTCCACGAAGATCCCACCGATCGCCCCTCCCCACTCCTCAGCCATTCCCTCAAACTCGACGATCGCATCACCGAATTTTTATTAGGCAGCGATCGGCCTGATGCTCGGCTCTGCACCCCCCGACCGTTCGCCCAGCAAATCGTCACCCAGCAAACCCTCAACGACCTGTTCCTGCCCGACTCCGTTCAGACTGCGCTCCAGCACCTCATTACCCTCGATACTAGCCACACAGCTTGCATCTGTCTGCTGCACGGTTCTGCTGGCGTTGGCAAACAAACCTGTGCCCAGGCGATCGCCAGAGTCAAAAAGCGACCACTCCTGGTCGTGGACTTACCCGCCTTACTCAAAGCAGAACACCCCTTCCAGACCTTACTCACCCTTGCTTTCCGGGAGGCTCGTCTTTACCGCAGCCTGATCTATCTCAACGGTTGGCATGACCTGTTAGCCGATGCCGCCCACCTCAGTGCAATCCGTCAGATCGAGTTCGAAATCGAGCAATTGAAGGGGCTGGTTTTTGTCGCCAGTCAAACGTCCTGGCAGCCTACGTCCTATCGCTATCAATTTATTCAAATCGAGCTACCCTTACCCGACGAGCGATCGCGCCAGCACATCTGGCAACGCTGTCTCAGTCAAAAATCTACAGACGCTGACCTGCATCTCGGTTACCTCGCCAGTGCGTTTCGATTTACTCCTGGGCAAATCCAACAGGCGATCTCCCATGCCGAAACCCACGCTCATCTGCAACAAGGGACTCCCTATCGCCTTACCCAGTCTGACCTGCTGGTCGGGTGCCGTGCCGAATCGAGCCACAACCTGGCTACCCTGGCTCAAAAAGTGACTCCCCGACGATCGTGGCAAGACTTAGTACTGCCCAAAGATACCCTGGCGCAGTTACAGGAACTCTGTCAGCAGGTGCGCCATCGCAAGCGAGTCTATACTGACTGGGGCTTTGACCAGCGATTGAGTTTAGGGAAAGGCGCGATCGCCTTATTTAGGGGTGACTCTGGTACTGGTAAAACCCTTAGTGCCGAAATCATTGCCAGAGAGCTAGGACTGGATCTTTACAAAATCGACCTCTCTCTCGTGGTCAGCAAGTACATCGGCGAAACTGAAAAGAATCTCAGTCAGGTCTTTCAAGAAGCTCAAAAAAGTAATGCCATTCTCTTTTTTGACGAAGCTGATGCCTTGTTTGGCAAGCGTGCCGATGTCAAAGACGCCCACGATCGCTATGCTAATATCGAAACCAACTATCTATTGCAACGGGTTGAAGAATACGAAGGCATCATCATCCTGGCAAGCAATCTGAGCAAAAACATCGATCCAGCATTTATCCGACGACTGCATTTCAGCATTGAATTTCCTTTTCCCACCGAAGCCGATCGCCTGCAAATTTGGCAGAGGATGTTTCCTCCTCAGGCTCCCCGATTCAACGATATAGACTTTGAGTTCCTGTCAAGCAAATTCAAAATCACTGGAGGCAATATCAAAAACGTGGCTCTTACCGCTGCCTTTCGAGCTGCCGAAGAGGGTAGCCCTATCCAGATGAAACACTTGATCTTGTCCATGAAACGCGAATATCAGAAGCTTGGCAGGATTTGTGAAAGAACCGAATTTGAACCCTATTACGAACTCGTGCGGTAACGGCACCGCTGCAGAGAAAGTGCCCAAAGATGTTGGCATTTAACCCGTACAGTCTTGGGGGAGAATTTTGAGAAAGCTGAGTCTTGGTCATCAGTTGCCGCAACGCCCGGTCGTTTCGTAGCTAATGCCAGTAAGCTGGTTATGATAACTAGCGGTATTTACAACAGGTAGACATGGACAAGAAGCCCGATTCCCAGGCAAAGGCGATCGCAGAAACCCCAACTCGGCAAGCAGAGAGCGAAGCCCAGCCCAAGCAGGGTGTGAAAGAAGCCAGTTTGGCAGAAATCGCTCAAGATCCAGAAGAACTGATCAAACCGTTGAAAGAACTGATTACTGCTCTGGAACGCAGGCAAAAGATTGTTCAAGAGATGGGCGACTATCGCACGGTGCTGCAAAGTTTAGTTTCTGGTGATTTGCTATCTGGAGAAGAATTGGAACGGGCGAAACAGGTGATTCAGTCGCTGGGCAAGCTCGTCAAAGCAACGATCGATCATCAAAATGCTTTGGCTACAGCTTCAGAAGTAATGCCTGCTTTAGATAAGATACTGGGTGTCCAATCTAAGAAAATGAGTCAGGAATAGCCACGATCGCCACAGAGTTTGAACCGTTTCTCAGCCTGATGACCGCAGTAAACTACGACAGGGGAGGAGAAAGAAGACCCCGATCAGATTGGGACAGATCCGCTAGAGCAGCAGGTTCTGATTCTTCAGAAAAGCTTGCCACCACCGGACTATGGTCACTCAATTCTTCCCATACTGGAGATGCTAGGACGACACACTTATCCAGATAGCGATACCAGGCAGCTGGAACAAAAATGCCATCACAGTGGTAGACTGTCGTTTTATCCCGGCTCCATCGCAGGGTTTGGGTGAGATTACGATTTGGGTTCGCCGCCTGCCAACAACTGATCAAGCCAAACTCTTTGCGCAATCGCTCCAATAACCATAAATCTTGATCTTGTTGCTTTTCGGTGGGGTGCCGGACGCCAACGGTCAGGTTAAAATCCCCCCCAATCAGTAAGTCGCAATCACCAGAGAGACTGGCGATCCAATCAAGAATTCGATTGATTGAGGGTTTATAAGGCGCTGGAGCATGGATACTGAAGACCCGCAACCTCCGTTCCCGCATAGGCGACCAGGCAAACCCTTCGACCTCCACCCCAACTACATTTCCCTCAAACTCAGGAACTGTGATCTCATTGACCGTTCCCGATCGCACAAATACCGCACTGCCCCAGGAATGATTCCCCACCCCGACCCACTTCAGCTGATTTTGGTGAATCTCCCAGAATTGCTGGGTAACAGATTGTTCCGGTGGGCAAGTTTCCTGTACTAGAAAAATATCAGGGTTTGCAACTTCAAAAAGCTGAGTCCAGTGGACGCGCTGATCTTGTTTTCCTCCACACCGGAGATTGTAGGTTGCAATTTTCATCGGGGTTCTCTTCGGTACGAATCAAATTATTAGCAGGATCAAGGATAATCAATCAGAACAGGACCTTCTGGAATGAATCGCGCTTGAAAATTGGTTTTCTTATTCTTCCCTCGCAAGCTTCCAATCGGAATCGGCGTTTTAAGCTGTTCTAATTCTTGAATCTCCCAAAACACCGCCCAGGTTGGGGCGTCGGTCACAGTCGATTTAGGGCGATACATCGCTTTACCGGGATAGCGACCTCGACGCGATCCCACATAGCCTACGTAGAGTCCTCGCCAGGTCACTTCCGGGTTCAAGGGTTGATCGCCTTTGGCATGAGAGGCATAGATGAAGACCTCGATCGCCTGACTGTCCCGCAGCTTTTCGACCTCTCCAAACAATTCAAAGTCCATGCTGCCAAAGGCAATTTTGGGGAGGTGCTCAGGCGGCAGATCATCCGAGTCGAATTGGGCTGCGATCGCCTCCATCCCTGAGATCAGATGGTTCTCTGGGACGGGAACAAGGATTGCGAAGGCGTGGGTCTTTTGCATGAATCAAGCACTATTGAACAAAAAGTCGGCTTTTCTAGCCTACAAGGGTTGGATCAGTTTTGGGGAAACTTGAAATAGGTCTGTTAAGCGACTGTTATTGAGCGAAGCACACATAGAACAACTTTTTACGATGTAGTTTTACAAATCTAGAGAATTTTTAACGTGAAAGAACCTGCTTATCCGGATTGTTTGCTCGTTTTGATAACCCAGCTGAAAATCTTGTAAGGATTGCAATAGCTGAGCTGCAAAGGTGGATAATCTCTCTTTCAGATTATTCTATTTTGAGAAGCATTTTAAATCAGGGGATGGCTTTTCGGCAGGACACCCCGCACGCAGCTTAGCAGCAATGAATGGAGAGAGAGTGAGCACAACTAAGCCAAGGGGCAGGTATTCAACTTGCCTGATGTTATAGTCATTCGACTTCGCTCAGGGCAAAAGCTGGCTGAGACTCCGCTCAGCCAGCGGGTAATTTGTTTGCTAGAAATCTTTTAATCCAGTCAACAACAGCTAGAGCACACTAACCTGAATCAGTTGAAAAATATGTGTACCTAGAGCCATCCGCTCCAGAGAGCGGAGATTGCTAATACCAAAAGCAATCCGGTCGTCAGTGAAATTTGATTACAAAATCAGGGGTCCTTTCTGGAAGCGGTTGCCATGGCTTCGTTCTCGCACCCATTGCCAGGAAACTAGATTGAGTAACAGTCCGATTAGGAATAGCACAACCATTAAGGCGATTTGATGCCAGGCAATGGGATGGACTAATAAATCAGCGATGACATGGAAAAAGAGGTAGTGTCATTACGTAAGGGATAGAGGAAAATAAACCATTTGTTTGTGTTGCAGTTTCTCTCGAATCTTTTGGTTGTAGTGATGAGTGAAGTTCCAAATCGCTCCAATGTGATTATCCAACTTCTTCGAGAACGATAAGCTTTGTCTAACCAAGCGTGAGATGCGTTGGCGTAGAGTGTTATTCACCCGCTCAATCTGATTGCTTGAACCAGACTCTTTGCCAACTGCAAAATGTTGATTGCTCGGTAGCACACAGGCATAAGCTTCCCAATAGTCAGTGTAGATACGAGCATATTGTTGATATCGCCGCGGTAGAGAGTCCCACAACGCTTGTGCTGACTCGGCAGAATGATCGCCAACATGACACCCGCTAATTTCACGAGTCTTCCCATTGATCGCTAACCAGACCCATTGTTTATTGCCTTTATCATCAACGAATGACTATAATTCATCCATCTGAACCACGAGGCGGGACGTTGTTTTGGCAACGACCCTTGCCTGTTGTAGCACTTCGGCATAGCACGCATTCACGTTATTACAACCAACTTTCTGACAACTGGAGCACGCGGGCAATGCCTGCCAGTGGCATGCGTTCGAGCAACATTCGATCAATCAAAGCAAAGGTATCCCGCTCTTTGGGTTTCCACTGCGGATTTTCGACAAACTGACGACCACAATTCCGGCACTTGTAGTTTTGTTTGCCGCGTTGTGTTTCACCATTTTTCATGATGTCGTCCGAGCTGCAGTTGGGACAGAGGAGATAAGGCTTCGTACGAGAGGACTGAGATTCACAGATGCAGAATGACTAGACCATGATAGCTACTCATAATTATCTCTGCCTTTTACGAAAAGGCACTACCAAGCTGCCCTTTCAGAATCGAGTACCAATCAGCATTCAGGAATCTCAGACCGCCTAAAATTGCCTTCTGGGGCGGATGACATCCTACAGTCGTGAGGAGAAGGGAAGGGCACCGCAGCCGACAAAGACCGATCATCGGTTACGTCGCTACTTCTTCTTCCTTATGAGTTTCGATCGTGCAATCTGAAGTGGGATGAGCAATACAAATCAGCACATAGCCTTCAGCCATACGATCTTCATCCAGATAAGACCCCTCTGATTGATCCACCGAACCCTCAACTATTTTGCCTGTACAAGTCGAACAAACACCCTGACGACAGGAATAGGGTAGCTCCATCCCTTGAGTTTCAGCCGTTTCAAGAATATAAGCATCTTCAGGAACTTCTACGGTTTGATCAATTCCCTCAGTTTCGTTTATCAACCGGATTTTGTAAGCATTTGTCATTGTTTAGACCTCCTCATTAAGTGCCCCTATCCAATCAATATTGGTGCTTTCCTTATGCCCGAAAGCAATTGGGTACTGATTATGTTGTGAAAAGGCTAGCTCAATGCTTTCAACTTCTTCTCTACCAGAAGTTAGCTTTGTAAAAAGTCCATCACCTCCTTGTCAGCTGCCTCAATATCCTGTCAATCATAGGATAAACAATCTCATTGTCGAATCCTCACCTGAGCGAAACGCAGTAAACCCACGTTCTCTTTGGTTGAGACCCTGTCGCAACATGATAAGCATTCACCGCACTCAATGGCAGTCTAGGGTTTAAGTTCAATGAGGCGATCTCGTTCCAGCCGATTGCAATACTCAGGAATAGATTGGCGATTACTGAGAAAAGCTATCCCAGGGTGGAGATCCTCAACCAATTTCAGGAGCCAACTTTGCCAAATGGTTTATCATTGACTGCTTTAAAATTTTCCGCCATCCCTTCTAAAGTGGACTGGTCTGGAAACCTCACCACGATCTTTTGAGCATTTAGGAGGCTTTGGTGAAGGGGAATACGGTCGGCATCAATCACAACCCCAATTCGACCATCCCCAGCCTGCACTTTGTCGCCAATTTCATAAATTGTTTGTTTATCCATATTTCCAGCCTTCTGTCTGTGCAATTTAATCTACGACACTCCTCAGCGTCACTTCAAAGTATTGCCTGCTTGAGCTAATAACTTGCCCATTTCCTCAATCTTTGCCGCCATTTCGGCGGATTCATCCTCGATCTCAGCCGCTGCAGCAGACGTCTCTTGCCCCAGTGCTTTCAGCAGTTTTGAAATATCACTGATATTGCCGCTTAAAACAGCCTGTTTGAGTTCGCCAAGATCCCCAAAAATTTCAGTCTCCTGAAGTTGCTTTTCCCAACGTTCGATCAAAACGATCGCAACGACTGGATCAGCAGAAGCCAGATTTTGTTGTAAGAGATGAATTGTGGATTCCAGATCAGTTGCTTGAGTGGTATCAGATTGAGAGGTATCAGACATTGTTATTTCCCTATCGTGTCGGTTTTGCTTTAAAGGATACCTAGCGTAAGTTAAGACTAGCAGCCAGATCCAATCTTCTGCCTCTATCTATAGCCTGACGCATCCAATCTGGTTTGGCTTTTTCAGAAACAGCTGTCGTACACGCCGCTTCATGCAATTTCAGGACATAGAGCGCTGAATTTTGCAACGAGAACAGTCACTTGCTTTCTTTCAATAGAGAGACGCAATCTGATGGCTGAATCATTAGGCTTAATCTCAAACAGATTCTTGATCCTCTGGTAGATGGCTGTGAAAATTCGGATTAATGCTCAGGCATGTAATTATGGCAACTCAGAATCAAATACACCAATGGCATGAGCTGGCGCAACAACTGCGTATAGATAGTATTCGCTGTACGACGGAAGCGGGTTCCGGTCATCCTACGTCCTCGATGTCGGCTGCTGATTTGGTGGCTACCCTTCTCTGCAAATATTTTCATTACGACTTTGATCAGCCTGGCCATGGGACAAACGATCACTTAATTCTGTCGAAGGGACATGCCGCGCCATTGCTGTACGCCAGCTACAAAGCCGCAGGTGTCATTTCCGATGATGAGATGATGTCACTCCGCAAGTTTGGTAGCCGATTGCAGGGACATCCGGTTCCAGCATTGCCCTGGGTGGATGTGGCGACCGGTTCATTGGGGCAGGGACTCGGGATTGGTGTGGGATTAGCTTTAGCAGGCAAATATCTGGATCAGCACCCTTATAAAGTTTGGGTGCTATTGGGCGACAGTGAAATGGCAGAGGGGTCTGTTTGGGAGGCGTTTGATCATGCCTCACATTATAGTCTCAACAATTTAATTGCAATGATTGATGTAAACCGTTTAGGACAAACGGGACAGACCACACTGGGTTGGGATATTCAGGCTTATGTGGAGCGGGCACAGGCGTTTGGTTGGCATGCGATCGCCATTGATGGACATGATTTGAACCAAATTGATCGGGCATTAGGAGCCGCGGTAACCACTTGCGATCGCCCCACTGTAATTGTGGCACAAACCATTAAGGGCAAAGGATTTTCGGACTTTGAAAACATCAATGGTTGGCATGGTAAAGCCTTAAAACCGGATCAAGCAACGCAAGCTATCCATGAATTAGGTGGCAATCATGATCGGACAGTTCAAGTGCACAAGCCGGATCAGCAGAAACAGCCGACTGTCCCAAAAACTGCTCAAGCACTGCAATTGCCAACGTATCCAGTGGGAGAATCCGTTGCCACTCGTAAAGCTTATGGGGATGCTTTGAAAGCACTGGGAGCTAGCAGACCTGAGGTTGTTGCCCTGGATGGAGAAGTTAGCAACTCCACTCATGCTGAAGAGTTTGCTAACGCCTACCCGGAACGTTACTTTGAGATGTTCATTGCTGAACAGCAACTGGTTGCGGCAGCGGTTGGGCTACAGGTGCGGCAATATAAACCGTTTGCTTCTTCTTTTGCCGCTTTCTTGAGTCGTGCCTATGACTTTGTGCGAATGGCGGCAATTTCTCGGGCTAACATCAAACTAGTGGGTTCCCATGCAGGCGTCTCGATCGGGGAAGATGGACCCTCTCAAATGGCATTAGAGGATATCGCTTCTCTGCGCGCTGTTTGGGGTAGCACGGTTCTCTACCCCTGCGATGCCAATCAGACGGCAAAACTGGTGGCTGAAATGGCGGATCAGCAGGGGATCGTCTATCTGCGAACGACGCGGATGAAAACCCCAGTACTGTATAGCTCCGCTGAAGCGTTTCCGATCGGTGGCAGCAAAGTGCTTCGCAGGTCTGATCAGGATCAGGTGACGGTGATTGGGGCAGGTGTGACTCTGCATGAAGCGCTGAAAGCTTACGACCAACTCAAACAAGCAGGGATCACTGCACGAGTGATTGACCTTTACTCTGTTAAGCCGATCGATACTGAAACGCTTTTCCACGCCGCTCAAGATACAGATGGCAAGATCATTACCGTCGAAGATCACTGGATCGAGGGAGGTCTAGGCTCGGCTGTGCTTCAGGCATTTGCTGGGGCTGATCAACCATCTTGCTACACAGGACCGAAATTACAAGTGCTCCATCTCGCTGTGCGAGATCTGCCGGGATCGGGTGAACCAGAAGAACTGCTGCGCGCAGCAAACATTGATGCCAAGGCGATCGTCGAAGCCGCAAAATCTCTCTGTAAGTAATCAAAAAAGGGGGCGTTGCTCAACAACCGGATGAAAATGATGCTGAATGATTTGAAACTTCGTTCCAAATCATCCTGCTTTCCAGCAACGCCGAAAAGGGAAACTCACCCGTTTAGGTGTTAACTAAAACGTTAGCGGCGGTGGTTGTTACAGCCATTCCGCCGGCATGATTCACACTCAGTTCTATGGACTCATCCACTTATCCACCGGACTGTGGCTGACTCGCCCAGAAATCGCTGTGAATACAAGCCTTTCTCCGTTTGCAGTGGGTTTCTTTGGGGCGATCGTGTTAAAGATGGTTTTTGTCGATTTGAGTGCCCCCTCAAATCTATCGTGAGGGACTACGAGTCAACTTGGCTTGATTCTGTCTGGAGAGGGATAAAGAACCCACCTAATCCTCGATAGAATTCGCCTAAATGTATTGTTATCCACTCAGAGGAATGGCGTCATGGCTACGAACGCGTCGAACCAGGTTGCCACTAAAGCGACTAGCAAATCAGCGGCAGTTAGCAAATCAGATCAGCCGAATAGAGTCAAGTCGTTTCCTGCTCCTAAACAACTCGCAACCCCCACCGATTTAAAGCCAGAAGAAGTTCAGGCAGTAGTTGAAGCGGTTAATCCACTTGTGGCTGATTCTTTTGCCCTTTACGTTAAAACCAAAAATTATCATTGGCATCTGGCAAGCTCTCACTTTCGTGACTATCACCTGATGCTGGACGAGCAAGCCGAGTCTATTTTTGATTCGATCGATCCCTTAGCCGAGCGAATCCGCCGTATTGGCGGCACAACGATTCGTAGCATTACCCACATCAGCCAATTGCAAGGTATCGTAGATGACAATGACGATTTTGTGTTACCAGAGGAGATGATTCAAAATCTCATTGATGATAATCGACACATGGCTGAGAAGCAGCGAGTTGCGATCGAGATTACTGAAGAGAATCGCGATACACCGACTAGTAATCTTTTACAGGAAATTCTAGATGAGACTGAAAAGCGTATCTGGTTCTTGTATGAAGTAAGTCAGGGCGGACACAATATGGAATAGCCTGGAAAGGCTGCCGTTCTCTATTAGTCTAACTCTGCTAGCGAATGCATCCAACTGAACGCAATTAGCAGTGCTGTGCAATAAACTAAATCCCACACTGCTCCTAAACTGTTGTGGAAAGATGCATTGGCAGTAGAGAGACCGCTGTAATGGCTAAGAATAGTAGGGCGGCAGGTTTCTAGAAAAGCGACATTTTGAATCTGGGTGGTTTGATACCATTCGCGTGCTGCCAGGATCAAGCCAAATTTGAGCAGCACGACGCTAAAGGCGATAGCGGTGATAGGGGACAATCAATTCCAGTGCCAGAGTCTACTAATGATGGCGCACAGCAGCAGCGATACTTGCCAATACAGATAAGCTGCCATGCCCAAAGATAACCCAGCGTAAATGCTGCCCCAGAGCACAAACCGAGGTTTCAAACTACACCGCTGCTTAATTTGTAATACCAAGCGATGTTCTGCTTGAAACCCAGCGAAGGCACAAACCAGAGCTAGGCTAGTCGCGAGTGTCCACTGCTGTGCAGCAGCACCTGTTAAAAAAGACATCAGCAGCATCACATAGACCCCATGCTCGTGAGAAAGGGTGGGGCGATACCAGGTTGGAGTATGGGAAACGTCACTGAACTGAGGCTGAGAAATATAAAGGGGTCGAAAATCGGGTGGTGCTGCATTAGGAAATCGATGGAATTCTGACATTGAGAAGCTCGACTAAACGGGTTGGTTTTCCTCAAGGACGTATGAGCATTCAAGGCTTTCTTAATCCCATTTAACTGACGTATTGCGGTGGCGACGACGGCTTCTTCGTTCCCGATGCATCATGCCGAGTTGTCGAGCAGTGCCGACAAGCGGTTGTTTATTCTGGTGTACTTTCGCTTGTATTCGACCTGGACAGTGCAAGGACTTTTGTTTGGGCTTGGGCAGAGTCAGGCGTGCAAGTGGATTCACGGACTGAGCCGTATTTTGAATCAAGTGCTGGGCGATGAGAAGCAGTTGCCGGAACGAGCGCCCGCGAGATCGGCGGCAGTTTTGCGGGCATGTCCCAGCCTGGAGTTCATGATTAATGGCACAGAGCGTCCGATCAACTTGTCTTATCGCGACTGATATTGAGTTTATGAGCGATTGCCCAACGGGTTAGTCCTTTGTCTATTCGCAGGGTAATGAGGAGTCCAAGAACTGTCGCAGTTGCTCTGGTTCGGTTGAGGCTTTATTGCCCAAAATTGTGAGGCGTCTTCTATAGTTTGAGGTATGCCCCACCTTACTGACCCAGAGAAACTCTATGGTTGCTTTACCAGGCATCGCGATCCAAGACAAGATCTACGAAAGTGCCAATTCTCTGGTGTATCGAGGGATTCGAAACGATGAGCTGGCGCACTGCGTTGGAGCTGCTGCAAGGGTCGTGGTCAAACTGCTCAAGCAAGATTATCCCGCTCCCCAGGAATTAACGCGCTACCGCCAGGAATATGAAATTACTCGCTCTCTCAACCTAGAAGGAGTGGTTAAGGCATACAGTCAGCAGGACTACCAACGCACATTGGTAATTCTCCTCGAAGACTTCGGTGGCGAGTCTTTAGAACATTGGATACAGAAGCATCCGGACTTCTGCCCCATGCCCTTACCAACATTTTTTCCATTGGCGATCGCCCTGACCCATACGCTGGGCAAAATTCATGCCACCAACATCATTCACAAAGATATCAATCCTGGAAACATTGTCCTTAATCTAGATACGGGCGTGGTTAAAATAATTGATTTCGGGATTTCCACCCAATTCAATCGCACCAATCCCGCTTTCAAAAGCCCTCATGTATTAGAGGGCACACTTGCCTACCTATCTCCAGAGCAAACTGGGCGGATGAACCGAGCACTGGATTACCGCACTGATTTTTACTCGCTCGGAGTAACGTTCTACCAATTACTGACCGGACAGTTGCCGTTTGCAACAATCGATATCTGGGAATTAGTCCACTGTCATATTGCTAAACAACCCGTTCCACCTCACGAGCTGAACGCAACCATTCCTCAGCCTGTTTCAGAGATTATTCTGAAACTGATGGCGAAAAACGCCGAAGATCGCTATCAGAGTGCTTGGGGCATTCGATCAGATTTGGAACGCTGTGTTGAGCAACTAGAAACAGTCGGTCGAATTGCCCCCTTTCCACTAGGACTCCAAGATATTTCAAATCAGTTTCAAATCCCCCAGAAACTATACGGACGCGAGGCAGAAATTGGAGCACTATTAACAGCGTTTGACAGAGTAGCTACAGGGAAAAATGAGGGAAATTCTCGATTTAACGTTGAACTGATGTTGGTGTCTGGTTACGCTGGGATTGGTAAATCGGCACTCGTGCAGGAACTCTATAAACCTATCACTGCAAAGCGCGGCTATTTTATTTCTGGTAAGTTTGACCAGTTTCAGCGTGATATTCCCTACAGCGCGATCGCCCATGCTCTACAAAAATTGGTGCAACAGCTGCTGAGTGAACCAGAAGAACAATTGCAACAGTGGCGATCGCGCCTCCTTGCTGCATTAGGCAGCAACGGGCAACTGATCGTTGATGTGATTCCCGAAGTAGAACTGATGCTTGGCAAGCAGCCACCCATACCCGAGGTGGGAGGTACAGAAGCCCAAAATCGCTTTAATCGAATCTTTCAACAATTTATTCGGGTGTTTTGTTCCGAAGAACATCCACTTGTGATTTTCTTGGATGATTTGCAATGGATTGATTCAGCCACGCTAAAGTTAGTTGAGTTGATATTGCTAGATGATCAAATTCAGTCTCTATTTTTGATTGGAGCCTATCGCGATAATGAAGTGCTTCCAACCCATCCGTTAACAGTCCTGTTAGAGCGATTGCGAAAACAAGGAGCAGTGCTGCAAGAAATCATTCTGACACCCTTAAGGCTGGAACCGTTGACTCAGTTGATAGCTGAAACGTTTTATCAAAATACAGACACCGTTCGTTCCCTGGCTAAGCTAGTGCTGCGCAAGACCGAAGGCAATCCCTTCTTTGTTAACGAATTTTTGCGCATGCTGCATAGCGAAAATTTGTTGACCTTTGATGCCGAGCAGCGGAACTGGCAGTGGAATACGGCTCAGATTGAAGCTCAAGCCATTACTGATAATGTGGTGGAGTTGCTGCTGAGCAAGCTGAAGAAACTATCAGAGGCAACACAGCAACTGCTTCAACTAGCCGCTTGCATTGGAGCTGAATTTGATTTGGAAACGTTGGCGATCGTGTGTGGGAAGTTGCCTAAAGCCGTTTTTCAGGATTTACTAACAGCCGTACAAGCTGGATTCATTCAACCTATCTCTGAATTAGATGAGAACTTGTTGGTTCAAGAGTATAAATTCTTGCACGATCGCGTGCAGCAAGCTGCTTATGCATTAATTGACGAATCGCAGAAACAGGTGGTTCATCTGCAAATTGGTCGCAATCTCCTCGAAAAAACATTGCCAGAGCGGCTATCAGATCGGCTATTTGAAATTGTGGATCATCTCAATCATGGGATTGAGCTTGTTACTGATCAAGGAGAACGAGATGAAATTGCCAGGTTGAATCTATTGGCAGGTCAGAGAGCAAAAGGGTCGATCGCTTATAGTACGGCAAGAAACTATTTAGCTGTCGGTAGACAATGGCTAGAAGCCGCTACTTGGCATACAAATTATAAGTTGACCTTAGCATTATATGTAGAGACAACAGAAATCGCGTTTCTGTGCGGCGATTTCGAAGATGTAGAAAGATGGGCAGAGATCGTTCTGCAACATGTTAAAACAGTTCTTGACAGCATAACAGTTTACAGAGTCAAAATTCAGGCTAACATCGCGCAGAACCAACCTCTGCAAGCAGTCGATACGGGATTGCAGATTTTACAACAATTGGAAATCACTTTCCCTAAACAGTCAAGTCACCCGGATACTCGTACTGAATTAGATATAATCACATCCCTCTTGGATGAGAAAACAATTGAGGATTTGAGCCGTTTGCCCAACATGATTGAGGCAGAAAAGTTGGCAGCGATGCAAATTCTATCAGACATCACGATCGCAGCTAAATTTGCTGCTCCCAACTTACTCCTACTAATCACATCTAAACAAGTCAATTTGTCAATTTTGTATGGTAATGCGTCTGTATCACCCTTCTCCTATACAATTTTTGGATTAATTCTTTGTGGCTTGGTTGGAGACATCGAGTCTGGTTATCAGTTTGGACAACTTGCTCTCAGATTGTTGTCACGACCGAATACCCATCCACTCAAAGCTAGGACATTGTTCATGGCATATGAACACGTCCTGCACTGGAAAGAGCATGTTAAAGAATCACTGGAGCCATTGCTAGAAATCTATCAAATTGGACTAGAAACTGGGGATCTAGAATGCGCAGCTTATTGTGCGCATTGCTATTGTTTTCAGCTCTATGCTGTTGGGAAAGAACTTGCGGAGGTTGAATACGCTATGACGACCTACAATGAAGCGATTAGTCAAATCAAACAGAAAACAGCACTGACCTGGAATCAAACATTTCAGCAGGCAATCGCGAATTTGATGGGATATTCAGCTAATCCAATCCATTTAATTGGTCGATTTTACAATGAAGAGGACGAATTACCAAAACATGAAGTAGCAAATGATGGAACAGCAATCTTTGATACATTTTTTAATAAACTTTATCTGTGCTATCTCTTTTCTAAGTACGCTCAGGCAATTGAAAACTCCGATATAGCAGAACCTTATTTCATCCCAATTATGGGCACGCCACTTGGCCCTTTATACTATTTCTATGATGCGTTAGCAAGGTTGGCTATATATCCTGGAAGTAGTACTGAGGTACAAGCAGAAATCTTCAAAAAAGTTACGGCAACGCAAGAGAAAATGAAACGCTGGGCATATTATGCGCCAATGAATTATTTGCATAAGTATTATTTAATCGAGGCAGAGAAAGCGCGAGTCTTGGGTCAGTTGCTTGAGGCAGAGGAGTTCTACGAACAAGCGATTCAAGGGGCTAGAGACAATGAGTATCTTCAAGAAGAAGCGTTAGCTTATGAATTAGCTGCCAAGTTTTATCTAGACCGGGGCAGGTCAAAGTTTGCTCAAACCTATATGAAAGAAGCTCACTACTGCTATGAACGCTGGGGAGCGATTGCAAAGGTCAAAGATCTAGAAACTCGGTACCCACAGTTCTTTCCTCAATCATCAGGCGGAAATGACACAGCCATTCATACTACTTCTGGAACCACCTCTAATACCTCACCCATCGCTTTTGATTTAGAAACAGTGCTAAAGGCATCTCAGGCGATTTTAAGTGAAATTGAGCTAGATCAGTTGCTTGATTCCTTGATACGGATCTTAATCGAGAATGCCGGCGCACAAACAGGCTGTTTAATTCTGGAAAATGCAGGGGCATGGACGATCGAAGCTGCTTGTGAACTCAATGACGGTGAGCATGTCTGTGCAGCACAAGTGCTGCAATCGCTTCCAACGGCCAATCGCCTACCCGAATCGATTATTCAGTATGTGATTCGAACACATGAAACCGTCCTCTTAAATGATGCGACTCGTGAAGGTCATTTCATAAACGAGCCATACATTCGGTATAACCAGACTCAATCTATCTTCTGTTTGCCACTCCTGAATCAAAGTAAGCTTGTGGGCGTGTTGTATCTAGAAAATCAATTAGCGGCTGGAGCATTTACACCAGAGCGATCGCAAGTTCTGAATCTACTCTCTACTCAGGCCGCTATTGCGATCGAAAATGCCAAACTCTACTCAAAGCTACGCGCTAGCGAAAGTCAGATGGCTCAATTTCTAGAAGCGGTTCCGGTGGGAATTGGCATCATTGACGCAAGGGGTCGCCCTTACTATTTCAATCAACAGGGAATTGATCTGCTGGGTAAAGGCGTTGATCCTGCCGCAACACCAGAGCAAATTTCAGAGATTTATCAACTTTATGTGTCGGGAACAGATCAAATCTATCCAACAGAGAGGCTGCCAATCATTCAGGCGTTGAGTGGCGAACGCACGAGGACTGAGGATGGAGAAATTCGCCAAAACAACGCAACCATTCCAGTTGAGGCGTGGGGCACTCCTGTCTTTGATGAACAGGGCAAGGTAGTTTATGCGATCGCCGCCTTTCAAGACATCACAGAACGCAAACAAGCAGAACACCTCTTAGCAAATTACAACCGCACCTTAGAGCAACAAGTATCAGAACGAACGGCAGCGTTACAAGAAAGCGAAGCCGAACTGCGTGCTCGTGAACAGGAATTGCGGCTCATCACAGATGCTCTCCCGGTTGGTATTAGTTATATTGATGCTGAGCAACGCAATCGCTTTGTCAACCACACTTATGAGATTTGGCGTAACTGTAGTCGAGATGAAATTTTAGGCAAGTCTATCCGTGAACTGTCTGATGATACAACGTATCAAATGATGGAACCTTATATTAACCAAGCGCTAGCAGGGCAAACGATCACGTTTGAAGCAGAAATACCCCTGCCAACAGGCAAAAAGTACTTGAGTATAACTTTAATTCCTGATTTCAATGTAAATTCTCAAGTCATTGGGTTCTATGCTTTAAGTACAGATATCAGCGATCGCAAGCGCGCTGAAGCAGCGTCAATTTTAGAGGAACGTAACCGCATGGCGCGAGAAATTCACGATACATTAGCGCAAGCATTTACAGGCATTCTGGTTCATATGGGAGCCGTCTCTCGATTAGTAGCGACCAACCCAGATGCCGTGCAGACGCATATTGATACGGTTCGAGATCTGGCTCGTAGTGGGCTAACAGAGGCTCGACGCTCCGTTGCGGCACTGCGTCCCCAGTTACTAGAAGATGGCAACCTGTGGACGGCATTGGAGCGATTTATATCCACTATGCCATCTTTAACCGAAACCCGCTTGATCTATGACATTATTGGCACACCCTATATGCTGCCTCCTGAAACTGAAAATCATCTTCTGAGAATTGGACAGGAAGCCTTTACAAATGCAATCAAGTACGCTCATGCGAGTGAAATTCGAGTTGAGTTAGTTTACGAACCAACCTTATGCTTTTTACGAGTTAAAGACAATGGACAAGGATTTGAAGTCACCACCACCACTCTCAACCAGGGATTTGGCTTACTGGGGATGACTGAACGAGCGGAGCACATTGGGGCCCAGCTTTCAATTGAAAGCCATCTGGGGCAGGGAACAGAAGTGCTTGTCACTGTGAATCGGGAGGTAGCAGTATGAGCCAGTCCTCAACAGTCCGCGTTTTAATTGTTGATGATCACTCGATCGTCCGACAGGGACTCGCCGCCATGATTGAGAATGAGCCAGATATGACCGTGGTGGGACAAGCGGGCAACGGACAGGACGCGATCGACTGCTATCGACTGCTACAGCCCGATGTTACTTTAATGGACTTACGGATGCCGCAAATGGGAGGCGTAGATGCGACCATTGCCATCTGTGCTGAATTTGCCCATGCCCGCATCATTGTGCTAACCACTTACGATGGCGACGAAGATATTTATCGTGGATTACATGCTGGAGCTAAAGGCTATTTGCTCAAGGATGCTGAACCCGATGCACTCCTCAATGCTATCCATATTGTTCACAGCGGGCAACAATATATCCCCCTCGAAGTGGGTGCAAAGCTGGTGCAACGCATGAATAATCCGGTATTGAGCGATCGCGAGCGGGAAGTCATTCATCTCATGGTTGATGGCTTAAGCAATTATGATATTGGTGTGGCTTTGAATATTACTGAAAGTACGGTCAAATTCCACATCAACCGCATTTTGAGCAAATTGGGCGTGAGCGATCGCACTCAGGCGGTGGTTACAGCCTTGAAGCGAGGACTTGCTAAGCTGTGACTGAACTTAAGTTTAGTTGCTGATTAGTCGCAAAGATAGGTGGTAACTATTATTTCGTCCCTTCAAACGCTCAACTCTGAGTTGGCGACAAAACAGTATTCGTTTTATAAGCTAAAGCCATACAAATAACGGATCGAAGTTCCAACATTTTGGGAAAGGAGAAAGAGTAAAGGTAAGATAAATTGCTTGTTATCCCTTTTTCCCTCTTGAACAGGATGTATTGGAAGGTTCAATAATTTCAGGAGGAATCATAAATATAAGTCATGGCGGTCACTCTATGCCATGAGCAGCCCTTTTGTCAGAAAGTCCGATGAATCAAGACAGCTATTCTAACCAACTCCTTATTCCACCTTCACAACGCGATCACTACCAGGGAATACTTAATGCCCCGGTGGTACTTGTGGAGTATGGGAACTACCAATGTCCTCAATGCGGAGAACTGCATCGATTACTTCAGGCAATTCAAGAGTATTTCGCTTCTGTTTTTCCTGGGGAGAATCGGATCTGTGTGGTGTTTCGTCATTTTATCGAGAATACACGCTATCCGCACGCGCAAAAGGCAGCGGAAGTCGTAGAGTCCGCCGCTGCACAGGGGCAATTTTGGCAAATGCATGACCTGCTGTTTACGCATCAACAAGCACTGGAAAACGGCTTCCTTGTAGAGTATGCCAATAGTCTAGGACTTGATATTTCTCAGTTTCTGCAAGATATATCGAAGCAAACTCACATTGATCACATTAATCAAGACATCGAGAGCGGACATCAAAGTGGAGTAACAACTGCCCCGGCCCTGTTTATTAATGGAATTCGCTATACCGATGACTGGACTATTGAAAAAATAATGGCAGCCATTGTTGCTGCAAGTAGTTAAAGCTCTTGATATTTACTCCGAAGAAATCTCTGATTGTCAGGGGCGATTGCTCAACGAATCGGTGCCAGGACAACCGAAGTCCCCTCTAGTCACGTGCCCTTTATCTCTCATCCCAAAGAAGTTGCCAAACTCATCGAAACGGCTGCAATTGCTGTTGTGAAGTAGCCCTCCTTTGATTGGCATGTTGTTTGATGACCGAGTGAAGAAGTCTCTTGACACGGATGAGAAGAACTGTAAGCAACAAGTTGAGTAACAACAAATTGATCCAAAAAAGGAGATTTAATCGTGCCATCTCAAAGTACAAGCAAAATCACTGAAGTTAATCATAGTCAACCCTTACTACATCAGCATGGCTATGAAATTCAACAGTTCGGTACTCTCCGTGACTTACCGATCGCTCTCAATTCCAATACCCGTAGCGAAAGTTGTGCTTTAGTCAATCAAATTTTGGCAGATACCGTTATTCTTTTTCACCTTTACAAGAAGCATCATTGGTTGATGCGCGGTCACACGTTTTATCAACTGCATCTGTTGCTCGACAAACACGCCAGTGAGCAAATTGAGTTGATTGATGCTCTGGGTGAACGAGTCCAAACCCTGGGAGGAGTGGCTATCGCTGACCCGCGCCATGTGGCAGAGGTCACTAAGATTCAGCGTCCTCCCAACGGTGCGGAAGAAGTCCCCGTGATGCTGTCAAGATTACTGGAGGCACATGAGTTGATTATTGGGGAACTGAGAATAGCGATCGATAAAACAGCAGCGAATCAAGATAGCGGCACAAATGATTTATTAGTCAGCCAAGCGTTGCGAACCCATGAAACACAAGTTTGGTTTCTAGCAGAACATTTGGTTGATACCCCGCTGGTACACAGCTAGTTTCAATCATTCAAAATCTCTTATCAACAGAAGCCATCTTATGACACAACCTCTTTGGCTTTTTGGCACCTGTCTTACCATCCTTGCCGATCACACGACAACCGGAGGTCAGTATGATCTCATTGAGGGCTACTTTCCTCCTGGGACGCAAACCCCCCTCCATCGCCACCCGCGTTATTCAGAACAACTTTATGTGCTGGAAGGGGAGTTCACGGTCTGGGCAGGTAAGGACAAAGTTGTATTAGCTGCGGGTGAAAACTTTCTGATTGCTCCTGGTATTCCTCACGTCGTTGGCGTATTTGATAAACCAGCGCGTGGATTAGTCGTTGCTGCACCCAGCAGTTTTGCTCGGTTGATTGCAGCAGTCGGAACGCTGAATGAGCAAGAAGCATCTGATATGGCATTATTTGAACGCATTTCTGCCGAGATCGGTGACGAACTTCTGGGTCCCCCTGGTATGCTGCCCAACAGTGAAGGAAATTTTCATGACTCACTATGACTATATTGTGATTGGTGCAGGTTCGGCAGGCTGCGTCGTTGCCAACCGCCTAACCGAAGACAGCGATACAACAGTGCTACTCCTGGAAGCGGGCAATCCAGATACAAAGCCGGAAATTCAAATCCCATCAGAATGCCTCAGCCTAATGGGTTCTGAGATCGATTGGGCATATTTCTCTGAACCAGAACCCTATCTCAACGATCGCAAAATGTTTTGTTCTCGTGGCAAAGTCTTGGGAGGCAGCAGTTCGATTAATTTCATGATGTATATTCGGGGTAATGCTCATGATTATGACCACTGGCAAGCCTTAGGCAATCCCGGTTGGAGTTACCAGGATGCCTTACCCTACTTCAAGAAATCAGAGCACCAGCAACGAGGAGCCTCTGACTATCACGGGGTCAATGGAGAGTTGAGCGTCACCGATATCAAGCTTGCTGCTGGGATATCTCAACGCTTTATCGATGCTTGTGTGACAATCGGATACGATTACAATCCTGATTTCAATGGTACACAGCAGGAAGGAGCAGGATTCTATCAGGTGACAGTTAAGGATGGGAAACGGCACAGTGCTGCTGCTGCTTTCCTCCTGCCCATTCTCCAGCGTCCCAATTTGACTGTAACTACAGGAGCGCTGGTAACTCGATTGTTATTTGAAGGCACCCGCGCTGTGGGGGTGGAATATTTGCACGAGGGTATACTGCACCAAGTCAGAGTTAACCAGGAAGTAATTTTGAGTGCAGGCGCGTTTGATTCACCCAAGTTACTGATGCTCTCCGGCATTGGTGATGCAGAGCAATTGAACGCGATGGGGATTTCTGTTGTAGCGGATTTACCGGGGGTTGGTCAAAACCTCCAAGATCACATTCTCGTTTGTGTTGTTCAAGAATCTATTCAAGATGTACACCCTGCCATCACCAGTAATGGGATTGAAGCCGGATTGTTTTTGCACAGCGAGGGAAATCTGGAGACGGCACCCGATCTACAGTGCTTCTTCGGTCCCATCCAATTCTTATCGCCTGGTTATACTCCTGCTACTTCAGGATTCACAGGCGCAGTCTCTTTAACTCGTCTGCAAAACATTGGGAGTGTGAGTTTGCGATCGCCTGACCCGAAAGACACACCGATGCTTCAAATGAACTATCTACAAAGTGAAGCTGATGTGCAGAAGCTCATTGCTGGAATTAGATTGATACGCCAGTTATTTCAGACCAGTGCTTTTGATCAGTTTCGTGGTAGAGAAATTGCTCCGGGTGCTGAGGTTCAGAGTGATGCAGCCCTCGAAGCTTATATCCGGGATGCTTGCAGCACGGTGTGGCATCCGATCGGCACCTGCAAAATGGGTACTGACCCAATGGCAGTGGTAGACCCTGAACTACGGGTCCATGGAATTGAAGGGTTACGGGTTGTGGATGCCTCCATCATGCCCACTATTACGACCGGAAATACGAACGCACCGACCATCATGATTGGCGAGAAGGCAGCTGATTTAATTAAAGCAGGTCGCACAGCACGAACGGTTCTCAGCAAATCTAACGTTCAAAATCCGGCGTATTCATCTATTTAGAAACGGGCGATCGTCTTTGATCAATCTCAGATTATCGTACCTGTTGAGCGTTTATCGGTCGATGTGAGGCAAACAGAACACTCGACCTCTGTAAAGGAATACACAATGGCACTGATTACAACACCATTCGGACGACATTCCACCGCTGCCGAGGTCGTAGAAGGAATTGATCTTTCCGGCAAGTGGGCGATTGTTACGGGAGCCGCATCGGGCATCGGCGTAGAAACGGCGCGGGCACTGGCTCAAACTGGAGCGATCGTCACACTAGCTGTGCGTAATACCGATGCTGGAGCGCAAGTCGCGGCTGACATTATGGCGACTACTGGGAAGCGGAATATTCATGTTGCTCCGCTTGATTTAAGCGATCGTAACTCAATTGCCAAGTTCATTGCTGCCTGGCGTGAGCCGCTGCACATCCTCGTCAATAATGCAGGGGTAATGGCACTGCCCGAACAGCGCACGCCCGAAGATTGGGAGATGCAATTTGCTACTAATTATCTCGGACACTTTGCCCTAGCGCTCGGACTACACGATGCTCTCGCCGCAGAGGGTGCCGCCCGTATCGTGTCAGTTAGTTCTAGTGGACACCTGATGTCGCCCATTGTGTTCGATGATATTCACTTCATGTTCCGTCCTTATGATCCGTGGCTGGCGTATGGACAGTCCAAGACCGCAAGCATCCTCTTTGCTGTGGGTGCTACTGCGCGCTGGTTCAAGGATGGCATTACCGCTAATGCCCTGATGCCTGGGGCGATCGCAACCAACCTCCAGCGTCATACGGGCGGTCTTAGAACCCCACCTGAGCGGCAGAAGACCATAGCGCAGGGTGCGGCAACTTCCGTTCTGTTAGCAACCTCTCCGTTACTAAAGGGCATTGGCGGACGCTATTTCGAGGACTGCAATGAAGCCACTCTCGTCACCAATGGGAACGGCTATCTAAGCGGAGTTGCCCCCTATGCCCTGAATCCAGACAATGCCGATCGGCTCTGGGATGAATCGTTACGCCTGCTCGCTTGACCTGCCAGTAACAATGAGCTTTACGCCGTTGATGAACGAATTGCTGGTCGTAAGCATGCCAACCTTTCATCCATCATGCCCACGATCACCACGGAAAAAAGGACAACGCAGCGGCTCAGGTGTTCACCTACCCTGGTTGCCGTCACGCCTTTGCACGACACCGGGGCACGCATTACGACAAAGATGCTGCCGCCTTAGCTAATAGGCGGACTGCCGACTTTTTCAAGTTACACCTCACCTAAAGAGTCCGTTCCCAACAACGTTAACGAACACACAGGAGATCACCCCATGAACAAGCTCATCCGCAGAAATAGTATCTATCTGCTTTTGATCGCCGCACTTTCCCTCGGAGTCATCCTGATTACTTCCCTCGGAGTCATCATGAACCCTGTCAGCGCGCAAAGCAACAAGCCTACCGTCGTTCTCGTCCACGGCGCGTTCGCCGAGTCTGACAGTTGGAACGGCGTATTAACCAAGCTGATTGCAAAAGGATACCCGACAGTTGCCGCCGCCAATCCTCTGCGCGGAGTCAAGAGTGACGCGAGCTATGTTGCCAGTATCCTTAAGAGCATTGAGGGACCCATTGTCCTGGTCGGGCACTCCTACGGCGGTTCGGTGATCACGAATGCCGTCAATGGCAACCAGAACGTGAAGGCACTGGTCTACGTTGCTGGCTTTGCTCCTGATACGGGTGAATCTGCTGCCGCGCTCTCAACTCGTTACCCAGGCAGCACGCTTGGACCCACACTCGCGACTCCAGTCGCTCTACCCGACGGCGGCAAGGATCTCTACATCCAGCAGTCCAAGTTCCACGCCCAATTTGCTGCGGATGTGCCCATCGCAGACGCAAAGCTGATGGCTAGCACCCAGCGGCCCGTAACGGACGCTGCGCTGAACGAGGCTTCCGGTGCGCCTGCCTGGAAATCGACCCCATCCTGGTTCATTTATGGTGAGCATGACTTGAACATTCCAGCAGCGGTACACGCATTTATGGCAAAGCGCGCCAACTCTAAGAAGACGATCGCCGTACAGGGCGCATCCCATGTGGTGATGATTTCCCATGCGGATGCCGTTGCCAAACTCATCGAACACGCTGCGACCACGAAATAGAGAGGCATTAACATCATGAGTAAACTAGATCGAAAAATCGCGCTTGTCACAGGTGGCACTAGCGGCATTGGTCTTGCCACTGCCAAACGCTTTGTCGCTGAAGGTGCCCACGTCTTCATCACGGGTCGTCGTCAATCTGAACTGGATGCCGCTGTGGACGAGATCGGTAAAAATGTCACAGGTGTACAGAGTGATGTCTCCAATCTGACGGATCTCGATCGACTGTTCGCCACGATTGAACAAGAGCAAGGACATCTTGATGTAGTCTTTGCCAATGCTGGTGTCGGTGAAATCGTCCCACTTGGATCAATCACTGAAGAACACTTTGACAAGCTATTCAATATCAATGTCAAAGGTCTACTGTTCACCGTTCAGAAGGCATTGCCTCTGTTGCCAGAGGGATCTTCCATCATTCTGAACGCTTCGATCGTGTCGATCAAAGGCACCCCAGCCTTTAGCGTGTATAGTGCCACTAAAGCCGCCGTGCGATCGTTTGCCCGTAATTGGATACTCGACCTCAAAGATCGCCACATTCGCGTCAATGCTATCAGTCCTGGTGTGGTTCCGACCCCTGGTTACGATCACCTGGGACTAAGTGATGAGCAATTACAGGAATTTGTGGACAGTCAAGCCGTCACCATCCCATTGGGACGAGTTGGTACGCCCGATGAAATTGCCAAAGCTGTTGTCTTTCTCGCGTCAGACGACAGCAGTTTTGTCAACGGCATTGAGTTGTTTGTTGATGGCGGTATGGCACAGATTTGAAGTCTAAAACTTTGGAGTTAACGATGAAACTCGTTTCTGTCAATGTTGGATTGCCCCGCGAAGTGACCTGGAAAGGCAAAACTGTTAGCACTGGCATTTTCAAAGAGCCAGTCAACAGGAGAGTAATGGTGCGATCTCTCAATTTGGATGGCGATGGACAAGCGGATCTCACCGTTCATGGCGGGTTGGAGAAAGCAGTCTATGTCTATCCGTTTGAGCATTACGATTACTGGCGAAGTGAATTGCCTGAGACAGAGTTAACACCAGGGATCTTTGGTGAAAATTTCACAGTCACTGGATTTAAAGAAGAGAAAATCAACATTGGCGATCGCTTTCAAATCGGCAGTGTGCAATTGATGGTGACCCAACCGCGAATGCCCTGCTACAAACTGGGAATTCGGTTTGGGCGACCGGATATGGTAAAACGCTTTCTCGCCAGTCGTCGCACTGGCTTTTACTTCTCTGTTTTGCAAGAAGGCGAAGTGGTCGCTGGAGACACTCTAGAGTTGGTGAGCCGAGATAGCAACAACATCACGGTTGCTGATATCACTCAACTGTATACCCGCGAGCAGACCGATCCAGAGTTACTGCATCGTGCCGCTCAACTGGAAGGGTTGCCCGCAAGCTGGCGGGACTATTTTCAGGAGCAGATCCGTCGTTAGGATGTGAGATAGATCAACCTGTCGTAAAACACCATCATGCCACTTTTATACACTGACAAGGAGTAATCCTATGACTACGTATCGCACCGTTTCGATCGATGGTTTAGATATTTTTTACCGTGAAGCGGGTTCCCGTGATAATCCGACGCTTCTGCTATTGCACGGCTTCCCAACGTCATCGCATATGTTCCGCAACTTGATATCTGCGCTTGCTGACAAGTTCCATCTGGTTGCGCCTGACTATCCTGGTTACGGCAACAGTTCGATGCCCACGGTAAATGAATTTGATTACACGTTTGATCACTTAGCTGAAATTGTGGAGAAATTCATTACCGCGATCGACCTCAAGAAGTACAGCCTCTATGTGATGGATTATGGTGCACCGATTGGCTATCGCATTGCCGCCAAATACCCAGAGCGAGTACAAACTCTGATTGTACAAAATGGCAATGCTTACGAGGAAGGTCTGCGCGAATTTTGGGAGCCAATCAAGGCATACTGGCAAGACAAATCGCCTGAAAATGCTGAGAAACTCCAATACCTCTTCACACTCGAAGCCACGAAGTGGCAATATACCAACGGCGTTCGCAATCTGGAAGCGATTAGTCCCGATACCTGGACGATCGATCAGCACTTCCTAGATCGCCCCGGAAATGCTGAAATTCAACTGGCACTGTTCTATAGCTATGGCACCAATCCACCGCTCTATCCCCAATGGCAGGAATATTTCCGCCAGTATCAACCGCCCATGCTGATTGTATGGGGCAAGAACGACTACATCTTTCCTGCTGAGGGTGCCTATCCTTACCAGCGCGACCTGAAAGACGTTGAGTTCCATTTACTCGATACGGGACATTTTGCCCTCGAAGAAAAGGGGGAGGCGATCGCCAATCATATCCGACAGTTTATGACCACTCGCATTGCAGAACGCATAAAGGTGTAGAAGCAATAGGGCAAACTCTACCTAAGTCCATCAATCACGGGAATTAGAAGATGGAGCGATTATTAAAGATGCATGCATTGATTGTAGATGATTTTCAAACTGCAACATTTCGCACTGCCGAAATTCCGCGACCAAAACCCACTGCCAACCAGGTTCTGGTGCGAATCAAGGCGAGTGGTGTTAACCCGCTCGACAGCAAAATTCGCACAGGTAAAGCGTCCCATGCCAAACCTGTTCTACCTGCTGTACTGGGAACTGATCTAGCTGGGGTGATTGAGGCAGTAGGACAGGATGTGACCACGTTCAAAGTCGGTGATGAGGTTTATGGACTGACGGGTGGAGTTGGTGGACTTCAAGGTTCACTGGCTGAATTTGCTGCCGTTGATCCCGATCTGTTGGCAAAAAAGCCGACTCACTTTAGTATGCGTGAAGCCGCTGCCTTACCCCTAGTATTTTTGACTGCATGGGAAGGGTTGGTTGATCGGGCTAATGTGCGCGATGGTCAGAAGGTTCTTGTACTCGGTGGCTCTGGCGGTGTAGGGCATGTCGCTGTGCAAATTGCTAAAGCGCGTGGTGCTAAAGTTTTTGCGACTGCCTCGACTGCCAAACATGACATGGTGCAACAACTCGGTGCTATGCCAATCGACTACCGCACCATCTCGATCGAGCAGATCGTGCAGACATTTACGGATGGTCGAGGCTTTGATGTGGTCTACGACACGGTTGGGGGCTCCACTTTGGATGATGCATTCAAGGCAGTCTGCAATTACGGTCACGTCGTCAGTAGCTACGGCTGGGGGCAGCATAGCTTGATGCCCCTCTCACGGAAATCTGCGACCTATTCGGGTGTGTTCGTTCTTCTGCCTCTATTGACGGGTGAGGGGCGGGCTCATCATGGTGAGATTCTGCGTCAGGCAACGCGCTTGGCAGAAGCGAATCATTTGCGTCCAGTGGTTGACCCCCGCCATTTCAGTTTAGATACTGCATTGTCTGCCCACGAAGCGGTGGAGCAAGGCACGGCGGTCAGTAAAATCGTGATCGATTTATAACCAGTGCTGTCAAGTTAATCGATTAACAGTGTTATTCAACAGATTGTTTACCATTCATCAAAGGAGAATGTCATGGTTGCTCAAGTAAACTCGCCAGCAGCAAAGATTTTGGAAGTTGCCGATGATCCGCGTCTTTCCAGAGAAACGAAGGCATTTTTGAAGGTATTGAATTCAGGCGATGGTCCGCCGCTAGAAACCTTGCCTCCCCTTGAAGCGCGTCAGGTGCTTGTGGATGCCCAGGCTTCGGTCAAAGTCGATCTTTCAGGCATTGAAGAGTCTGAAAAGACCATTACCGCTGACGGATATTCGATCGTACTCAACATCGTGCGACCAGAAGGTGCTAAAGGCATATTGCCCGTGTTTATCTTTATTCATGGCGGCGGTTGGGTGCTGGGCGACTACCCAACGCATAAGCGTATGGTGCGTGATCTGGTCGTACTTTCAGGGTTTGCGGGGGTCTTTGTCAACTACACCCGCACGCCAGATGCCCAGTATCCCCAGGCGATTAATGAGATCTATGCCGCCACTAAATGGGTTGCCGAGTATGGTGAGGAAATTGGGGTTGATGGCAAGAATTTAGCAGTTGTTGGCAACAGTGTGGGTGGCAATATGACGACTGTCACGGCGTTGATGGCAAAAACCAAAGGGGGACCACATATTAAGTTGCAAATAATGATGTGGCCAATCGTTGATGCCGATTTTGAAACCGAGTCTTTTCACCAATTTGGTGAGAAGCGGTTCTTGACCACACCCTTGATGAAGTGGATGTATGACCTTTATACAACTGACCCAGCACAACGCAAAGAAATCTATGCTTCTCCGCTACAAGCTACGGTTGAGCAACTGCAAGGATTGCCCCCAGCGCTTATTCAGGTTGCCGAAAGCGATATCTTGCGTGATGGTGGCGAAGCCTATGGACGCAAGCTCGACGAGGCTGGAGTGAAAGTGACAACCGTGCGTTACAACGGCATGATCCATGACTTTGGACTATTGAATGGATTAGCCGAGGTTCCAGCAGTGCGTTCTCTGTTTGTCCACGCCGCCGCTGAACTGAAAAAATATCTGCAATAGGAACCGATCGTTTCTTTGTCCGCCCGTTGCAATGAATCGTTCTCATCAAATTTTGGCGATCGCATTCGGCGGGCAGTGCTTGGTTATTGCGGGCTTGAAAGGCTCTGGCTTATCCAATTTCGTGCGGTAGGCCAGAGTTCGGTTAACTATTGGCGATCGGCTTCACAGTTCGCGCTTAAGAATATGGACAGAGCGGTTTGAGAGAGTTTAGTGCGTTAGCGCCCGAACAAAGAGAACCATGAATGTTAATAGACAAGGAGAAACATGAACATCAACAAAAATGACACCGCGATCGTTGTGATCGATCCACAGAACGATGTTTTGAGCGAAAAGGGAGTTTCGTGGGACTTGGTAGGTGCCAGTGTGAAAGACAATCAAACCGTCGAGAATATTGAGCGAGTTTTCAAAGCTTCGAAGCAACATGGCTTTGAGGTATTCATCTCTCCTCACTATTACTATCCCACCGATTACAACTGGAAATTTGCCGGAACGCTGGAGCAAATGATGCTGGGGGTGAAAGAGTTTACTCGCAGTGGACCCTTAACTCTTGATGGTTTCCTGGGTTCGGGTGCAGATTGGCTCGATCGCTACAAACCCTTTATCGAAGATGGTAAAACGATCGTGGTCAGCCCTCATAAAGTTTATGGACCGCAAAGCAATGATCTTGTGTTGCAACTGCGGAAGCGTAATCTCAGCAAAGTCATTCTGCTCGGTATGCTGGCAAATCTTTGTGTTGAAGCTCACCTGCGTGACCTGATCGAACAGGGCTTTGAAGTTCTCGTTGTTAAGGATGCAACGGCTGCTCCACGCCATCCGGAGTTAGGTGATGGTTACAAGGCAGCCCTGATCAACTTTGGTTATGTCGCCAATTCGGTTCTGTCCACAGATGAAGTTGTAGCAGCCATGCAGTGACGATAGTGATTACGGTTACCTTGCAGTATCTTTTTGGCTGTGGTCGTCACATTTATCCAATGCTCAAGGGGACTTTTGAGGTATGTACGAACAAGAGTTACTGGCTACCGCCAAAACAATGGTTGCTCCAGGTAAAGGCATTTTAGCGGCCGATGAGAGTTATAGCACTGCGAATAAGCGCTTTGAGAAGCTAGGTATTCCCATGACCGAAGAAATGCGTCGGGCATACCGCGAAATGCTCTTTACCACTCCTGGTATCGGTGACTTCTTTAGTGGCGTGATTTTGTTTGATGAGACAATTCGCCAATCTACGAAGGATGGCACTCCGTTTACTAAAGTCTTGTCGAATGCTGGTATTATTCCCGGCATCAAGCTAGATGCGGGTGCAAAACCGTTAGCCAAAGCACCGGGAGAAACCGTGACTGAGGGGTTGGATGGCTTGCGCGATCGCATTGCTGAGTACTACAAAATGGGTGCCCGCTTTGCCAAATGGCGAGTTGTAATTACAATCGGAGACAGTATTCCCTCTAATCGCTGCCTCAAAACCAATGCCCATGCACTTGCCCGTTATGCTGCGCTTTGTCAGGAAGGCGGATTGACCCCGATCGTTGAACCGGAAGTGCTGATGGATGGCGATCATACGTTGGAGCGCAGTTATGCTGTGCATCATGAAGTGCTGAAAACGGTGTTTGATGAACTTTATATTCAGGGTGTCGAACCAGATCAGATGATCCTCAAGCCCAGTATGGTCATTCCGGGTGAAAAGAATCCCCATCAGGCAAGTGTTGAAGATGTAGCGCGATGGACGGTGAAATGTTTGCGAGAGCGCGTTCCGGCTGCCGTTCCGGGTTGTACTTTTCTGTCTGGTGGACAACGTGATGAACTCGCGACTGCCCATCTCAATGCGATGAACACTTTATTTAAAGACCAACTGCCCTGGCAACTGACATTTTCCTATGGTCGTGCGCTCCAGCAAGCCGCAATGCAAACCTGGAACGGACAGGACGTGAATGTTTCTGCGGCTCAAAAGGAACTGTATCGTCGTGCCAAACTCAATAGTGCTGCCGCATTGGGGCAGTATCAACCTGAATCGGAACGCCCGGAACCCTTACCCTATGGATGAGGTGACAAACGTGTCCAAAGCGTTCTGGGAACGACTGCTGTAAGCAGCATTACAACAGGAATAGCACTGATGGGTAGCTCACAGGCGAGCCTCAATAGTGATGACTCTGTGCCTCTGCCCTTTGTCGAAGAAACTCTCTTGCAAACTACTTTCAGGTACCCAACAGTCATGGATATCCACACCCCTTCTACTCTCATTGCCTCCACCCAGAGCACCAGGGAGATTCGCGGTTCATCACCATTGATCGAGATTGCAAACGAAGCGCCAGCCAAACTGATCGTCGATCCACCGCTGCCCGAACCGTTAGCCCAGGGGCGCGTTTTCATCCAGTATCGGACGGAGAACCTGCGGGTGTTGCCCGTGTTCGGCAAAGGTGCTCTTGATGTATCGCCGCGCATCGGTCATATCCACATCACTGTTGATGATGCGCCGTGGCACTTTGTCGATGCCAGTGGCGAAACAATCATCTTGGTCGGACTGGAACCTGGTCCGCACAAGGTGCTGATCGAATTAGCCGACCCCACGCACAAGGTCATCACCAGCAAAACGGTAACATTCACATTGCCCGATTCTAAGTCAAGGAGGTGACTGCTGTGAATGAAAATAATGGCATCATCAGCCAGCTTAGCCCCTATTCAGTCACCGAAACGATCGATCGACTAGTCGCTCTCTTGCAAACAAAAAGCATCACCCTCTTTGCGCGTATTGATCAACAAGCTGAAGCTGAAAAAGTTGGACTGAGTTTACGTCCGACGCAGTTATTGTTGTTTGGCAATCCGCAAGCTGGAACCCCGCTCATGGTCGCAGAACCGACGATCGCGCTGGATTTGCCACTGAAGGCGCTGGCATGGGAATCGGCTGACGACAAGGTGTGGCTGAGTTACAACGCTCCCCATTATTTACAACAGCGCTTCTCTCTCTCCGATGAATTGCTTAAACATATCGCTGTCATTGCACCTTTAATTGATCAAGCCCTTCTCTAAGTACCTCACGCTGCGAACGAATGATGGAGTTCCCTGATCGATTGTTTGTCTCTCTCGATTGTTGCCAGGAAGCTCGACCATGAAAAAATCACGTCTAAAATTGACTGTTTTGACAATCAATCGCAACCCGATTCCTGCCTCCTTTTTTGGCATGATTCTAGGTCTAGTAGGGCTGGGTAATTGCTGGCGAGTTGCTGCCAAAATTTGGCACCTACCTGCCTGGATTGGCGAAGCGATTATGCTGTTTTCAGTTGCCATCTGGCTCGGGTTGCTGCTGCTCTATGTCAGTAAATGGCTGGGGGCGCGAGAAGAGGCGCTGGCTGAGTTTGAGCATCCTGTTCTGTGTTGCTTCGTCGGGCTAGTGCCAGTTTCGACGGTGCTAGTAGCGCTGGCGATCTCACCCTATACTCGTGCAATTGCTGTCGTGTTATTCGTCGTTGGCGCGATCGCCCAATTAAGCTTTGGCGTGTATCGTTCTGGTCGGCTATGGATGGGAGGACGACAGCCAGAAACGACCACCCCTATTCTCTACCTGCCTACCGTCGCAGGCAGTTTTGTGAGTGCGATCGGTGCCAGTGCGCTCGGCTATCGAGAATGGAGTGTATTATTTTTTGGCATGGGGATGTTTTCGTGGCTGGCGCTGGAGTCCATCATCATGCAGCGCCTGTTCCTATTGACGGCCTTGCCCAAGCTGCTGCGTCCAACCCTGGGCATTCAACTGGCACCGCCTGTCGTTGGCTGTGTTGCTTATTTGGGGATCACCCAGGGTCAGCCGGACACCTTTGCCCAGATCCTATTCGGCTATGGGCTGTTGCAGGCACTGATTCTACTAAGACTCACGCCCTGGTTGTTTCAACAACCCTTTGCCGCATCCTACTGGGCTTTTACCTTCGGGGTTGCTGCCCTAGCGCTGTCGGCGTTGCGCTTTGTCGAACGTGGCATGTCTGGAGTGATGGAAGGGTTAGCCGTACTGTTGTTTATCGGTGCCAATCTGGTGATTGGTAGCATTGCTGTGGGGTCAGTCCGCCTGCTGCTGCGTGGCAAACTCCTACCGTCATTGATTTCTATCAAGACGTAATATTCCAACCCCTCAAAACAGTCTTGACCGACCACGGGTGGTGCTGAATAGCAGAAAGGAACTGGGCTAAATTAAATTGAAAATGTTTTGGGTAAAACTCCCTGCCTGGGGCGCAGCGCCCAAACCCCATTCTTACAAATAGAAAATCTTAGAAAATTTTCTATTGATTTTTTAATTGGTTCAAGCATAATAGGGAAGTGAGCGGGATTTACACCCCTCCCTCGAACCTTGAAAACCGCATAACTTCGTTGACCTCTGTAAAAGGTTTACCAGGCAAGGGTTTTGGTCAGCCTATTTTCAGTCAAGCTGTGCCTAAGCCTCCTCTAATTCATTGCAAATTAGACCTGTGTAAATTCGCCCTTGGGAAGCCCCTCCCTGAAATCTTTTCAGAAGGCAACCCTTTCATCACCCCTTCCCCGCAAGCGATTATGTTGAAAGTCAAGCATCCGACGAATATTTAACGAATTCAATCAAACAGCGTTGGAGAACAATTCAAAGCACACGAAACAGTATGACTTATTCATTTGCTAAGCCACTGGAATTATGTCGCACTGCCGTCAGTACCCCCATGTAGAGCACGGAGCGCACCTGCGATCGCCCTCCCCAGATCGTGCGAGTGCCGCGAAACTTGCCACGATCGCGATTGAACGAAGCCACCCCCACCAAAGCACTGATGCGTTTATCACTGACATTGCCTAACTCCGGCAAAGCGGCAATCAACGTCGTAGCAATGACCGGCCCCACCCCTGGCACACTTTCGAGCCAGGCGATGCCAGCCAAGCTCTGCCTGCAAAACTTGAGGGAGAGGCAAAGCTTCCCGATGTCGTTCCCAGCCAAGAACCAGGCAACGAGAAAAAAATCAATGAAAGGTGAGATCGTCATGGGCTGCTATGGAATCTGTCATACATTTCATAGAGCGTAGTCACCAAAAACGCAGAATGGATGACAAGACCCAGATGGGCAAACAGGTGATTTCTGCCATGCTGTAACGATCCCATAATCCCTAATCCAATCCCAATTAAAAGGATGGTCAGCAGTCCTGTATATTGATTCATATTAAAAAGATAAGAATCAACAATTTTGATAGATGAGATGAATAAGGTATAAACGATCGCGATGACAAATGAAACCATTCCAACTCGTGAATGAATTCGATGATTAGGGTTTGTGGGCTTTGTCATTGTTATTAATTAAATATCACAACAGGTTTCAGCCTAGTGGATAATCGAGAAGTTTTAAAGAACAGAGTGTTCTGACAGGTCTGAGTGCAGCATTCAGTACAGAAGCGCCTGACCTCTGCGATCGCTGACCGCTCAGACGGGATAACTTTGTACCACCCGATTGCTTTCCAGTCGAATCCGCTTGCGCCAATGCCATGCTGACAGGCGATCGTCCCTGGGTCCTCGGCTTCAGCAGCTTTGGAACGATAAGCCATAAACTCCAAAATCGCTTCTCGCCTTAGGCTAAAGATCGGAACCTTCACCGACCCTCGCTTATGGGTTCACCCCTTGACCAAACCTCTATCTCTGGAAGGCAGTAAAGCTGACGCGCCATGGCAAAGACTGGGTCCCTGTCCCTGGTTTGCTCTATGTCTCTGATGAGCGCTTGCCTGCTGACTGGATGCAGAATGAAGCCTGCCCAGCTTTGCCTGACCTGACAGTTGAGATCGTTCCTCCGGGGCAAACTTTTAGCGAGATGACTGAAAAAGCCACAGATTATCTGGCAGATGGAGTTCTACGAGTTTGGGTAGTTGATTCTCAAGCCAAAAGCGTGACTGTATTTGTGCCAGAATCCCTGCCCCAAACCTATCGAGGAAATCGGCCGATCGCAGATCTCCTCTTCCCTGATCTTGCATTCACCGCTGAGCAACTCTTTCGCCCAACCGGGTTATTGAGCTAGAAGGAAATCTGGTAGCCTTTACTTCGTGCCACCCGATCTTTCCAGTGGAATCGGCTTGCGTCAGTGCCGTGCTGACGGGCGATCGTGCTTTGGGTGGGCGATCTATCTACTTCAGAAACTTTGGGATGATAGCTAGAACAGCCTGATAGTCTTAATGCAGTTTTATCCAGACCACTATGGTGGAGTAAGTTTCACTAAACCCGTCAGTTACTTTTGCTCACTGACATCATCGCAGAGATGTCGATTCTGTTGATCGACAGAGCTATTCGTAACCAAATAATTTCGCACTTTATTGCAGCTAGCAACTAATAAATCTTTTGGGGAGCCTATATTCCAGAAAGTTACTTTTCCTAAACCACCTGCAGAGACAATTTGGGGATGAGCTTTACTCCACTCTGCATCCCAAACCCAACCATCATCACTCATAACTACACTTTGGATCTGGTTGCCATTGTCTACATCCCAGAAACGCATGGTGACATCCGTACCCCCCGAAAGAATCATTTTACCGTTGGGGCTAAAGACAGCACTCTTTACACTACCAGTATGTCCTTTTAAAGTTTGCAATAGCTTACCATCTAGAGCCCATAGCTTGATGGTCTTATCGTCACTGGCTGAAGCAAGCACTTTGCCGTCGGGGCTAAAGCTCACGCTATCGATCGGATCAGTGTGTCCCTTAAATGAATTTAATTCTTTACCATCCATACTCCAAAGTTTAATTTGCTTATCACCACCTGCTGAAGCAATTGTTTTACCATCCGGGCTAAAGTTAACATCATTGACGAAATCCGTATGTCCTTTGAAGGTTTGGATTTCTTTCCCATCCAAAGCCCAAAGTTTTATCGTCGTGTCTTCGCTGGCTGAAACCAGCCATTTCCCGTCAGGACTAAACCTCACCTTTTTGACTGCAGCTTTATGTCCCCTAAATGTGCGAAGTTCTTTCCCATCAAGAAACCAAAGCTTGATTGTGCCGTCTATACTAGCTGAAGCAATCAGCCTGCCATTTGGACTAAAGCTGACACTATTGACACCTTCACCATGTCCAAGAAATGTCCGTTGCACATGACCGTCGTTTGTCCATAGTTTAATCGTCCCATCGTAACTGGCTGAAGCAACTAATTGACCATTGGGACTAAAACTAACGCTACGTACACTTGTACTATGTCGCTGTGGCGGAGACTCTGGAAACGTATGCAGCAAATTACCTGATATACTCCACAATTTGAAGAAGCTACTTCCTTGACCGATAGAAGCAATTAGCTTGCTGTCCGGACTAAATTGAAAGCCAAAAAGTCCTAAGTCATTTCCCCCTAGAGTTTGAAGTTCTTTACCCTGAAAATTCCACAACTTGATCGCATTATTCTTGGCGACTGTAGCTAGCAATTTACTATCCGGGCTGAATTGAATTGGTGTAAAAGACTTCTGAGCATCTAATGTATAGATAGACTTATTATTAATATTCCAGAGATGGACATTAGCACCATCTTCATAGTTTCTAATCTCCTCTACAGCAAGGATTTTCCCATCAGGACTAAAGGCGAGCTTCGGAACATCTCTAAAGTCACCCTTCATTGTTTGAATGAGTTGCCCATCAAGATTCCATAGCCGAGCAGATCCAACAAATTCAGCATAAAAGTTATTTGGATCGGATTTTTCCTTATTTAAGTGATAGCTAGCTGAAGCAATTAGTTTACTATCAGGACTAAAAACAACATCAACAATGCTGGAATCTTCGTTATTTCCTTGAAATCTTTGTAGTTGTTCCCCATTAAAATTCCAAAGAGTAATCGTTCTACCAGAAAACGTTAGTAAGAATTTTCCATCAGGGCTAATACGCAACGCATTGGTTGAAATCGGGTTAGAGGCATCACCCAAAATGCGGAGTTCTTTGCCATCCAGACTCCACAATTTAATAGCATTGTCGCCATCTGTTGCTGCGATCCAGGAGCTGTCTGGGCTAAAAAAGATATCCTTACTCCCTTTAGATGCTCTCACATGGAAAGTTTTGAGCAACTTGCCTGTCTGACTCCAGAGGTTAACTTGTTCAGCGATGGAAGCGATCATCTTTCCATCAGGACTGAATTTAACGCTACTGACAACACCTGTATGGTCTCGCAGGGTAGCCTGCTCTTGACCATCCACGTTCCAGAGCCTAATCAAGCTATCATTACCAGCAGAGGCAATCGTCTTGCTATCTGGACTAAAACTGACGCGATTGATTGCTGAAAGGTGACCCACGGAAGGTGGAAGTTCCTGGACATCAATGTTCCAAAGTTTAATGCTTCTATCGTTACTGGCAGAGACAATCTGTTTGGTATCCGGTGTAAAATCAACATCCTGGACTCCACTACTGTGTCCCTGAAGCGTTTTGAGTAATCTTCCATCCAAATCCCAAAGTTTGATTGTATTATCATCACCTGCAGAGGAAACTATCTTACCATTTGGACTAAAATTGACTGCGGATACACTACTGTAATGTCCACTAAAAGTTCTCGACGTATTTACTTTGATGTTCCAGACGGTAACAGTATTACCACCACTATTTGTACTGCCATACGCAAGCAGGTTTCCATCAGGGCTAAAGCGAACTGAGTTTACTGAACCCAGTGCAACTGCTTTATTTATTGTTTTGCTATCATCAAGATTCCAAAGCTTAACCGTTTTATCAAAGCTACCGGAGGCAAGCAGTTTTCCATCAGGGCTGAAGTCGATACAGTTGACTATACCCTCATGTCCCTTAATGGTTTTGAGCACCTGACCATTCAGACTCCAAAGCTTGATGGTTTTGTCGCTACTGGCAGAAGCAATCATCTTGCCATCTGGACTGAAACGGACATCATTGACTGCCCCCTCATGTCCTTCTAATTTCTTAATTAATTTGCCATCGTTGCCCCAGATTCTGATGCTGTTGTCTGCGCTGGCAACCGCAAGCAACTTTCCATCAGGGCTATATCTGACCTTGTACACGGCAGGTGGAGACGGCGGAGAGTTAGTCTCCCCTGATTTATCACTGTCCTTTTTAGCGGAGAGGTCTGGCTTTTTAGTGTCTTTCTTATTCGACCCAGCACTACTTTTCTGATTCTTGGAGTCTTGTTTTTTGTCATCAACGGGTGGCTTGAACATTAAGAATTCTTGTCCATTGAGATGCCAAAGCTTAATTGTGCCATCAGTGCTGGCAGAAGCAATGGTTTTACCATCTGGGCTAATACTAATCCCATTGACAGCATCAGTATGTCCGTTGAAGCTATTCGCTTCCTTGAGTCCAAACACTGCTTGCTGCATTGCAGTCAGGGCTCTTATCCGAGTACTTGGGTATATCCACCAAGTTTGAAAGAGTGAGATTCCCCAAAATGACTGCTTTAGCTGTTTACCAAGCTTAATTCCTGTTATCACGGCGTCATATTGCCCACCGTTACGAAAAAGTAATTCTGAGGAGGCACTCAAATCATTAAGGCGGGCATTAGTGTCACTGATTGTGGAACGAACAGTAGAGACTATCGCAAAAAGGAAGCAGATTAAAAGAACTGAAGAACCACTATAAGCCCAGTTTCGTTGTCGTCTCAGCAGTCGATTACGATCTTTTTTAGTTTCTTCCAGTTCTGCTAAAGTTTTGGTTAATTTATTTCCTTGTTGTCCTCGAATTAAATCAGCTAAATAATCGTGAACCAGTTGGTATCGATTATCCGGTATCTCTGGAACTAGAAAAACTAAACCAGAACCAACAAAGATCTTTAAAACCAAGTCTAATTGCCTAGTGAGATTGGGTAAACTATTTGCCAAATCTCTTAAATCGCTTTCTAGCTCAGTGCGAGTTTTTAGTGGTCGAGCCTCGCGATCTCCAGCAAGTAACCCTAAAATGAACTCTGCAACTTCTCTATTTTCTGAACCGCAGTCTTCTACAACAGATGCTAGATAACGGTTAACCAGTTCAGTCTTAGCACTGTCTCCCAAAGCCTGGTATTGCTTCAATGTATTAATAGGAATTTTTTCGCTTTGTAGTTGAGCACCTACAATTTGTAATTCAATGGGTCTTACTGAACCTGATCCCTCTTTTGTTAGATCCTGCACAAGTTGTTCAATCAAACTATCTTCCAGGTAAAAGTGGGCAGATTTAGTTAAACTCTCAATAATCTTCTTCGCATCTTGCGAGGAAAAATCACCTACTTCGTATCTTACTTGTTTACTTAAAATGTCAATTCCCCGTTCCTTCATGATTTCTAGGCGACTGCATTCCAGCAAGTAATGAAGATAATCTTCTCGCAGTGATATAAATATCTTAATCGATAAGATTTTCAGGCATTGAGCTAGAAATTTGAAAAATGGTTGACGATCTTGCGGTTTAGGGTAAACGAAAAAAAACTCTTCAAATTGATCAAAGATCAGAATCACGCGCCGATTTTGCTGATCAATCTTACGCAATTGAACAAGTAAGTCTTGCGTTTCTCCCAACATTTTAACTTCTGATTCCTGACCTCCTAACTCCGGCTGACTCAACAACCTTGCTAATTCCTGTGCCCACTGGGTGTAAACCCGCATCACTAATGGCACATTATCCCGTGCTTCAATCGGTCTTTGCTTCAGAGCTGGTACCAAACCCGCATTGACAAGTGAGCTTTTGCCTACTCCAGAACTACCGTGAATTACAATTAGCTGATAATCCCGTCGTTTAACTCGTTCAATTAATCGCTCCAAATCTTGCTGCCGTCCTGCTGCAGTAATCTCTGGAGCCACCATGCCTTCGATTGGTGTTTGGAATTCTGTCACTACGGCTTGTCGCTGCGGCTGCAATCGTCCGGCTCCGATAAATGCCCGCAATCCGTACTGTTGTTCGATCGACAACCGCTCTTGCTTTGCCTGAAACGCCTCCAGATAATGCTTGCGCTCAAAGTGCAGTTCCCGCAGTTCCTGCAAAATTCGGATGGCAATTTTGGGATAACCCTGATTGCTCACTTCTCTGGCATTTGCTTCTGTGAGATGCCCGATCGCGGTCTCTGCATCACCCAACCGTCGCTCTGCCTGTGCCCGAAATAAGCGGTAAAGTCCCCGCAACCAATTGAGTGCCTCAGGTTCTGCTGCCAACTCTACCAGTGCCTGTTGAGCTGCTTGTCGAGCAGCGGTCCACTGCCGTTGTTCCAGCAGTGCTCGTGCCAGAAAACCATAGTCCTGAGATAGCCGGGTCTGGTTGAGATAAATCCGATGCAGTTCCAGCCCTTTCCTGGCGGTTTCTGCTAACTCATCCCATGCCTGTAATTTCTGCAACACCCGCTCCAATTGAGGAATACAGAGGGCTACCAGATCGGGACGATCCGCCTGCTCAAATTGAGCGATCGCTTGCTGCAATAGTTGCCGAATAGATTGCCAATCGGGTGTTTGCTGTGGTGCCGTCTCGGAGATCGCAAATTTCACGCGGCCAATGTATACCAAAAGCAATCCAATTTTGAGATTAACCTGTTCTACGTCTGCTTCTGCTTCGCCTTGCCAAAACTGTAGACTTCGCTCAAAATATGCCAGTGCCTCAACTAAATCATTTGTATTCAGCCCTCTAGCAAAATCCAAACTAGCTTGCATGCTTGGGGTGAGTGTTGTTCCCTGCAATTGAAGATCCTGAATCGCAGACGGTACTTCTGCAGGTTGCAGAAACCCCAAGTCCAGAACTTGCCGCACTGTATCGAAAGATGTGTGATTGGCTGGGTCTAACAGGGTTGCGAAAAGTTGATTTACAGCTTGCGTCAGGGCTTGCGTTAGCGTTGCAGGGGGAAGCGTAAAGTGAGTTTTGGTTGCCCAACTTTCCAGATCGGGAGCGGCATGAACTAACCCCTTCATCACCTTATCCGTCACCCACAGCACAATCGGAAATGGACAATTTTTGCGAAATTCCTCCCGTACCTGGTTGGCGGTGGAAAGCAGTCGCGCTAAATCTGTCATCGACTCCAAACCTAATACCATCAATGCACCAGGTTGCTCATCTCTGATTTCATCCAGAATTCGGGTATAAAGCGCTGTTTCATTTGCCTGTACTATTAGGATGCGGATTGCGATCGGGCAAATCTGTCGCAAATGTTCGACTAATTCATCCCTCAGGCGAACGTAATTGCATCGCGCCAGGATTAATGAAAACTGTCCCGCCGAAGCTTCCAATTCCCAGGCAAGATCCTCCAGCTCTGCCTGGTTATGCACAATAAATTCCTGTGGAGATAGGCTACTCATACCTGTAACTCGCTGGCTCCAACCAAAATAGGATTTACTGTAAACCAGGAGCCCTCACTATCGCGATATTCAAATACTAATCGACGGCGAATCAAGGTCTGATAGCCCGCATCGGGAACAGGTTTGCGGGTTTGGTGAACCTGGCGTAGCAACTCCCATTCTGCTTGGGAAACTGTCATCGTCGTATCGTTACAACTGGCACGGATGAGATTTTCCAGCACTTCACTAGAGAGGGGTAGCTGTCTTCCCTTGCCGATCCATTCACTTAGCAACCGCAGCAAGTCCCGCACATGCCCGCCGCAAATCTGGCACAGTCGATCCAGACTTTCTGCACTCTCAAAGACTTCAGTAATGTGGTTCAGCCGTTCCACTGGGTTGAGTTCTGGAAACGCTCGTGCAAGTATCATCTGACGCAATAACTCCATCCCTACCTCACAATGCCCGCCATCCCGGTACTGTACAGGCACCATCGGTAGTATCTTAGGTTCGCCAAATCGTTGCTCCAGCGTTTTGTAATCCAGTGAAAATTTCAACGCCAGAGGCATGGTATAGACCACATGACAGTGCAGACTGGTCAAGCACTCGCTCTGATCCACAAACAGATACTCCTGTTGCGATCGACTGGACGACTTCTGCCGATTATCAATCCGATCCAGATTGTCGATAATCACCACCAGTCCCTGTTTACCAATGCTTTGCAGTTTGGCTATCGCAGGTTCAATCAACTCCTGATTAAGCGATGCCAGCAGCACGTTTTTCTGAGGTCCCAGAAACTGGTTAAGCTTCTCCCGCAAGCCTGGGTCATTCTTTGCCGTCACAGTCAACTCGGCAATTCCGGCAGAAAGAGACACCTCTTGCTTATTGGTATCAATCCCTATTTTGATACCAGGCCAATTGACCACTCCTTTAATGTCCACTTCCGTCAATAAGACTTTCTTAGTAGTCTCCAGGAGAGCTTTGAATCCGGTTGCCTGAGGTATGAGTTGGATGTGTTCCAAACTTTCACTAATCCGGCGAGCAATCGCTAACAACACATCTCCAATGTCCACATCTGCCATCTCCAGATCTTCACTGGACTCAAAGTAAACTACATGGAACCCTGCTTCCTCCAGTTCTGCCTTGAGTCGGCGCAACTCCGTTGATTTACCACAGCCGATATGTCCAGTAAACAAAGCACAGGTGGGCTGGTCAAATAAATCAATAATGTTTTCTTTTAATTCCGCAATGATCTCGCCACCACGCACCGCAGCAAAATCAATATAGTATTTCTTATCCTCTGGATCACCAAAGATTAGCGTTTTGCTGGGATCACAGGCTCTACGAAATTTTGCTCTATCAAGTGTCATAACATCTCAGTTTTCGCTACATAGAGTATGGCAAAGGAGGCAAGAAAACTCAATGAATTTTAGTTGCTAGAATCTTTTAAATCTCTGAGTTCTAACGATAGTTCTCTAAACCCAAATAATAATTACCTAAATCCTCTCGATTTAGAGTAAGTCTTTGAGCTTTGTCAATGACGGTCTAGGCTTTTTCGTCTGCCTCTAATACAAGCTCGATCGCCTCAAAAACTAGATCGAATACCCTAAAAACAATATCGAAGACCTCTGAAACCATTTCGATCGTCTCCAAAACAAGTCCGAAGACTTCCGAAATGAGGAAACCAATGGAAATACGGTGACTTATTTGGGCAGCTTGTTAGCGCTGGATCAACTGAAGGCGCAAACGTTTCGAGCTTGGGCAAAGGTGCGATCGCAGTTGGCGTGGGTGAAACTACTAGTGTTGGGAGTGGAAGAGTAGGGCTGTTGACCATTTCAGCCGATAACAGACCCTGACCACTTCCAGAAAGGGATCTTATGATTCAGATTGCTAAGCCCGATAGCTATGAGGTTGAAGCCTAATACCAAGCCTGCTTCAAGACTGATGTGCCCGGTTTTCAATCATGCAACAAAGCCCTCAGCATTTAAAGACTTGGGAACGATCGCAATTTAGCGACAGCAATCCCTTTAATACTGATACGCAGCCTTATCGGTTGAATAGTTCTACGTTCAAGCCAGAAGTCGTAACCTAACCCTACTTTTGGCAAGCCTCAAGACAAGATGGGCGTGAGATCCAGATAGGGTTCAATTTCATCCGCGATCGCATTCAGTGCCAATTCGCGTTGCTCGCGATAATTGGAAACACCCGTTGGCAGAGATTTTAGCCCACGTTGCTGGCGCAGGCGATTGAGCCAGGCACGTCGCCAGGGACCATTGTCGAAAATGCCGTGCAGATAGGTGCCCCAGATGGAATGGGTCTCATCGACCATACCCAGATTGGGATCATCAAACAAAGGTTGAATGCCAATATTTTCTTCTTCCATCACGCGCGATCGTCCCTGGTGGATTTCGTATCCGCCCACAGGCAATCCTTCTTGCGGAAAATTGGACGTGACCAACCGCTGGCGTGCCACTTTTTGACCGGCAATGACCGTTTTGAGTGGCAACAGTCCTAATCCCTTATAGCGTCCTTCCTGCCCTTCAATCCCTTCTGGATCAGCCAGGATCTTGCCCAACATCTGGAAGCCGCCGCAGATGCCCAACACAGTGCCGCCTGCGGCTGCATAGTTGTGCAGTTCTTCCGCCATGCCGGTTTTGTGCATAGCCACCAAATCAGCGATCGTGGTCTTCGATCCAGGGATAATTACCGCATCTGGATGCCCCAGCGATTGTTTGAGATGGATATACTTCACATTGACGGTGGACTCAGCTTCCAGCGGATCAAAATCTGTGAAGTTAGAAATGCGAGGCAGACGAATCACCGCGATCGTGATGTCACCACTGTTATCACTCTTGCGCTCAAACAAGCTGAGCGAATCTTCTGCTGGGAAGCTATTCTCCAGCCAGGGGATGACCCCTATCACCGGAATGCCAGTGCGCTCCTGCAACCAATCAATCCCTGGCTGCAAAATGCTTCGCTGTCCGCGAAACTTATTGATCACAATCCCTTTGATCAAGGCTCGTTCGTCTGGGTCGAGCAATTCTAATGTACCGACCACATGGGCAAAAGCACCGCCGCGATCGATATCCACGATCAAAATCGTAGGAGCATTGAGATGTTTTGCCACCCGCATATTGGTCAGGTCGCGATGCTTGAGGTTGATCTCAGCCGGACTGCCTGCTCCTTCACAAACTAACAAATCAAACTCTTCGCTCAAGCGCCGAATTGATTCTTCGATCGCCTGCCAACCGATGTCAAAAAACTGTTCGTAGTAATCAGTCGCACTCACTCGACCTACGACGCGACCTTTGAGGATCACCTGTGAAGTCGTATCTCCCTGAGGCTTCAATAAAATGGGGTTCATCTCAATCCAGGGCATAATCCCAGCTGCCCAGGCCTGAACCGCTTGAGCATAGCCAATTTCACCACCATTACTGGTGACATAAGAATTCAATGCCATGTTCTGGGCTTTGAAAGGAGCCACTCGCCATCCCCGCCGAGAAAGAATCCGGCATAAAGCAGCTGTCAGCATTGATTTCCCAGCATGGGATGTGGTTCCTACGACCATAATGGCTTTCATCGGTCACCTCCAGGCAATCCCTGCTTAGGCATCATAAACTGCAACTCAGTGATGGTAATGAGAAGGAGAAACGGTTGAGAAAGGAGATTTAACAACGTTGGATTTTGTTTTGTTTCAGTAGGATTGGACTTAAAAGGGAAATCGCATCCATCGGCTCACAGCATTATAGAGGCGATCGCTCAAAGTAGGCGCAGGAAACTGATTCATTCCCCGTTGCTGCACCTTTTCGACCAATTGGCGACCGAGTGGGGTTAGACGAAAACTATCTGTCAACCCTTGCCCATCGACCTCCCGTCGTAGAACACCCACCTGAATCAGCCAAAGCAGCGCATTTTCAGCCGCAAGCTCTGACACAGGCATTTTTGTAAACCGATGTTGCACCCCAGACGCACCCGCAATTTCTGACAGCGAAACACTTTGATGCATAATCGAAACAAACAATGCTAACCCAAAGGGTGAACACTGGATCGCTCGCTCCGCCCGCTTCATGGTTGGCTTAGGATATCGCATGGACGGACGAGCTTTAGAAGAATTCATAGCAAGCGAATTAACCCAGCACTGGTAAGTTTATTCAATTAATCTAACCAAAATCAGGGTCGTTCACCATATTATGCACTTTTCGGGATAGATTGCTCGAAATTTGTTGTCAACGATACATATTCGCTCTGGGCTTCTTGGTAGATATTAGGTCGAGCGAATTCCAAATTCTCTTATACAATCTATGGCTTCTAGGGTTCCGGTTTGATCGATTTTGAGCGTCTGGTCCGAGAGAAGCAAGCTGGGATAAAAAATTTTCTTGATGCAAGAAAACGATCGCCAGCTACACGGCGGGAGAAAAGCCCGGGAGAGATAGCGACTGTGAGAAAGACGGTTGCTTCCTTCTGGGCTTTTTTGCTGCAAAAATTTGTATTTCTAATCCCCGACCGAGATGGAGTTTTGTAGCCAATGTGACGGACGCCTTCCCGTCCAATTCGTTAAATCCATAACCATGAGTGACTCGTTGCCACAAGGGTGCAGGTCATTGATGGTTCTCGACTCCTCGTTCAACCGATTCAGTTAAACCAATCCCTTGTGAGGACGTGCAATGAAATTACGATCGCTATTCTCCTATGTTGGACTTTTTCTGGTCAGTGCAGTGCTCATCGTCAGTTGCACTAACCCAGCGAGCCAACTCCCAACCTCAACCGGGGGTTCCCCCACCGCTAGTGGAGGGGCGGCATCGGTGCGTCTGGGCTTCAGCGCGTGGCCCGGTTGGTTTCCCTGGCAGGTTGCCCTGGACGAAAAAATTTTTGAGAAGAATAAAGTGGCCGTAGATCTGAAATGGTTTGATGGCTACTTGGAATCGATCAATACCTTGACGGCTGGACAGATTGATGCAAACTCCCAAACTTTGAATGACACCATCAGTGCAGTTTCTGGCGGAGCCGATCAAGTCGTCGTGCTGGTGAACGATAACTCAACTGGTAACGACAAAATTATTGTCCGCGAAGGGATTAATTCTATCGCCGATCTGAAAGGGAAGAAAGTGGCTGCGGAAGAAGGCACCGTCGATCATTTTCTGCTGTTATTGGGCTTGAAGAAAGCTGGAATCGATCCAAAAGAGATTAGCTTTCAACCCTTGGAAACCGGGAAGGCTGCCGCTGCCTTTGAGGCTGGACAGGTGGATGCTGTGGGTGTGTTTGCGCCTTTCACCACGCAGGCACTGAAGCGTCCTGGTAGCAAAGAACTCTTTAGTTCCAAAGACTTTCCGGGAGCCATTCCCGATCACCTGGTATTTACCCGTAAGTTTGTCACCGAACATGCAGATCAAGTACAGGCAATGGTTGATTCTTGGTTTGCCACGATCGCCTACATTAAAGCCAACCCAGACCAGACCATAGAGATTATGGCAAAACGGGCAGGTGTGAGTGTGGATGAGTATAAAGAATATGCGGCTGGCACCAAAATTTTTACCGTAGAAGAAAACTTGAAAGCTTTCCAACCAGGTAAAGACATGACTTCTTTAACCTTTGCTGCCGAAGAAATGGCAACCTTTCTTACCCAAGTTGGCTTAGCTCCCACCAAACCCGATTTGAGCAAGCTATTTGACGATCGCTTTGTCAAAGCCTATGCCGAGAAAGCTAAGAAAGCTTAGGCATTAAGAGCGTTCGTGGCGGGTAACCAGCCTTCATTATTGGCAGTTAGCCATCAGAATTCCCTCACTTCTTCACTCCTTCACTCCACCCCCTTTCCCGCCATGAACCCAAGCTCTGCGCCGCCTCAAATCAATTCTCAAAAACCGATTAAAACGCTTCGCCCCAGCACTTTCTGGCGATTAGCCGAGGATATTCCCCCTTCTCTAAACTGGGGATTGATGGTGGCTTCGATCGCGATTCCGCTGTTCCTGTGGTGGTTAGTGACCACGTTGGGCAACGTTGATCCCAAATTTTTACCATCACCGGCAAAGGTCATTGCTGCCTTTCAGCGGTTATGGAGTACGGGGGATCTACAAAAAGATACGATCGCCAGTTTGTGGCGAGTAGGGGTGGGCTTTTTGATGGCAGCCCTGTGCTCCATTCCTATAGGAGTGTTGATGGGCAGTTTTGCCAGCATCCGTGCCCTACTAGAGCCAATGTTTGGGCTGATGCGATACATGCCTGCTCCTGCCTTCATACCCTTGCTGATCCTGTATTTAGGCATTGGTGAAGAACCCAAAATTACTCTGATCTTTATTGGGGTATTTTTCTTTAATTCGCTGATGGTGATGGATACCGTCAAATTTGTCCCCAAAGACCTGATCGAAGCCACCTATATGTTGGGCGGCAAGCGCTTACAAACCCTCTTACAAGTCATCTTTCCCTACGTATTACCCGGAATCTTAGATGCTTGCCGAATTAACCTGGCAGCTGCTTGGCAACTGGTGATCGTCTCCGAACTGATTGCCGCCACCGAGGGTCTGGGTCGCCGCATCAGTGTTGCTGGAAGATTTCTCCGCACCGATGAAATCTTTGTTGGACTCATCGTGATTGGCGTAATTGGTCTCACGTTCGATTTACTTTTCCAGTATGTTTTGAGAATTTCCTGTCGCTGGGCGAGTCAGAAGCGATAAGGGTGATGAGCTAATGAGGTGATGGGCTGAAAAGGCGAAGAAGTTAAAAAAATTATTCCCTAACCTCTTTACTCTTCTACTCCTCCACTTTTTCACTCCTCTACTCCTCCACTTCTCCAGTCCTCTACCCCGTTACTTCTTCCCCCTCCACTCCCCATCTCCCCACCTCCCCACTTCCCCAAAAAACTATGTACTTACAAATCACTAATCTGCACAAAAACTTCGAAACCAAGGCGGGTCCGTTGGTTGTGCTGAAAGACATCAATATGCTAATCGAGCAAGGGGAGTTTATTTGCGCGGTTGGGGCATCGGGTTCTGGCAAATCGACCCTGCTGCGCCAGATTGCGGGATTGGATAGTCCTTCTTCGGGAGAAGTCCGGATTGATGGCAAGTTGATTACAGGGCCGGGACCCGATCGCGGCATGGTATTTCAGCACTACACGCTCTATCCCTGGATGAATGTGCAACAAAATGCTGAGTTTGGGCTGAAGTTGCAAGGGTTGGCAAAAAAAGAACGCCGGGAGCGCGCCAGCTATTATTTGAGTGTAGTGGGACTCACCCGCTTTGCGAAATCGTTGCCTAAGGAATTGTCAGGGGGGATGAAACAGCGAGTGGCGATCGCCCGTGCCCTCGCTTCAGAACCCAAGGTACTGTTGATGGATGAACCTTTTGGTGCGCTCGATGTTCATACCAAAGAATCAATGCATGAATTTATGCTAGATCTCTGGCAACGTACCCACATCACCGTCTTCATGATTACCCACGATGTGGAAGAAGCCGTTTTTCTTTCTAATCGGATTTATGCGCTAGGTGCCCGTCCCGGTACGGTGAGGAAGGAAATTAAGGTGCAATTGCCCGATCGTTCTCATGCCGTGAAACGCCATGCCATCTTTCACGATTACCGGGATGAACTGATGGATTTGTTACGCAAACATGGACAGGAGGCGTCTTTGGCAGTGGCGGCTTGAGGGTAGGGGTGAAGGGGAAGTTGGTTATTGACTCTTAACTCCTGACTCCTGATCTCTAACTCCTGACTGCTGACGCCGGATGTCTGGAACTCTGATTCATGTTCCTTACCGAACCCGCTCCTCTAACCACGTCCACAATGCAGACTGAGTAAAGTCTTCGATGGTCAGCATGGCTCCCAAATTGTGGAGCAGAGAGGGTTCCTGAGTGGTGGTAATACCCACGGTGGCGATGCCTGCGGCGACTGCCGATCGCATTCCGGAGGGAGAATCTTCAAAGGCGATCGCTTCAGTGGCAGTGATGCCAAAATCCTTCAGTGCCCATTGATAAGGAGCAGGATCGGGTTTGCCGATCCCAATGTCTTGAGCAATAATGACGCGATCGAAGCAATCTCGCAGGTGCAAGGCATCCAGCATGAACCAGGCATTTTGGGAGGGGGCATTGGTCACCACGGCTTGCTTTAACCCTTGCTCCACTGCCCAAGCCATCAACAGGTGTAATCCGGGCGTGGCGGGCAGTGTCGTCACTCGTTGTCGAAACAGTGCCTCTTTGTGCTCGGCAAATTCTTCAGCTTCTTGGGGCGAAAGCTGTGGCAGCAAATCTTCAATGATGGCAGGATTCAGGCGCCCACTCAGCCGATTTTTGTAAAACGTTTCGTCAATTTCTAGCCCAAATTCTTTGAGCAGGTCGTACCAGATCTGATAGTGCAACGGATCGGTGTTGGCAAGCGTGCCATCCAAATCGTACAGAATTGCTTTCAGCATGTTCCTCTGTCAACGGTTAACGGTATAAGTGGGTAGAACGCATCCACATCATCAGGCAGAACAGGAGCCATATGAGCGAGTTTCAAGATTTCCTGACCCATAAGTTTGCTCATGTCACGGTTGGAGAATTTAAGCTAGGCAAATTTGAGGAAGCTGCACAAATTTACGAGGAGGCAGTTTCGACCTATGGGGCAGGATTTGAGGGCGCATATCTGTTGCGAGAACAGGGCACCGATCGCGGTATCTCTATCATCTTTTGGGATAGTCAAGAAGATATGGAAGCCAATATCAGTGAAGCTCATAAGTTAATCCTTAAGAGGATGATGCCGCTGTTTGCCACAACACCAACAGATAACTATTACGAGGTGATGGGCGAAATCCAGCCGCAGGAAAAAAAAGAGGACGCATGAGGGATGAACCATTCCTGGTTGCCCAGCTATAGCCTGGTAACCCCGATACAGCCGCCGCTCGCCAAGTTTCTTGCTCAGATCTCAGCGCGACAATTTCTATTAACGCTAGAATCACAGGTGCAAGGGCATTTGAACCTTGTTTGCTTTGTGAGGTGCAAATGGCAGTCAAAATCCAGCAATTCACTCACTGGAAACAGGAGGGGCGTAGCATTGTCGCACTGACTGCATGGGATTATGCCATTGCAGAAGTTTTGGATCAGGCAGGGGTTGATCTGATTTTGGTGGGAGATTCATTAGCCATGGTGGCGTTAGGATATCCCACCACCTTACCGATTACGCTAGATGAAATGTTGCATCATGCCAGAGCCGTGCGTCGGGGTGTGAAACACGCTTTAATGGTATTCGATTTGCCGTTTTTGACCTATCAGGAAAGTCCAGAACAGGCACTCCACTCGGCTGGACGTGCCCTCAAAGAAGCCGGAGCACAGGCGGTCAAGGTAGAGGGCGGCTATCCGACGATGGTGGAAACGGTGGCGCGTTTGGTGCAGGCAGGGATTCCGGTAATGGGGCATGTGGGGTTAACACCACAGTCGGTGCACCAGTTAGGCTATCGCCAACAGGGACAGTCGCCGGAAGCGCAGGAGCGAATTTTGCAAGAAGCGATCGCCCTGGAACAAGCTGGTGCTTTTGCGATCGTGCTGGAACATATCCCTGCCGATCTTGCTTTACACATTACCCAAAAATTATCGATCCCAACGATCGGGATTGGGGCAGGTCCTCATTGTGACGGACAGGTGCTCGTCACTTCCGATATGTTGGGGTTATCGGGCTGGCAACCGCCCTTTGCCAAAACCTATGCCGATTTGCGAGCCACCATTACCCAAGCGGTGCAGACCTATTGCCAGGAAGTGCGCGACCATGGCTTTCCCTTGGCAGATAGCCATCAGAGGTAGGCAATATGTTTATTCGGCTCGCCCAAACCAGTTCCCGCCAGGGAGAAATCGCTGAGGTTGTACTCCGCAACGGTTGGGGCTATATGCGACGACTGTTGACTGGGGGCAAACCGGATGAGCCAAAATTGCCCCCTCCTGCCGTTTTACGGAATATTTTGGTTGAGCTAGGTCCGGTTTATGTCAAGCTGGGTCAATTATTGAGTACTCGTCCTGATCTGTTGCCTGCGGAATATATTGAAACGCTGACCGAATTGCAGGCAGAAGTGCCTCCGGTAGATTGGACAGAAGTAGAAGTCGTGATTCGCCAACAATTGCGGCAGCCGCTGGAAATGGTATTTGCTCACATCAATTCTCAGCCAGTGGCAGCCGGATCGATCGCCCAAACCCACCGTGCTACCCTGAAGAATGGGCAAGAAGTTGCGCTCAAAGTGCAACGTCCAGGCTTAGAAAACGTGATTGAGCAAGACACAGCGCTGATTCGCCTGGTAGCAGAAGTGGTGGCGCAAACCGAATTTGGGCAATACTACGACACCATGGCGCTGGCAGAGGAATTTACTCAGGCTTTGCGATCGGAATTGGACTTCACCCAGGAAGCATCCTACACCGACCAACTTCGTAATAACCTGGCAAGCAGTCGTTGGTTTGACTCAAAATTGTTGGTGGTGCCCCAAATTAACTGGGATCTCACCACGAAAAGGCTGCTGGTAATGGAATGGTTAGAGGGTGGACCTTTACTCTCAGCTCAGATTTCCGGCGATCGTCATGGCGGAGATCCAGTAATTGAACGACGCGAAATCTCGACGCTGCTCTTGCGTGCTTTCTTTCAGCAAATCTGTTTGGATGGGTTCTTTCATGCCGACCCCCATCCGGGCAATGTGTTTTATCTTAATGATGGACGAGTAGCGTTGCTAGATTGTGGGATGGTAGGGCGGCTAGACCCGCGCACACAGCAAATTTTGCTAGAACTGGTGCTGGCGATCGTCAATCTGGATGCCCAACGCTGCACCCAACTGACTTTGCAACTAGCTCCCCCTGCTCAACCGATTAATCGCGCTCAGTTAGAAGTAGAGTTCGATCGCCTGTTGCGGCGCTATTACAGCCGGAGCATTTCAGAGGTCAATTTTAGCAAGTTGGTTTATGAAGTGTTGCAAGTTGCTCGGCAAAACAAAGTTCGCATTCCAGGAAATTTAGGCTTGTGTGCGAAGGCGATCGCCAATCTGGAAGCGATCGCCCGCACCCTCGATCCCGAATTCAACATTCCCAACAAACTGCGCCCCATGATGACTGAAGTATTTCAGCGACAGCTGGTGGGCGAAGATCCCCTTGTGGCAGTGTTGAGAACTGCCCTGGATCTGAAAAGTCTTTCGCTCCAATCGCCTCGCCAGGTGGAACTATTGCTCGACCAGGTCACGTCTGAAACCTTACAGTGGAATTTAGCGATTCGTGATTTGGATTCTCTGCGTCGTACGTTCGATGCCTCTGCCAATCGGTTGTCGTTTAGCATTGTGGTGGGTTCACTGATTATCGGAGCAGCGATTATTTCATCGAATGTTCAAGTCAATCGTGTGTACTGGATTAGTGATGTGTTGTTTGCAGCAGCGAGTCTGATGGGATTGTGGTTGATTGTGAGTATTCTGCGATCGGGAAGATTGCGTTGATCGATCAGGTTAGAGCAATTGTACGGAAACATTAAAGTTGGAAACTGAAATGTAAACATGGAAACTGAAATGTAAACATGGAAACTAACTGTCACACTGTTTCCGGACTACTGACTAAGCTCTTAAAGCTCTAAATGAGAGAAGTGTTAAGAATGTTTGCAAGCTTGACTGATTTTAGGAGCTAGATCCCAAGTTTTTATTTGCAACAAAAACTTCTTAATTGGGTGGTGTTCTAGAACTGTGGATTGTGGATGCGGCTCAATGCCACATGGAATTATGGCAGCTAATGGATGGAACATACCAGCGACAAACAACCGATGCGGCTGGACAATATGTGGTTTCCAGCGTTCCGGGTTTGACCTTCTTCTCTGACAAGATTTGGCTGGCAAAAGATGACTGGGATTACCCCCTCGAAGAGACCTGGTTTGAAGTGGCAGCAGATGCACCTCGGCTTACCCGATTGCCTCAAATGGGGGAAGGAGTTGATTGGAGCAAAGCACTGCTCAAATTTCCGGTTGCGTTAGACCCAGTGGCGATCGCCTTTGACGACTACATCTACTGGTGTCCAGAGGCGAAGTTTGAGTTCCTCAACGGATGACCTGACATTGGTGGACGAGAAGGCATTAAGGGGTTGGCAGGGATGCTCATGATGACCTTTGGACTAGCAGAGGTCGTCAAATTGGCTCATCCGCGTGATTGGGTCGCTGCTCTGCTGGCACAACGAAGGGTAGCCGCTGACCCTAACCACAAAGTAGGTGCCTGGAAATTGGCGCGAGATACAGCTACATTCCTGCGGGATCACTACTCCATCAATCGCATTGCGGTGGCGGGCGATCTGGTTGCACCTGAACCCTTAAATCTATGGTCTGAGCTAGTGCTGGTTGTTTGGGGGTTGCCAGAGGTTGAGCCACCCCGCTCTGAGTCAGGTCGAACCCGATATACCAGTCCAGAGGCGATGCTCTTTCAGAGCGGCTACGCCAACGCACGACAATTAAGTGACTATCCTCGGATTCGTCTGGTGGATGCTGGTAAGGATCTCACCTCTACGGAAACAGCACTGTTGAATGCAGGTTATGTCGAGCTTTGAGGAATTTTCCGTCTTGGGGTTTGCTGGATTGGCTTGGGCGATACAGTGGTGATGGATATAAAGAGCCTGGAGTTTGAGGATGGCTCAGACTGTGAATGAGATGCAGATTGGTCAATACCTGACGCTGGAGGAGTTTTGTACCTGCACACAAACTTACCAGAAGTATGCGGATCAGATTGACCCGTACCCTGGCAACCGGTCAGAGACAATCCCAGCGTTGGAGGCTCTGTGTCATCACATCCTTGACCCTGTGATTGCTCACTTCGGCAGGGAGCGGTTTCAGTTGACCTATGGGTTCTGTTCAAAGGATTTGAAGCGGTTTCTGGCTCAGAAAGACCCAGAGACGGGGATTAAGAATGGGCGGGTTGATCCGAGCCGCGACCAGCACATGGCGCATGAGAAAAACCGGAATGGCAAGTATTACTGCGTTAGCGGAGCTTCCGGAACGGCTCGCCTCGGTGCTGCCTGTGATTTTCGGATTGTAGGGTTAGAGAGCGATCGCCTCGTAGAGTGGATTCTGGAACAGCAGTTACCGTTTGACTCGCTGTATTACTATGGGGGCGATCGTCCCATCCATGTCAGCTACGCTCCTCAACAGAGGCACAGTATTTGGACATTTACAGACAAAGGAGTACCCACGAGGAAGGGTATTGAAAATTGGATAAAAGCAACCAACCAATTGAACTAAAATCTATTTTTCTTACTGATGCACAATCACGGAGTCTCTACTCAATTCGATGTAATTGTGCTGAGACAGCAAATCAACGATCAAGAGTAAATTTGTGGTGAAGAGAATTTCTAAATCTGCGTTTTTGATGTTTCCCGTTGTGATGAGCAAAAGTTTATAGGGTTGCTGCACAGTGAGGAAGGAATCGACAAAATCTGAGTCTTTAGTGATGACGACTCGTTCTTCTTGAATGGAGATTGAGTTTATGATTGAGTCTGGAGTCGCGTTTTGCTGAGGAAGCTCTCTGGTATGGATGGTGTCATAACCAGCTTCCTGCAACAGTCGGGCAAGTCGAATCGGAAGTTGGGCATCAACGAGAAACTTCATGATGCCAGTTTGTGAATGCTTTTAACCTGGCTGAGACGAGCGGCAAACAGCAGAACGGCAAGAATATCGTCCGATTCGAGATCCTCATAGTCAGCAAGAATTTCTTCAGTCGTCATGCCGGAACTCAGGAGTTCAAGAATAAATTCGACAGGGTAGCGTAAACCGCGAATGCAGGGCTTCCCGTGACATATCTCTGGGTTGTGCGTGATACGTTGCAATAAATCCTTTTCCATATTTGAATGCTAGCCTATGAATTTAGAAGGGGTAATTGAGTTTGACGTGGAGGAGATTTTCTATCTTGGCGATCTACAGTTTCAATTCCATCCCATTTTTCAACAGTTGGTTTATACCACCAATAATCTAGTATTGATGAATCAACATAGCCTTTCAACTCTTGATCTGGCCAAATGTGTAAACGGTCTATACACCCCAAATCCTCTGCCGCTGCTTCAATTGCTTCCCATTGTTTAAGAAAACAGGTTGCCCAAGCATCTTTTTCCATAATGGATTTAGCAAAGTTTAATCCGGCTGCTAGCATTCGTTTTCCGTTAGTACCACGAGCATTGATCGGTTCCCAAAAAATAACTTCTGGATTAAGGAGTAGTAGGCTGTCTAAATGTTTCTTAAAGTCGTCCTTATCCATCATTGGGGGCGTAGGAGCTACAGCAACGTATAGTCTACATCCGGCTTTAGAGCCTCTAAGCAGAGCTTGATATCGTTTAGAAGGAGGAGGAGCTTGTGGTTCAATCTGACGGCTTAGGTCATCATCTCCATACGGTAGACTCATCCCTACAGTTACATTTGGATTTGCAAGGATGTCTAGATCCGCTGTCCAAAGGAGACCTCTAGTCAAAACTCTAACTCGTTTGTTGTGTTTCAGCAGAGTTTGAATTGCTGCACGACTAACAGTAGCAGTTTGTTGATTCTGGTAAGGATCAGTTCCAGAACATAGGAGAACAACACCCCTTCCAGCACTAGTCTCATGCCAAGTTCTCTTTCGACTAAGAACTGCTTCTAGCTGTTCAGGTATACCATCTCGTATAAAAAGATACTTTCCCCAATCCATCTGGGGATTGTCTACTCCTTTTTCTTGAAGTTGAGCTTGCCTTGCTCTTATAACAGGTGTTGAGGGAACGTAACAAAACGTGCATCCGTGAAGACAACCTGATGCTACATTAACCACATAGTCACATAACCCCTTCTTATTGAGTGCGCTTTGTTGCAGGGGATTAATGACTTTTTCAGTGCCTTTTAGAATGCTCATAGTACATTTATATTAAAATTTGGCAAATCCTGCAACAGAAGAGCTTTGTAAGGAAAGTCACTATGGGAGATCACGATACTTACTGGAAAGCGGACGGTAGCTATTTACCTCCTGTCAAGCCACACACAAAAGCAAAACACCAAATTTTAGCAGATTACATCAAGAACTGGGTTGTGACGCTCTGCGGCAATAACATGGGCAAGAGAAAATCCATCACGTTGATTGATGGATTTTGCGGTGGTGGAATGTATGTTGACCCGGAGAACAATAATGAATTATGGAAGGGTTCACCTATTCGCATGATAGAAATGGTTGAGCGTGGACTAGAAATTGTTAAATATGAGAAAAGTAAATTTGATTATGACTTAGATGCAAAATTTATATTCATTGATAGCAAGCCAGACCATATAGATTGCTTAAAAATTCAGATGCAACGTGCTGGACTTGAACATTACATTCACAATTCTGAAAAATGTGAATTCATTTGTGGAGAGTTTGAACCACTGGCTGAACGTTTAGTTTCTGAGGTTGGTATGAGGAAGGGGTCTTCATTTTTCTTTTTAGACCCTTTCGGGTATACCGATGTGACTATGGCAACTATTAGGAAAATAGTTTCTTTGGGGAAATCAGAAATTATTTATACATTTATGATTGACTTCATCAGAAGATTTTTGAGCGAAAGAGAAGGATCATTAAAAAGAGCATTCACAGACATTCTGGAAGCCGAGGGCTATTTCATGCCTGCTAGTGGTTATAACATTCTTGATCAGCAAGATTACTTGCGAAATGAGACTTTAAGGCTGTTTAGGAATAAGGGAGGTGCTCGCTACGTTTACAGCTTTGCTCTACTACCGAATAGAACTATAGTTGAGTATTATCTTGTTCATTTAGCCAGTAGCCCAACCGCTCAAAGAGTAATTAAGAATGCACTTTGGGAGCATAACAATATAGAGTTGATTTATCAATTTAATCGCGGTGTAACTGGTCTTGGATTCAGTACACCGGAATATTATGAAAGAGGAACAAAGATATTCAATATAGAAGAAGAAAATGTAAGGGCTTCTATTGAAAGCTTAAACAACGAACTCATGCCTGTAATTTACAGCCATGAGGATGGAATTCTTTTTGAAGAGCTTCATATTAAGACAATGCAAACCAATCCATCTCCTGTTAATCACTATATGAGTTATGTGGATGAGCAAAGAGATATGAGGGAAATCGAGGTGTGGAGAAACGGAAAAATTACAAAAGCTAAGCAGCTTAAGCCAGGAGATATTATTATCAAATCCAGCCAAGGTAAATTATTTGATTTCAAGAGTTTCAAGCATAAGTAGTATTTCCAATAATCTAATGTACTCCTTATAATTCTTGCTTTTTACGACAAGATTGCACCAACTTCACTCGATAAGGATCCGCATCCTTCCGCCACACGACCCGATGCCCCTTCAATTCTGCACAGTGTTCCTCCAGGCACTTCTGCCAACCCCGCCGATCGCGAATCTTTCCCAAATCATCCAATAGTCCCCAATCCGCCTCTTGCCGACTCAGCTTGGCAAACTTTTCATAGAGCGGATAGTCTGACTGCACCAGCAACTCCTTTTGATGCAATACAGGTGGGTTGTCCCCTGGGTCATAGTCTCGGTAGCTGACGTGCAGATCTTGCAGGTCAATCTGCATACTGGTACGGAGGCAGGGGTGTGGTTCGCGATCGAAGGCCGGGTAGAACAGGTAGGTGATTTTGGGTTTGCTGGTATGGAACTTGACCACAGTTGCTTCTTCAGGGCGACCAATCGTGCGAGAAGCGCAGCCTTCGTAGAGCCGGAGCAGAGGATCAAGGGCATCCAACGCAGACACATGAACCCACAGAGAGTTCGACAGCTTCTTACCGATCTCACTCGACTTACACCGTTCTGCCATCACCTCTAAATTCCCCAGGCTCAACAGCATCAAATCCGCTGCGGTACAGGCTTGCTGATAGTTACCGAATAATGCCTTGATGTCGTGCTGAACGATAGGAGCGAGATGTCGCAGTTTGGGACGATCGCCAAAATGACTGAGCGCAAGGTAGACGAGCAAATCCTGGCGGCGTTTCTCGCTGATGGCATCCCATTCCTGAGCCTCCGTTGCCTGGAGAATCACCTGGAAGGCTCGTCGTAGCGTTCCAAATTCCGATTGCAGTGCCCCAAACTCCTGAAGTTCCTCCTCAATGGGCAACCGTCCCCGCTCCGTGAAAAATGCCATCAGGGGAGCTAGCATTTCTTTATACTGCTCAAACCGCTTGACGCTAGCTTTGACTCTAGGAGTCGTGGCACGCGATCGGAAGCGAGATGCTCGGAAGGTTTGTGCCTGTGCCTCATCCCGAAAGACCAAGTAAATGTCCAACGCAACCGGAATGGCATCAACGCCAAGCACCTGGTCAATGTAGCTCTTGAGTTCCTCCTGGCTGTAATTCTTCTGGAACGTATTGCGGCGGGTAATCACTCCATCGCTGTATGCCATCATGCCGCGCATCCGATCTTCAATCAGCACTTGCGCCGCGACAATTAGCACCTTTCCGGTTAACTTCCAGGCTTTGAGCAATGCCTCTCGTCGCTCTGCCGGATCTTCAATAACGTTAATGATGTAACCCAGGTTAACAATATCAGCAGACCCACAGGGAGCATCAGGACGATAGTAGGGGTCCCAACCAGAACTGGTGTAGCCGCGATCGCCGATCCGCTCCACATCTCCCCCATGCCCACAGCCGTAATCAAAGAAGGTGGTTTCAGGGGGAAATAATCCTGCCTCCAGCGCAACCCTCACAGGCTTAAAAAGCTCGTTACGGACAAGAGCAGCTTTGTGGCGATCTATTTTGGGCTGACTGATAACCGCAGTTCGGGAAGTCGGGCAAGCCAGGACATGACCCTGAATCTCAATCCCGCAATCAGTCAGCCTTTTTGCCCAACCCTCACGAGTTCCGATCTCCCGCGATTGATTTAGTAACCCCAGAGCTTCTTCCTGGCGTGTCAGTTCTGCAAAGGGTTGGTACAGAGGGTAGTCTGAGGTGACAAAGGTTTCCTTCCGGTGCAGAACGGGCGGATTATCTGTGTAGTTATAGTTCCGCACACCCACCTGCGAAGTTACCAGGTCAACCTGAACACTCCATTGCAGCGCAGGGTGGGCATCGGTATCAAAATCAGGGTAGGACAGGTAGGATACCCTGGGCTGGTCGGTGCTGAACTTGACGAGGGTAGCCCCCTCCAGCTTCTTCAGGTGTTGACGTGCCAAATTTTCGTAATCTTGTAGCGATCGCTCCAAGGCAGGGAGGGCAGAGATATGAACGTAAAGGGCACCAGGGAGGCGTTTGCCAGTTTGACTGCAATCGCAGCACCTGACAATCTCAGCAAATTGCTGAGGAATCGACTTTGAGGCGTACGTTGCTGACTCTACGCTGTCCATAAAGCTCACCCAGTCGCTTAAAAACAGCATATGGCATTCATCAATGTGAGGAGCAAAACGATTTTAAGTACGGCTATACTAAAGCAAGCTCTTGACGATCAGCTAGCGCTTAAGCTCCTACATCCAGATTTCTGAACTCCATATCTAGTGCAAAGCCCTAAATGTTTGCTATTGCTAGGAGCCAGTGGAAAACGAAAGCGTGATTGATGAGAACCCTGAGCCTGTTTGAGGAGGAGCGCCTAACTCTGCCGAAAAGCATCGAGCTGTCGGTAGAGTCGCTGCGTCATTACGGCTCTCTTTACAAACACTGGGTCGTTAGCTTTTCTGGAGGCAAAGATTCCTCCGCCACAGTCACCCTAATCGCGGATTTGATTAAAAAAGGCTCTATTCTAGAACCAGAAAGCCTGACTATTCTCTATGCTGATACTCGTCAAGAGCTTCCCCCCCTTCACGCGGCAGCACTAGGCATTTTAGAGGAACTTCGGCAGCGAGGGTTTGATGCTCGTGTTGTACAACCAGAATTAGACCACCGCTTCTTCGTCTACATGTTAGGACGCGGAGTTCCGCCCCCATCCAACACCTTTCGCTGGTGTACGCCGAAGCTCAAACTAATGAGCATTGAGCGTGAGCTAGAAGCCTTGCGGCAGGAACGGGGTGAAAAGTTCCTGATGCTAACAGGGGTCAGAATTGGGGAGAGCGCTGCTCGTGACCAGCGAATTGCGGTTAGCTGTACAAAGGATGGCGGAGAGTGTGGGCAGGGGTGGTTTCAGCATACTTCCTCTGAAGCAGTATCAGATATTTTGGCTCCCATTTTGCATTGGCGAGTATGCCATGTTTGGGACTGGTTGCTACAAGCCGATTTGGAATTAGGATTTCCAACGTTTGAAATCGCTAGGATCTATGGGCAAGAGGTGAGTGATGGAGAAGAACCCCTTAATGCAAGGACAGGTTGTATTGGCTGTCCATTAGTTGAACGCGATGCAGCATTGGAACGCATTATTCGGCAACCACAATGGACATACCTCGCTCCGCTACAGAAGCTTCGCCCCCTATATTGGGAGATTCGGAAACCTCAGTATCGCTTACGCAAACATGGGGAATTTAAGAAGGATGGTTCTTTAGCATCGAAGCAAAATCGATTGGGGCCGCTACATATTGAGGCTCGTCTTCAAATTCTGGAGCAGGTACTACAAATTCAAGATGAGGTAAGTAGGCAGGCGAGATTAAACGTAATATAGGAGAGATGGTAAAACCTATATCTTGCTTGAACCAATGTCCGCCCCTTTACGTATTGTTCTCAGCGAGGAGTCAGACCGGACTCTGCAAGAATTACGAGTTGCACCCAGGGTAGCGCAGCACATCAAAGACCGTGCTCATATGGTGCGACTGAATGCACAAGGTTGGAACGTGCCCGCAATTGCCGAGATCTTCCAATGTCGGGAGCAGACCGTGCGAGAAACCCTCAAGCGGTGGGAGAAGGGTGGCTTAGGGGGATTATGGGATACCCGTGGACGAGGCATGAAACGGCGCTGGGATGAGGCAGACCTTTTGTATCTAGAAGACCATTTAGAGCAGGACCAACGCACCTACAACAGTGCTCAATTATCCACCCTGTTGGAGCAAGAGCGAGGCGTAAAACTGAGCGCAGACCGGATACGCCGGATTCTGCAAAAAAGGGGTTCCACTGGAAGCGAACCCGCCACCGCCAGCAGCGCAATCGGGACCCAGTGTACCAAGGGCGCAAGCAAGCCGACCTCGACACGCTAGAGTTGGCGGCACAAGAAGGGCATATCGACCTGAAGTACCTGGATGAAGCAGGGTTCTGTTTGTATAGTCCTGTCAGCTACAGCTACAGTCGGGTTGGCACTCAAAAACAGTTAGACCAAGTGCCGACGCGCGGCAATCGCATCAGCATTTTAGGACTGTGGCAACCAGACAACACCTTTGAGTATGCGCTTGCCCAAGGAGGGTTTAATGGCGAGAGTTATCTCAAAGTGATGGACTGGATGGCCCAAAAAGCAGCCCTGTCGTTGGCCCAAACCGGACGCTTGACGGTTGTGGTGCAAGATAACTGTCCAATTCACAAGCGTGATATCGTGCGGCAACACTGGCAGCGCTGGCAGGAGAAAGGTCTATTGCTGTTCTTTTTACCGCCCTATAGTGCTCAAATGAATCGGATTGAGGACCAGTGGCATCAACTCAAAACCCATGAGATCGCAGGGCAGATATTTGAAGATGAGTATGATTTAGCTATGGCAGTGATCAAAGGCATGGAAACACGAAGTTAAACAGGAGGATATACGCTTGAGCATTTTCGGTTTAATTCCGCCTAGCTACTTATATACTTTGTGGACTCCTCATCAGTCAGGGCATTAGATCGTCCAACCGAAGCTTTAGTTCAGGTAACAATGCTGAAGAGATAGGTTCTCCCGATCGATATTGTTGCTGACGATATTCACCATTAACCAATTGGCAAACTGTAAATGTGGGTTGTTTCGGCTTTCCGATAAAAGCAATTCCGCCTAAACCTCGAAAATCTACAATCCAATATTCAGGAATTCCCAATAGAGAATACTCCTCTACTTTGCGAGCATAATCATCCTGCCAGTTGGTGCTAACGACTTCTGCCACCAACCGAATTGCTTTACCACGGGTTAAAATAGGCTGCTTCTCCCACAGCGGCTCTTCCACCAAATCCGCTTCATCCAGCACAATCACATCAGGCCGCAGGGCAGTTGCTTCAGTATCCGGTGGGCGAATCAAGCAATTTTTGGGAATCGTCCAGGATAGATTCAACCGTAAAATTTCAACAAATAACCGCCCTGCTAATTTTCCTGAAGTTGACTCATGCGGTCCTGTTGGCTCCATATCGCGTAGTTCACCATCGATCAGTTCATAGCGGGAGTCATTACCATATTGCTGCGAAAAGTCATCAAAAGAGAGGAGTTTAGAAGATATATAGGTCATAATTTACGCTCTGCTTCCTTTTGCACCAACGCTACAAAATCAAGCACCTTCTGCTGCTTACTACTAGGTAAAGTCCTTAGCTTCTCTAAAACGGCTTGCTCAATGCTCATGGCTCACCTCCAAAATCTCAGTATATTCAAACTCATTCGGGCTTTGCCTGAGCAATGGATACATTTGCCCGTAACGTTTGATTGATGCTTCCTCACAATCTGGCTTTGGCGAATTAAACGTCAACACATACTCCCTGCCAATCCGAGACTGCATCTCCTGCTCCACTTCCCCTCGCCACTGAGTTTGAGATGCCATCACCACTAACTGATTTGCTAACAACGGAACCAACCTTGCCACCTGCCTCCGGTAAATCTCATCCAGGTTGCCAAAGGGTGAATCCATCACAACTGGGAAAGTGCTGCTATCCGGTTCCATTACCAGCCCTGCCTTGCTCCACTGGCGCACTCGATCGATCGCACTACCAATAAACGACAAACTGAGGATTTGATTCTCCCCAGTTGAGGCTCCCACCAGTACATCCTACCCACCCGCAACTTCAACCAAGCTCAGCTCATAGCGATCGCTCAACCGTGGCAAGTATGCCTTGAACGAAATCTGCCCATACAGCTCCTCAATCTGCTGCTCCAACTGCTTGCGAAACACCTCATCCCGGTTTTCCTTAACCAGTTTCAGACGGTCAATCTGATATCTCATAATTCTCCATTGAGAATGATCCTGACGATTTTCACTTACGGCACTTCTGAATCCGTTGAGTAAACAATGAAATTAACTTGTTTGCCTTGTTATCCACAAAGGACCACAGTTCGTCACATTGGATCATGAGTCTCCCCTTTTTTTGGGTGTCACCTGCACTTGGCGGGGCACCTTCCCATATTTCTCGTTGACGTAAGTTTGGAGCCATTGTTCAGAAACCTGGGTAGCACGGGCAATCCCAGCTAAAGAGATCTGTTCTAACAGCAAGCGGTCAATCAGTGCCCTTGTTGCTTGGTCGATGACTTTTTTAGTAGGTTGTTCGATGAACTGTCGTCCGCAGTCATGGCATTTGAATCGTTGTTTACCATTGTGGATGCGACCGTTCTTCACCGTTTTGGCGGAGTCACAAAGGGGGCAGGCAGGCATGGTAGGAGAACAGCAAGAACTCTACTTCTCCATCATTACATCTTGAGCACTACCAGAAATACACCTAGTTTTCCTTTGGAGGATAAACTTATGGCACGTTTCAGTCCCCTTGCGGGGAAGTGGTGATGAAAGTTTACCGTAATAGATAAGCAGCTTCCTTCGCAATGGCAGTCCCGTTTCAGTCCCCTTGCGGGGAAGTGGTGATGAAAGTATTGCAGTGTGGAGTGCGCGTGATCCGATCTTTTTGTAGTTTCAGTCCCCTTGCGGGGAAGTGGTGATGAAAGCTGTCCGTTTTTGGTTCTCCAGCTCTGCCACCCGGTGGAGTGTTTCAGTCCCCTTGCGGGGAAGTGGTGATGAAAGAGTAATTGGTAACACGGCTTTTATAGTTGCTAGTGCAACTAAATTTCAGTCCCCTTGCGGGGAAGTGGTGATGAAAGGATGAAGGTGCTCAGGAAGTTTCAGGGTTGTATCGTTTCGTTTCAGTCCCCTTGCGGGGAAGTGGTGATGAAAGTGGGGCGGCTAAAATCCGCTCTGGATAGAGGCTCCTGGGCGGAAATCGACGCAAGTCAAAAATGACTCGCAACAACCGCTTTTCCTTTTCAATAACTTAACTAGCTAGCGTCTAAAATGCCTACTGAACAGGGCATCGACGCAATCTGACGAAATTATGCGGTTTTCAAGGTGCGGCTGGATCGCGTCGATTGGAGCGCGACCGCCATATCCTAGTATGCTCTTTCTATAAAGTCAATGGAAGAAAAAAAAAGAAGCAAGAGGAATGATGGATGTGCCAGTAACTGAACTTTCTACCTAAACGATATAAAGCTGGGGAGGGGGCTGGGGTGGGTTGCTGCCAATAGTCAAGGTTCTGGGTAAACAATCTGCCGCAATCCAGTAAAAACGCACATTGTCTTCAGCGGGTTTCACTCGTCGTTTGACCTGATTGTGCAATTTCTTTATTTCTGGCAATGAAATGAAACATTCAACACACTCAATTGCACCCGTCTGCCATACCCTTCTAAAAAAGTTGCCAGTCATGCACCGAAACTACGGTGGGCGGCGCGTTATGGCGTTGCCCAACACATCCTATGCAATCATGACCAAAGGCTGTCGAGTTCATAGGTGCAGTTCAAGCACCGCCCTACCCTCTTTCACCCGTTACGCTGGCAGCGGCGAAAAAAAAAGGATACAGGAAGTTGGTGAGATACAAAATATTGACAGCAATCATCAGCCCTTTGCCAACCCAGGAGTCGATTTTGGGGAAGACGTAAAGCGTGGATGCCAGCACCATGAGGCGTTCCAAAACAGAGACGATACGACCATGGTATTTAGGGTCCCAGTAGGAAATCGGACTGATAAAACGATAGTTGCTGAAGGGAAAAAAGTGGCGATGGGCATCGTCGTGGTGGACCGGCAAATCGAGAAATGAATGGAACAACATGCTCCAGAACAGAATTTCGACCCTTTGCCAGCCATAGTGTCGAGCAATCAAAATGCCGATGATTGCCAGGGGGATGGAGTGAAAGGCAGCAGTCCAGTTTTGCCAGAAGGGTTGCCAATACATCTCCGTCCAAATTTGACGCTCTGGTAGCCGCTGGATCAGCTTTGCCCAAAAGTACAACACAAAGATAGGGAGGTCGGGCAGGATGGCACCGATCGCGATCGTCAGAGCTGCTTGCGGTTTTTGATCGATCAGCAAAGCGAGGTTGATGATGGCATGGCTGGGGGTATTCAAGACAGACTGCCCGTAAAAGATGCATTGATTCTAAACCACATCCTTGATCTCACAGTACAATCCCGCTTGAAATTGGAACAATTGCAGAGTTCAGTCAACCGAACAGTTCTGCCGTTTGATGGACTCAACAGTTTAGCCGTTTTTGCGGGCAACTTGTACAGCAGAAAGAAACGTGAGCTGTACGTGCTCTCCCAATTTTTCTAGCTTCTTTCGCAATGCTGCAAAGAGTAACTCTTTTGTAGGTGGCTCCAATTTGCCAAAGGTACTCACCAGCTTGAGATAATCATCCAGGCGATAGGTGACTTCACAAGTCGTTTGCTCGACGACTAACGCCCGAAAACAACCGGAATCTAAAATCTCTTGACCAAATCCCTGCAAAATCTCGGCTTGAACCTCCGCCCCTTCGTAGTGACTGAAAGAAGGGGCATAAGCCTGGTAAACTTCCTCGATCGCCTGGTAAACCTCGTATTTCGGTTCGGGGGTAAGATTCCAAAGCAGGATCAGAAAACCGTTGTCGCGCATTGCAGCGGCTGCCTTGGTATATCGAATTTCTGGCGGTATCCAGTGAAAGGCATTGGCAGAGAGAACAGCATTGAATTGTTTAGCTTCTAATTCCCACTCCTCAAAAGCAGTATTGCAAATCATCACATTTGGATAGCGATCGCAGTTCTGTCGTGCCAGATGACAAAAATCCTGGTTTGGTTCAAGACAGGTCATTGAAAAACCCAATTGGGCAAAAGCCACCGTCGCATTTCCGGGTCCACAACCAACCTCCAGAATTGATGCATCTGAGGCAAGTTGAGCCAAAGCAACCGATCGATCGACGAGTGCTTTGGGATAGTGTGGTCTAGCGTTGTAATAAATATCAGCAACAGGAGAGTACCAATTCCTGCGCTGTTCTAAATCCATAGATGCTCTGGCATGGATTGCTTGTCTAGGGTCTTGCATCAGCTGGCGCGAAAGAATCCATTCTAGGCCGCGATCGATTTGATGGGATCTTGAATCATGCCATCTTCGAGATAGGTCACGCGATCGGCAACATCAATAATGCGAGGATCATGGGTCACCATGAGAACTGTACGTCCCTGCTCTTTTGCCAGGTGGCGCAATAGATCAATCACCGCATGTCCACTTTTAGAGTCCAAAGCGGCAGTGGGTTCATCTGCCATGATCAGTTTGGGATCCCCTGCCAGAGCACGGGCGATCGCCACACGCTGCTTTTGACCACCGGATAAGTCGCGGGGCAGTTGGTTCGCTTTATCTGCCATACCCGTTTGGGCTAACAGATGCTTTGCCTGTTGTTTGGCGGCTGATCCCCGAATGCCTTTAACTTTGAGGGCAAGCTCCACATTTTCAACCGCGGTGAGGGCAGGAAATAAATTAAATCCTTGAAAGATGAAACCAATATTTTCTAAGCGAAAGCGAGAGAGGCGCGATCGAGACAGGCGGGTGATCTCTTGTCCTAGCAATTGAACTTTACCGCTGGTGGGGGTCATCATCCCTGCCAGGATTGAAAGGAGCGTCGTTTTGCCTGACCCAGACGGTCCCATGAGCAACTGGATATCTCCAGCTCGGACATCCAGATCGACTTTTTTCAAAACTTGAAATTTTTCTGACCCAGAACGGAATTCCATACCAATTCCTCTGGCTGTGACTGCTTCTGCACTCATTTCCGATCGGGTTTGGGGAAGCGTGGTTGCAACAGGGTAAAGGGTCTGGCAGGGGCGTTCCAGGATCTCAAGTTGGTAGGCAGTCATGGGGTTCAATATTGCAGGATTCATACTTCTTAGACAGAGGGGCAATCGAAAAAGTTCATAAAAAACGTTGCCGCTTTCTGCCAACTTTGCTGCCCTTTACTGCCAGCCAGGAATCCAGGAAGTGCCAGCTAGGGGGAGCTTTGCCATGGCAGCAGCTTCGACAGTGAGTGCTACGAGGTCTTCTCGTTCGAGATGATGCACATTTTGCTTGCCGCAGGCGCGGGCGATCGTCGTCAGTTCCATGTTCAGCGTTTGCAGGTAATTTTTGACCCGTCGCGCACCCACTTCGGGTTCCAGCCGCTTTTCCAATTGAGCATCTTGAGTTGTGACACCCACAGGACATTTGCCCGTGTGGCAGTGATGACAGGTGCCGGGAGTCGTGCCGATCGCGGTGTAGTCGGCGTGGGCAGAGTGGTGTTCGCCATTTTGGATATAGGTTTCGCTATTGCATCCTAAAGCCACTAATACGCCCTGACCGATCGAGACGGCATCAGCTCCCAGCGCGATCGCTTTTGCCACATCGGCTCCCGTGCGAACGCCGCCAGAGACAATCAACTGCACCGTGCCTTTCATATCCATTTCTTCGAGCGCTTCTACGGCTTGCCGCACGGCTGCCAGCGTGGGAATGCCGACATGCTCAATGAACACCATCTGCGTGGCTGCGGTGCCGCCCTGCATGCCATCGACCACAATTACATCTGCGCCAGCCTGGACGGCTAGTTTGACATCATTGTAGGTCCGGGAAGCACCGACTTTGACATAGATCGGTTTTTCCCAGTCGGTCAGTTCACGAAACTGTTGAATCTTGATGGTTAAATCGTCGGGTCCGGTCCAGTCGGGATGGCGGCAGGCAGAGCGCTGGTCAATGCCTTCGGGCAGGGTTCGCATGGCAGCAACCCGAGGGTTGATTTTTTGCCCCAGCAACATGCCGCCGCCACCAGGTTTAGCCCCTTGTCCAATGACAATTTCGATCGCATCAGCACGGCGCACATCATCAGGATTGAAGCCGTAGCGGGAGGGTAAGCATTGATAGATCAGGGTTTTGGAAGAGAGTCGTTCTTCTGAGGTCATACCGCCATCGCCCGTGGTCGTGGAGGTGCCCATGGCAGTGGCAGCACGACCCAGCGCTTCTTTAACGTTGGCAGAGAGGGAACCAAAACTCATACCAGCGATCGTGATAGGGATGTCGAGTTCGATCGGTTTGGTGGCATAGCGAGTGCCGAGTACCGTTTTAGTAGAGCACTTTTCGCGATAGCCTTCCAGGGGATAGCGCGAAAGCGATGCACCCAAAAACACCAGATCATCAAAGTGCGGCAATCGTCGTTTTGCACCCAGTCCGCGAATTTCGTAAAGTCCGTGGGCAGCCGCGTTTTGAATGTATTGCAAGGTGCGGCGATCGTATCCCCAAGACTCTTCGCGAGAAAGATATTGATGAGTTTGAGTAGGGTCTGTAGTCATAAGATGGGGCATCCCTAAAGAAATTGACTGGGCTTAAAAGTCTTGGAAAATGGTATGACGAGAGGCAGAGCCTCAGAGGGTGTTTGAAAAGGTGCTCGCTGTGATGTTGAGCACTCAGAGATCCCCCCTAGCCCCCTTAAAAAGGCTACCGTGTACACACAAGTCTTCTGATCGAGCCTAGGTCGGGTTGTGATCCTCCCTAGCCCTGCTTAAAAAGGAGGGAACCAGATCGGAAGTCCCCCTTTTTAAGGGGGATTTAAGGGGGAGCTTTAACGCTTAGCTACAGACGCAGCACTTGTGTGTACGCCGTAGCTTAAAAAGGGGGGATCAGCCTCAAAGTCCCCCTTTTTTCTAGCGCAGCGGTGCGTTAGCACGGGGATTTAGGGGGATCGTGTCTGTTTCTACTTACGAAAGGACTTTTAAAACATCCTCTTAGGGGACGTTCCCAGGCTGAACCCATGAACGAGAAGTAATCGTCCATCGCTAATACTCCTGATCGGCATCTGCGTTCCAGTGATAGAGCTGTCGAGCAGAAGCCACCCGTTTGAAGTCTTGGGGCTGATAGGACAATCCGGCTTGCGCCAAAAGCTCCCCAACCGTTTGATAATCGGCTTCCATCATCGGTTCGATCTGCGCGTCTGCTCCCAGCGATTTGATCTGTCCGCGGATATAAATCACGGCTTCGTAGAGCGAATCGCCCAGGGCATCACCCGCATTACCGCAGATAACGATGCGTCCTGCTTGTGCCATAAACGCCGAGAAGCTACCCACACTGCCACCCACCACAATATCTGCCCCTTTGAGCGAAATACCACAACGGAGGCTGGCATCGCCATCGATCACCAACAGTCCCCCATGCGCCGAAGCCCCGGCAGAAACCGAGGCAAACCCTTTGACATGCACGCGTCCCGACATCATATTTTCGGCAACCCCGGTGCCCGCATTGCCAAAGATGGTAATGGTTGCCTGTTTGTTCATACTGGCAGTGTAATAGCCTGTATGCCCCATGATTTCAACGTCGATCGTCGCATCTAATCCCACTGCTAAATTATGTGCTCCATCCGGATTGAGAAGGGTGATTTTCGGAGTTTCAGAGTTAAGTTCGCGATGGAGAAAGTGATTAACCTGACGAAGCGAGGTTTGGGCAAGATCAAAGGTAACCTTAGAGATTACACGTTCCATACATAAATCTCCTCTGGGGCGGGTTCGTAGATGTGGGCGTGTTTGACCTGGGGCAGATGGGCGAGAGAGCGAAATTCGGAGGCGATCGCCACATACTCATCTGTCTCAGCAACCACTGCTGGTTTGCAGGCAAAGGCATCGCGCACTAACGCCAACTTGTCTGCCGTTCCCATCAGAAAGGTATAAAAGCCGTCGAGTGCCTCAAACCCTTTCTGCAAAGCAGTTGCCAAATCATCGCCTTCCCGCATCCGCCATTCCAAAAAGCGACAGGCAGCTTCAGTATCGTTGTCGGTTTCAAAATGGATGCCGCGCGGTTCTAATTTGCGGCGAATTTCATTAGGGTTGGACAGCGAACCGTTATGTACCAGGCAAAAATCTTCTCCAGCAGTGAAAGGGTGGGCATGGGCAGGGGTGACGGCGGACTCGGTTGCCATACGGGTGTGGGCAACGACGTGAGATCCCTTCAGGTCTTTAAAGTGGTAGCGATCGGCAACTTCAGTAGGATTGCCCGCATCTTTGTAAAGGTCGATCGCTCGCCCCGTCGAGAGGACATGCAACTGGGGATAGTGGGCTTTTAACCAGGGTTTCAGGGTGGTAGATGGCAAATCTGTGGTCAAAACTGCTTGATTCCCGTGGGGCTGTAGCTCTGCTTCTTTGCTCATTTGGGTTTGCAGAGCTTGACTCAGGTCTTGCCAGGGAAAATCTTTGCCTCCTGAGTAGAGGCTGTATTTGCGATAGGGATCAGCTAGGGTTTGGGTGAAGACGGCGAGTCCAGCCGAGTCAGGGCCGCGTTCACCCATGCCGATGAGCATGGGTACGGTGAGTTCGCCGAGGGAATCGCGTAGATGGGGTTGTTTGATTAGTAGTCCGATGATGCCGCACATGGGGTGGAGGGGTAAGGGGGTGGGGTTAAAGTTCAACGTTTGTGATGGTGCCGCCAAATTCGGTGGCGATCGCAACCAAGGTTTGCCATAGATAGTTGCCAAAAGTGCCGTCACACCAGAGGCGATAGAAGGGATGTCCGTTGTGTTCGCCGGGCAGGAGGGTGACGACAACACCGATCAAGGAGGTGAGCAGGATGGGGCGATCTGCCAGGATGAGGGCACGAAAGTTGAGGTTGCACGTTTGTTGGAGCAATTCATGGGTAGCTGGGCCAGAAAGGGCGATCGCCAGGTCTTGGCGTAAGACGGGATAGACTTTGGCGGGCGGAGTTTGGCAAGCCATTGCCAGTTGCGGGGCGAGGCGGCTGGAAAGGCTATCTTCGATCAGAAATTCGCTCAGTCCCAGACGGGCGATGATGCCAGCGCTAGGATTAGGTAAGGGACACCAGGAATTAGGGCGATCGGGAATGGTAAGCCCCTGACTGGCTAACCAATCGGCAGCGTTGGCTCCTTTGACGCCGAAGCGCGTCAGGCAGGAGCGATCGGTAAGAATGAGCGGAGAAGTTGTGGGGGGCGATACGGTCAGTACAGGCATTCCGTTGATTGCCTGCCAGTTACCGGGTAAGGATTGCAGTAGGTCATGGATGGGGCTAAGTCGAAGAGGCGTGTTCATGCGGCAACCTGGCTGGGATGAGCGATCGTTTCTTTTTGGCGTTGGTTGTCTGGGTCATAGAAAGGCGTAGAGGTGACGATCGCCGTCACGATTTCCCCATTCGATAAACGAATGTTAAAGCGATGATTTGGCGTTGCCATCTCTGGTGCAACATAAGCTAAGCCAATGAATTGTTTCAGAGTGGGGCTGTAGGCAACACTGGTCACCCGTCCGACAATTTCATCCTGTTCAATAACCAGATGACACTCTTGAGGCGGTGTCGCTTGAAAAGCTGGATCTAGCCGGAAACCCACCAATTTTTGCTGGATGGGTTGTTTGGCAAGAATTTCTAAACTTCGTTGCCCAATGAAAAAGGGTTTGTCTGATTTGACCGCCCACGCTAACCCCGCTTCTCTCGGGGTCGTGAGTCCATCGGTATCTTGACCTACGATCAAATGTCCTTTTTCAAGTCGCAAAAGACGTTGGGCTTCAACCCCAAAGGGTGTGATATCATGCGCAGCACCTGCTACCATCAGCGCATCCCAGAGCGCCGGAGTTGATTCGGCAGCAACGTGAATTTCATACCCCCATTCACCGACAAAGCCCACACGCAAGAGCAAGACAGGAATTTGGGCAACGATCGCCTCCCGCACTGCCAGGTAAGGAAAGGCAGCACTACTCAGGTCACAATCGGTGAGTTGAGCTAGCACATGCCGAGCATGGGGACCTGCTAAATTGATCGCCGATCGTGCTCCAGTTAAATTGACGATACCGCAATCCAGTTGCCAAATGGTATTCCAACGGGTGAGTTCACGGTGAATCTGAGCAGCACCCGATGTTGTCGTTGTAAAGTAGAAGTGATCTAGCCCCAAGCGTGCAATCACTCCATCATCAATCACAACCCCGGTTTCATCTAACATCAATGCATAGCGCGACATACCCCCCTTCAAATTGGCGTAGCGCCCGGTGTAGACTCGCTCTAGGAACTCGGCGGCTTGCGGTCCGCGAATTTCCAATTTGCCCAGCGTGCCTACATCAATCATGCCAACTCGTTGGCGCACGGCGATCGCTTCTCGCTGAATGCAGTCAATGCGCGAGGAGTGCGATCGGGCATAGTATTCGGGTCGTTGCCACTGTCCCGCCAGCATGAATTTTGCTCCCAATGCGCCATGGCGACTATGTAGCGGAGTCTGCCGTTTTGGGGTAAAACTGCGTCCTGCCAGGTGCGAGAGCAGCACCGGATGAAAGAAGGGACGGGCTGTCGTGGTGCCTACTTCTCCAGGAGATTTGCCAGTAATCTGTGCCAAAATCTGCAGAGCATTCATATTGGAATGCTTACCCTGACTGGGACCCATGCCAACTGTGGTATATCGTTTAAGCAGTTCGATGTTGTCAAATCCTTCTTGAGCAGCGTGGATGAAGTCTTTATATTGCAAGTCTTCATCAAAATCGACGAAGTTTTTGCCTTTGGGATGGGGGATGAAAGGAGCGGGGTGGAGGGGGGGTGGAGTGAAAGAGGGAAGGCGTGAAAGCGGGCAGGAGTTGGAAGGGAGAGGATTATTTAGATATTCAAAGGCAGTTACTCCAACGTTTTGTCCGTCGTGAATTTTTTCGGCAAATTCGTACACTCCGTTGACTCTGCCACAGGCAAAGATGCCGGGGGGTAAAGTATCGGGGACAAATTGCTGAAGGGATGGCTCAAAGCGCAATTTTGCCCCAGCTTGATAGAGCAAGTTGGCGGTGGGTGCCCAACCGACGCTCATGAGGATGCCATCACAAGCGATCGCTTGGGAAAATCCGGTTTGAGGAATACCCCTGGCATCGATCGGGCAAATGACCGCACTACAAACCCCATCTTTGGCAGGATTCGTTTTTGCCTCGTATATGCAATAACCTGAATAAATCGGAACATGATGCGATCGCAATTGCGCTATCCAGGGGTTGGCAATCGGATCACTTCGCAACTCTACAACCGCTTGAATGGATATACCTTGTGTGAGTAAATCCATCGCTGCTCGGTAGCCATCTGTATTGGCAACGAGAACTACGGCTCGGTGCATCGGCTTCACTGCATAGCGATAGATCAAGCGTTGGGCAGCGGATGCCAGCAGGACTCCGGGTAGATCATTGTTACGAAATACGGCAGGTTGTTCATAAGCACCACTGGCAATGATCACGGCTTTTGCCCGCATTTTAGTCAGATGATCGCGATCCACCAGCGGCACCCAATGGTCGGTATAATATCCGGCTGCCACCGTTTGGGTAAACAGGCGAATGCGAGGATGGTGCATCACCTGCTGTACCAGTTGATGTGTTGTTTCAGCCAGTGCCAATTCGCCACCCAGTTGATAGCTGCCTGAACCACCAGCCTGGGCATTCTCATCGACGAGCGCCACATCTGCTCCCGCTGCCGCTGCTGCTAATGCGGCTGAGAGTCCAGACACTCCTGCTCCAATCACCAGCACATCACAAAAGTCGTAACGCTTGGCAGTGCGAATTCGGGGAGTAGTCGGGACTAATTGCCCCAACCCACTAATCCGGCGAATCAGCCGCTCCCAGAAGGGAAAGAGCCGTTTGTGGTGGAATGCTTTGTAGTAGAATCCAACGGGCAGAAACGGGGAGAAAGCATTCAAAAGACTAGCGCGATCGTTGTGGACTCCCTCGATCGTATTTACTGCTGCAAGTGTCATGCCTGGCTCCAACGGAGTTGTATCGGCACGGAGATTCAGCTTCTCCCCAGCCTGCATCAACGCATTGATGTCATGATTAGCAAAACTGAGGATACCGCGTGGACGATGGTATTTGAAACTCCGCCCCAAAATTCGTTGTCCAGATGCCCACAGCGCACTGCTGATCGTGTCTCCGGCATAGCCCCAAAAGTGTGTGCCCTCAAACGTAAAGTCAATGATGCGATCGCGATCGATCCACTCATGCGGCATAGGAGGTAACCGATCGCCTCTTCTGCTGGGGCGATCGGTTAATGGCTCCTGCGGCAAAGTAGACTTTGCAAATGGCTGATGCAACCCTGCTTCACTCATATCGTTCGCATCTCGTCATAAAGATAAGACTGCATAATTTCATCAGTTAAGGTGTTACGTTCGACAATGAACCAGGTATTGCTGGGGCTATGGCACCACCATTCCTGTTTCACTCCCGGTGCACCTGTACGATTAAACACATAACTTGCCCAGGTGTCATCATCCACTGCATTGGGATCGGGCATGGGACGGACTTCACCGCCATAGACAAACTCACCCACAGGACGCAAACCATTGATCGGACAGGGAATCAGTTTCATACTTTAATGCCCTACCGATGCCGCCCCTTTCTCCCCGACCAACTCATAGTTGGCAAAGCGAGAGAGGGCAAAGGATTCGATCAGCGGATGTGGACGATCGTGAGCAATGGTATATGCCATGGTTTTACCGGAGACCGGGGTTGCTTTGAAGCCCCAAGTGCCCCAACCAGCGTCGAGGTAGAAGCCTGAAATGGGAGTTTTTCCCATGATGGGAGCAAAGTCGGGTGTCATGTCTGCTATGCCTGCCCATTGCCGCACGACTTTGACATGGGAGAGGCAGGGAAAGAGATCGAGCATGTGGGCGGCAAGACCTTCGGCAAATTCCAAAGTCGATCGGGTGGCGTGCAACTCGTAGGGATCAAGAGAAGCTCCCATTACCAATTCTCCCCGCGCGGTTTGACTAACATAGACATGCAAACTGCCAGAGACGATGATCGGATCGAGCCAGGGTTTCATCGGTTCGCTGACCATGGCTTGCAGGGGATGAATATAGAGGGGAGATCGCAACCCGACCAGTCGCAAGATCCGGGGGGTGAAGCCTGCCACCGCACACAAGACTCGTGATGTCGAAATGCTGCCACGATTAGTTTCGACCCCCGTAACTTTACCCGATCGCACCGTAATGCCCAGGACTTCAGTTTGTTGATGGATTTCCACCCCGCGCCGATCGGCACCACGACCATAGCCCCAAGCAACCGCATCATGGCGGGCAATACTGCCAGGTGCATGATAGAGCGCCCCCAGTACGGGGGCGTGACCGGCACAGGTCAAATCCATAAGCGGACAGGCTTTTTGGATGGTTTCAGGATCGACCAGTTCGCTGGCAATCCCATAGTGTTTGTTGACTTCGGCTCGCCAGCGCATGGTTCGCACAGCGGCATCGGTATGGGCGAGGGTGAAATGTCCCCGGTTGGAATAGAACAAATTCAGGTCGAAATCCTGGGATAAGTCCTGCCAGAGTCGCATCGACTCGTTGTAGAATTTAACACCTTCGGGGGTGAGATAGTTGGAACGAATGATCGTAGTATTGCGCCCCGTGTTGCCGCCACCGAGATAGCCTTTTTCCAGGACGGCAACATGGGTCATCCCATAGTCGCGCGCCAGGTAATAAGCAGCCGCTAAGCCATGCCCGCCACCACCAATGATTACCGCATCGTAGCTGGACTGGAGGCGATCGGGTTGGCGAAACATGCGCGTTTCGGGATACTCCCTAGAAAAAGCAAATTTCAGCAGTCGCAGCGGCATGATGATTCCTGATAGGAAACTTTGGTGAACACCATGAGTGAATATCATGCCGCTTTGATTCCTATCTGTCAATAAAGTTTCCTGCTATGATTCAAGCAATCAGAGGGATTGGGGTAGAGCCACATGACAGAGGATACGAACCGCGCAGTGCAACCCGATCGCGAATTGCTCCCCCATCCTGGGGCAGACTCAGCCAACCCAGATGATGCACTAGCGCGATATCTTGGCAACACCATCCGAGAATTGCGCCAAAAGCATGGCTTGACAATCGCCGAAGTAGCGGATCAAAGCGGTATTTCGCGCGGTATGTTGTCCAAAATTGAAAATGCTCAAACTGCCACTAGCCTGGAGACTTTAGCAAAAGTTGCCAGTGCCCTAGGGGTTTCAATGTCTACACTGTTTCGGAACTACAATGTGCCAGAAGGCAGTGCCCAACTAGTGAAGCAGGCAGCCGGTATGGAGGTGGTGCGACGCGGCACGAAGCGGGGACATACTTACCATTTGCTGGCGTATGACCAGGGTCCTACTAAATTATTTGAACCGTTCTTGATCACGATGGATGATGCGTCGGAGGTTTTTCCCACCTTCCAGCATCCCGGGGTAGAGTTTATCTATGTGCTGGCGGGCAAGTTGGAATATCGGCATGGGCGATCGACTTACCTTTTGGAACCAGGTGATTCTCTCACGTTTCGGGGCGATACACCGCATGGACCCGAAAAGTTGATTGAATTACCAATCCGCTTTCTTGCCATCATCCACTACTCCGTTCCTCCCGTAGAGATGTGGTAAGTCAATCTAATGATTAGAAGGTTGGGGTGAACCACATTGCCTGCAATAGGGCAAATGTTGATAAGTCAAAGTGTGGCAATTCTGGCATTCCGTTGCTTGATGATAACCACAGTAGGGGCAATAGAGATCCTGATGGCGAATTTTTTTGGCGCATCGGATACATTGGGATTTTTGAATTCGATTGGTGACCTGAACTTTGGAATTGAAAACAAATCTTTGGAAGAACTTGATAATGCCAAATCCAACCAGAGGCACTAACAAGATATAGATATAACTGACTAAAAACAGCAATCCGCCTAACAACTGGCTGATAATGTCAAAAATGAATTGAAAGATGACATTAATTTGCAGAAACTCAAAGATTTTGAAGGTCAGCGGCACGAAGAAGATAACCAGTAAGTGCCAGCTAATTAAGGCGATCAGTCCGTAGCCTCTTTGGAGGGCAAAGCGATGGACTAAAAGGGCAATCAAAATGAGCGGGAGGAGGAAGAGCGCCTGAAAGAAAAGCTGAATGCTGGGATACCAGAAAGACGATCGCTGAAAGCCGGTCTCAACCTGCTTGAATTTCGTGCCATCTTTGAGTAAAGCAAGAAATTGTGCACTTTCAGATTTAGCCAAAAGTTGATTTTTAAGAGAAATGGTTTCTTGCTTTAAGTCAGCAATTTTTGCATTGTTTTGATCAAGTTTCTGTTTGGCTTGCTCAGCTTTAACAGTATTAATGGATTGATCGGGCGATTGTCCGGCAATTTTTTCTAACAGGGTAGAATCGTATTGCGATCGAATCGTTCGGTTTGCCTGTTCCAATCGCTCAATTTGATTCGCCTTCTGGTCGATGCTTCGAGCAATTTGCTGATTGAGTGGGCGATTAATTTGATCTTTTGCGTCTGCGTAATTGAGACAAACAGGCGAGACTTTACCCAAATGCCCAATCTCAGCGTCTTGATACGCCTTAAGAAGACTCCCTTGAGGACTGTTATGATCCAGCAAGGAAGTCTGAACAATGGCGTAATCTTTATCTGTAGCCGTTTGTTTTTGATAATCACTCCATTCCGGATAACAAGGATAAGTCTGCCCGGGATCAAGGTGCCATTGGCTAATATCGTGTAGGCCTGTAAAGACATTTACCAAAATAAAAATATCAATCAAAATAATGACAATCAGACTCACTTTGTTCAGTGGTTCATTATTGATTGTCCGAGTCTTTCTAAAGAATTGATTGAGCGATCGACGGAGTCTGGTCAACATATGGATTCTTAATCATCGGTGGCTTTAATCTACAGTTCTTTTAGAAATACAGTTGCGATCGTCTGGACAGAAATCGATCTGGCCACTCCCTAAAGGATTAGAAGTTTCGATCAATCTGTAACCTTGTCTCTAGAATCACCCTCTAGAATCCCACAGTTCGTGATTTGTAGCCTTTATTTTGACTTGAGAAAGCCGTTAAGCCCGTTCAACCGATCGCTGGCTCATCGGACAGTTGCAGTAGGTGTCCATCGCGATCGCACAAAAATTTCAATCGCTCCAGCGATCGCCAGCGTCTCGATGATCTCATTCAATTCCCCCTCCTCAATTACAGCAATTTGCGGACGAGTAAGCCACTGTTGAATGGATGGGCGGATAGGTAGATGAGTCGATGGATCTGAGTGTGGCTCATGCCAATGAAAACGGCTGTAAGTAAGTGGTTACAAATAAACGTAAAAACATTAGGATGTGCCAAGGGCATCGCCCGCACCCATCGACAAGCTTAATCATGGACATGCGATCCTTGGCGTTGCTCAACAACGGGATGAAAATAATGCTGAATGATTTGAAACTTCGTTCCAAATCATCCTGCTTTTCAGCAACGCCCGATCCTTTGCTCGTCTTACGTAAGTTTGGTATTGAATAGAAAAAAAGTAAGGCTAAGACTGCTCTGGTGGAGGGGCGGTGGTCGGTAAGGTTGATGAAAATGCTGCAGATTCTGCCTCTCCAGAGGTTGAATAACGATTGAGCGTTTCTCCTAGGGAAATGAGCAATGGCAACGTCAAATTAATCAGTAATAGCCGAACGATATGCCCTGTGGTAATTAGCTCTGTGTCTTGATGCAGCGTCAACGCAATCCAGATCATTTCTGGGGAGCCTCCTGGCGCTGCCATCAGCAAGCAGGTGAGCCAACTCCAGGCTGTCACCAATTGCATAATTTTGGCAGCAATCAGGGCAGCAACAAACATCAAGCCAACTGGTACAACAGCTCGCGCGATCGTTGCCAACTTCAGAAGGGGATTCATCCCCCAATACTCGCCAATCGTAATTCCGAGTAAAACTTGCCCAATCAGATTGAACGCCAGTGGCAATTGCAAATCAATCGCAGACACCCCCGACCAGAGAAAGGGAATATTGTCGAACAGTAGCCCGATCGCGATCGCGCCCAAAAATGCTGCCATGGGAATTTTTAGCGCGTTGCCCCAGTAGACAAAGAGGGCAGTAATCAGCAACATCATGCTGGAGAGCAACACATCGGACGGGGATACCTCGGTTAATTGCTGCAAAAAAGCAGGCAAACTGCGGTTGGTCGGGTGGGTGGCTGTCACATTGGCGATGATAGGCATGATCAAAATGACAGAGGTAAACCGCATCAATTGTGTCAGCGAAACCAACGGGGCATTTTTGCCATAGTCCGCCGCCAGACTTGCCATAATCCCAATATTGCCGGGAGTCGTTGCCAGCCAGCCAGTCAATAAATCGATGTGCTCGAGACGAGCATAAATTGCACCGATCGCACCACAGCAAATCACTAAATAGAGCGGTAAGCTCATGAGAATTGGGAAGTGAGCAGCGATCGTATCAAAATAATGATGTTGCAGTGACAGTCCGATCGCTAACCCAACAATCATCTGGCCAATCTTTCGAGCCGTGCGGTTAGGTTGGAGAGGTGGCTCATCGGATGACCTCGGTACAAAGACTGATCGATGCACCGAAAAGACTAGTGCTCCGGCAATAATACCACCCAAGATCCAGGCAGCGCCTCCCAAGCCCAGAACCACCAGTCCACTGCCAACCAAGAGCGAAATCGCCAGTTCGATGCCAATGAGAAGTGCATCTGAAATCCATTTCAGGAAGCCACTTGCTTTTGCATACGACATAGAAGGGTCACTCGACGAACACGGCATTCAATTCCAGCGGCAGCGTGAAAACGTAGTAGATCACACCTGCGCCCAACATTAACACCGCCAAGCTAGAGAGCACAACCCAGCGATCGGGCGGCTCATAGGTGTCTTCTTCAATATCATTACGTATAGCAAAATAATGCTGAGTAGAGAGTAGCACTGTCAGTAAACCGACGACCGCAAATGCCAGCCCCAATTTCCATCCGTTGCCGGGAGCCTGGGGCGCGAGGGGTGGGCGCAGAATCCGCATTCTAACAATCAGGACACCAAACCCCATCAAAGCGATCGCACTGCGCATCCAGGAAAGATAAGTTCGCTCATTTGCCAGATGATCTCGAATCCGGTTGGGATTGCGCTTGCATGTTGCTTCTGCTTGCTGAGTAATAGTGCGCGTCTCGGTCATGCTTTTTCCCAGTTCAAACTTCATTGTCGCGGTTTGCTCCGGGTTTCTCAATCTATCGGTTGCTCCATTTTTTTAATCCTGTCCACCCAAGTTTTCGATCGCGATTTTTGGATCGGTGACTATCGTCCAATGCCAGCGATGAGCGAAGCATTTTCCTACTCTTGATGCCAAAATCTGATTCAATTCGAGTTGGAATCACCTTGACAATAAATAGGTTTTTTGGTATATCCCGTCTTCTTGTGTATACTAGATACATGTGTTGAATGTTAATCAGTAAAAGTAGTTGCACTATTCCCTTTACCTTAAACAGTAATGGAAGGTCGCTACTGCACTAAATAACACTCGGAAAAACAGCTATTTAATCTTTTGTGTATTTCAGCAAAAGCCTCAATATAGCTATCCAGATGAATTCCTTAACAGGATCGAGTTGCCATTGAAAATTCAAGCCGTTGATATCCAGGCGGGCGATCGCATCATTGCTTATTGCAACAACAAGATGCAGATCTGCACAGTAAAGTACATCTTAGATCCCGATCTCAGTAACATCACCTTATCCGTTTCGACCTCTGAAAACTCCCGAAATTCGATTTCACGGGTGGTTCGGTTTCAACGAGACGCTTTGGTGGAACTACATGCCAAAGGTGCCAATCAAGATTTAGTGGCTCAGGCTGAAGCACTCGTTGAGGAATCCTAGCCTGCCAAAACACAGGGAATTGTAGATGGGGGTGGGGTTGCTGAAAAAGCCCTATCCCCATAGTTGCCATTCGCTCAATTAGGGCTAAATCGATGACTCAGCGGTTTTGCGTGATAGCGGCACATATCTACTACCTGACTCGGTCTATCCACCTGAATCAGGGATGTTGCTGAATAGCAGTATGAATGGGAACGAAGTTTCAACCCACACATAGGTAACCCTAATTAATTGTAAGAAAGGGATTTGGGGGCTGCGCCCCCAGGCAGGGGGCAAACCCCTCTCCACCCCCAAAACATCTTCAATTTAATTTAGCCCAGCTCCTTACAACGCTAAATTCATACCCAAAATCAGCGACGCCGAATCAGGATGCAACTAAAGCCAAGGTTTTAATGCCATGGCTTAATCACTCATCGATCTCTGCACCACCGCATACTTTCTACAGCCAGAACCCACAATTTCACAGAGAGCTACAAACAACCATGGCTAAGCGCATTCTCTATAACGAAAATGCTCGACGGGCATTAGAGCGTGGAATGGACATTTTGGCAAAAGCAGTTGCCGTAACATTAGGTCCGAAAGGGCGCAATGTGGTTCTAGGGCAAGCAACAGGTCCACCTCTGATTGTGAATGATGGAGTCACAATCGCGCAGACCATTGAACTCGAAGATCCCATTGAAAATACCGGGGTTGCTTTAATTCGCCAAGCCGCATCCAAAACGAATGATGTTGCTGGAGATGGCACAACCACTGCGATCGTGCTGGCTCATGCCCTGGTTAAAGAAGGGCTACGAAATGTTGTAGCAGGTGCCAATGCAATTTCACTCAGGCGCGGCATCGACAAAGCCACCATTTTGCTAGTAGAAAAAATTGCCGACCATGCTCGCCCGGTAGAGGGTTCTCAGGCAATTGCTCAAGTCGGAAGCATTGCCGCTGGCAATAACGACGAAGTTGGGCAAATGATTGCTGAAGCCATGGCAAAGGTCGGCAAAGAAGGGGTCATTTCCCTGGAAGAAGGGAAGTCTATCGAGACAGAACTCGAAATCACCGAGGGAATGCGCTTTGAAAAAGGATATGTTTCTCCCTACTTTGTGACAAACACTGAACGCATGGAAGCGTTGATGGAAGACCCTTACATCCTGGTAACCGATAAAAAGATTACCAATGTGCAAGACTTAATTCCGTTACTGGAGCAAGTGGTCAAGGCAGGCAAGCCGTTGGTACTCATTGCAGAAGACGTTGAGCAAGAAGCACTGACCACGCTGGTGGTGAATCGGATTCGCAGTGTGCTCAATGTCGTCGCGGTTAAATCTCCTGGTTTTGGCGATCGCCGCAAAGCCATGCTAGAAGACATTGCAATTTTGACAGGCGGAAAAGTGATTACAGAGGATGCAGGGTTACGGCTAGATACAGTCAAACTAGAGATGCTGGGCACAGCTCGTCGAGTGGTCGTCACCAAAGACGATACGACGATCGTGGCGACTGGCAATGAAATTGCTATCAGAGCCCGGTGTGAGCAAATCCGGCGGCAAATGGCAGAAACTGAGTCTGATTATGAACTGGAACAACTCCAAAAGCGGCTGGCAAAACTTTCCGGAGGGGTTGCCGTGATTAAGGTGGGTGCTGCCACTGAGACCGAAATGCAAGACCGTAAATTGCGGCTAGAAGACGCACTCAATGCAACCAGAGCCGCAGTCGCCGAAGGGATTGTCCCTGGCGGTGGCACCACCTTCGCTCACCTGGCTCCTCAACTGGAGGCGTGGGCAATTCAAACGCTGAGTGGGGAAGAATTAATAGGAGCGATGATTGTGGTGCGATCGCTCGCTGCTCCCCTAAAGCGCATTGCCGAGAATGCTGGTCAAAACGGTGCTGTCATCGCTGAACGGGTGAAGGAAAAAGATTTCAATATCGGTTATGACGCGATTACAGGTGAATTTGTGGATCTGTTTGTAGCAGGGATTGTTGATCCCGCTAAAGTGACCCGGTCAGCACTGCAAAATGCCGCTTCGATCGCGGGGATGATTCTCACGACAGAATGTATCGTAGCAAACCAAGTAGACACTCAGTAGTGCCATCAATTGGTCAATGCTTTCGTTAACCAGAAAACCCTCATTCAGGAATTGACATGTCAAAAGAGAAGAAAGGCAACAAAGAATCTAAAAAACCTAAAGCGCAATCTGATGGGACTCAAAAACAAAAAAAAGACCCCAATCGCTATGATGGGCCCAGCGGTAAGTAACCAAATCTTGTCTTTTTGAAGCTTTTTAGGGGGTAGTTGCTGTTTCAAGCCCCTAAAACCAATGTTAACGTGTTAAAATGGGTGAAGAGATAAATATCGGTTGCAGCATTTGTTTGTAGTATTAACGAGTTTTCGCGTTTTTCCATTGACAGACTCCTCTCCGAAATTTCACTCTCCACCTCCCCCTAATTTTGGAGACAATCTATGTCAATTTATGTAGGTAACCTGTCTTATGAGGTTACAGAATCTGATCTTACCGCTGTATTTGCAGAGTATGGGTCAGTCAAGCGAGTTCAGCTTCCTACCGATCGCGAAACCGGTCGCCTCCGCGGCTTTGGTTTTGTAGAGATGGGTGCTGATGCTGAAGAAACCGCTGCCATTGAAGCACTTGACGGTGCTGAGTGGATGGGGCGGGATCTGAAAGTCAATAAAGCAAAGCCCCGTGAAGAGCGCGGTGGTTCCTCCTTTGGTGGTGGCGGCGGTCGCAGAAATAATAGTTTTTCTCGCGGCTACTAAATCGCTCAATCGCTTACACACTCAACCGAGTATTGGTAGGCGCTGGTTTTCTAGTTGATTAGTCATCGGGTCGTAGAGACTCGAGATGACCTACAAAGGTTCAGGCAGAAATGTCTGAACCTTTTTTTTGCCTGGATTTGAGACATCCGAACTGATCCCCTTACTCAAGAAGGGTGTCGATGGGGATCAGGATAAGATCTAGACGTCCGCTGATTTTGTTGCTTACTAAGTGCTATGAATGCCCCATCCGCTCGCTCTTACACGATGCTTTCGATCGCTGCTGCCGTCCTAACGATCGCGCTGAAATTTGGCGCGTATTGGTTCACGGGATCAGTTGGTCTCCTTTCAGATGCGATGGAGTCGGGTGTTAATCTGATTGCTGCGTTTGGAGCATTTTGGGCATTGTCTTATGCAGCCCAGCCACCGGATGAAGAACATGCCTTTGGTCATCACAAAGCTGAATATTTTTCGAGTGGATTAGAAAGTACTCTGATTGTGATTGCCGCGATTAGTATTGCGATCGCTGCCTGGGGTCGGTTATTGCACCCTCAGCCGATTGAGCAAGTGGGGGTGGGTTTAGTCCTCGCCCTAATTGCCACTGCTCTGAATGGGGCAGTTGCCTGGATTCTGCTACAAGCCGGACGACGATTGCGTTCGATTACCCTCCGAGCGGATGCCCACCATTTGCTCACCGATGTTTGGACGTCGGTGGGAGTTGTGATTGGGATTTGCCTCGTCAAGCTGACAGGCTGGTTTGTGCTGGACCCATTGATTGCGTTATTTGTGGCTGCCAATATTGTATGGGCAGGCTTTAAGCTTTTGCGGGAAACCGGATCAGGGCTGTTGGATAGCTCTATTCCGAAAGAAGAACGGAAAATTGTCACCGATATTCTGGCAACCTACGATCCTCAGGGAATTCTATTCCATGCTTTGAGAACCCGAGTAGCCGGATCGCGTCGATTCATTACGTTTCACGTTTTAGTTCCAGGTGCATGGACGGTTCAACGGGGTCATGCGTTGTGTGAGGAAATCGAGCGAGCCATTATTCAAGCTTTGCCAGGAAGTTACGTGATTACACATTTGGAAGCCAAAGAAGATCCCGCTTCCTGGACGGATCAAGAATTAGACCGCACGTAATACAGGGGATGGAGACCTACGATTTACTTAATACTATTTTTTCTGAGACCCATTTTAAATTGAGAATGTGACACTTAAGCGATCCTCCTAAATCCCCGGACTGGCGCGCTGCTGCGCTAGAAAAAAGGGGACTTCAAGACTGGCTTGGATTTTCGCCTTTTTAAGGTGGCTAGGGGGGATCTAGATCTGTCGCAAACACAAATCAAATTAGTATGACATCTTTGAGGAATTACGTCCTGATTGCGTAATAGATCATGCAATTTGAAGATTTTTGGTACGTCGTGGCGCTAAGCCAACAGTTACGCCCCAACACTGCCTTGGCACGATCGCTCCTAGGCGAATGGTTGGTAATTTTTCGCGGTAAAAATGGACAGCCCGTAGCTTTGCGCGATCGCTGTTTGCATCGCAATAGCCGACTTTCACCAGGGCAAGTGTGTCAGGGGACACTACGGTGTCCCTATCATGGTTGGGTCTATGACCAGACCGGACAAGTGATTGCAGTCCCGTCAGCGGGAGAAGAGTCGCAACCGCACCCGTCACGACAAGCTAAACAGTATACGACCATGGAGCAAGATGGGTATGTCTATGTCCGGTTGGCAGAAACACCCAGCGAAATCTTGGTGCCCTTTACCATGCCCCACTACCAGGAATCCGGCTGGGAAACTGTGCGGGTAATCAATCGATTTCGCAATTCCGTCATTAATTGTGCGGAAAACTTTATTGATGTTCCCCACACGGCTTTTGTACATCCGGGACTATTTCGCACCGCACAGCAACAAAAACTAGAGATGACAGTCGAACGATCGAACGGTTCTGTTACAGTGGAGTATCACCATGAAACCAGCAATTTGGGCTGGTTTGGTCGCTTTTTAAATCGGCAGGGGACTGAGATTCAACACACAGATCGTTTCTATATGCCGAATGTGACCTGTGTTGAGTATTGTTTGGGACGCAATCGGCATTTGTTCATTACCAGCCAATCCATTCCTGAAACCGAAAACTCAACGCTGGTTTACACCGACGTGACCTATCGCTACGGCATCTGGAACCCATTAGCGCGTCCGTTAGTCTGGTGGACGGCTCAGCAGATTATTCGGCAGGATGTCAAAATTTTAGGCATTCAGCGTGAAACGATCGCCAAATACGGCACCCAATTTTCCAACACGCCTGCGGACACGATTCACGTTTTTGTCGAATCGATTCAAGCCGCGATCGAGCGGGGAGAAGATCCTCGCCAGCTCCCCCAAAAGTCGGTTAAGATTACGTTTTGGGTTTGAGTTGAAGTCTTGCCATGCAAACCTTTGCCCAGTTTCCCGTCTTTGCAGCATTCCTTGGATTGCTTGCCTGGACGATTACAACGCAGGCAGGGCGCACCCAACTGCAATCCAAAAGTCGTGCAGATTGGTGGCTCGATAGTGCCGGATTGCTAATTCAAGGAATCGCGATTCCTGCCTTTCAGGTTTTCCTGATCGATCAGGTCTATCGTCCTTGGCTGTCCATCCCTCCAGGCTGTTTAACGCTATCTCCGATCGTCACGTTTTTGGTGAGTTTTGTGCTGGTTGATTATTTGTATTATTGGAATCATCGTCTGTTGCATCGCGAAGGGCTATGGCAAGTCCACCAGGTTCACCATACTGTGACTCAAATGGATGTATTGGGCACATCGCGCAATACACTTTGGACGAGTTTTTTAATTGTTTATGGGTGGGTGCATCCGCTATTGATATATGTGTTAGCAGATCCCACCGCTTATTTATGGGGAGTGAGTCTGACGGCTGGCTTGGATTTGTGGCGACATAGCCAAGCCATGATTCCTGTCGAAAGCTGGCTGCACCGTTGCCTTTCGCCCTGGTTGATTCTGCCGCAGGATCATGCATGGCATCATTCCAGCCAGGTGCCTCATTGCAACTATGGTGCCAATTTCAAGCTTTGGGATAGACTGCATCGCACCTATGATGGAAGAGACCAGTTGCCCGCCGCGATCGGAATTGCTACACCATTCTCCTTAATGCAAAAGTTGTTATTTCCTTTTCCATGACCGTTCTTAGTACCTTTTTTTTATTTTTCCCAGCGATCGTGTTGTTGATGACTGGAGCCGCGCTGGTGTACTTTGCCCACGTCCCCAGTGTTCTGAGTGGGGGCGCTATCATGTTTTCACTGTATGGGTTGCCTGTATTAGTTTATCGATTGCATCAATGGATCTATCCAGTGCAGGAAGGTATTAGTTATCTGCGTCAAAAAAGATATAGTCCTTGGTGGAGCAGTCACCAAATCCAGGTCATCTACATTGCCATTCCAGCCTTGGAAGCAATCCTCCGACTAATTCCGGGGGTATTCTCCATCTGGTTGCGGCTTTGGGGCGCTCGAATTGGACGCAATGTTTACTGGACCCCTGGTTTGGAAATTGCCGATCGTGGTTTTTTAGACATTGGCGATCGGGTTGTAATCGGACATCGAGTCGGCATTTATCCCCATGTAATCAAACCCCGCAGACAAGATTTAATGCTGTATGTCAAAACTGTCAAAATTGGTAATGATGTCTTTCTGGGAGCCGGATCGCGGCTTGCCCCCGGTGTCGTGATTCAGGCGGGTAGCTACCTGCCGATCGAAACCGATCTCTATCCCAATCAGCAGGTGAAATCGTGCGTGGGCTAATTCAACTTTTTGGGCAACTGCTCACACCTGCGGCCCGTCGATTTCACCAAGCCTTGGCTGCCCCTGAACTAGCGCAAAGAAGGGTGCATCAGGCAATCTGCGATCGCCTGGTGATGAGTGAATATGGCAAAGCGTTGGGAATTCGATCGAGGGCAGATTGGCAACAGCTGCCAATTGTCAGCTATGACGAGTTGGAACCCTGGATTTTACGGGCAGGTTTGACGCCCGAACCCATTCTGTTTTGCGAGAAGACATCGGGCAGTGGTGGTGCAGTCAAACGGATTCCCTACACTCGATCGCTGCGGCGATCATTCAATCACATGTTTTGCGTCTGGGCGCACGACTTGATCCAAAATGGACCCCGCTTTTCCACCGGAGTGCTCTATGCCTGCATTTCTCCCCAACTCTCGACGATCGATGGGAGCGAGAAACCAGGACTACAAGACGACTCAGATTACTTGGACGCATGGCTGCGGTGGTTGCTCCGTCCCTTTCTGGTCATGCCCAAAGGATTGCCGCAGCTACGCGATGCCCAGTTATTCCAACATCAGCTTTGTCTGGCACTTGTGCAAGCCGAACGGCTAGAAACGATTTCTATCTGGAGTCCCAGTTTTTTACAGGTGCATTTAAATTATATTCAAGACCATCGATCTCGCTTACAGCAAGAATTGCAGCATCGCATCTCGCCCAATCGGTTGCAATGCCTGATTGAACCAGACATTGTTTGGACCCAACTCTGGCCCCACCTGAAGCTGATTTCCTGTTGGGACAGTGCTCAGGCAGCAGATCAGGCAGATGGACTGCGATCGCAGTTTCCTGAAGTGTTGGTGCAGGGCAAAGGCTTACTCGCAACAGAAGCGCCGATCACAATTCCGCTCATCGCTGCTCAGGGCTACGTGCCCGTACTGGATGAGGTGTTTTTGGAGTTTGAAGACGATGCGGGATGTCTACATGGGCTGCACGAATTAAATTTAGCACAATCCTACAACCTGATTCTGTCGCAAAAGGGGGGATTGTACCGTTATCGTCTGGGCGATCGCGTCCGTGTCACGCATGGGTATCTTAACACCCCCTGCTTAGCATTCTTGGGGCGCAGCCCTGCCGTTAGTGATTTGGTAGGCGAGAAATTGCACGCAGGATTTGTGCAGCAAGTTCTCAATCACTTGAATTTGTCAGCGACGCATTTCCAAAGTCTGGTGCCCGTTGCTCATCCGCCCCACTATGTGTTGCTTTTGGATCAGGCAACCGAAACGGCAGACGAGATCGCGCACCAACTAGACCAGGAACTCTCGCAGTCGCATCACTATCATTGTGCCAGGTTGCTCGGTCAACTGACGCCGCCACAGGTGTTAATTGGTCACCAAATTCCGGAAAGATTGACTCTGCATCGGGTTCAAGCAGGCAGTGTCTGGGGGGGCATTAAGCATTCCACCCTAGCGACCTCACCGATCGAAGCGACACTTTTGCAGGAGTTGCAAGCGCTTTCTACACTTGGAAAAAGGGATTAGTCAATCAATGATTCTTTGGGCTGGTGCAGGTGCGACCACCGAGACACTTCCAATCGGTTGACATACGCCATATATTGAGCCAGGGGCGCATCAATATCGAGCAGCACCTTGGGATTGAACTGAATATGGTCGTAAATTTTGCCATCTTCGTCTTTGAGCAGGTAGTACGCCCAGCGCGTGCAGAGCAGCAAAAAATGATTGATCAACCCGCCAACAAAGCCCTGGCGCTTTTTCGTCACATAAATCGGTTGGATGCGAGTTCTACCAGGCGCAACCGGGGTGTAGGCGAAAATCATGTGCAGCGGAGGCAACAATCGCACATTTTTCATCATGGTCAGTAAACCCATACAGCCGTGGGCATACCGCATTGAATACTCATAAGTAGATCCTAAAAGGCGCTGTCCCAACCGTTCTCGCCAGGTGGTCTGGGGGAATTGTCCTTGCATGGTGAAGTCCATTTGCGTGCCACGTGCATTCTGGTGCAGAAATAAATTCATTTTGATATCGAGATGATGAATCGTTTTCAAATGTTGGGCATCAATGCCATTCATCATACAAATGTGGTGATGACAACTGCGTTCAAAAGCGGTGTCAGAGTGAGCTACGATCGCGGTTCCCTGCAACTCGTCAAATTCCGCAACCCCTTCTGGGGCATCTGCCTCAGGATAGACCCAAATGTAGCCATATTTTTCTTCTGTAGCGTAAGCTTGCAGTTTAGCTTTGGCAGGAATCTCCGATTGACAGGGAATATTTTGACAACGCCCCGTTGCATCAAACGCCCAGTGGTGAAAAGCACAGCGAATCCAGTTGCCTTCTACCTGCCCCAGCCCTAAATCGGTGCCGAGATGGGGACAGTAGGCATCCAGCGCCCGAGATCGTCCATCGGCTCCCCGAAACACCACGATTTGCTGCCCACAAATCTTGAGGGACTTGACCTCACCTTGACGCAGGGCATGGCTGGTGCAGGCAATATACCAACCCTTGGCAATCACAGACCAGTTGTTGAAGAGTGGCATGACTGATAGTTCCGTAATCTTTCTTGTCTTTGACGAATATCATCTGGATATTTGCCTATCACAACGCTCAGGAACATTCGACCCAAGCAATAGGAAGCGCGCCAGGAAAAGATCGCATCTTGACGATCGATATGGCTACGCTCAAACAAAAGATGCCCCAACAAGCCCCATAGCTGAGTGAGCGGTAAGGCAAGCAGCCACCCAAAGGTGTGGAATTTCCAGGAGATGAAGAGCAGGCTGTAAAAGAACAGAATGCCCACGATGTGAAGCGCAATATTCATCGGATGTTGGTGCTTAAGCACAAAAATATCCCAATAGTCCGTAAAAGGATGATCCAAAATTTGATCCGTGACGCGGTTTCTCAAGGATCGCGGCTCGATCGGGGTTAGCGGGCTGACTGCACTGGATTGAATCCGCTGTCTGTCAACCGCACCCACCGAATCACTCGGAAACAGGACCGTTCCTAAGCGCTCTCGCCCCAACCGTTCACTGATTTGCCCGCAATGAACGACTCGCACTCCGTTAATATAAACGGCTTGCACAATGGCTTCTGAACCGCGCTTCACCATCCGAGGTTCCCCATCCAGCAGGGGATCGGAGATTTCCACTTGAGGGCTAATGGGTTGATGGAGAGCAGTAGGGTTCAAGAGAACAAGATCGGCTTTAGCACCGATTTTCAGCACACCTGTATTGAGCCGAAACCAGTGGGCGGGTTCTGCCGTGATGCGGTGAATCGCGGCTTCAGGAGAGAGAAATCGGGTGGTAACGGCTTGTTTGAGGAGAGATAAAGCGCCATCGTAGTAGCCCAGATTGCGGACATGCGCCCCAGCATCAGTGAACCCGGGCAGAATAGCGGGATGCCGCATCAGTGCTAAACGCGGTGCCAGCCGATCGTTGGCCCCCGTTGCCACCCAGCGCAGATCGGTGTCGTAATCTCGCAAGGCTTGCATGAAGCAATCCACAGCATCCTGTTGCTGTCGATGGGCAATTTCAGCAAAACTCCAGCCTTGCCAGCTGGTGTCAGGGCAGCGGACCACCACCATCAGCTCCAGTTGCCGATGAAAGGACTTGCGCCAGTTGCTGAGCCATTCTTGACGAAACTGGTGGCGAAAATTCTGCGACCGCCATAGCGATTGCCGTTCCTGACGCGACTCGCAGCTATTGAGCTGTGCCCCGGTAGAAAATTCTTCAAACAGAGGAGTCAATGGCCCATCTGAATAAATCGTGAAGGGTTCGGTCAGGGTTTGAAAGCGCACATTGCCCCCCAGAAGACAGTTCCACCCAGTCAGCAGGGGGGAAAAGAGCCGCCACAGACGACGATCGTGCACAGCATCCAGGGCAGAAAGCACGGTCAGCCGCAAAGGACGGCGTCCAATACCCATTCCCAAGCGGAGAATGTCGAGAAAAGAACGCGATCGCTGGAGATTAGGAGTAACTTGAAACACGCGATCCCGCTGACGACAGAGATCCGCTAGCATGGCATATTCCGAGAATTCGGCATGTTGGGATGGAATGGTGCAGCCGCGCCAGGTACCACTCATGCGATGCCAGGGAAACATATCGATCGAGATGCCTGTGAATCCTGCTGCCAAGGCATCAGCGGCAATTTGCTGCATGGTTTGACGATCGGATTGAGAAGGCGGAACGGTTAAACTCCGCTCTAATCCCATGACATGGGCACGTAAGGCACTGTGCCCCAGCAGGGGAGCTACATTGGCACCCAACGGCAATTGCTGTAAATGTTCCAGATACTCAGCGGGGATACGCCAGGAAACGGACTGTTGCAACCATTTTTCAATCAAGCGATGGGACAGAGTTTCCACCCGCTGAAAAATATCTGCCAGCATAGCAGGGTCTCCGATCGCCACCGACAGGCTGCAATTGCCAATTACCACACTGGTTACCCCATGACGCACTGATTCACTCAATCCGGGGGCAATCTCTAGCTCTAAATCGTAATGAGTATGAATGTCTATAAATCCAGGGGTTATCCACAAACCGGCAGCATCCACCACTTCACGCGCCCCAACCGATAGGCACCGATCCATCGCGACAATTCGACCCGCTTGCACCCCAATCTCTCCCCGCACCGGAGCAGACCCCAATCCATCAAAAATCAAGCCATTTTGAATCAGCAAGTCCAGCATGATGTGCCTTCCCTTAACCACTTCGACCCTGGTGCACCGTTTTGATCCACTGCAATTGGGGCGATTTCACGCATAAGCGAAGGGTCGTCACGATCATCACAGGAATCCAATGCACCATGTAGCAAGCACCTTGCAGCGTCGCCGCCAGCAAGCGCCAACCTCGTAGTTCTTGAAACTGGGCAAGCCCACCGAGAAAAGCGGCAGTGAGAAGCAGGCTGAGGAGCAGTTGCAGCGGCAGCAGCACGGGGCGATGGTGAGCGTAGAGTGTCCAAAACAGGTCAGGCACCAGTCCGATCGGCAACAAAAATTGCAGCAGAAAAAACAGCAGCAAATCCATTTCCTTCAGCCAACCCAACGTCAGAATTTTGGGAAAGTAATCCAAGTAACGCTGGTAGCCCCCCTCTGCCCAACGGCAACGCTGATGCCAGAGTTGTTGCCAGGTCGTGACGCCTTCTTCGTGAACCGATGGATCGGCAATAAATTCAATTTCAGTCCCCGCCAGATAAAGTTTGAAGGTGAGATCTAAATCATCCGTGACAGTGTCTTCGCTCCAACCGTTGCAGGTTTCCAGACATCGCCGCCGCACCAACATGCCATTTCCCCGGAGTTCTGTCATCCCGGCAACGGCAATTCGATGGGTTTGGAGAAAGCAATCACAGTCCATTTCCATTTGTTGCCAACGCGTCAAGTAATGCGTCTCTGCATTGGCGATCGTTTTCCGCACCTGCACTGCCCCAACCGTCGGTTTCTGAAACAACGGCACTGTTCGCCGCAGGAAATCAGCGGGCAGATAGGCATCGGCATCACAAATCAGCACAATTTCTCCCTGTGTATAGGGCAAAACTGCATTGAGGGCGCCCGATTTCCCCCCTCGCGATTCTCGTCGGTATACCTGGAGTGCTGGAAATTGGGTTTGCAACTGCTGCAAGCATGTCGGGGTGGCATCGGTGCTACCATCGTTCACAATCCAAATCTCCAGGTGAGCCGTGGGATAGTCCAGATGAAAGAGGCTGTGCACCAGATTGGGCAGTACCGCACACTCATTTTTGGCAGGCACCAGAATGGAAACGCTCGGTAAATTGACCGAGGCTTCCCCGGTCACAACAGTCGGCTTTGCCAACAGCAGCCGCACCGTTTGGATCGCCAGGACGATCGTCAAGCCTGCTATGAACCCCTGTGTTTCTGGCAGCCAATGCAGCAAACTCACCATTCCCCAGACCAGTAGCAACACCAGCGTTGCCTGCACCCGACGATCTCGACCGTGCTTAACCTGCGGGTCTTGATGAACCCGGTCACACTTCCCTGGTTGATCCAACCGTTTTTCCACAAAATTTACGAGGTCTGCTCAGAGGATGATTTGGGTTGGCGACGCAGTAGCAGTGTGATTACTGCCCCCAACAGTACACCCCCGATGCCCGCCGCGATCGCCGTGAGGCGTCCGACTTTCTGAGCCGCACTCAATACCGGATTATTCAGCAGGTTAGAAGAAAAATGGAGGGATTGGAGGGTCCATTTAGTCTGGAATTTTTGTAGCACTGCTGTCCAGCGCATGGGCATGACGGCGATATTACCATCAGTAAAAGAAAAAGTGGCGATCGCGTCTCCATAAGCGACCTCGGTTTCGGGAGAAAGAAACGTTCGGGTCGAATCAACTTTGACATCCATTGCAATGTTTTTGATCGGTCCTGTCAACTGCTGATTCCAGTATTTCTCAAACTCCTGCACGCTATGGAAAACGTGGTTATCAACTGTTGTTAGGGTAAAGGCTGGATGTAAATAGGGGGCAATTTTTGAAAAATCGCGGGTATTGATGGCTTGCACCGCCATTTCTCGCGTCTGGGCGATCGCCGATTGATCTTGGGGACTGACCTGCGCCAAAACGCTCTGGGGCATCCCCCAACTCGCCAGTATCAAAATTGTGCCCCATAGGAGTGGAGCATTCCTAACTTGGCAATGAAGCAACTGCCACCTCCTGCGGTATTTTGCCGCCATTTTAGAATACTCCCAGAGACAAGATTGGCTTCTGTTAGATTACTTAGGAGCGCGCCTTCGCGAATCTCGATCGCCTTAAGCAGATTACTTTGCCGATCCCCGCTGCTCAATCCAGTCTTTTATCAATCTTCACACCACGCTACACTGACTGAGGATTTATTTAAATAAGGAAACATTCAATCGGATGGACTTCAAGCTGCTGTCCAGTCAACTGTTGATTCAACTCCTGTTGGGATTCGTCTCTGTCTTCTTAGTTGAACTGGTACGAGATTTTTACCACCTGGCAGGGCACTATTGGCAACCCTTACAGCGTTTCCATCTCCTGCATCACAAAGCCTACCGTCCCGATTTGACGATGGCAAGTTTAGAGACGTATAAAAAAGCACAGCGCTACAACGATGTGCCCGAATCGATCCTGATGCTGGTCGTCGCGGCGCTCGTTGCAGGGCTACTCCAAAGCTATGGCATGGCGTTCGGTTGTCTCTACTCCCTGAGCTTTTTAATTCCCGCGATCGCCCGTTCTCAGGGATTGTTGCTGCAAAGCGACTTCACCCATCAACCCGGGGCTTTGACGGAAATTCCCTCGACCTGGACTGTAAATCGTGCCTACCACTGGCGACACCATTTTGATCAAGCCGATGCCTACTTTAGCGGTCACTATACTGTGGTAGACAAAGTGCTGGGAACCAGCCTGGCTTTGAAGGACAAAGTGGTTGCCATTACAGGTGCCTCTGGAGCCATGGGACAGGCATTGATCGCAGAATTATCCCTTCAGGGAGCCAAAGTGGTTGCCTTGACCACCCATCCCGATGCAGGATTTCAGCCAGAGATTGAGGTTTTGGGTTGGCGGTTAGGGGCAGAGGCAGATCTGGCAAACCGTTTAAAAAAGGTCGATATTCTCATCATCAATCATGGGGTAAATGTCTATGACGATCGCTCCTTTTTAGCGATGCAGCAATCCTATGAGGTGAACACATTTTCGACCTTGAGACTGGCTGAATTATTTTTGGGAACCGTCACAGGCTTTTCTCATCCAGCCACAAAAGAACTCTGGATTAACACGTCGGAAGCGGAAGTCAATCCCGCCTTCAGCCCCCTGTATGAATTGTCGAAAAGAACTTTGGGCGATTTGATTACGCTGCGGCGCCTGAAGGCACCTTGCATCATCCGCAAGTTGGTGTTGGGTCCGTTCAAAAGTCAGCTCAACCCCTATGGGATCATGTCAGCCCGATGGATCGCGTGGGCGATCGTCGCTCTGGCAAAGCGCGATGTGCGGAATATCATTGTCACCATTAATCCGATCACTTATTTCACTTTCCCTATTAAGGAATTCTTTCAGTCCCTCTACTTCCGCCTCTGCTCATCTAGCAAGCAGGAGGCTTAGAATCGGGTCACTCAGTTCCCCAAACCGGATTTCCTGAACATTGCTGATCCTGGGTATGAATTGGGAGTTGTATGAATTGAAACTTCGTGCCAATCCATACGGCTATTCAGACCCCCTTTCCTGAGATGTCGTCCCCACGATTCTGGTCATACCAGAACGGAAATCCGGTTGCTCGACCAACGTGCTTGCAATCTTCATTCTGTCCATCTGCGGATTTTAATATCCCCAGTCAGGATTAATTGGCAGGCTAATCGAGCCTTTGCCTGGTTGGGAGCCAGCAGGTCAAGCATTTCCCGCTCATCTGGCTTCGGTGCTGGAATGTCTCCCTCGACTTCGACCAGACAAGTCCCACAAATTCCCGTTCGACAACCAAATAATACGGGAGAATTTTGCATCGTCAGATGTTCAGACAAATTTTGCTGCCCGTCTAACCAGAGCGCAGGATAGGGAGTCCCCGGAAAAGAAACGGTACAAAGCGTAGACATTTCATTGCGCCTCATCCATTTTTCGCTCAAAAATCGACCAGGCCCGCTGTTGAATTGCCAAATATCGGGCGATCGAATTGGCTGCCATAAGCGACATCTCACGATTACTCTTCCATAAATAACTGAGTTTTTCGACATACACTTGATAGGACGCCAGGGCTTCTCGATGAGTTTGATAACTGCGGTGTAACCCCTCTGACTCTTCGGTAAAGCAGCGCCGCATCATGGCTTTGGCATCTCGATCTCCCATGCCAAAGATGGACGATCGCAAGACTTGATAAATTAGGGGATACAGTGCCGGCTCATACCAGAAAATGCCATTGATCGCGATCGAGAAATGGGCATGATCGCGCTGACATCCCCGCAGCCCCAAATTGGCAACCCATGCCTCAAAAGGCGTCGGGGGTGCCAGACAAGCCGTCACCTCATGGGACAAAATTGTAGAACTGTTAAAGTGAAAGCTTTCATCCAAAAAGTGATAGTAGGAAATTTGGGCAGGAATCGCCGCTGCCTCTGGAGTGGGATGTTTCTGATAGAACTGACTGAGTTTGTGCTGCACCAATTTACCGTTCAGTGTCCGCACTCCCCGCACCGTAAAGTATTGGCAAGCTAGAAATGGATTAGTCGCCGAAATTAAGCCAAAATATTGCAATTGCAGCGCTTTCCACCAGGTTTTGAGGGCATTGGTGTCGGCATAGACCATGGTCTCGGTAAAGGGACCCCGCATGGGATAGGTAAAAATGAGGTGTCCAAACAGAGCCTGTTCAGTCTGGCGAGAAATTGTCCGAAAGGCATGAATATGGGCACGTTCCTGAGACGACTCCAGATCCAACATGTCGCAAACCAAGCGAAAGCCCTCATGGGCATAGAGTCCAGCTGCACTGGTCTGATTGAAAAAGATAGTGGCAATTTCAGCAGAAATAATTTGGGAGTAATAAGCAACCCAATAAAGCTGGTTCAAAATTACGCGCTGGGTGGGGCTTGCCTGATCCCATAAAGGAGTGCCATAGAGCAAAGAAAACTCTTCTGGATTCCAGTAATCATCCTGACAATCTTTGTAACGAAAATTTTGCGCTGCTTGATCCATCAAGGCGGTGTGATCCTGCTGCTGGTTGCGCGTGTAGTTGATCTGAAGTTTGCGATAGGTGGTTGTGTGGTCTAAAAGGGGACTGCTGACTGAATTCATAAACACCTACCCAATACCGAGTGGTCTGTCAAGTCGGTTTTGAGGGACTGAAAACGCTCAAAACAGCTCAAAAATGTTTTTGTAGAGTTGAGTGCCCCCTCAAATCTATCCTGACGGATGATTAGTCGGGTGCTGCTATTCAGCAGCACCCGACTAGGCAAAGCGAGGCGATACACATAAACGGGGTGGAAATGGCGTAAAGGCGCCTTGTGCTTCTAACCATTGCCCGATCGCCCCCGCCGATTCTCCTTGCATCAACGCTCGCAACAGTTGCAACCGCTTGCCACTGTGAGCTTCAGCATCCAACTCAGTCAAAATCTGAATTTTTTGCGATCGCGAGAGATGCCCCATCACTTGCTCGATCGCAGCCAGAACACTTTGCGGTCCAACCTGTACCATCCCTAAGAAGTTCGCCAGCACTTCTTGAATGGCTGATTGACTGGCTGCCGAAACAGATCGTTGATGAAACAATAGATTGCCAGTGCTGTGATGACGGGCTTCGGCTTGCAAAAAACTGGTGAAGAGATGAGCCAGGGTGCGATCGTCACAGCTTTTCGCCAATCGGCGATAGTGACTCAACCCCCATCCCTCTAGCACCACCTGAATCACAAACAGCAGCACAGTTTTATCATCCCCCTCAACCACCTCTGCCAGTAACCGCAAAAAAGGCTGACTCTCAGCCGCCCGATCAGGGACTGAGACAAAGGGGCAGAGTTGGCTCAAGTGTGTCGTTTCATCTGCTGTAAACAGTCCGTAGAGCATTCGCTCCTCTAGGGTCTCTGCTAGCAGCACCATTTTTGCCATATAGCCCACCCCAGCTTTTTCAATCCAATAGGCTTCTTCTAGCAAACTCTGATTTGCCAGCTTGAGGATCGCCAATTGGGCTGAATGACTGGCGGCTTGAAATACCTGAACCTGATGCAGATTAAAAAAAGCAGCATCCCAATAAATAGCGGGTAGGGTTCCATTCATTGCCCTCTGACTCTGAGTCTGCAAGGTTGCCGCCAGCACCCGACGCAGGCGATCGTCCCCATGCGTATGGGGTAAAGCCAATCCGGCAACACGATGATGGTCGAAACTCATGGCACGTCTCTAAGTCGGTAAATTTCTTTCAGGAATAATAACTGTCTCCCATGTTCCCCAATGCACAGCGGTTTGCTGATTCACCTGCTGAATCAAGTCAAGAATCGATTGATCCGCTTTGATGGGCGTTTTCAGATCGAACTGAATGGTTTGAAACACCTGCGTATCACCCTTGGCAAAGTAATTCCCCACCTGTTGCGTCAACCACAGTAGCCCGCGATTAATGACCCACCCCAGACAACCCGATCGCTGGCGAGTCAGCAGAATCGTCTGCCCCTCGGTTTTGCCGCCTTCTGCCAATCGTAGGGCAAACAGGATGTAAAAGTGTAGAAAATCCGGTCCCAGGGTAACGGTGCCCGTACTGCCATACCAGTAGCATAGACTGTAGGTCACTTCTTGACGATAGAGGGGACGAATCAGCCGAATCAGCCAGGCATCGTCCCCGCCCCGGGTAGTATTGCGAAAGGTGACGGCATGAGCGTTGAGCGCTTGCCGCTCAAATACAATCTCCAGAGGCAGATGGTGCACTGTATTGAAATGGTGAGCATCGATCGCATTGATCAACAACACATTCGGATGACAGTTTTTGACAAATCGGGCGCCGAAAGCCGTGTCACACTCCACCTGCTCCAGTTCGGGTGCAAACGGAAGTGGCGCAGTGGAACCCGGATCTGTCTGACCCACCCAAACCCAAATCATCCCGTACTTTTCTGCCGTGTGCCAGGTTCTAACGCGCACAGGCAAGGCTCTCCCTAAGGAGGGCACCTCTACACAATTTCCCCCAGCATCATATTTCCAGTTGTGGAAAAAGCAACGAATGCCATCGCCTTCCACCTTTCCCTCTGCTAAGTGAGCCCCCATATGTGGACAGTAGGCATCCATTGCCACCACTTGCCCACTCGCACCTCGATAAATTGCCAAGTTTCTGCCCAACAGAGAAATTGCCTTCACCCTACCGACTGCCAAATCTTTGCAGGGCAACGCCCAATACCATCCCTGCACAAACTGAGTGGGATGGTTAAAGGTCGAATCAGCACTAGCAGGCATAGAAACTATATAACAACGGAGTCTGTTACAAATTCTAGCGGCGAACCTGCTTGCCACATTCGGTGTCCAGCTCGAGTTAAATTCTGATCATGAATTTCTGTCAAACAAACGAGTTCGTCACCCTGCCGATAGCCGGGATTCCTCGCCTCAAAAAACTGAACGTGGGGGTTTGTCTGCCGTCCAGTTGGAATTTCAATCCATCCCTGCCGCAGCACTTGGGGATTGGAAAAGCGAACAATTCCCAGGGTCTGCTGGTAGCAGTCCCCATAGGCTTCTTTGGCTAAATGGGTCATCAACTCTGCCTGAGCCTCCGGCGTTGTCACATCATAGCGAGGATAGAAGACTTTCCAAAAAGTGGGAAGAAAACGGTAGGTGCGAAAGCCAGAGCAAATTAGCAGCCAATATAGGCGATTCTCAGCTTGAGATTGATGCAGTCGATTGACTGCATCAATCCAGGTGCGTGGTAGCATCGCACTCGACCACACGCTTGGATCGACGATCGTGTCGCCCGAATACACCACACTGATTGGCTCTCCAGAAAAAAAAGTTTGCCACAACCGCAGCGTCGAAAACCCGTTTAAGCGATCGGAGATGTCGTCTTGCAGCAGCAATACCCAGTTCTTACTCTCTAAATCATGCTGGAATCTATCCCAGGTGATGCCTTCAAAGTAATGGTCAAGCAGGGCGTACATGGCTTCTCGATCGCGCGTCGAGAGCTTGCTTACAGGCATCAAGCGACTCTTCATTGCTCAGGCACTACCAGAACTGGATTTTCGGGATGTCCCTATAGTTTACTCAGCAAAAGCAATATCCAGAAACGGAGTGATGCTTTGGTCGGCACCCTTGCTTGTTGTCTGAAGAGCAAAACTGGGTGGGTGAGGAGAATCTCAATCATCCACCCAGCAGACCTGGACCTGTTGAAACTTTCAGCGCTGGCGAAGCGATCTGAACTCGATCGATGCATCAGCATTTCGATTAAGTAGCTGGGCTTAATTAAATTGAAGATAGGTTTGGGGTTGAAAGGGGCTGTAGCCCCTTTCCTGGGGGCAAAAGCTCCCAGATCCGCTTTTACAAACAATTAGGGCTACCTACTTAGAACGAGAACGTTGTCCGAATCGCTCCTATCACTTCATCATCATTGTTACTGTTGTGATCTGGATTGGTTAGCCAAACAATTCCGGGTGTAATCGTAATATTGTCTGTCAGTTGGTACTGGTAGAATCCCTCGATATGTAACGAGGTATTCTGGTCTTCCAGGAAATTCAGACGACTACTAGCATTAGTAACTTTAGGTTCCATGCCAACAATGAATCCTGCGACGCTGCCTTTTTTCCACAGATCGGGGAAGGCAAGACCAATCTCCCAGTTCCAAATATCCGCATTGCCTTTACTCGTAGTGAGTACTGTGGCGTTGGTATACCCCACAGAACCATTCACAACAATTTTGGGACTAATTTGGTAAGACGCTTCCAGCCCATAGGCATTGCTGTCAAATGGCAAATCCAAATTGGAGAAATTGGCATTGTGACTACCAGCACTGCCATTGGTTGAAAAATCTGTCTTATAGGAGTGGATATAGGTCAAACCTAATGCAAATTTTTCGCTGGGAGTAAAGGTTAATTGAGCAATTGCACCATAGGGACCATTGAATAATCCCTTGCCAGCAGTGGGGTCATTGGCATCCGTTGCCAGGTAGCCCGTGCTCAATTCTAAATTCTTACTCAATTGGTGCCGAATCCCAACTCCCGTACCATCCAGGAGGTAGTAAATCGGATTACGGGTGCCAAAGTGAGTCAATGCCCCACTGCCGCCATCGCCATCAAAGAAAGGATTGACTGTATTAGTAAAATCATCAGCAGCACCAGCATTGGCTTCTGCGATAACGGTGGTTTTATCCCCAAGAGGGAACTGATACAACAAGGCATCCAGCCCAACGTTGTTACCATCATTGCCAGCAGTAAAACGGAAATCGCCTTCTGGGGTCCCGGTTGCAGTTTGAGAAAAGAGGTCAAGGTTGGAGGCTTGTAAGCGGGTTCTGAGCAGATCTTTGCCTGTAAAGCTGGTATCGAAGTCGAGCCGGACACGATCGCCAAAAACGGGATTTTTCTGAACATCAAACCCATTCACCTGGTTCCCTGCGGCGACACCAGCGATCGAAAAAATCACTTCACCACCCAACTTCGTGGTTGTGGAGAATTGCTGTTTTTCTAGCGTATTGGTACGAGCTTCCAGCGTATCGACCCGTCCTCGTAGAGTCGCCAACTCAGCGGCAAACTCATCCTGGAGCTTTTGAATGGTTTCCAGATCTTCTTTTTTGACAAAACCTGCGTCAGAAGAGGCAATCAGCTCATTCACACGATCGAGACAGGCATTCAACCCTGCTGCAAACTCATAGCGCGTCAATGCACGGTTGCCTTGATAAGTCCCATCTGGATAGCCAGCAATGCAACCATACCGTTCAACCAGCGATTGCAATGATTGGAATGCCCAGTCAGTCGGTTGCACGTCTGACAATTGAGATACCGAGGTAACTTGTCCCAGAGAATCGCTTTCTGTATTGCTGGCAATGAAGGAGGTCGATCTCTGGGGAGCGAACACCGATGGAATTGCAGAATTCGCCAGTGTTGTTGCTGTTTGTGCCGTTGATGTCGGCATGGGGGATTGCATGGCATCATTCTTTCGCTGGTTCACCTGTGGGATAGATGCCAAAGCCGCTGGAGTTGCCTGCACTGAAGCAGCAGAAACCGCTAGCACCAGCATGATTGGACTCAAGAGCAAAGACTTCCAGAGTACTTTCATCATGATTGATTTCACTTCACTCCTGAACATTAGACATGAAAAATTTGCACCGATGTCATTTACACACCGTTTGCGAGGAAGATCTGAGAGCTTGGCTTGCCAGCTGGGGATTTTCCCCTGAGTTACCTGACGAGTTCTGGGATTCGATCGAGTCGATGCATATTGCGAAAGAACAACCACTTAATCACAGCGGTATTTGGCGTTGCTCAACAACGGGATGAAAATGATGCTGAATGATTTGAAACTTCGTTCCAAATCATCCTGCTTTTCAGCAACGCCGTATTTTTCTATAGGGACATAAAACATTGCATCCCTACGATAAAATTTTCGCTGCATCGCATTCAACCAGCACAATTTCAAGGGTTCAATCACCTCGCTGACAGCGTGAAGAATCAAGCTGCCGATTTGAAGTACTTCGTCTGAATCACGAGCAAAAATAGGTTGAACCCATTCAGGCACTCTAAGGCTTGGCAGCCGTGGTAATGTCCTGATTCAGTGCTTGCAGTGCTGCCGCTACTTTGGCTTTATCTGGCTTAGATGTTTTGAGTTCATTTGAGACGGTCTCTGCGTTCTTTTCAATTTCATCGTAGATTTTAGACGATTTTGCCTTGACGCCATCTTCGACTTTTGACCAGGAATCCTCAAATTGATCAAACGCATCTTTTGCCTTGGCAAAGTTTCCAGTGTCAACACTGGTCTTTGTCTTCGTAATAACCGCAATCAACTCGCCAAAGCGACTATTGGCAGGTTGACTGGCAGTTGTTGTTTGGGTGGATGCCTCAGTGGTTGGTGATGTGGAGGGCTGGGCAACAGTACTGGGACTGGCGGTAGGTGAAGTGTCTGCGGTAGATTGTGCAGTCTTATTACAACCCACCAATGCCAGGAGACTGATGGCTCCAATGACGATCGTAGAGCGAAAACGATTCATAATACACTTCTGAACAGTACTGATTGGGTATCAAACAGTTTTCACCATAGATCTCAGCAGGTAAAGAATTCGGAAAGAAATACGAGTGATACTCTGGAATAGGGTGACAAAAGCATGATCCTTCTCTAATCATGTGACTGAACAAAATTTTAATTTTGTGAATGCGCTCCCTGACAAAACCCTCGCGAAGACTATGAAAATTTTGTTAGTTGAGGATGATGAACGAATTGTCACTTCGTTAGTCGAAGCATTAACCGATCATCACTATGCCGTGGATATCGCGATCGATGGGCAGGAAGGATGGGACTTTATCGAAACCTATGCCTACGATTTAGTCATTCTGGACATTATGTTGCCGAAACTGAGTGGCACAATCTTGTGTCAGCGACTTCGCCAATCTGGTTATTCACAACCCATTTTGATGCTCACCGCACGCGATGCCAGCGCCGATAAAGTGCTTGGATTAGATGTCGGCGCTGATGATTATGTAGTGAAGCCCTTCGACTTAAAAGAGTTACTGGCTCGCATTCGTGCCCTTTTACGTCGTGGTCGTTCCTCACTGCCGCCCATTCTTGAATGGGGAGATTTGCGTCTCAATCCGGCAAGTTGTGAAGTGATGTATGGTAATCAATTATTATCCTTGACTCCTAAAGAATATGGTTTGCTGGAACTATTGCTCCGTAATAATGGGCGTGTGCTCAGCCAAAGCCACATTTTGAATCATTTGTGGTCATCAGAAGATCCCCCCGGCAGGGAAACGGTCAAAGTTCACATTCGGGGACTACGACAAAAGTTAAAAATGGTGGGAGCTGAGGATGATTTTATTGAAACCGTTTATGGACAGGGATATCGGCTTAACCAACATTGCTAAACCCTATGGCTTCTCCCTTTCACGCATCTTTGCAAAATCTGAATCACCGTCTGAGTCGAGGTCTATCTCACTTAAGGTTGCTCAGATCTGCCTCTTCTCCACAATTTCAAAAGCTCTATTGGCGATTGTTGTTGTCTTATTTGAGTGCAATGGCAACCATCATGGCATTGTCTACCATTGCAGTCTATCAATTTGTAAAACATAGCCTTTACGAAGAATTAGACCGTCAATTGAATACCCTGGCCAATGCAGCTGCTCACAGTTTGCCCTCCATCAAAACGAATTTAGCTGCAATGTCTCAACGGCTTCCTAAACAAATCGATAATGATGGGGATCTGGATATTCCCTGGCAAGATCTGGAGGAGACACAGCAGGGAATTGAATGGTTCGATCGGGAGGGTCACCGTTTAGGTAAAGTAGGAGAAGTGACGTCTACCGCTCCTTTAGCAAAGAAATTTCAAATTGCCCAAATTCAGCGGATTCGCATCCTGACCCTACCAATCTATTTACCAACACCCTCTGAGCCAGATGAGACCGACCATTCGCGCGCGCTTCAAGGATATGTTAGAGTCAGTACCCAAACCCATGAGCTACAAGAAGATCTGGAACGGATATTAGCTGGATTAGAGGTGGGGGGAACGATCGCAGTGTTTTTGATTGGCGGAACTAGCTGGTGGCTAACTCGTCGATCGCTTCAACCAATCGAGCAAAGTTTTCAGAAATTACAGCAATTTACTGCCGATGCTTCCCACGAGTTACGTAATCCACTGACTGCGATTAAAACCGCTATTGAGGTGATTCAGAGTCATCCCGAACGGATCCACCCCAGTGATGAGAAAAAGATTGCGGCGATCGCTAGTGCGACGAGTCAAATGGCATATTTAGTCAATGATCTGCTGCTCTTAGCCAGAGCCGATGCAAATTCCACCCATCCTGTTGTTGCAGGAATTCCCATTCCCATCGATGAAATTCTGGAAGATTTATTAGAGTCTCTAGAACCCCAAGCCCAGGCTAAAGGAATTCAGCTTCAGGCAAAGTGGAGAGGTGAAGCCCTGGTTAAAGGTGACGCAGCCCAACTTCGACGAGTCTTTTCTAATTTGTTAGACAATGCCCTACAATACACCCCCCGGGGGGGAACTGTTCAAGTTATGATTACGCATTATGAATCCTCTGTCGTGGTTGCCATTGAAGATAGTGGCATCGGCATCGCCTTGGAGCATCTACCCTATATATTTGATCGCTTCTGGCGTGCTGATCAGGCAAGATCTTATCGAGAAGGCGGGTCAGGATTGGGATTAGCAATCACGCAGGCGATCGTTCAAGCTCATGGTGGTGACATCAGCGTGACCAGCCAAATGAATGTTGGTAGCTGCTTTCAGGTTCGGTTGCCCAATTTCTATCGTTAACGTTGCCAGCGTTACTGAATCAAGGGATAAAATTGGAGTTGGATGAATTGAATTTTGTTCGAATTCGTACTGCGATTCAACAACACCGTACCGTCTTCTTTCCAACTTCTTTACCGACTGTGCTCTACCTTAAGAAGGATCAGTCTAAATTGTTAGACTCCTCACACCTAAACAATCGAGTTTTGCAATGCAAAACTCGATTTTCTCGACAGAAGATTCGAACCTAGCTGTTTAGTGCTGAAGCTATCGCAAAATTATGAAGCGTGCGTTCCGTAAATATCATCGTACTCTCGCGATTATTGTCTCTCTTCCCTTGCTTCTCACCGTTCTGACTGGGATGATCACTACAATCCTGCGAGAATGGTCGCTCAATACAGGCATCTCCTCAAAAATATTTCTTAAAATTCACACCGGTGAAATCTTTCACCTACAAGCGATTTACCCAATTTTGAATGGCTTAGGGCTGATTGGGCTATTAGTGACAGGATTGAGCATGTCGGGTCTGTTTGGTAAAAAATCTCCCTCTTCTGCAAAAGGGTAGGAGTGCTCTAAAGCTGCATGAAGGAAATAGAACGGGGATAAGTTGTTCTTTTCAACAAAATATTCCCTGACGCTTGCCAGGGAATAGACAATTGTGGCTCGAAAGTAGGGTCAATCAAGCAAGAGGGCGGGAACTACATCTGCATTTGCAATTCCTTTTTTTTGTCCTTGAACTGCGAAGCCATTTGTTCACGTTGGTCATCGCTCAGATTTTTTCGCATCGATGCGAAGAGCGTACTTTCCTCTTGACGAGTGTGATCGCCCACCATGGACTTGACTTGCTTCAGATCAGTTTTGAACTCTTCTGAAATAGGGCTAAGCGTCTTCATCCGCTTCAAAACCTGCTCCAATTCTGCCTGTTCGTCATACAATTCTTGCGTATCGCTTTCGCCATAAAAAGACCGTACCGCTGGGTAAACGATCGCTTCTTCAGCTTTTGAGTGAACTGTCAAATCCTGGAACAATTGCCCGAAGTATTCTTGAGCTTTTTGGACATCTTCAGTTTTTTCAATTTCCCGAATCAAGGTCTTTGCCTTTTGATGATCCATGAAAATGATTTGCATGATGTCCAGATCAGATTGATCGGAGGTTTGAGTTGTGGCACTCCCTACGATACCAGTCAACGCAGCGATCGCATCCTGGAAGCGTGCACCCAGGCTTTGATCAGGCGCTTCACCAGTCAGTTCGTAAGGTCCCCAATACTCCAAAACGCCTTTCAGTTGTTCTTGATGGGCGCGATTTTCAAAGTTAACGGTATTGAGAGGAGCCAACGATTCTTTGACATCAGCGCCTACAATTTGGGCAGCTTTGTGAACTACTAATCCTGACATCACTTGCCCATGCTTGAGCAATTCATGTTGCACCATTTTTTCGTAGAGGGTTGCTCGAGTATCTCCCATTTTTTTTTCGAATTGCTGCACCATATGCTCAACTTCTTCTTTCGGTTTTGCTTGAACCCCGTATTGAACAATGGTGGTTTCAATGATACCTAAATTCTTTTGATCGTCTTCGAGCATGTCTTCCAACCGCTCGCGCAAATCTTGATCTTTGCATTCTTCGAGAAATTGCCTTTCATTGGAAATTAAAAGGTTTTGAACTGCTTTCATGTCAGCTAATTTCTCAGCGATCGCGGTTCTCTTGGCATCGGTTAAAGTGGCTGCCATGGATGGTTCTCCTGACTGAAACTGAACATCTATGGCTCATGGTTACATGGCTCAGTGGGGCTTACATCATTCTCGTGATAGATCTCCCGAAGCGTGGTAGCTGACTGCCTAACAGAAGTGGGTGAAAGTCAAGAGCAGTGGACTAATGCAGAAGGGTAGAGAGACATGAGAAGCTGGAGTTACCACACAACAGCTTATTGCCATGCCCCCCCTCTACCCAACTGTATAGTCAACTATTCGGCTTCCTGCGTCAATATTGCCGTGCTCAAGATTTACGCCACCTGAAAGCGTTGGCATGGATGGTGAGCGCTTTAATCTGTAGCGGGCAGTTGAGCCTGCCTGCCTGGGAACCCTATGTGCCCATGCAAGCGCAAAGTGTGGAGCGACTGGCGACGTTACAGGGAATGTCAGTGCAAATCGCTGGCTTGCGTCAACAGGTTGCCCCTCACTGGCGGCGTAGCATTAGCTACCTCAAAATCGGTTTGCGTTGGCTTCAGGGCGTTGTCCATAAAGGACGACAACTCCTGTCTCCACGCCCCTTGCTCCCGTAAGACCCAGAACCTTGTTTTGCCTCGAATCGGGCTGAACGAGATTTTTATGGCCAGATTTGGTTTACTCGGATTCGTTCTTTATCCTGCAAGCCGTGATCTGCTTTCCATTGATTAAGATGTGTCAGGCAGTCAGGTATAGCACATTGAACGGCATCACCCTGATGGTGTTAAACAGGTTGTCAAGGCGGCTGGCATCGTGGGTGGTGTGGTTATAGGAGCCGCGATCGCTAGGCGGATTGCCCGCTCGATATTGGACGATCGCTAAAATACGCTAATATTTCGATGCTGACCTTAAAGAGGCGTTTTTGCAACGATGCGATTGATCTTGGTTGAGGATGAACCAGATTTAGGGGTTGCGATTAAGCAAGCCTTGACTCACCAAGCTTATATTGTGGATTGGTTTTTAGATGGCAGTCAGGCGTGGAGTTATCTAGAAGACCATTGGGAAAAATATACCCTTGCCGTTTTTGATTGGATGCTACCAGGGCTTTCTGGGGTTGAGTTATGTAGACGGCTGCGAGGGAAAAAAAGCCCTCTACCTGTGTTAATGCTGACGGCAAAAGATCGGATGGTAGAGAAAATCATGGGACTGGACAGCGGTGCGGATGATTACTTGATTAAACCCTTTGAGATGCCTGAACTATTGGCAAGATTGCGGGCATTACAACGTCGAGCACCTCACTTTCAAGCGTGCCAGATTCAGATTGGGGCGCTCTCATTAAACTACGCGACTCATGCTGTGACTCACACCTTACCCAATGGTGAGAAGCAGAGTGTTGTTCTGACTACCAAAGAATTTCAATTGCTGGAGTACTTGATGCAACATCCTAATCAAATTCTCACCCGTGATCAGATTCTGGATCAGCTTTGGGAAATTGGCGAGGAACCCATTAGCAACGTGGTAGCGGCTCAGATCCGGCTGCTGAGGCGTAAGTTAGGAGACAATAACGACAGTCCTCTGATTGAAAACATTTATGGCGTTGGCTACCGCCTCAACGCTCCATAGTAGATGATGCACGAGAACCGCCTGTTTCACCGAACCCGTCTGCAACTCGCTGGATGGTATGCTGGGGCGATGGGCTGCATCCTTGGCTTGTGTGGGTTTGGAGTATATCAGGTGGTCGCCCATGCGTACCGGGAAACGATCGATCAGGGATTGGAATCAGTGGCCAGTGCCCTTCATGAGAGTATTGAGCCGACAGTGCAACAACCGGAGCAACTACGGCAACTGGCGCACCAGCTTTCGTTAGAATTTTGTCAAAATCAAGCAACTTGCATTACTGAATCTCCATCGACTAAACAGAAAATTTCTGGAGCTGTGGCACCCGTTAGTTATTACTTGCGGCTGTTGAAGTTGCCCGACACCCCGATCGCAATTGCTGGGCTGCCGCTGGATCAACTGCCGCTCGCATCGCCCTCACCGCGTTGGCTGATCCTGACCACTACTTCAGGAAAGCGATTTCGCCAAATTTCTTTACCGCTTCAGTCGCAAAATCAGCGATGGGGCTATTTGCAAGTAGGTCGATCGTTGGCTGATCTCGATCAGCATCTTGCAGCTTTACGGTGGACTTTATTGTTAGGCTACCCAGTAGCGCTCATTCTAGTGGGCATATCAAGCTGGTGGCTAGCTAGATTGGCAATGCGCCCAATCTACTGCTCCTATGAGCAAATGAGCCAATTTACCTCAGATGCGGCGCATGAGCTACGCACTCCATTAGCGGCGATGCAAGCGACGATCGATTCAGCCTTGCTGCAAACCCAATCGGCTTCGCTTTCTTCCCTAAAGGGAGATTCATTGCTAACCACACTTAAACGTCAGAACCTGCGTCTGTCTAAGCTGGTACGAGATTTATTGCTGCTCACTCAACTGGAACGTCAATCAGCCTCGGAACAAACTATCTTCTGCTTAAATGATGTGGTGAACGATCTTGTTGAAGAATTGGCTTCTCTGTCCATCGCAGCTCTAGTAAAGCTGACGACCCAAACTCAAGTATCAGAACCTTTAATGGTTTTGGGTAACGAGGCACAGCTTTATCGGTTGGTGAGCAATTTAATTGACAATGCCATTCAAGCGACGTCGGCGGGTGGCAAAGTGACGGTGTTACTCCGGAAAAGCGAAAGTCACGCAGTCATTGAGGTACAGGACACAGGTCTTGGCATCGCTGCTGTAGATCAACGCCGCATTTTCGATCGCTTCTACCGCGTTGAGGTCGATCGCTCTCGTCATACAGGAGGTTCAGGGCTGGGACTGGCGATCGCGCTGGCAATTGTGCAGGCGCATCAGGGCACTATTCACGTTCAGAGTCAGATCGGGAAAGGCAGTGCTTTTACAGTTCGACTCCCTTTATCTGACAAATTGTTACGATCATCATCTACTAATCAAGAGAATCGTTAAATCGTCTTCTGTAGAGGTGAGTGGTAGTCACTTTTAATCTTTCACTGTAGAGGGTTGCCGCAATCGCAGCATTACTCTGTTGGTGGATGTTTTGGCTCTATCCGTGGAGTAAGCAATATTTCATGCGATTTTCATGATTGAGTGAAAGGCTGCAATCAGGTGTGTTTTAACACAACCAATTGTTTGGAGTCGCGGTACTTAATCAGAATGATCTCTTCAGGGAAACAGATTCGGGCTTGGTTTTCACAGCAGCTACGACAGTCCAAGCGATTAGCGATCGCAGAAGCATGTTTAATCGGGTTAGTTTCTGGATTAGCAGCGGTTTTATTGGGACAGGGAGTTGGTTGGTTGGGGGGCTGGCGGCAACATCTCGCCCATCAGTTTCCGATACACATTGTCCTGCCAGCCTTCGGATTACTAGGAGGACTTCTGGCTGGCTGGATTGTAGAGCGATTTGCGCCTGCTGCCTCTGGAAGCGGCATGTCTGAAGTGAAAGCTGTGTTAGCACGAGTGCCAATGCCCCTGAATTTGAGAATTGCGATCGTCAAACTCATCGGCTCTGTCCTGGTGCTGGGTGCTGGAATGCCGCTGGGACGAGAGGGGCCAACCGTGCAGATTGGAGCTGCGCTTGCCGCGCAATTGAGTCGTTGGGTGCCGACATCTCCCGACCATCGTCGTCAACTGCTGGCAGCAGGAGCCGGAGCAGGGTTGGCAGCAGCATTTAATGCACCAATCGCAGGTGTGCTATTTGTGGTTGAAGAGTTACTGCAAGATATTTCGGGAATCACGTTAGGTACAGCGATTTTGGCATCGTTTATCGCGGCTGTCGTTTCTCGCATCTATGGCTCTCACAGCCTCGATCTCAATCTGCACCTGATCACGCCGAACACCAGCTTTTCGGTTCAAGAAATTCCGTTTTACCTACTCTTAGGCATCATTGCAGGAATTTTGGGCGTTCTGTTCAACCAGGGAATTCTGACTAGTCTAAATTTCTATCGTCATCTCAAGGTTGGACTGCCTTGGCGAGTCGGGGCGGCTGGATTGATCACGGGCACTGTTCTAGTGTTTCTACCGGAGTTTCGAGACAATGCGGGTTTACGCGAGATGTTGCTCACCGGGGATGCTAACTGGCAACTTGTGGCGATCGCCTTTGTCGTGCAATTTCTGCTCATCCTGCTTACTTACGGTTCAGGTGCACCCGGAGGATTACTGGTTCCGAGCTTGCTATTAGGCGCAGCCCTGGGCTACCTGGTGGGAACCTGGGAACAATCCTTGTTGGGACTGGGAACCGTCACGACCTATGCCCAAGTGGGTATGGCAGCATTCTTCTGTGCAGTTGCCAGAGTGCCAATTACAGCCGTCATCATTGTGTTTGAGATGACGACTGATTTTAATCTAGTGCTGCCACTGATGATTGTCTCTGTTGTGGCTTTTTTAGTGGCTGATAAACTTGCAAGTGGCTCGCTCTATGACCTTCTCCTGGAATGGAAGGGGATTCATTTAGATAAGAAGCTGGATGACGATCGCCTCTGGACAAGCTTTACAGCGGCTGAAGTAATGCAGGCAAAAGTTGAAACCCTTTCCAGCCAAATGAGTTTAGACGAAGCAATCCAGGCGTTTTCCCACTCATCTCACCGGAATTTTCCGGTGCTTGAATATGGCCGATTGGTCGGCATTCTAACCCAGAAAGATCTCGCAGAACGGACTCAGCAGCGCACAGATCAGGAAATCACAGTGGCTCAACTAATGTCTCCTGCGCCAATCACGGCTAAGCCGAGAGACACGCTAGCGCATGTTTTGCATCTGCTAAACTACTACCGCTTGAGTGCGCTTCCCGTGACTGAAGGGCATAAATTGGTTGGCATTATTACCCGTAGCGACATTATTCGCGTTGAGGCAGAACATCTAAGCGGCAATGCAGAGCAGCCTGCACCCAAGCCCGATCCGTCCTATCTGGTTTATCAAACACAAGGTCCACAAACTGGACGGGGACGATTACTGATTCCGATTAGCAATCCCAAGACAACTCCGACGTTGTTAAAGATGGCAGTGGCGATCGCCCACGAGCGCCAGTATGAAATTGAATGTTTGCAAGTCATGTTAGTACCTGCGAATCAGGCACCATCAGAAGCAGTGGTTCGCACGAAGACCAGCCAAAAACTTTTACAGCAGGCAGTTCAGCTAGGACAAGCCTGGCGAGTCCCAGTTCATACGCAAATCCGAGTTGCCCATACTGTTTCTGGTGCAATTCTGGAGACGATTAAAGACCGCCACATTGACTTTGTATTGATGGGCTGGAAAGGCGGGACTACCACACCAGGTCGCGTTTTTAGTAAAGTCGTGGATACCGTGATTCGTCAAGCACCCTGTGAAGTCGTGCTGGTAAAACTGCCCGATGAGATTCACTTCGATCGCTGGTTGGTTCCAATGGCAGGGGGTCCTAATGCTCAGGAAGCGATCCAGCTTCTACCTGCTCTCAGTTCACTCAGCAGAACACCGGAAATCAGTCTTTGTCAGGTCTTTCAGCCTGGGCAGAAACCTGATACAACGCTACTAGAGAAAACGGCAGAGCTTTTGGAGCATCATTTGCATCAATCCGTTAATATTGCTTCAGTTTCAGCCAATTCTGTATCTCAAGCTGTCGTTGAGTACTCTCAACACACTCACAGTGATGTGATTATGGTGGGAGCCAGTCGCGATCGCCTCTTGCAACAGGTGATGCATGGTAACATTCCCGAAGCGATCGCGCGAAACTCTGGTTGCACGGTGATTTTGGTACGCGGCGCAGAACAATAGCTCAGGCGATCGTTGCCAAGCAGATGACTTTTGGCTGACTGGATCAGCCATCAGAAGCCAGCGATCGCGGTTATGAATGCGTGATTTACTGAAATGAGCAAGCAAACCGCGGTTTGAGAAAGCAAAGAGCCGTTTTGCTTGCGGAAAATACCAAAACGAGTGCGCGATCCACTGAAATGAGAAAGCAAACAGGCAAAACGAGTCAGCAAATGGTCATTTTGCTTGCGGAAACGACTGAAATGAGAAAGCGAATGGGCAAAATGGGAACGTAAATTGCCTTTTGCTGATTGAATCAGTGGTAAAGAGTCAGTGATCGCCGTTTGAGAGGGAGAGATTGTGGTTCTCAATCCAGTCTTACTAGTCAGGTGGGCTTCTTACTCCTCAGTTTCATCAGCATGTGACGGCAACGAAATCTTTATGTAAGTGGTCGAATAGTTTCGGTGGCTTTGACATGGAGCAGGGCTGCGTATAACGTGTATAAAATAGTACAATTATACCACGGCAGGATTCTGAAAATATCAGTATATTTTCTTGATAATATTTCGCAGCAGCGATATCATACGAAAAAATTCCTGGTAATACCCGTAGGAGGGTAAATACCACGAAAAAGTCCTGATAATGGCTGATTTAGGCATTGCTCAGAAAAAATTCCCTATAATAAATTGTTAGCCTGCTTCGTTCCTTGAGAGAGGCAATACCCTAGAGTATCGTTGAAAGCTTATGTACTCAGAGAACCAAAACCCAGAGAATTCACAACTACAGAGTCCTGAGCATGAATACGAATTAATTAAATACCTTACAAAAGAAGATTTAACAGAGGCTAATGATGCTGCGATAAGAGAGCGAAGAAATAGAACACTGCGTAAAGACTTCGTAGATAATTTGCCTGATAATTTTATATATGTGTCCCCTAATTTTTTCTACAACAATCAGTATGAAATAAGATTATTTATCGTTGTTGATGATTCAGGCAATTTTGTACTTTTAGATGTGAGCCATTTGAGATACAATGCACTTCCCACTGCAAAGCTTTATAAAGATGGGATAGTAGAATATGAATCTGAACAAGAAATAGAGTTAAAACGTCCCTATCCAAACAAACGCGAATGGCAAGAGACTTTTGTAAGAAAACCTGTAAGAAAACAAGACCAATTTCGCAAAACTGTTCTTGGAGCATATGATAATCAATGCGCGGTTTGTGATGTTAAGAATTCCGAATTACTTAGAGCTGCTCATATTGTTCCTGTGGTAAATGGTGGAGATGATTCAGTTAGCAATGGTATCTGTTTATGCGTCAATCATGAAATAGCTTTTGATAAGGGTCTTCTTGTGATTACTCCCACATACGAAGTTGTGATTAGGGGGAAAAACGATTTAGAAGTGAAATATGAAGAGATTCGGTTGCCCCTAGAAAGCAATTCTTATCCTTCGGCTAATAATTTATCCAAGAAGTCGGAGATCTTGAACATAGATAATATGTCAATGTAAGTTTCGCAGTCCGCAGGCTAACACATCACGGCAGCGGACGAACGAAAGCTGTAGTGCTTAGTTTAAGGTTATCTACCGCCGCTGCGTTTTGCCGTTAGCCTCTCACTCCGTCGCATCCGATTGAAGTATTGAAGCATCTTCGCAAAGAGAAGTAGATAGGGCAGTTGGAGGATCTTGCAATCTTGTTTTCCCCTTACCACGCTATATCTTCTATCTCCTTGGTAAGTTTGAGTTGCTAATAGTTCTTGAGACTGATGATCGCAAAGTTTACATTTTCTTAATAATTCTTTGGAAACTTCCTAGAGAGCTAGCAGAATAGCTATGTTTAGAGGAGCATAGAGTATACTTTTTAACGTAGATTTTTTCACTATATCCTTGTTTAATAAATTTTATATTTCCTGAATTTATAAGGTACGGGGAGAGTTGGGCTTTAGACACGGAAGCTCAAGCCTATAACTTTAGCCCCTATGCCAAGAAATCAAACAGAGTTTATTACTCTGCTAGAACAGATTCGCTGGAATGGACAACCAACTTGTCCATACTGTGGATCAATAAAATCAAGCATGTATAAGAAGACACATAGGTATCACTGTAATAGTTGTTTTACTGCATATAGCGTGACTGTCGGTACACTTTTCCATAAAACACACGTAGATTTACAAAAGTGGTTTAAGGCAATTCATTTAATTTTTAAGTCATCATCAAACATCAGTGTACGTAGTCTTTCAAAAGAAATCGGAGTAAGTAAAAATACAGCTTCCTACATGATTTCTAGGATTCAAAAAGCAATGGTTGAGGAGGTAGATTTATTACATAAAATTATTGAGATAGACGAGCCATAAATATGGCTTACTCGAAAATATTCTGTAACCTATTGCGATAAAAATTTAAAATTGAGTGAGGGATATTCTATGAAGAACCAACAATCATTTACTTTTGATGGATTGAAGTGCTGGTGGAAAGGGATTGTAAAAAAGGTTAGTCCTGATGCGCTTACTATGATAGGGATTATCCTATTTTTATTTGTCGGTTGGAGCAGTTATTTTACTGGTCGCTTATCTCTTGCAACAACTGACTCAAATAACTCTTCTGCAACGAACTCTGCTGAGCATAATAAACTATTGATTCCTTTCATCTGGAGTTTAGATCTACTTTTTATATCGCTTTATCTTACAGCTATTAGTACACGAATCAAAGAAGATAAGGGAAAAGTAGTAAAATTGGATGCTGAAATGGATGAAGCAGAAACAGTTCCTCAGATGGACATAGAATACTTATCTCTGATGAAGCATTCATTAAATAATCTTCCAAATAGGCTTAATGGAATCCATACCAAGATAGATAAGATGCGTCGTGATCTCGGAGAGCGCGAATTCAAGAAGAAACTTGAAGAAAAGTATAGCGATTATCTTGCTCGTCAAGAGGCTGTTGGAGGTATAAACCAAGGCTTAGCAGATGAAAACAATCCGTTAGGGCTATTAGCCACAATCCGTGCTGCTTGCGATTTTGCTTTAGAGGGAGCACCTAACAACCAAAAGTTTGAAGATGTATTTTCCAAATGTGTATACGCCTACGTCAGGGCTTGGCTTACTTGCAGTATTCACTACGGTAGAAGCGTTGACAATAAGAATAGTTTGCCCATCGACTCTATCTTTTACCAAGACCCATACCAAGACCCAAGAAGGAAGGATCTGTATATTAAAGCCATTCAGAATCTAAGTGAGAGGTTTGAACATGAACCTGTAGACATTTTCTTAAAAACTCCCCGCTCTAGGAAAATCGCAATAAAATACTTAGGAGATTTGATTAAATTGATAAGGGAAATAAGTCCACAGCCGATTAGCACTTCTTATCAATCTCCCAAAAAACAATCTCCTCTTAATTAAACCAGTCTACTCACTAGGCAGCTTTTTCCCCATCTCTTGTCCACGAGGTGCATTTAAAACTCGGCTTGACTCACGCTCTGTTGCTGCTAGGGTAGAAATAAAAGCAATTTCAGCATCATCTAAAGATCCTTTTGGAAATCCTTGCTCTCTAATAGCATCTTCTGTTGATTCTGCTTGAAGCAACTTAGCAATATCGAGGCGTTTGTTATTCATGGAATACCTCCGGAGAGCTATATACAGCCTACGAAACTCCTCAACAGCATCCCGAATAGTGAGCGTGACTTTAACACCCTTAGGAATACCTTTTGTTCTCGATTTTGATGGTTGCATAGCAAGCAATACTATCGTGTTTATGAAACGATAGTATTCATCAAAAGCTAATGGCTGCTATATCACTAACTGGGACGCCAGTGAGTTCATATGTACTATATTAATACACATGAACTAATTGGTGTCAAGTAGCATAGAAATTTTTCTACGTTAGTGGCAACTACTAATTTCACAATTCTGGGCAAGCTCATAATACTTAAAGCAGCAGGCTAACACTTCACGGCAGCGGACGGACGAAAGCTGCTTGTGCTGAGTTGGAAGCTATTTGCTGCCGCTGCGTTTTGCCGTTAGCTGGCTTCGTTTAGTGGGATGGGGCGCAGTTGCTAAGTTATCTGTGGGATGTCATGATCCTCTGAGAACGATCGCAGAACAAATCGTCGTGGCGTTATCTAAATTTTCATTAGATGGAAAAGTGGCTTTAGTGACCGGAGCGGGGCGAGGGGTTTGGGCTAGAAATCGCTAAGTTACTTGCCGAGGTGGGCGCGTGCCTCATCGTGAATGGACGAGATCCAGAACGATTTTACCAAGCAGTCAAGGTAATCAAATCAATGGGCGGTGCAGTTTCTCCCCTCCCCTTTGATGTCACAGATGAGATTGCCGTTCAAAACACATTTGTTGAAATCCGAGAAAAGTACGGTGGGTTAGATATTCTCGTCAACTGCAAAAGGAGGGCTCGAAGCGTTAACCCGCACACTTGCCGCTGAACTTGGAGCTTTCGGAATTACGGTCAATGCAGTTGCTCCAGGGTTCTTTGTCCCAGAGAGTAATGCTGAAGTAGTTGCTGATCCAGCTATTGCGAATTGGTTGAAAAAACGAACTTCGCTAGATCGTTGGGGAGATCCAAAAGAAGTTGCAGGTGCAGTTGTATTCTTTGCTTCACCAGCCGCGTCTTACATCACAGGTCAAGTTTTAGCAGTGGATGGTGCCTGCCTACCTTGCTCATTTCTGATGTCCCAGTCCAAGATTGCAGCGTAGCCAGCCAGCTAACAAGGACACTAACTTCAAAGTTATAATTGGCGATAATATGGAAATGCTGTTGAGATGTGAAATGTCGTATGACTACTCGGGTAGAGGTTGAATCAGCGATTAAGCAATTGCCAGAGAGTGAAGTTCGCGATCTGGCGAAGTGGCTTCAAGCCTATCTCGATGAGATGTGGGATCAGCAAATTGAAGCAGATTTGGCATCAGGAAAATTAGATCGCCTCATTGCCCAGGCAGAAGAAGATATTGCAGCAAACAATGTGAGGGATTTAGATGAAGTCCTTCGCAACGGCTGAGTTTTGGAAAGCGTATACCGAATTATCGCCTGAGATTCAAGAGCAAGCGCAGAAAGCTTATCAACTTTGGCAGGAAAACTCACTTCACCCCTCTTTACATTTCAAAAAAGTTGGCAAGAATCTGTGGTCTGCCCGTGTCAGTGGTGGATATCGAGCATTAGCGTTAAAGAAGGGCGACGATTACTATTGGATTTGGATCGGTGATCACGATGAGTATGAGAGTTTTTTGAAGTAGCTCGTGGTGACAAGCCAGCTAACAGCACGGTGGAGTGGAGGGTGCAGAGTCTTCGCGCTACGTTCTAGGTTACTTGCCGCTGCTCACTTTAGTCGTTAGCTTGCCTTTGTCATAATGGTATCAATTCAGTAAAACCTAGAGATTGAGCGGTTTAATGGCGATCAGTGGATATGAGATCGCCCCACCCATCACCGCACTGTTGCCTAGACATCATCCAGATTCTCTCATCAGCAGTGGTATGGAGAACTGTCTTCAAGCGTGGCGATCGCTAGAGTTTTGTTTGAGTAGCATCAGTGCATTTCCATCATCAGACGACTGATTGGGAAAATGAAGTGTGCGAATGGGAAATGGAATGTTAAAGCCTGCTTGATCACACGCTTGCTTTAAAGCCAAGACCACCTGACTCTGAATACGGCGTACATGCGCTTTCTGCGGCAATGTCCAGTAGCGCACCACAAAGCCAATGGAACTTTCGCCAAAGCCAATCACATCCACCTCGGCGGCTGGCTTGGGCATGATACCTTCGATATCGACGATCGCGCCCAATAACACTTGTCTCGCCTTGGGCAATGGGGTGTCGTAACTTAGCCCAATCGTTAAATCGGTACGACGGAATGGATAGCGCGTCAGCACATGCACAGGATTGGTGAAGACGATCGCATTTGGAATGACAATCTGCTCATCCTGATAGGTGCGAATTTGAGTCGAGCGAATCGTAATGGATTCAACTGTGCCCTCAAAATTGTTAATAATCACCTGATCACCAACTCGAAAGGGTTCATTTAACAACAATAAAATACCAGCCAGAAAATTCTTAAAAATATCCTGAAACGCAAACCCAACCGCGACTGAACTTAATCCCAGCAAGCCAATAATGTCACCCAATCTCAAGCTTGGAAAGACCAGCGTACACGCAATAAGGATGCCAACCACCCAAACCGCCACCGAACTCAGTTGTACCAGCAGTAATTGCAGCGACGTATTGTGAAGAAAGCGTTCTGAACTGGCTTTGATGAGACGTTTGACCAACTTGACGCTGTAGCGGGTAAGCAACAGCACAACGAAAGCAAACAGGAGAGCAGGCAGCAGATCGATCGCTCGACCAACCCAATTCAGCAGACTGTGATGGATGGTTTGAAATAAGGCATTCATACGGGTGCTTGAACAAGGTAAAAAGCAGGAGGATAACCCATCTCGCCACTAATGGCTATGTTGATGGTGTTTACCAGGATTCATCTCGTGGTTGGGGTGATTCATCATGTCCAGCATCTTTGGACCACCTGTGTTGAAAAAGCGGGTGACGAGAATGCCTGCCAGAACCAAAAAGATGATATTGAGAACGGTCGTGTAGTTAAAACTAATACCTGCATCTAAGACAGTGGCATTGCGCTCTGCTGGAACCAGGTGCAAAACTTGAAACACCAATTCGATGACGAATGCGGCTCCTGCCATTGCAGCGTAAAACGTTGCCAGCAGAAACAGACTCATTTTGATGCCGTAATATTTGCGGTAAATATCTAAAATCGGCAGCACAATCAGGTCTGCAAAAATAAAGGCAACCACGCCGCCAAAGCTAATACCGCCATTCCATAAAACAGCGGCTAAGGGTACATTTCCAACGGAGCAAACAAAGGAGGCGATCGCGACGATCGGTCCCACGATCGGACCCCAAAGCGCTGCCAGAAGCGGGTGATCAGACAAAAAGAAGGCTTTCCAGAAATCCTTTGGCACCCAGGCACCTAAGGCTCCAGCAATCAAAAGTCCGATCGCAATATCCTGCCAAACCGAAGCCCAATCCATCACAAAGTAATGGCTGATAGACGTAAAGCCTTTGTCTGAAAAAATACGTTGCCAAAGGGAACCTTCCGTCACGGACATATCCATGCCCGCATGACCTTCCATCTTGCCCTGGAGTCCTTTCTCTGCTTGCCGTTTTGCTTTCTGTACCAGCTTTGGTTTCAAGAACACTCGGAAGAGCAACACCAGTAGCGCGATCATTAAAGGACCACCCACAAACTCTGCCAGCGTGAACTGCCACCCCATCAGAATCGCCAGAATAATCCCTAATTCAATCACCAGATTTGTGGATGCAAACTGAAAGACCATGGCGGCGGTAAAGTTGCCCCCTTTCTTGAAAATCGATCGTGCCAAAGCAACGGCTGCGTATGAGCAGGAGGAGGAGGCTGCTCCTAACCCGCAAGCTTTGATGACTGATCGGGGCGAGTCATCCGGCAATAAGCGCCCCATCTCTGCTTTTGAAACCACTGCCTGGATTACGCCCGATAGCGTAAAGCCTAAGATCAATGCCCACAACATCTGCCAGAACATTGTGAACGCCATCCAAAGGGCATGATCGATACCTGAGATCGGATCAGCAAATACATTAATAGTGTCCATGCTCTTCGTGCTCTACAGGTAAAAAATTAGAATCTTACAAAATTTTAATTAGCGAAACATCCGATTCAACTAAACAAGCATGACCACTATGAGGCAAGATGACGACCTGAGCGTTGGAGAATGTTCTGGCTAATCGGTGAGCTTCATCTACGGAAAGTAAAAGATGGTCTTCCTGTACTTCCAATCAATAGCACAGGCTGAGTGATCTTCTATAGCTTGTCTTCGTCAATTCTGAACCGTAATCCGAGCAAATAGGGAGTGAGAATCGAAGCAGGGTAAACAAAGCCAGTCGATCTAGTCTCTTCGGCTGACTAATGCTGCGGTATAGCCGTTGCCAATTACTCCACAATCAGAAATTGCTGGAAAAGATGAGATAGATAGCTCTAAATCTTGTTGGCAATCAGATTGAGAGTTATGCATATTTCAGAATTGATGCCTTCTACCATCCCATATACAGAACAAATGTTATTGAGTTGGAATAGCAAATCAGGTGATGTTTTAGAGGATTGCGAAAGTGTCCTTCGATCGCAAACTCTCAAGTTAATTATGTATCTCTTGGTCAAATAAGAAGTCCGTCTCCAGCTAGAGTAGCAGCATTGTTGCTATTACAGGGTTTCAGCAGAAAGTGAAAATACAGTGAAATTTTATCTGCTCTTTGGATAGAAGTTGTTTCAAGCAAAACATGTTTAGCTTCTCTTTAAGCTAGTTTTTATAAAAGACATTTAGACATGGCAAGTTACACCTGCCTTTAGCTAGATGTCGAATCTGTGGGTTTCTCCTATAGTGCCTCTGAGCTTCGGCAAATCGACCTGATATGAAATCGGATGCTAGAGATATGAAATGCTAAAGGCGCTTGAATATTTTCTACTTGCTCTTTTTATTGCTGGATTGATGCTCATCAGCCGCTGGATGGGGCAGCAGGCTTTTACCTGGATGCCTCCTCAGGCAACTGCAGAAGCGCAGCGGGTCGATGATTTATTTAGTTTTCTGGTGTCTGTTGGCACCTTTGTTTTGCTGGGGTTGGTGGGCATCATGCTTTACTCCGCCCTCTTTTTTCGGGCAAAACCAGATGACTATAGTGAAGGACATCCATCCAGGGGCAATGCCAAACTGGAAATTCTCTGGACAGTTGCCCCAACGCTGCTTGTGCTGTGGATTGCGGTTCAAAACATTAATATTTACCAGCAACTAAATATTCTCGGACTTCAACAAATTGTTCAGTCGCCTTTAGAAGCTCCTGCCTATGCTGCTTCTGATCAACCCAAACCTGCTGTTGAGCAAATTCGGGTCATGGCAAGGCAGTGGGAGTGGACATTTGAGTATCCGAATCACGTTACCAGTCATGAGCTGCACTTACCCGTGAATCAAAGTACGCGCCTGGATTTACAGGCCAAAGAGGTGATTCACGGATTTTATGTGCCAGCCTTTCGGCTTAAGCAAGACATCGTTCCTGGGCGTGATATTGATTTAGTGGTCACTCCCACTCGCGTGGGCAAGTATCGCTTACAAGATTCGCAATATAGCGGCACCTACTTTGCCTTAATGACAGCGGATGTCTATGTGGAGTCGAAACAGGCTTACAACCAGTGGGTGATGGCAGTGGCTCAACCGCCTGACGGAACCAATCCCGCCGTTGCTGAACAGCGGCAACCGCCTCACACGCTATTTAAAACAAACTGGAATACCGGATCGGCTGAAGCAATAGCAAAATCTGCTGCGTCCCAGAGGGATGACTCATGACGAATCCTGCGATCGATCGTGGCAATAACACTACCAACTCTGTTCAGCCGGAAGCGATTACATGGCAACATATTCTTTGCTTTAGCACTGATCATAAAGTGATTGGTGTGCAGTACATCATCACCACGTTCATCTTTTTTCTGATTGGTGGATTGATGGCAATGTTCGTGCGGGCAGAGCTGATCACGCCTGAGTTAAATCTGGTCGATCGTCCGTTCTACAATGCCCTTTTTACCCTGCATGGAACGGTGATGATCTTCCTGTGGATTATTCCCTTCAATGCCGGACTGTCAAACTACCTGGTGCCCCTGATGGTGGGAGCACGAGATATGGCGTTTCCGCTGCTAAATGCTATCTCGTTTTGGATGATTCCCCCCGCTGGAATTTTGCTCATCTCTAGCTTTTTATTACCCAATGGTCCAGCTCAGGCGGGTTGGTGGTCATACCCGCCTGTGAGTTTGCAAGTCTTCTCTGGACAGCTGGTTTGGATCATCAGCCTGATTTTGCTGGGCATTTCTTCGATCATGGGTGCGATCAACTTCGTCACGACGATCGTTTGGTTACGAGCACCGGGCATGACGTTCTTTCGGATGCCTGTGTTTGTCTGGTCAGTGCTGAGTGCCCAATTGCTGCAACTGATCAACCTGCCCTCGCTCACGGGAGCCTTGATTCTGCTGATGTTTGATCTGGCGTTTGGCACCAGCATTTTCAAGCCATCGGAGGGCGGCGATCCAATTATTTATCAACATTTATTCTGGTTCTATTCCCATCCTGCGGTTTACATCATGGCATTGCCCGCCTTTGGCATTTTTGCCGAGGTGCTGCCTGCGTTTGCGCGCAATCCGTTGTTTGGTTATCGCTCACTGGCGATCGCTTCTTTAGGCATTGCCTTAGTCAGTATCTTTGTCTGGGCCCATCACATGTTTGCCAGTGCAACCCCAGAGTGGATGCGCATGCTATTTGTTGTGACTTCGATGCTGGTGGCTGTCCCCACCGGCGTTAAGACCTTTGGTTGGGTCGCAACCATTTGGCGAGGCAAACTGCATCTAGATACCCCCATGTTATTTGCGATGGGGGGAGCCGCCATGTTTATTTTTGGTGGCATCACGGGGGTGATGCTGGCTTCCAATGCGTTTGATTTGCATGTCAACAATACTTACTTTGTCGTGGGGCATTTTCACTACATTGTGTTCAACACGATTACGCTGGCAATTTTTGCTGCCATTTATTTTTGGTTTCCCAAAATTACGGGACGGATGTACGCCGAAGGATGGGGAAAACTGCACTTCTGGATGACTTTCATTGGTGCGAATCTCACCTTTTTCCCCATGCACCCCCTGGGGTTACAGGGCATGGTGCGTCGGGTTGCGTCCTACCCACCGGAATATCAGGGATGGAATGTGATTGCTAGTTTAGGAGCCTTTTTGTTAGGCGTTTCCACCTTGCCTTTCATCGCCAACATGGTTGGCTCCGTGTTAGATGGACCGAGGGCAACCGATAATCCGTGGGAAGCGACGGGCCTAGAATGGACGACGTCTTCACCACCACCTAGAGAGAATTTTGTCGAAATTCCGCAGGTGATGTTTCCACCCTACAACTATGGCAATCCGGTTGCTTACGGTGAGGTTCCTGCAACACAATCGGGAGAGGACGTTTCTAACGATGAGTAATTCGCCTCGACCCCGACCCACCCACGTCGATGAAAGTCCGATCAACCTGGAATCCATCCGGCAGCAGTTTCCGGTCTGGCTGAGGCGATTTTTACCCAGTGGCGGGGGGAGCCACGAAGACCATCATGGCAAGGGGATGTTTGGGTTCACGGTATTCTTGCTGTCAGAAAGCATTATTTTCCTGAGTTTTTTCTTCACCTATGCTGCCCTCCGCCTCACGACTCCTCATTGGTTGCCACCCGGAGTTGCAGGGCCGGAACGGTCTACATTTGTGATCATTAACACGGTGGTTCTGCTGTCTAGTAGTGTGGTGATTCAATTAGCAGAACGGGCATTGAGTCGCCATCATCTAGTTAAGTTCCGATTGCTGTGGCTGCTGACGGCTCTGATGGGCACGTATTTTCTCGTGGGGCAGGGCATTGAATGGAGCCATCTTGATTTTGGCTTGAAAACGGGATTGGTAGGCGCAACGTTCTATATTTTGACCGGATTTCATGGTCTGCATGTGCTGAGCGGTGTGATCTTGCAGGTGATCATGTTGGTGCGATCGCTCATCCCCAATAACTACAACAACGGCCATTTTGGGGTGAGTGCAACCACCTTGTTCTGGCACTTTGTCGATGTGATTTGGGTAATCTTATTTTCCCTTTTGTATATTTGGTGAGCATGTGTGGCAATGCAATTAATCGGTTTGAATCCAAGATGATGATTTCAATCTGACGCAATCGAGGTAATGATTCTATGAACGATCAAGCTGCACCCCCTATCATTAACTACTGGCATGTTTGGACGGATGAAGCGGGAATCAGCCATCAATCTCGTCGCCAAATCCGGGATTTCAGCCTAAAAAGTATTGCCCCGCCTGCTTCTCCCCAATGGTTGGGACAATTGAAACAGGAAGGCGCTACCTTGAGCTTTACCGTGCTGCCGGTCGGCTGGATTGGAACCTGGCACGAGAACCCCAAGCCCCAGTGGATTATTCCCTTATCGGGCTGCTGGTTTGTGGAAACAATGGACGGACAACGGGTGGAGATGGGAGTCGGTGAAATTTCCTTCGGTGCAGATCAGAACACCAAAGAGGACTCGCAGGGGCGTAAAGGCCATCTTTCAGGCACCGTCGGCGATGAACCCGCCGTTTTGGTCATCGTGCAGTTTGACAGCCTACCTATCGTCCATTTCTGAGTGCTGCTTATACCAACACGATCAGCCAAAAGCCCTTGAGTTTGAGTTTAGTGCGATCGCTGCCTGCTACGCAAGCAACTCAAGCACCCCAAAAATAGACCATCTAAGGCTGTAGAATGCCCTGTGTCTCAAGGTCAATCGCATACAGCGAATGTCCAGCAGCAATAAATAGGCGATCGCGATCGCGTCCACCAAATGCTACATTAGCCACTGTCTCTGGCACTGGAATTTTCCCTAGACGGGTGCCATTCGGCGCGTATATCTGCACACTATCTCTAGAACTTGTAAATACATTGCCCTGTTCATCGACGCATAACCCATCCGGTTGACCGGGATCAATCACCGCAAACACACGACCATTGACGATAGTCCGACCCTCTAAAATATCGTAAGCCCGAATATGGTGATAGCCATTCGCAATGTTAAAGGCAGACGAATCTGACACATACAGCCGTTGCTCATCAGGGCTGAAGGTCAATCCATTGGGGCGCAGCATATCGGTGACTACAGCATCAATTTCGCCGGTCGCTGGATCAAACCGATAGACATAGCTTCCGGGTTGCTCTTGCTCACCACCATAGCCCTGGTTAGGTTCTGTGATGCCATAGGGTGGGTCAGTAAACCAGATCGTGCCATCGCGCTTAACCACTAAATCATTCGGGCTGTTCAAACGTTTGCCCTGATAGCGATCGCATAACACCCGCCATTGTCCAGCCAATTCCCGTCGAATAATGGCACGTAAGCCCGATGAACACGAAACCAACCGTCCCTCTAAATCGTGCGCATTACCATTCTGATAGTCCGATGGATCGCGCAAAACCGTGACCCCATCCGGCTCACTCCAGCGGAGTAACCGATTACCGTGAGCATCACTCCAGATCACGCTGTCATCGGCGGAAAAGTAAACGGGACCTTCACTATGCACCGCACCGTCTGTGAGCTGATCAAGTTGAGCGTCTGAACCAATCAGCGCATACATCCGGTCGTCATAAATTTCAATCCCATTGGGTAATGTTTCAACTGCTTTCGTCATAAAACCTCCTGAAGCTTTTAAGACGTTGACTCCGCGAGCAACAACAGCGCATGTCCGGTTGGATCTTTAATCAAACACCCTTGGGTAGATGGGCGATCGCTTAATTGGACAGTACCAGCCGAAACAACGTGTAAGTTGCTTTGCTGTAATTGATTCACGGCTTGATTAATGTCACTAACAATCAGCTCAACTTGCACATAAGCAATGTCATCACGTTTCAGATCAAATGGCATGGGACGACCATCAGCGGGTTGAATATAGTCCAGCAGTTCAATCCCCAGACCACCTTGAGCGGGACGTAATGCCGTAATTTTGACCATGGCATTGGGCAGCCCATCCATACGCGCCTGAGTTTCTCGCCAATTAAAACTGCCGCCATCGACCTGCATTCCTAACAAATCACGATAGAATTGCAGGCTTTGGTCGGTGTTAGCGATCGCGATCGCCGTGTGGTCAATTCCTAAAAACAACCGATCACTGTTTTTGTGCCATTTCTCCTGTCCCTTACCCGGTGGAAACCAGATCAGTTCTAAGGGATGGCGATCGGGGTCTTTAAACTTGAATGCCTGAATATAAGCGGCGTCTTTGTTGCCGGGTGGAATGGTTTGGGGTGACGTTGAGATAGATTCGATTGAAAATGATTGGAGATGAGCATAGGCACAATCCATATCGCTGACGACAATCGCCAAGTGCTGAAACCATAAATCGTTGCTTTGCGAGTCTGGTGGAATGGGTTTTCCTTCAGCATGAAGGTGCTGTATCAACCGAATCTGCTCATCGCCAAGCTTTAAGGTAACACTGCGAATTTTGGCATCAGAGCGTTTTTCTAAACCGTCCGTTTGTCCTTCGGTGATATCAGAAATTATTTCAAACCCAAGGGCCTTCGTGTAAAAGTCTACCGAGCGATCGGCATTCGTCACGGTGAATCCGATCGCTTGAATTCGTTCGACTTGAAGGGCTGATTGATCTGATGAATGCATCAATACAAGTGCTTAAATATAGATCAGTACATGGACTAGCATTCGCTATCTGAGTAAAAGGGCATCCAGCGAGAAGGCACCGGGACCAAGAACACCAATCGCCACCAGCATCAGGCAATACATAAACGCTTTTTCCCAACTGGGCGGTTCACCTTTACCCTTGGGACCTTCATACTGTCCATCAGGAATCAAGTAGGGGTCACGGGCGACGAAGGGTAAACCCTGGACAATTTCCAGATAAGCAGCAAACGCCATCGAAATAAAAATGGCCGCACTAGCAAGGGGCGTCAACAGCCCTAATATCAAGCAAACGCCGCCTGCCACCATAGACAAAGCAGAGAGAAAACACAGAGATACTGGCATTTTGAGCGCGTTTGCCCACTGTTGCAAATGTGTGATTTTGGGATAACCATGCAGCATAAATAACACACCCGTTCCCACTCGCAGTAAGAGCAGGGTGCTGCCCTTAACACCAGCAGGAAAACCTGTGTAGAGTTTACCCAAGAGATCTATTCCTGGAAGATTGATCCCTGAAAAATGAGAAATATTGCTGTTTGCCAGTAGCACAGCGATCGCAAAACCAATCGCAAATTGGTAAACCATGATTCGTCACCTAAATCTAGTCATCTCATCCAAAGGTATTGAAGATGGAAATGAAGATACCTTTGCTTCAATTAGAGGATCATAAAAGTGAAATTGACATGAAATTAAGTGTAGTTCTCTCGAAAGAGATACACCTTACCTCCTGTGATAGAGAGTTATTTAGGTTTTGCACTCTACAGTAGGGTAGAACTCGGTTGAGAGCTAACAATGAGCTATTCTCCCTATTTGCTCAAAGGTCAGAAAGCCCTGGTGACAGGATCAAGCTCTGGCATCGGTGAAGCGTCGGCACGCTGCTTGGCAAAAGCGGGTGCATCGGTTGTAATTAACTACCACTCAGAGAAAGAAGCAGCGGAGAAAATTGTTCACGACATTACTTCCAACGGCGGAGAAGCGATCGCGATTGCAGCCAATGTTGCCAAAGAAGACGATGTGAAAGCGATGTTTGCCCAAATGCTACGAGAGTTTGGCACGATCGATATTCTGGTCAACAATGCCGGATTGCAAAAAGACGCAGCGTTGGTTGATATGACGCTAGATGACTGGAATCTCGTCATCAACGTTAACTTAACCGGACAGTTCCTCTGTGCCCGTGAAGCGGCAAAAGAGTTTTTGCGTCGCGGCGTGAAACCTGATGTGTCCTGTGCGGCGGGCAAAATTATCTGCATGAGTTCGGTGCATGAAGTGATTCCTTGGGCAGGTCATGTGAACTATGCCACCAGTAAAGGCGGCATTGACATGATGATGAAAAGCATGGCTCAGGAACTTGCACCCCAAAAAATTCGGATCAACAGCATTGCCCCAGGGGCGATCGAAACTCAAATTAATACGGCTGCCTGGAGCACGCCCCAAGCAAAAGCAAAATTGCTGCAATTAATCCCGTCTGGTCGAGTCGGCTTACCCGATGACATTGGCAAGGCAGTGGTTTGGTTAGCTTCCGACGATTCAGATTACGTCAACGGCACAACCTTGTTTGTGGATGGCGGCATGACGCTCTATCCAGGGTTTGCCAAAGGTGGATAGATTATGCCAACCAAAGTTTCGGTGAATGCAGGTCAAATTGCGATTAATGATGGCTCTACGTTTTTAGTTACGGATTCCTATGGGTGGATTGATGACACCGTTGCTCAAGGGTTTTTTGTCGCTGATACGCGCTTGATATCCTATTACGAGGTATCAATTAATCGCGATCGCTTACTCCTGCTCGCCTCCAGTCCCATCAACTATCACAGCGCTCTTTATCAATTTACCAATCCGCAGTTTCGCACTGTCAATGGCATCATCCCCAGCGGACGCTTAATGATTGACATTCGCCGCGATATTGGCGGGGGAATGCATGAAGATATTGACATCACGAATCATCATTCAGAACGAGTGGAATTTCAACTGATGCTGGCGATTCGCTCCGACTTCGCTGATATTTTTGAAGTCAAGTCGCAGCAAATCTTGACGCGCGGTGAAACCGAGACCATCTGGCATGATGGAATGCTGACCACGGAATACCACAACGGTACGTTCCATCGGGGACTCATTACCCAACCCGAATGCACCGATGCTCAACCGCGTTATGCCAACGGGCGGCTGTTTTTCGCTGTCGTGCTTGATCCAGGGCACACCTGGCACACCTGCATCAACTTTGCCGCGATCGTGGATGGTGATGTCTTTTACCCGCAGAATACCTGTGCAGTGGCACACAACACAGAAGCCAAACAAGTCAGCGAGGATTTCCTGGCTCAGGCAACGCATCTGCGATCGTCCAATGCCGAAGTTGCAGCCTATTACCAGCAAGCGCTGACCGATATGGCAGCCTTACGCATCAAAGTCAAAGGGAAGGAACAAGAGTTTTGGATGCCTGCGGCGGGCATTCCCTGGTTTGTAGCGGTATTTGGGCGTGATTCTGTGATCGTCAGTATGCAGACCATGGCGGTGTATCAAGAGTTTGCTCATGGCACCTTGCTGCGATTAGCACAACTCCAGGCCACTGAGGTGGATAACTGGCGCGATGCCCAACCGGGAAAGATGCTACACGAATTGCGACGTGATGAACTGACCCACCTCAAACAACTCCCCTACACGCCCTACTACGGCACGATCGATACCACGATCCTTTGGATCACCACGCTGGCAGAAGCGTACCAGTGGAGCCACAACGAGGCATTTTTGCAGGAATGCCGTGATCCGCTGGAAAAGGCCCTTGCCTGGATTGAAGCCTATGGTGATTTTGACCAGGACGGGTTTGTGGAGTATCAAACTCGCTCCTCGATGGGCTTACGCAACCAGGGATGGAAAGATTCAGGCGACTCAATGGTGTATCCTGACGGCACTCAAGTTGAGCCGCCGATCGCCCTTTGCGAAGTGCAAGGGTACGTTTACAACGCCTGGAGAGAGGCTGCCACAATCTATGAGGTTTTGGGAGAACCCGAGCGGGCAAAACAATTACGACAGAAGGCAGACGATCTCTATCAGCGGTTTAACGATCGCTTCTGGATGGAAGACGAAGGGTTCTACTGTTTGGGTTTAGACAGTAAAAAACAGCAAATGCGCTCGATCGCCTCCAATCCCGGACATTTACTATGGTCTAGTATTGTGCCCCAAGAACGCGCTGATCGCCTGGTAAAGCGATTATTCCAGCCCGATCTCTGGTGTGGTTGGGGCATTCGCACCCTTTCCAGCCTCAATCCTGCTTACAATCCCATCAGCTATCAGTTGGGCAGCGTCTGGCCCCACGATAATTCGGCGATCGCCATGGGCTTAAAGCAATACGGCTATCACCAGGAAGCAAACCAGATTGCGGAAGGCATTTTTGCGGCTGCCAGCTATTTTGAATCCGGACGAATGCCAGAGCTATTTGGTGGCATTGCCCGCAAACCAGGGCACTTTCCTGTCCCTTATACCGATGCCAACGTGCCGCAAGCCTGGGCAGCCGGATCAATCTTTCTGCTAATTCGCGCCATGTTGGGACTGGAAGCCCATGCGCCGGCGCGATCGTTGCTCGTTCAACCTGTTTTACCGGATTGGTTGCCCGATTTGGAATTGGTCAACCTCAGCGTTGGCAAGGCGATGGTGTCACTCCGCTTTTGGCGTGAAGGGGCACAGACTCAATGGAAAGTGCTTGACCTGGAGGGAGAACTCAATGTGTCTACCAAACCGTAACCACACAGGGACTATCGTATGACAACCGTCAACAATCACTATGATGTCATCATTATTGGCACGGGTGCAGGGGGAGGTACGTTGGCGCATCGACTGGCACCCACCGGTAAAAAGATTTTAGTGCTAGAACGAGGCGACTTTTTGCCGCGAGAAAAGGCAAACTGGAGTGCGTTAGAAGTTTATCAAAAAGAACGCTATCACACCGACGAACACTGGTATGACCGGGACGGCAAAGCCTTTCGTCCGCAAACGGGTTACTGGGTCGGGGGCAATACCAAAGTTTATGGTGCCGCCTTATTGCGGCTGCGGGAACGCGATTTTACAAAGGTCATCCACAAGGATGGCATTTCACCCGCCTGGGAATTGACCTATCAAGACTTTGAACCCTACTACACCCAGGCAGAAAAACTCTACGATGTGCATGGCGATCGAGGCGAAGATCCCACCGAACCACCCTGTAGTGAACCTTACCCCTATCCGCCCGTCAGCCATGAACCCGATATGCAGGAGATCTCTGACTGCATTCGCGATCGCGGCTATTATCCCTTTCACTTGCCGCTCGGTTTAAAGCTGAATGAGCAAGACCGCACCAACAGCCCCTGTATTCGCTGCGATACCTTCGATGGCTATCCTTGCTTAGTCGGTGCCAAGGCGGATGCAGACGTGAATGCCATCCGCCCTGCCCGTGCAGCGTATGACAACCTGACATTACTGACCCAGGCAAAAGTTGTACGGCTCTTGACCAGTGCATCGGGGCGAGACATTATCGGTGTGGAAACCGAGGTCAACGGAGTCCATCAAGTGTTCAAAGGCGACATCGTTGTGGTTGCCTGCGGGGCAATCAACTCAGCGGTGTTGCTCCTCCAGTCCGCCAACGATCAGCATCCCAACGGACTGGCAAACCGTTCCGATCAGGTAGGGCGCAATTTTATGAAGCATTTAGAAATTGCGCTGGTTGCCCTCCATACCGAAGTCAATCGCGCCAACTTCCAAAAAACGATCGCGGTTAATGATTTTTATTGGGGCGAACCTGATTTTCCCTACCCAATGGGGATGGTGCAAAATACAGGCAACGTTCTGGCGGATATGCTGCCCGCAGAAGCGCCACCGCTCATGGCTCCTTTCGTGAAACTGCTTCCCCAGTTTGAACGGCATTTGTTGGCAGAACGCACGACCGGCTGGTGGCTACAAACGGAAGATCTACCCGACCCAAATAACCGGGTGCAAGTGATTCAGGGCAAGACCCACCTAAATTACAGGCTCAACAATACAGAAGCGGGCGATCGCTTGCTGCATCGCTGGACTTCGGTACTGAAATCCCTGGAACGCAAAGCCATGCATGTCATTCCCTTCAGCATCTATCCTCGTAGCCATATCCCTTTACAAGCAGTAGGACATCAGTGCGGCACCTGCCGCTTTGGCTCCGATCCCGACACATCTGTCCTGGATTTAAATTGCCGCACCCATGATGTCGATAATCTTTATGTCGTGGATGGCAGCTTCTTCCCCTCTAATTCGGGTGTAAATCCAACGCTGACTATTATGGCAAACGCGCTACGAGTCGGTGATCATCTGGCTGAACGATTGCAATGGTGAGAATCCAATAATCCTAAAGAGAGGTAACCAAAATGAATGAGCATCAACCCACAGAACAATCTAAAGTCTCAGATGAATCATCCCATCATGCTCTGGCAACGGGTGTAGGAACTGCGAGCGGTGGTGTGGCAGGTGCTGCCATTGGTCGCTCGATCGCCGGTAAATTCGGTGCAGCCGTTGGCGGAGTTGCAGGCGCGATCGCAGGCGGCGTGGCAGGGAATGCGATTGCAGGGTTTACAGAAGAACTGATTCAGGAAACGAAACCCTCCCTTAGCTTAGGACTGGGTGCCGATACCAAAGAAATTGAATTACCAGCTCACTACTCCTGGGAAGAATTGCAAGCACTATCGCTACCTCAAATTGAAGCGAGTTAAACCACAGATTGCTTGAGTCGTTATGGTTGGTCGCGATCGTCCGCCAACACGGTTTGTAGCAGGGGTGCAAGTTCCTGGTTTAAGCGACCGGCTCGAACTAGTTCGGCATAAGTAGTCGCTTCGATCGCCAAGAGTTCCTTACGGAATTGCTCCACCACAAAATGCTGGAGGTTGGGATAGTCGTCTTGCAGTTGCTCGATTTCACGCTCTAACCGAGTCAGTTCCCCTTTCACTAGCGTTTCCTGGTAACGGTAAAACTCAGGTTCAAGGCAAGCACGCTGTTCTGCTTGTGTGAGATGCTGCAGCACTCGGTTTAAAGCCACCTGGTGCGCCATCAATTCCTCATAGCGTTGACGGATGGGTTGATTTCCCAGTAGATTGAGCTGCTTTAACAGCGGTGGAATGGTTAAACCCTGAACCAAGAGCGTGAAGAGAACGGCACCAAACACAGTGGCAATAATGCTTTCCCGATCGGGTAAAACAGCCGGAATGCTCAAGGCAAGCGCGATCGATACAGAACCGCGTAAGCCACCCCACCAGAGCACGGTCTGGTCAGGCATGGAGATATCTGCTTGTGTGATACGGTTGCTAATCCAGCCCAACCCGTAGACGGAGATCGCCCGTGTCAACAGCATGGCTCCGACTGTCGCGGCAATCACACCTAAATTACGCCCCAAAATGGCAAAGCGAATCTGGTCACCAATGAGCAGAAACACAATGGAATTAACAAAAAATGATAAGAAATCCCAAAACTCTGTCACGATAATCCGGGTGCGGGGATTCATCCCAATGCGAGAGCCAAAGTTCCCCAAAATCAAACCAGTGGTGACGACCCCAATCACGCCTGACCCGCCTAAATCTTCGACCAGAAGATAGGTGCCGTAGGCAGAGACTAAGGTGAGGGATTGTTCTACCAGTGGCAGATCAAAGCGTTGCGTCAGGTACGACAACCCAAACCCAATCAAACAGCCAACGCCAATGCCAATACCGACCACTGCAAAGAATTGCATGAGAATGGACTGAACCTGAAAATTCGCTGTTCCAAGCGCGAAAGCTAGCAGGAAGCTGAAGGCAACGATCGCCATCCCATCATTAAATAAACTTTCTCCCTCCATTAAGGTCGAAAGTCGTTTATCCACGCCTAAGGCGCGAAAGAGGGCAACCACTGAAACGGGATCGGTGGCAGACAGGCTGGCTCCAATCAGTAAAGCAGTGGGGAAAGAGAGTCCCACAAGCTGAGTCAAACCGATGGCAATCCCGGCGATGGAAATGAGGACACCCACGATCGCAAAGAGGACGATCGGCACCAGATCCCGCTTGAGACGCGACCACTGCAAATTCCAGGCGGCTTCAAAGACCAGCGGCGGTAGGAAAATCGAAAGAATCAAGGCAGGCGAAAGGTTAACCAGGCGCACATCGAGCAAGGCAAGCCCTAAGCCCACAATCACCAGCAGCAAGGTGTAGGGAATCTTGCGAAACCAGGGAGCAATCTGGGGCAGGGTCGCCACACCGAGAGAGACACAGAGCACCAGCACAAACTGCTTCAAGTTCGCGTCGATTGCCACTTCTCCCACCGTCGATTCAATTGCCATACGTGTGTTCCGCTTAAGATTCACCGTCTTATCATAGTCAGATTGCTGGTAAACAATGCTCAAGGTAATGATGAAAGCATGGCACGTGACTTTACGGCAGACGTTAGCGGTGATGCTCACGCCGCTTCGTAGTCGGTTCAGGCTGCTCAGGCGACGGCGGGTCCAGCCTCTGCAACTACAGCAGTTGCACGATAATCTCGCGGCAGAAGCAACCCTCAACACTGCTTACTTAATTCTGATTGTAAGTTCGTGCGCGATCGCCACCTTCGGACTGCTCTCCAATAGTACGGCTGTGATTATTGGTGCCATGATTATTGCCCCGCTGATGCTGCCCATCCGAGGGCTGGCGTTTGGGGCACTGGCTGGCAATCTTCCCCTCTTTCGTCAAGGCTTGCTGGCAGTGCTGGTTGGCACTGTCCTGGCAGTCGTCCTGGCAGCAGGACTGGGACTGCTCACAGGGATTTCGAGCTTTGGGAGTGAGGTGCTGTCGCGCTCGAAGCCAACCTTACTGGACTTGGGCATTGCGGTTGCCGCAGGTGGGATCAGTGGCTATGCCGCCGTGCAACCCAAACTGGCAACCAGCCTGGCAGGTACTGCGATCGCCGTTGCCTTGATGCCCCCGCTTTGTGTAGTGGGATTGGGACTGGCCCATGGAAACTGGTCTCTCAGTTTAGGGGCAGGGCTGCTTTACCTGACAAACTTTCTGGGCATTACGCTTGCCTGTATGGTGACGTTTTTACTGGCTGGTTACACTCCCTTTAAGCAAGCTCGCAAAGCCCTAATTTGGGCGATCGCGTTTACAATTATGCTGTTGCTTCCGTTAAGTGTCAGCTTCGCCAGACTGGTACAACAAACGCGCCTAGAGAGCAGTCTTCGCGCCGCGTTACTAACCCGAACCATTACCTTTCAGTCTCTAGAGTTGGTGAGCTTTGATACCGACTGGTTAAGTACTCCACCACAGGTACGGTTGACGGTGCGATCGCAAAAACCAGTCACGTCAAAACAAGTGCAGCTTTTAGAAGCCTTTGTCAAACGGGAGATGGGACGACCCTTTACCCTGATTTTTGCAGTGAGCCAGGTGGAAGAAGTAACACGGGAACAGACAACGGGATCAACAACCTATGATTCCAAAGGTAGCAAAAGCGTAAATACAGACCCTTGACCGGGTTGACTACTGGCTGTAATGCTGCCTCCATGTGCCTCAATAATGCGTCTGGCAATCGCTAGCCCCAACCCCACCCCACTTTGCTTACGAGAGCGGCTTGTGGTGTAAAACTGTTCAAAAATGCGAGGTAAATCGGTTTCAGGAATGCCGCTTCCCTGGTCTCGAATTGAAATCAGAGCCTGTCGTTTGTGGCGAGAGGCAGCAATGAAGATACAAGCATTGGGGGTAGAGTACTTAATTGCATTGTCTAAAAGATTTAGAAACGCCTGTAATAAGCGCTCCGAATCACCCATAATCCGAAGGTCATCAACATCAACTTGCACAGTCACGTTTTTATCCTGCATGCGAACTTCCATCGCTCTGATCGCACGGCTGATGACACTTTGTAAGGCAATGGGTTGGATTTCTAATAGCGTGACACCCGCTTCTAAGCGTCCCAGGTCCAGCAAATCATGAATCAATCCCGAAAGCCGCTTTGTCTCCTCTTTGATGGTTTGAAAGAAGCGATCGCGCAACTCCAGTTCATCCACAGCGCCACTCTCCAGAGCCTCGATAGTGACCTGAACATTGCTTACAGGGGTTCGCAGTTCATGAGAAACATTCGCGAGGAAGGCTCTGCGTTCCTCGTCCAATGATTTCAACCGTTCACTCATACGATTCAGTTCAGTCGCGAGTTGGTCTAGTTCATTGCTCTGACGAATCATGAGTTTGTCATCAAATTGTCCTTTACCCACGCGAATCGCAAAATTTCGCATTACCTCAATGGGTTTAGAGAGACTCCGGGCTAAGCGATCGCTGACCAGGGTACAGAGAAAAATAGTAATGCCAAGGGCGGCTAAAATTGCCCAGATCACCCTGACAAACTGTTTCTGAAACTGTTCTAAAGTAATCGAGATTCGCAATATCCCCAACATTTGACCATTGCGAGTCATCGGTTTGGCAATATAGAGGCGATCGTCTGTTGATAAAACCCCTTTCGCAATACCCTGCGCCGTATGACCGTGTAGTGCTTCTGAAACGCCAGGTATTGGTCGCCAATTGGTGATTTGTCGATCTGTTTGAGGGTTAGAAGTGGCTAGCAGCGAACCTTGAGCATCAAAGACACGGAGTGTGATATTGGCAGGTGCCCCATATCGCTGGACAATGGTCTGCACCCGCTGCGTATCTTTTTCTTCGAGGACATCGGCAATGCTCTCGCTCAGTGCTGTTGCCCAGTTTTCTAAATCTGTCTGACGAGACTGCATGAAAAAGGCATAAAACGTCCATAGGATGTATCCCGACATGAGCGAGGTGCCCAAGACGATCAGGAGCAGGTAGTTAGCCAAAAGCTTCGTGTGGATTGAATTCCACCGCAGCGATGCTAACCATCTGCGCGTAAAAGAGTCTTTGGCAAAGAGTTTCATCGGCTCAAACATGACTGGAGTATAGGACGTGTCCGTTGCAAAGCATCCTAACTTAGCGCAACCTTTATCACGATTGCCACGGCTTGAGCCAACCGGGACATCAAACTCTTGCATGACAACTTTTAACCGCCTTTAAGCCGATTCTCCCTGATTGCGGCGCAATACTGCTTTAATCCGGGCGAGCAATTCACGTGTATTGAAGGGTTTAGTCACATAATCATCGGCCCCAGCTTCTAAGCCCCGCACTTTATCCATATCCTGGTCTTTCGCTGTTAGCATTAGAATTGGGACATTAGAAAACGCTCGAATACGCCAACAGACTTCCATCCCATCCACTTCTGGCATCATCAGATCGAGCAAAATGACATCGGGGACTTGCTTATGGAACTGTTTGATCGCGCTGTGCCCATCTGGTGCTGTGGTAACTTCATAACCTTCTTTTCGCAGCGAGTAGGCAAGACTTTCACAGAGTGGGGCTTCATCGTCTACTAGCAAAAGATGTGGCATTAGTATAAACAGCTACACTTCATGTCTAGAGTCTCAAAGATAGGATTCAATAACATCTATCTCAAGAAGTAAATCGTCTTGATTTTGGGATGCCTTATCGCTAAATACCCCGGTTGATCGCCTAGAGCACAAGGATAAAGCTGCCCTTGAAGGCGCATATGCTGCGCAACCAATTGCTGCAATTCAAGATTCTTGGCGTTATTGACTGAGCGACAATGATGGATAACAAACTGACCATCAACTCACTCTTTATAGTGATTCAGATGATTTCTTGCTGACTCATTCCCTACACCTGAATCTGTCCATTTTTGCAATACCCAGAGGCTGATAATGGCTGCTAAGACTGATCCTAATGTGTCCATCATCAAGTCAATAACTGTGTCATCAACGCTGCCAATTACATCGGTTACCAAAATTTTACCTGCTGACCATTCAGTGATTTCCCACAGCGCGCCGATCGCAACACCGAAGCTCGCGATCGTCAGTAGATATAGGAGTGTGTGTTGACGAAAAATCGGTAGCATCGAACTATAGACCAAAAAACTTAAAGCCAGGGTAATTGTAAACATGGTAAAACCATGAACTAGCTCGTCATCAGGTCCAGGGGCATAAAACCATCCCCACACCCAACCTCCGGCATTGAGTAAAGCTGCAAGGACAAACAGAAAATCAAATAGGGTGGGTAGTTTGTCATCTTTCACCACAAACATAAGAGAGACAATGAGAAAAAGCGCCAGGGCAATCGCGTTTTGCCATTTTCCCTGAAGCGCAGCGGCAAGAACAGCGATGCCAAGTAGCGTTTGCCCCATCCAGGCAGCAAAGCGGTATCCTTTCCAGTTAATAGACAGCATTTTTTCTCCTCATATCAAGCTTGCCCAATTGCTTTTACGGCTGCTAGATAGCGTTCTTTAACATCCTTGCGATCTAGCTCTTCGGTGATGCCTTTCTGGCTGCCGCGCTCAATCATGTTGGCATGACGCAACAATGCAGATCGATCGGCTTTGGTATAGGTAAAGGGTGCAATGACGGCGATCGCTTCTAACAATCGCATCGTCACGGCTACGCTGGTTTGCCCATATTGCCGAATCTGATTAAAAGCCGCATCCGTCACATCTGCAAACGTCACGGGTGCGGCAATGACGCGCAGCTTATCCTGGTCGTCATAACGATAGGCAGAGGGAATCTCTTTTTGTGCCAGGTGACAAAGCGCTGCACTGAGTTGATCAATACAGCGAATGGCGGTGAAGGGGTCGTTAATGCCAGGTGAGAGGGCACGGACGGCAATTTCAACCAGTTGGTTAATCGAAAACTCGACATCTTGCTGATCGGTACGCTGCGAACCTAAGACAAAGGCAGCATTGATTTGTTTAACCAGCTTTTTGCTACCTGCTTCTGCGGGATAAGCGAGAACCAGTGGACTGCCTTTAATCACAAAGTCTCCAGGACGACGCTGAAGCTGAAGCAGGATGTTGTTCTCCGTTGCAATGTGCATCAACTGGTCTGTATCGATCGCTTGCACATAGTTACTACCAGTCGCTTGAATGGCAGTTGCCTCGCGATCGAAATCGGCTGGAATCTCTGAGGTGAGCGGTTCGGCTCGATGCTGCGATGCGCCGCGTCCAATCTGCTTGGGAAAGAGACGATCGATCATGTCATCTAGCTCACATCCCACCTTAGAAATGACATGATCAACCTGAATGGAGGTGGCGGAATGGTGAATAAAGTAGATTAAAACGCCAATACTGGCGATTGCCAGTCCAATCCCGCAGGTGACTGCAAGATGCGGCACAAACTCATTGTCTGCAACACCATTGATAGTTCGCAGCACCATCAGGCTGTAAACAAAGGTAGCAATGAAGGTTCCCAGTACAATCTGGTTGCCGGTATCTTGCATAAAGTTACGCAGCAGACGCGGACCAAACTGCGAAGACGCAAGCTGAAGCGCCACGATGGTAATCGAGAATGCCGTTGTGGCAACCGTCACCATTGAACCTGCGATCGCCGAGAGAATGGCTCTTGAACCATTGGGACCCAGTGCGTACGCCCAGCCTAGATGACCAATAAGGTCAGTTTCTAGCGTTTGGTCAATACCAATCGTGATCAATGAAAGCCCGATCGCCAGCACAACCATCAGGGTCGGGATGAACCAGAAGCTAGAGTGCAGTGAGTCCAAAAGCTTGCTAAATCTGGTTCTCATTGACTATTCCTCTGTCGTTGAAGCAGGCTTTGTGCGGTCTGACCCATTTCCCTGAACCTTGATCTCGGCAAGGCGATTGAGCGAGCGACTGATGCTGCGTGACTGCGGCACTTGACCTTTCCCAGCAGGCCAACCTTCGCGTTGACGAGTGCGATCGCCATCCGTTGCTTCCGTCTGGTCATGAAATAGAATTTGCTGCGTCGGGAAGGGCAGATCGATGCCATTTGCCGTCAGCTTGTTTTTAATGTTAGTCAACACTCGATCTTGCAGGTCTAGCACATCGGCGCGACGAGGGGGTTGTACCCACCAGCGAGCGCGAATATTGACCGTACTGCCTGCTAATTCAACCACGATCGCGTCCGGCGCAGGGGTTTCTAATACTCCCTCTGTTTCATGGATTGCCTCCAGAATGAACCGTCGTGCTTCGTTAATATCATCACCGTAGCCAATGCCAATGTCATACTGCAAACGGCGATTTTCAAACGCGGTATTGACCGTGACAGAATTTGTAAAGAGCTCAGAATTTGGGATGACAATCCGCCGACCATCATAGGTTTTAATCGTCGTTGCGCGGGTTTGAATGTTTTCTACAGTCCCTTCAAAATCTTTGAACACGATTTGATCGTCGATTTGGAAGGGTTCAGTTAATAGAATTAAAATACCCGCTAGAAAGTTTTGTAGAATATCTCGAAACGCAAAACCGATCGCGACACCACTGATGCCGAGTAACTGTACCAGATCGCTGGCCTTAAGCGATGGAATCACGATCGACAGCGCAATAAACAAGCCTACTAAAATAGTTGTTCCTTGGGCCAACCGCCCCAGTACCATTCCTAAATTGCGAGCCTGACGGCGATCGCGGGTCAATTTTTTGACTATTTTCTTAATCGTTCTGGCAATAAAGAAAAAGATTGCAAAGACAAGCAATGCCAGCAACATATTCGGCAACAAAAAGATGAAGCCGTTCAACATTGCCTGCATCTTGTCTAAGAGGGTTGTGATTTCTTCAGTCATTACACAATCGTCCTAGGAAGCACCTTTACGCTAATGGAAATTAGGAGAACTAACGTCTCTCTGAGGTTGTTAATGCTCCTGCCTCAAGCTCTGAATCTCGGTTCGCAGAGCTGTAATTTCGTCTCGTAGGACATCAATCGATTTTGTGCCAACAATCTCTGCTTCGTCATCGTCAGCATCTTGTCCGATAAAGAATGTGGCTAACGTGGCTGTGACATAGCCAAACACAGCAAACGCATACAGCGCCAGCAGAAAACAGAGGATGCGTCCTTCTGCCGTTTTGGGAAAGTAATCTGCCCATTGTGGTCATCAGCATGGCTGTCCACCAAAGCGCCGTGCTGTAGCTATCAAATCCGGGCACATCTGGAGCATCTTGCTCAAAGGCATACATTCCCGCCGCTCCAACCAGTGTAATGATTGCTGTCGTCATTAACCACATAGCCAAAACCACGCCGCACAAAGTTGGCTGCGAGCGATCGCATACTGCGATTGGTACGAGTCATCACCCGCAACAGCCGTAAACCTCGAACGGCTCGGGTAGTTTGTAGAATTTGCAACACACGCGCAAACCGCAACACGCGCAAGGCGGGTAACAGCAGTGAAATGGCTGTAATCCAATTTGTCTTAAAATAAATAGCCTTGCGGGGCGCAAGCGATAGTCTGAGAATAAATTTCAGGATAAACACGCCCCAAATAACAATGCTAATCGCATCTATAAAGAGGAGTCGGTCCCCAAGTTAGTTCCACCACAAATAAACCGAGCCAAGCAAAACTCAACAAGAGCATTGGCAGTTCCAGCCAATCTTCTAGCTGCTGCAAGATTTGCTGTTGCTCGTATTCTATGGCTTGCTTTTCGGATCGATCTACAGGTTTCATCACGATCATTGAAGGTCATGGTTTAACAGCAGGTGGTTCCAGCACAATCACGTTAACCAGGGGCATTGCATTGAAACCCTGTGCTAACAAGTGTGCTTGAATCGCTTGAGTCAAATCAACGCGGATTTGTTCAGTCGATCGAGTCGCCTCTGGCTGACGCTGAACATACACCACACACAGCAAGGTATTTTGCCCCGGAATATTGGCTCGGTTATGAATTAGCGATGCAGCCACTCAAACACACTCAGAGAAGCAACCGCACCCACAAAGTGGGCAGCAATGCCGCTCATGTTTGCCATTGCCACCATGATATCGATCGAACGAATTACACGAGTCGGATCGTAAATAGCAACACCTTGGGGCTGAGCGATCGCTTTGGAGAACAGTACCCCTAACGTCGCGCCTCCCCCTAAAATCGTCAGCAGCATCCCAACTAAACCGACGATCGCGCCTAAACGCAAAACATTCATGACCTCTGATTTTGCAGGGTGTCTCATGGTGTCTGCATGACGCAACCGTTTAGAAAATCGTGTTTGACGAAACGCAAAGTAGATCCCCACTAGCAGCGCTAGAATGCCACAGACTGCCCAAAAGATGCCAATGCCAATACCTGGAGTGACACCACTGTTAAGATTCACGCCAATACCCGGAGATACACCCGGTGGAAGTGCGGTCGCCTGACTGAAATTTCGACCTGCGATCGCAAATACAACCAGCAATAAAGCGATCGCGCCAAAGCCAATTTGAGCAGAGAGTCCAATCCACCCGGTTAGGCGCAAAATATTACCGATTTTTTCGAGTTTTGACTCTAGTGATTGTTTGTCAACCGTTTGCATAAAAGCTCTTTCCCAATAAGACTAACGACCTACTACATATTGAACCGCTGGTTGGTCTACGATCAGTCAGTGTAGTTTCACCTTAATTGTTAAGAAACACCTAGCGTCAAGGTATACCGAGAACAAAGTTTCATTACTGTTCTCCTAGATTTATCATTTCACCCAAACCTTAATCACTAATAGGATTAAAGTCGTGTACCTTTTGAGTCAGATCAGTCATTAAACAGTTGCTATATTTACTCTTTATATTGATATCTCTCATGAGATAGAACGTAATATATTACTTATGGCAGAAATTCTTTAAACTAAGTTGAATCAAAATTAGCAGAAATCAAAAGGCTGATAAAGTGTAGATTAAGCAGCCTTTCTCTTCCACTCAGCCGAAGGCATAATTTTGGCATTAGGACGCTGGATCGACTTGCTTTCGCTAGTGGTTTCGCTCTATGTACTGTGGCAAATTCGAGCGATCGTGCTGCTGTTTTTCATGGCGATTATCTTTGCTGTTGGGCTAAACCGAGTTGTACGTCAATTTCAAAAGTCTAGACTTAAGCGAAGTGCTGCGATCGGGCTAACAATCGCGAGCTTCATCGTAGTTTTAGGACTGCTTTTGACTTTAGTGACTACCCGGATCGTTGAGCAAGCTGATCAACTGGTCGAACTGATTCCAGGGGCGATCGCTAGTGTTGTTCCACCCGCTCTACTCGCTCTGTTAGATTCTCCTGGGAAAGAGATCGAATACTACCAACTAACTTTCTGGCAATTCGTCAATATTTGGATCAAGCGAACAGTCAAGTTTAGTTGTCTCAATCTTGGGAAGGTTGAGGGGCTAGGAGTAATTGCACGCTAACAGTCGTTCCACTCGCTGCCGATGATTCAATTCGGAATTCTCCATCGTGGGCTTCTATAATCCGTTTCACGATCGCTAACCCCAGACCTGTTCCACTGGCTTTGGTGGTAAAAAAGGGCTTGGTTAGGTTTGGCAAAACTTCGGCAGGGATGGGGACGCCACCATTGTGAATCTGAATGCAAATGTGGTTACTCTCAATCTCCTGGATGCGAACCGTAATCGTTTCTCCTGCATCAACCGCTTCACAGGCATTGGTGACTAAATTGATTACTACCTGCTTCAACTTATCACTATCCGCTAAGACCTTTACAGGTTTAGTGACAGCAACCAGGTGCAAATGTTTTCCCATCGCGGCGGGAATCGTTTTTAATGTGTTCAGGACATCGGAGATGAAGCTGTTTAGCTCTAAGGACGATCGCTGGAGCGTTTGTGGTCTGGAATAGAGCAGAATTTGATTTAACAACCGTTGCAGACGGTCTGCTTCATCCAGTGATAGAGAAAGATACTCTTGAAAGCGATCGGAGAGCTGTAGTTTCTTGAAAGAATTTAAGCCCATTGAAATTGTTGTCAATGGATTTCGCACTTCGTGGACAATCATCGCAGCAAGTTCACCAATTTCGGCTAACCGCTCCAAAGCTTTCTCAGCTTGCTTCAGCATTGTAATGTCAGCCGCCACTGCCAGCAAGCATGGCTCATTTTCTAGATGGATCACCTCGGCAGAAAATAGGGCAGGAAAAATTTCTCCAGATTTTCTACGAAGTCTCGTCTCTAAATTGGTTATGCTTCCTTGCTGTTGCAGCCGTTGCTTAACGGTGTCTCGCTCCTCTGGCGTTGCCCACACTCCCAACTCCAGGGCACTGTGTCCAATCATCTCCTCGTGGCAATAGCCCAGCATTCGCAAACAACTGTGATTGACTTCAATGTAGCAGCCATCCTTAAGTGTGCTGATGGTAATAGCATCGGGAGACGATCGAAAGGCGGTAGAAAACTTTGTCTCAGACACTCGCAGAGCATCTTCTGCCTGTTTGCGCTCCATCTCCGCTGCCGCCCGCGCCGCAAAAATCTCTAGCACTGCCTGAGTGCGAGATTCATTTTCCAGGGGTTGATCATCCAGCACGGCTAGATGTCCCAGAAGGTTGCCAGTTGAGCCTAGCAATGCAATTCCAGCATAGCTTTGTGCCTGCATGTCCTTCAGATCCTGATCCTCAGGAAAGCGGGACTGAATCTGATCTGGGAAACATTGAGATCCTTTGCTGTTGATAATGCGTTCGCAGGGGGTGCCATGCAAATCGTATTCAAATTCATCGCCAAATTCGTCTCCCTGCCAAAAGGCAAAGCTACGAACACGGGTTGGTATCGCATCCATGCATTCGCTGATAAAGGCGTAGCGGACATTTAGGGTTTGAGCCAGAGAACGCACCAGCGATCGAAAGAAATCCACACCAATCACTGAAGCGGTTCCTTCCACAATCATTCGCAGGGTTTGTTCCGATCTCTGGCGCTCCAAAATTTCAGTCTGGAGGCGATCGTTGGTCTGCGTGAGTTCTGCGGTTCGTTCTTGAACCCGTTGCTCCAGTTGGCTATAGAGGCGGGCGTTGTCAATTGAAATGGCTGCTTGGGTTGAGAGAAACTGCAAAATCTTGAGGCGTTCAGGTGTAAACGCATCGAGAGTTAGATTGTTTTCTAAATACAGAATTCCAGTTAGTTTTCCTTGATGAATCAGTGGAGTGCAAAGAATTGATTTGGGTTGATATTTGAGAATGTAAGCATCCTGATTAAAGCGGTAATCGTGATCTGCACGGTTGAGAACGATACTTTCCTGAGTCCGAGCGACATAGTGAACGATCGCCAAAGAGAGCCGCTCTCTTGCGGCTGCACTGGTGACAGGAACCTGTGAAACTGAAGGACTATTTGACTCTACATTCGATTCTGCTTCGATTTGTAATCTGCCATCATGTTCCAAGAGTAAGCATCCTCGTTGTGCCCCAGCGTTCTCCAACAAGATGACCATCAATTTTGCCAGGAGTTTATCCAGCACAATTTCATCTGATAAAGCTTGCGATGCTTTCATCAATGCTGCCAAGTCAAGCGCTACGGTTTCAGTAGTGCTGCTAGTTGTTGGAAAGGAGTGTTGGCTACGAGTAGTGGTGGAGGTTCTTTCAGGCAAGCGATCGAACATCTCAGGATAACGCTGATCTAAATCCCTGACTTTCGCCGTTGCGCCCCAGCGCAGATAGCCGTAACGAGCATCCCATAAGTAGGTGCGAGCAATTTTCAGCTTGCCTTTGGCTAGGTAAAATCTGCCTGCTAGTTCATTTGCTAGAGCTTCTTCATTGAGGTACTCGTGCGTTTGAGCTAGGTCGATCGCGAGATCGTACGCATCTGCGGCTTCTGCATCCTGACCTAAGATTCGAGCGCGTTCTGCTGCAACCAGATAAAACTTATGCAGATAGTTCATTGGGGCATGGTCAGCCCAATGCTGCATTTTTTGCTGATTTGCCTCGATCGTTTGCAAGATCTGCTGTTGTTCTGCTGGCGATACTTGAGGAAAAACGGCAATTCTGGCAAGCGAATCGTAGGAATAGAAAACGGGTACAACCAGTAACCCGACAGCACCGTCAGAGAGAAGCTGAGCCGCTGTTGTAGAGTATTCTGCTGCCTGCTTGGTGTTTTGAAATAGATAAGCGAGAATTAATTTATTGAGGTACAGATGAAACAGAAGATACTTATCATTTGCAGCAATGAGTTGTGGCAAACGTTCATCCTCGTTGTAGCAATTCCCCAATAACTGACCAGGATGATTGGATTCTTCGATGAGGTTAAGAACGGCTTGTCGATAAATGCGAGTTAAGTTTAAGGGAAGTACTTGTCTGAATTGAGCGATCGTGCCTTCGTAACTCGCCATTTCCTGCTCAAGCTGAGTTAGCTCTCGACCAATCAAATAGGAGTGGTAGAAGCGGAAGGCGATGGCAAAGGTAGCATACTCCAGATCTCCGGTTTCTAATCCACACTGATAGGCTTCCAGTAAAGGATGAAGTGTTTCCTTCAGGTGTTCCCGCCAGTGTTTGAGATACATATTCACCAGCAGGGCAGTTTTAGGGATAAACTCTTTCGCATTTAATTGCGATTGCAGAGTGATTGCCAGTTGAGCGAATTGATAGGCGGCATCAATATTTTCCTCAATGGCGCATTGAATCATGCCATAGTCCGCATATCCAAAGGCGGAGCCAGGAGCATTGCCGTAATGGATGGAAATCTGCATTTTCTGAAAAACCATTAGTTTCCATAGTTCAGGCGCAAGAAAATAGGTGGGCGTGCAAACACTGGCAATCATTTGCATAGCTGCCAACTGATAAGGATTGGTCATTCTCGGTAGCTGAACCAAATCCTCTATCTGTTTTTCTGCCACTATCTGTTTCGTTTCGGATAGTCCTTGAGCAATCCTTTCTGGGTTAGGCTGTGCAGGTAATTGGATTCCTAACAGTTCCAGAGCCTGTAGCGCAATTTGGATTGCCTGCATGAATTGGTCTTGAGCAATACAGGCTTGAATTTTGACCAGATAGACTTTGGTTTTCTCTAACGCTGTTTGAGCGTGGTGTAACACTTCATCAACTCGCTGTTCCATTTGCTCAAAGTCACCTGCAAGATAGGCTGCCTTTGCCGTTGATTCGCACAATGCCAGGGTTAGTTCATAGGCGGTCTGCCAGCTATCTTCTGATAATAGAAAACGCCCGATGTTAAGATAATTCAATGCAGCTTCATAGGCGATCGCAGTTTGTGCTTTCTGACCTGCAATTAAATTGAATCGAGCTAATTCATTTTTCTGAGGCTGTTCCGTAATGAGTTGCAATCCGATGTTGAGGTGATCCACAATGTCAAAGATCCTGTCTTCAAGCAACTCTTTGGATGTCACCTCAAGTAAGAATCGGCCAATCTTGAGATGATATTGCGTTTTATCATGCTCTGGAATTAAGGAATAAACTGCTTGCTGAATGCGATCGTGTAGAAACTTATACGTGATATTTGAGGCAATCTCAGAGAATTGAGGATAGGATTCAAGATACTGATAGTCCTCTTCAATGGGAGCAATCAAACTTTGCTGTATAGCTGGTTTCAAATGAGTCGCTGTTTCAAGAGGCAGTTGCCCACTGACAACGGCAAGCATCTTGAGATCAAATTGGTTGCCAGCACAGGCAGCAAATGACAGTACTCGCTGACTTAGGACGGGAAGGTTTTGAATTCGATCGACGACTAGTTCCACCACATTACTGGGAAGCTTGGCAGTTTGGATGCGTTGCAAATCCCACTGCCAAGTGCCCTGCTGGATATTCAAATCAACGAGCTTATGTTGGTATAGAAATCTCAGAAACTCATTGATGAAGAATGGATTGCCGTCTGTTTTTTGCAGGGTGAGTTCTGCCAATGGCAAGGATCGTTCAGGTTTACAGTGGAATGTGTCTTGAATTAAGCGATCAATCTCTGCTAATTCTAAGGTCGGTAAGACAATGCGGTGAACCGTTCCTCCGGCAGTTTGAATATCATTCAGCAATTGCGTTAATGGATGGGCAGCGTTCACTTCTTGATCTCTATACGCACCAATCACAAGCAAATGCTGATCATTTAAAGCCGTCATCCATCGCTGAATCAATTGCAGGGATGCCTTATCTGCCCACTGCAAATCATCCAAAAAAATAATCAGGGGATGAGGCTGCTCTACCCCATTCATACCAGCAGGCTGAGTGAAGACGCGAATGAATGTTTCCAGAATCAGATGAAATCGGTTTTGCGTTTCCGCAGGCGGTAGCTCGATCGCGGCAGGCTGTTTCCCCACAAGCAGTTCAATATCTGGAATTAAATCAATTACGACCTGGGCATTGTCACCCAAAGCGGCTAACAGTTTCTCGCGCCAGATAGCAACCTGCTCTTCAGATTCACTCAGTAGTTGCTGAATGAGTTCCCGAAAGGCTTGAATTAATGCTAGATAGGGGATGTTGCATTGAAGTTGCTCATATTTGCCCGTGATAAAGTATCCTTGTTGCTGAGTGACTGGTTTGTAAAGTTCTTGTACCAGCGCGGTTTTGCCAATACCGGGGGAGCCAGAAACGAGAATGAGTTCAGCACATTTGTTGTTCTTTTGTGCTGTGTCATCAGAATGAGAAATAAGGGACGAATGACGAGTAACCCGGTGAAACGCTGCCCACAAATCAGCAACTTCCTGCTCTCTGCCGTACAGCTTTTGAGGAATTTGAAATGTGCTGCAAATATCCCAACGCCCGACTAGGAAAGGTTCAATCTGTTGGGTTTGTTGGAGTTGGTTGAGGCAGTCTTGTAGGTCAGCCCGGATACCGTGAGTACTTTGATAGCGATCTTCAGCATTTTTGGCCAGTAGTTTCATTACCAGATCCGAAATTGGCGGCGGGATAGCTGGATTGATTACGTGTGGCGGAGTGGGCTGTTTAGCAATGTGGCAGTGAACCAGTTCTAGAGGATCAGTGGCATCAAAGGGGAGGCGATCGCACAACACCTGATAGAACGTCACGCCCAGCGAATAGAAGTCAGTACGATAGTCCACTGCCCGGTTCATTCGTCCGGTTTGCTCTGGCGACATATACGCCAAAGTTCCTTCCAAGACATCAGGATTGCGAAAGGTTGCGTTCTCTTGCGGCAGGACAGTAGCAATGCCAAAGTCAATGATCTTTACCTGTCCAGTGACAGGATTTAGCACAATATTGGACGGGTTAATGTCTTTATGAATGATGTGATGTTGGTGAATTTCACCGAGCGTGGAGGTCACTTGAATCGCCAGCGTCAAGAACTCTTCCAGGTTGAAGGTGGGGTGCGAAGCAGTTTTCCCTTCGGGGTAATCGTGTAGCCATGCCTGAAGAGATGTGCCACCAAAATCTTCGAGAACCAGAACGGGGCTTTGCTGGTAGGTTTCCAGGGCATAGGCTTTAATTACCCCTTCCAGATTCAAACTGCGGAGAATGTCATACTCCGTTTGAAAGCGGGCAACGGTAGAACGTGAAGGATACTCCTGCCTCAGGATTTTCAGCAGCAAAGGTTTCTGATCTGAGTCACGCTGCGCCCGGTAGATCAGGGATCTAGAGCTTTCGCAGAGTTTCTCAAACACCTGGTAACCCGGAATCGCTACCATAACAGCTTAGAGGTCAGAAGATCTAAAGTTAATCTAAATTTTCTCTTTTGGCTTCTAAAGAATAAAGCATTCTTTAGGATCTCTTCACTGTTCGTAAAGTTACAACCCTTAAAGCCCTTTGAATCCCATTCTGGCTGCGATCACCTGCTCGGCTGCAGCAGCACTCACTCTGGTCATGGTAGCACTACGAGTGGTTTGGCGCTGAATTCCTACTTGACTGAGAAACAAACCCAGCAAAATAACACCACCACCGCAGATGCGCCCGAATTCGCGCCAGCAGTTCTTCAATGCTGAAGGGTTTCACCATACAGTCATCGGCTCCCGCATCAGACCTACGACACGATCTCCCACTTCATCCCGTGCGGTCAACAAAATGACGGGAGCTTTGCTCCCCGTGGCCCGCAAACTCAGTTGGTATCGATCGCGCTTTCCCTTCGTACTCGCCAGATTGCTGAATCAATTGCGCCACCAGTCCAGTCCACCCAGTTTGATGACTGGCTCCGATTCCAGCTCCATTGTCACCGTGAAAATATTCGTAGAACAAAATGAGATCCTGCCAGTAGGGGTCAGTCTGAAACTTTCCAGTACCACCATACACAGGTCGTTGATTTGATGCATTTTTCCAAGAAAATTCGAGTGAGTCGGTGTGATAATTCGGATGCGATTTCTCCAAGATGCATCATCTGCCCCGACCCGGTTGGACATTCAAGCTTGAAATCATCGCCCAAATAGTGATGGAACTTTTGCAGGGATTCAATCAGTAGAAAATTCACCGGGAACCGGATCGACCACGCCAATTGGAATTACCACCAAATAATCCACTACTCGACTCTGCTGGCTCATAATCGACGCGGCACACCATGCCATTGGAATTATTTTATGTAAAACTCAGGATCATACGGTGGTTGAGTATGCACTTCGAGATGTCAACAAGCCTATTGGGATTTCAACCTATCAACTCAAGAATGCCTTGCCAGAGTCACTCAAAGGTAATTTGCCTACCATTGAAGAGTTAAAAACCCAATTGAATATTTATCAGTTGAAGTTGAAGAAGGACGAGACGTAGAAGAACAACCGGATTGAGGTTCAACAGTCATCAATTATCCAGCAGCTTGCTGGATAATTCAGCGAAAATTCCTGGGACAAAGCGATCAGCTTGCAGGGGTGGGTTCGCAGCCAACACCACCGAAGGTTGGAACACTCGAATTTGAGAGCTTTCCAGTGACCAATACATGAACTTGCTGATTTGAAAGTTGAGTAGGTTTCACCTGGATCGTAGTTTTTCCACCCCGATTAACTTGGATAATCGTGTCTGCCCAATAAAATTGTTCTTGTGAAGGTTGGGAGTATGACGGGTAACAACCTTTTGAGGCGATCGCGACTTTATGCTGTACAGCGGATACGGATGGCAGAGCAACTCCAGCTCGAACCAGCTTTGCCTCTCCGACTGGACCCCAAAGCTGAAGTTGAGTCGTGATGCAGCATTTTCCATCCTTGAGCGGTGCAATGATGTTGCCACATACCTCAACATCCACGTTATATAGCGATCCTATCTGGATCGTAAGAAAGGATTCTGCTGGAATCCTTTCTTACAAAGTCCCTTAATCTCATAACTGATTTAGGACTGCTATAGAGCGGCGGATATTCTGGAATTGAAGAATTTTGCGCTTGAGTGGCTTCATTTCCGTCTCCTGTTGTTGCGCGAGGAGTGCAACCATATGACGATTCCCTCGCTGACTGAGTTGATTCAAGCTACCAAATTGTGGCTTACTCATTCAACAGCCGCTGTAATCAGTCCAACCAGAGGGTTTTGATAGGGAGCAGGGGTGGGATGAGAGTCTAGATAAATGCTTGATTTTGTTGGTGAGGTTAACATGGGTTTCAGTGTCCTTGAGATAACTACACACGCAAACGTGTTCTTTTTAGCCGAATCGTTGCCCATCCCGAATGATTGAAATTATGCAGCATTGATATTGGACGACAAACTGAAAATGCAGCAGGTTAATCAGGGGGGGTGACCGGAGAACTGCCAGGGGGTTGGATCGGCGGATGTTTAGACAGCCACTCTTTGATCGCTCGCTTCAAAGCCTGATCAGAAGCGGCTGTGATCAGAAACAGCTTGAATTGCTGATTCTGGCTCAGGTAGTTGGCATAGCCCGATTGCAGGTAGGGGCGATAGTCTGGGTTACCTACCAGATGAACTTCAAAGAAAGCCACTCTTAAGGAATTGGCATACCCATAAATCAGGTCGGGGGTGGGCAGGGTCAAGCCCCGAATCGAACGGATCGTCTGGGTCGCTCCGGCATCCAATTGGGAAATATCGACGTGCGCCTGCCCCTCGGCTACAGCAAGATACTTGTTGCGTGTGGTCAAGGCTGGAAAGGAGCGAGCTTGTTCCATCACCGCTGGTGTCGCCGGATCATAAGTACCGGAGCCGATTAAAACGGGAATCTGAATCTGCGCCAGTCCTTTGGGGCCAAAAATGCTATAGTTCACGGGGTTAGAGACGAGTACCGCAGCTACGCGCGGGTCTCGGAAATGATAGGCTTGGTGAGGCAAGCTGAGCGCGCGACACTGTAATAGTAGCGACGTATTGGGATAGAGTAGGCGATCGCACTCCTGCTTCAGAAAGTCAAAATTAATTGTGGCACCTGCTACCGCTAGTGCGGTATAGCCGCCAAACGAATGCCCAGACACCCCAACTGATTGCAGATTGAGTCGCCCCCCAAACTCAGTCGCGTTGCGTCGCTCTAACTCATCAATCACAAAGCTAATATCGCGGGGTCGATCGATGAACTCACTCGCCAGAAACACCTGCTGCGATAGCCCTCGCTTCAGATTTTGGGCTTGCTGATAATCGCTGCCAGGATGCTGGGGTAGCGCCACCACATAACCATAGGAAGCCAAATGCTTTGCCCGATCGGCAAAGTCTTCTGGTCTAGACCCTAGCCCATGCGAGAAGATGACCACAGGTGTCTTGCCCTCGCGCCAGCGTTGGGGGCGGTAAACATTGACATAGAGATGACGGTTGCGACTGGTATCGGTTATTTGCCAGCGCTGTTGTTCTACCTCAAACGAGCCGGATTGGCGCAGGTCGGGGAGATGGGAGAAGTCAATCGGGGCGCTATTGGCAGATTCCTGAGCCATTGCCTGCCTCACTTGGTCAGTGAAATAGGTGGTTGCTCCGACAACCTGGTTAATCGCTTTGGGCAATACCAATAACTCCCGCACATCAATCCAGACAACCTTGGTGGGATACTTGTGCAGAACGTTGAGCAAGGTTAATCCCTGCGGGTCTAGGGCAGATAGAATTAGGGCTGAACGTAAGGCAAACTTACCGTTCAAACCTGGGGGGGTGGCGATATAACGACCCATATGATCGAGGACATCTTCCCCCACGTCGCTGTAGAAAAAACGAGATGGCAGGATCGGATCGATCGCAACTTGCCCGATCAGGGCTTGTCGAAGTTCGGTTTTGGCTGCTTCGCTAACCCGAGCCAGTCGGAAAAGAAAGTCCAGATCGGCATTCACCCGTCCAGTGCTGGCAAATTCGTCCAGTGATTGGACTGACAGCGATGTTTGAAAGGGACTATAGACAAACGAAATCGTTTCGGCGGCTTGAGTGGGTATTGCCGTGAACAGGGCAGACAAAACTCCCATCCCCACCAGCCCAAGCTGCTTCCAATACTGTCGGGGTAAGCCAGGTAAGTGAGAGAGAAGGGATGTTCGCAACGGTTGGCGCAGTGGTTGATTTACTTTCATTTTGCATGGCGTTTTTACAATTCATTGGTTGATCTGCTTAAGCAGATTAATTAGGATGCATAACCTTCACCTCCTGTATTGGCTTGAGCGTGATCGCTGTCCTGAAACGCACTAAACCACATGTGAGTGCTCATAGTTGTCAAGGAGTTTGGTAAAGGATTGCAAATTTAGTTAATTCCTTGTGCTAATTCCTACATCATCTGTTTTAGGAGAAGTGATAGTGACGGCGAACTGAAATAGGGAAAGTGACGTAGCAGCGGTCAACCCAGTAATCGCACAAGCAAGCAAAAGATATGAAATCCAGAATTTAAGGACGGTCATCGTTACCTCCACTTCGTGTATGGGTCGGATAGCGTGCAGAGCCAGAAACAAAACCTGTCGTCAGACACCCTTTGGAACGAGAACAAAATAAACCCGGTAATTTTGTAGGGGCGTAGCATGCGGGCAAAAGCCGCTGCCATCAACGAAAACAGACCGGCCGCATGCTACGCCCTTACGATTAGATTTGCCGATGTTATTTAATTCACGATCCTTTCATCTCCTAATGCCAATCACAAAGTTGGGCGATCGCTTCAGCCGCAATCTCGGCAGGCGCACTTTCCAGATACAGTTTAACCAGCGTATTTGCTTGAGATGGGGTTGTCTTGGCTGTTGTCGGAGTCATGTCGCGATCGGAGATATCTGCTGCGGAACCCGATGGCTTGCTTTAATCAAATCAGCTGCTTTTTCACCAATCATGATCGTAGGTGCATTTGTATTTCCAGTGGTCACTGTTGGCATGATTGAGGCATCAACCACCCTTAACCCTTCAACCCCGTGTACCCGCAGTTCCGGGTCTACTACTGCCAATGGGTCAATGCCCATTTTGCACGTTCCCACAGGATGCCAAAAAGTATTGGCTGATTGTCGAATGTAAGCTGCGATCGCTGCGTCACTGGTTACGTCCGCACCAGGAGCCAGTTCTTTGTCTCTGATTGCAGCCAAGGCATCGGCATAAGCCAGTTGACGGGCGATCTTAATGCCGTTGACCAGGGCTTGTAAATCAGCCTCATGCCGAAGGTAGTTTACCTGAATGACAGGTGGATCAGCAGAATTCCCAGAGCGCAACGTTACGGTACCCCGGCTTTGAGGCTCGACCAGGCACACAATAAAAGTAAAGCCTGGAATGTCAGGGGCGATCGCTGAACCAATCCACAGTGCTGGACTAAAGAGAAACTGTAAGTCAGGTGTAGTTCCATTATTGCTGCTGTGTACGAAAAGCCCCGCTTCCACAAGATTACTGGTGAGTGTGAGCGGGGGGAGCGCCTGGGTGGACTGGTAGCCGATGCCAACCAGTGGATGGTCTTGCAAGTTCTGCCCGACTCCAGGCAAATCAGCAATCACCGGAATATTTAAAGCCTTTAGATGATTTGTATTCCCAATGCCAGAGAGCATCAACAGTTTAGGTGAATCGAACACACCTGCCGATAGAATCACTTCCTGATCGACAAAAACTTGATGGAGCGTTTCCTGATGCCGATACTCAACCCCAACGGCACGAGTGCTCTCGAACAATAAGCGAGTCACGGCTGCAACCGTTTGAACGGTTAAGTTTGGACGATCGAGAATCGGAACGAGAAACGCGGCGGCGGCACTGTGTCGCTGGCCATCTTTGATTGTTAATTGATACAGTCCTGCGCCTTCTTGCTGTGCGCCGTTAAAGTCAGCATTGCGAACAACCTGTGATTGCGCTCCGCGAACGTAGCCAAGTTCTGCTGCGGCTGCGATAAATTGGGCATTGATGACAGAAGGGGCGATCGGATCGGTGACGCTTAAAGCACCACCAACTCCGTGAAATTCAGACGCCCCGCGCTGCTGGTTTTCTGATTTCTTGAAGTAGGGCAATACGTCCTCATAGCTCCAGCCTGAATTACCGAGTGATTGCCAGTGGTCAAAATTTTGACGATTGCCGCGAATGTAGATCATGGCATTGATCGCACTAGAGCCGCCCACGACTTTGCCGCGCGAACACAAGATTTTTCGCCCATCAAGACCCAGTTCTGGTTCTGTCCAATACGCCCAATCAACTGCGGTTCCTAGCAAGCTTGTCCAGTCTGACGGTGTTTGAATTTCAGGTTGGGACGCTGGATTGCCTGCTTCGAGCAATAACACAGTAGTTTCAGGGTCTTCGGTCAAACGATTGGCAACTACACAGCCTGCCGAACCCGCACCGACCACAATATAGTCATAGTGAGCCATGATTCTTGCTCCTGCTTTGTTGTTTTCAAAAGACGCTACGTTGACAGGCTCCGCCTCCCGTCCAAGCAGGAGGATTTTGATCAAGTATCCCCGTTGAGCGGTAATGCTTTTGCGGCCACAAAAACCGTATGAGGACTATGGAAGCTTTGCCGCGCATCTGGTGACTGGAGTGCTTCCATCGTTTTCACATGAGCGCATTCATCCTCACGAATGTTGAGAAATACGTCGTAGAGATTGTCCACTTGAGGATGCCGGAACTTCCCCCCGGTTGCGGTCTGCACTTCTTCAAACATATAGAGATCGCCATCGCGGTAGTAGTCGATCGCGACCTGCGGTGCGGGTTGTGTTTTCAGTGCCGCTGCATGTGCATTTAAGTAGTCGTCATACGTGTGATAAGCGTGATTTTCAATCAATTCCATCAAGTAATAAGCGTACGTGGGAGACAGCATATAAAGCAGTACGACGACCCAGTAGTAAGCCACTGCAACATGTTGCGCGAGGAAGCGATCGCCCCAATAGCGACTGCCTCCCAATGATTCCATAATCAACAGATGATGCAATTCATTCCAGGTTTCAGCAAAGTGGACTTTCAGCAAGTCTGCTCTACGCCAGAAACCCAGGGTTTCATAGAGATGCAGTACTGAGAGGTAGGAGAAGTAGGGCACACGGGCAATTGTCTCCAACACATAAAACCGGGCATAGGAACGGTTGCCATAAACAACATCGACAATAAAGACGAAAAAACTGACGATCAATCGAATCAGAACTTTCATGATGTATTTCTCCAAAATCAGACATCTATCGGAGTTTGATAGCTTGCTAGTTGATTCGTGTTGCTACCAATTTCAAGTGTGGTTCTGCCACTTATTTTGCGTTTGCTTCCGCCAGGTAAGGAAAGTGAGCGCGCAAACCATCCGGCTTGCCAACGCGATCGGAGAACGGTGTATTGGCAAGTAGGCTTAATATCAAGTCGGGTGTATCGTCTGCCAGCGCTCTCCCATTCCTGCCAGCAAATCCGTAGCCAACAGGTAATTTGGGGTTATACGTCAGAACGTCAGGCAAAAGAAACTGGACAACCTGCTGTGCGTACGCTTGAGGATTCGTTGTTGTGCCTGCAAGTTGAGTGACCTTCGCGGTGAAAGCGGCGATCGCTTCGCCATATTTGGCAACATCGTCTTTGGGCAGGCTTTTGTTGTAGGCATCTTTCAAATGTTCATCTTGAATAAACACTTGCTGAACCAGAGGAGTCGCTGCCCGATTGATGGTTTTCCAATTGCCGTCATGTTGAATAGTAGTCGTTCCCCAAAGCTGGATTGCCTCAGCCCCCAGAGCACTGTTGGGCAATTCTAAGACGATCGCGGTAACATTGTGCCCTGCTAAAGCATTTTCAGCCGTATCAAACACACTGGGATCAAATCGATTTTCTTCGAGAATTAGCTTGGCAAATTGACCAAACGCGCCCAGATTGAAGAAGAAGGGGTCAGCAACCAACCCTGTCCACAGGCGACCACTGCCTGCGATCGCGATTACCTCGCCCGTGTTACCCTCCGCAATCAGCTTGCCGTTACGATCAAATTCTGCGGCAGCACTTCCTTCCAAGCGACGCAGTTCGATTCGTTGAACATTACTGGAATCAGGTTCTCCAAACGTAACGCGATAACCCAGGTCTTCGATCACGTCAGCATTGGTATCAATTTTGAAATCATAGAGTGCGCCTGCGCGGAAGGTGGTCGGTGAGACCTCACCTGCCAACGGATTGACTGCCATGATCAAAACTGTGGTGTTTGCGGCTTCACCTGCAAAGATGTAGATATCGGTAATGTCTACCCGTCCATCTTCCTGAGCAGTAGGGGAATCGAGATGATGTGACATAGATTTGTGTACTCCTTTTTTAGAATCGAGAACTTATGAAGCTTCTTCTAGTTGTGGTATGGTTTTCAATCCCCATACACCGATCCAGCAACCCAACCCATCAATGATTAAAGTGAGAGTCGCTGTAATTTGAAATAGTAATCCCCAGTTGGCAAAGGAAACCTGAGAAACATGATCGGAACTGATCACAAGCAAATGATTGTAAACACCAAACAGAATTGCTCCAGCCATTGAACTGAGTAAGAACCAGTTACCGATGCGATGGAACTTTGTCCAAAGCAAGATAGCTGCAATGATTGGAGCCAGAAAAATCACAGCAACAATAAACACACTTTGCAGTGAAGAAAGGGGAACTGGAATCTTCACATGCGCTAAACCATGCAGTCCATGGGTGATCGCATGAAGGACAACGATCGCGGTTCCATATCGAGCAACTTTCATCTTTTATCCTCCTTACGCGATTCATTGGCATGAGCAGCAGATTTAACCAGCCATTCCAGCGATCGCGGCTGGAAATTTAATTCCCGTCTTGCTTTAGCATTCGACACACCACGCATTTGAGTACCGTAATAAATCGCATCCGCTCCCCCGCTTTGTAGCGCGTCCTCAACCGATACCTGTGGTGGTGGTGCCGCATTCAGCCATCGAGCATAAACAGGTAGCCATTCGCGTACCTTTAAGGGCTGATTATCCGCGATTAGATAAATGCCAGGATTGCCGCGCTCTGCCGCTGATACGGTAGCGATCGCCGCATCCTCAATGTGCAGCCATGACCAAACCCCTTCACCATTGCCGACGATCGGGAATTGCTGCTGTCGTACCTGATTGGCAACATCACCATCAGGGGCAAACCAGGTGCCAGACCCGTAGAAGAAGCCGTAGCGCAGAATAATTCCTTCCAGATCAGGGGCTTCCAACAAACGGCGTTCAAGCTCTATAACCACGCGAGCATCGGCAGCAACCGCAGGCGAGCCATCAAACGCGAGGGGCGTTTCCTCGTCTGCCAAACCAGAACCGGGAACTGCCCAAAATGCGATCGACTGCCTTAGGTAACGCCGCACTCCCGCCGCTTGTGCTGCTGCCAATACATTCGCACCCCCTTCTAACCGGATGCGGGTATTGAACGCTGCTGCTGCTCTCATCGACTCACGGGTGTAGGTTTTGGGATAGGCAGTAAGCTGCTCAATGACCACTTCGGGTTGAGCTTGAGTGATTGCCGCTTTAATGGAATCCGGGTCGAAGACATCGGCGATCGCGGATTCCATGCCTTGTTGGGCTAGCGTTTCTGCTTTTTCTGAAGAACGGGTCAATGCAACAACATTGTGACCGTTGGCAAGCAATTGTGCGATCAACGGACGACCGATCGCTCCGGTTGCGCCCGCAACAAAAATCTTCATCAATCAATCTCCTGAAGAACGCTTTGGCTTAAACCAGTGAAGCCTTTGACATTCGTATCGATGTACACCTCTAATCGCACAATTCCTCCTCTGTTGGCTGTCTAGAGGTGTGCCAGATTACAGCTAAACAATCTTCTAATTTGCGTTGTTCATACTCTTTCCCCGCGTTGTTGCTCTTGCCGTGCTGGTAGAAATTGATGCAAATCGGGTTTGCAGGGTTCTGACTAAGCTGCTCCTATTCTTGGTTGATCGACTAAATTAGCCCAGATAAGTTTGCTAAGATGACCCTTGACTTAAGTTCGACTTAAGCCGCTGAATGCAAATCAATTCCTCAAAATCGAAGCAGATCGGTACACACTCGCTCCGGGTAATTTTAATGCCACTGCCAAAAAACAGGCGCTATCGAGGCGTTGTCCTCACAGCACAGGGGTGGGATCGGTTTCAAACGGCAAAAGTGCAGGCAGAGTTCAGCGAGAATGCCGGCGATCGCTTCACTCTGGAAGAACTGAGTGAGCGCATGGGCTTGTCTCTCAGCACGATCGTTAAAGTGTTGGGATGCACAGAACCGGTGGATAAGCAGTCGTTGCAGTGGGCATTTCGAGCCTTTAGCTTAGAGTTAAGCAAAAATGATTATGCCCGACCCAAAAGTGCCCCTGGCGAATCCGAGGATCACAGTGCAGCGCAGCCATCCCAGGTTGTCCCGAAACAAGCCCCGCTTGATTGGGGCAGTGCGATCGATACCGCTCTGTTCTGTGGACGGACAGAAGAGCTAGAGCAACTGAGCCGGTGGGTATTAGCGGAACACTGTCGATTGGTTTTGCTGTTAGGCATTGGTGGCATTGGCAAAAGTACTCTGGCTGCTAAACTCGTGCAGCAGATGCAACCTGAGTTTGAAGTGGTGGTGTGGCGATCGCTGCAAAATGCACTGCCCTTGGAAGAGTGGCTAGAAAGTGTGCTGCCTGTTCTCTTGCGGGAACGGGGAGAAGATGTTGCCCTGCCCAATAGCCTGAACGGAAAACTGTTGAAGTTGATGGAGAGTTTACGCGCTTGCCGCTGTTTGCTGATTCTGGACAATGTCGAGACGATTTTAAGTGCAGGGCAACCAGGGCAGTATCGAGGCGGCTATGAAGACTACGGTCGCCTGTTTAAGGAGATTGGGGAAACATCCCATCGGAGTTGCCTACTGCTCACCAGTCGGGAAAAGCCTAGAGAGATTGTGCCCCTAGAAGGTGCGGAGCGATCGGTACGAACCCTGCGGCTCAAGGGACTCGACCCTGAAGCTGGGCAAGCATTATTTCGGTATCGAGGCAGCTTTGCAGGGACGCAATGGGAGTGGGAAACATTAGTGACTCATTACAGCGGTAACCCTTTAGCGTTAAAGATGGTGGCTGCCGCCACTCAAGAACTCTTTAATGGCAGAATTGCTGAGATTTTGCATTATGTGCAGCAGGGATTAGCGGTTTTTGATGATATTCGAGATTTACTCCAGCGACAGTTCGATCGCCTATCTGAAATTGAGCAGGAAATGTTTTTCTGGCTTGCCATTAACCGGGAACCGCTCTCACTGTCTGAGTTGAGTGAAGATGTGATCACGACCGCTTCTAAGCGCAGATTACCGGATGCAATGCAGTCATTGTTGCGGCGATGTCTCATAGAAACCGCTCCGCGAACGTTAATCGAGAAGGTCGAACCTACATTGATTGAACGGGAAGAAGGGCTTAAACGGGAGGAAGGGCGGTTCTTTCTGCAACCTGTGGTACTGGGTTATGCAACCGAGCAATTTGTGCAGTTTATTTCTCAAGAAATTGCCACCCAATCACCAACACGATTAAGAACGCATGCACTGATGAAAGCACAGGCAAAAGATTATGTGCGAGTGATGCAACAGCGATTGATTCTTGAACCGATCGTCGAACACTTGCTCATACAATTGGGCAGCAGGCCAGCGATCGAGCAGAAGTTGAAAGCAATGCTAGAACAGCAGCAGCGACCTTTGCAGCATCTGCGGAGCAGCACAACTCAACCCAACTATGTTGCAGGCAATCTTCTCAACCTGCTGATCCATTTGCAAGCCAATTTACAGGGATGGGATTTCTCAAATTTAACCGTGTTGCAAGCCGACCTGCGACGGGTAAATTTGTCCAGAGTCAATTTTTGCAATGCTCATTTAGCAACGTCTGTATTTGCTGAAAACCTCAAAAGTTTAGTATCCCTCGCCTTTAGCTCCGATGGTCAGTTATTGGCAACGGGAGATGTCGAGGATGAAATTCGATTATGGATGGCAAATGGTCAACCGTTACTAACGTTACAGGGGCATACTGGGTGGGCGTGGTCACTGGCTTTTAGCTTGGATAATCAACTCCTGTGTAGTGGCAGTAGTGATGGTTTAGTGCGGTTGTGGACTGTTCAGGATGGTCGTTATTTGAAGGCCTTGCAGGGTCATACCGATGCCGTTTGGTCGGTTGCCTTTTGCGATCGCGCTAACCCGTTATCAGAGCCAATTCAACTTCTGGCTACCGGCAGTGAAGATCAGACGATTCGCCTCTGGGATGTGCAAAGCGGGAATTGCCTTCACGTCCTGCAAGGGCACAGCGGTGCCGTTCATGCGATTAGCGTTAACCCTGCTGACGGTGCCCTGGCTAGCGGGAGTCATGATCAAACGATCCGACTATGGAACGTTAGGGACGGCACCTGCGATACCGTTCTACAGGATGATTCAGGTGGAGTATGGGCGGTTGGGTTTAGTCCCGATGGTCAACTTCTCGCTAGCGGTGGCAACGATGGTTCGGTGCGACTGTGGGATGTTCAGGAGAAAGTCTGCCTCTGCGTCCTTAAAGGGCATACCGACTGGATCTGGTCTGTCAGTTTCAGCCCGGATGGTCAAACCCTGGCAAGCAGCAGCAATGATGGCTCCATTCGCTTGTGGAATATTGCAGATGGCACCTGTCTTAGCATTCTACAGGGACACACTAGCGCCGTTCGATCCATTGTCTTTAGCCCTCGCATAGCCGATAACCTGCTGCTCGCCAGCGTTAGCCTAGATTTCTCGATGCGGCTCTGGAATGGGCGGGATGGAACATGCCTCAAAGTGCTACAGGGGCATCCGAGAGGAATCTGGTCAGTGGCGTTTAGCCCTAACGGACAGATAGCAAGCGGCAGCCAGGATGGATTTGCGCGCCTGTGGGATCAGCAGAGTGGAGCTTGCCTGAAAGTATTGCCGGGACATACAAACTGGGTGCGCGCAGTTACGTTCAGCCCCGACGGTCAAATGTTGGCAACGAGTAGTAACGATACTCAAATTCGCTTGTGGGACGTTGACAAAGGCACTTGCCTTAAGGTGTTGCAAGGACATACCAGCGGCGTGCGATCGCTCAGCTTTAGCCCGCTTTCTACTCAGACAGATAAAGCAAAATATATTCTGGCAAGCAGTAGCTTTGATGCCTCGATTCGTTTCTGGGAGATTGACAACGGAATCTGCTTCAAGGTCTTGTCTGGTCATACAGATTGGGTCTGGTCGATCGCCTTTAGTCCTGATGGCGCAATCCTAGGCAGTTGCAGTAATGATTCGTCAATTCGATTATGGAATGTTCAGGATGGAAGCTGTCTCAACGTCTTACAGGGACATACCAGCGGTGTACGAGCGATCGCCTTCAGCCCCGATGGTCAATTCTTGATTAGTGGCGGTGACGATCAAGAAATACGTTTGTGGGATGTTCAAACAGGCCATTGTTTGCAAACATTCCAGGGTCACACAGGTTGGGTGTGGTCTGTTGCCTTTGCTCCGCAACGCGATGCGAACAGTCCGGTTGGTTTAGCAAGCTCAAAGGGGAAGCGTCAGTGGTTTGCCAGCGGGAGTGAAGATAAAACGGTTCGGCTGTGGGATGTTCAGACGGGTCAGTGCATCAAGAAACTACAAGGTCATAGAGGGTGGGTATCTTCGGTCAGCTTTAGTGCCGATGGACAACGACTGATTAGCGGCAGTCAGGATGAAACAATTAAACTTTGGAATATAGAAACAGGACACTGCATCAGAACCTTGAGAGCCGATCGCCTGTACGAAGGGATGAACATTCAGGGCGCTCAAGGATTAACTACCGCCCAGCAAGCTTCACTCAGGGCATTAGGCGCGATCGAATCTTAAAAGGGGCGATATGACAGAATCTTAAAAGGGGCGATATGACAGAGCGATCGGTGTAATTCAGGTTTTCTCAAGACTCTTGCAACGTCAGCAAATATAGTCAGGCCTCTATACCTCATATTTTCTTCGCCCTTTCTTTCAGAGTTTGGTCTCTAAAATAACCTCAGTTCGATCGAGGCGCTTTTTTATAGCAATAGCCACCCTCATTAGGACATTTTTGTGTGGTGGCGAAGCCACCACACAAAAATGTCCCTGTCCTAACCTCTGTGACTACGGCCATAGGATTTTCGCACAGCGAAAATCCTAAAAAAGCCTGATTTTGTGTGCACGAAGTGCACACAAAATCAGGCCATCGAATTCACGTCAAAATAACTCCCTATTGAGACGGGTGCACTGGTCTAAGGCGATTGTAAAGCAGCCCCTTCTGCCGCTGATGATGGTAGGTTGACGGCGCGTTCCAGAGCCACCAGGGCACGGTTGTAGTTCAAAATGCTGCGAACCAGGTTCGTTTCTGTACGCGTCAGGTCAGTTTGAGCCGTCGTTACCTCTAACTGGGTGACGACCCCAGCCCCAAACCCAATCCGAGACAACCGCAGCACCTCATTTGCTTTAGCCAACGAGGCAGAGGCCGTCTGAATATTGGATGAACTAGCCTGCAAATCGTTGTAGCTACGTTCCACCTCCAGCCTGATGCGATCGCGCGCTTCCGCAAACCGAGTTTCAACAATCTCTTGAAGGGTCTGCTGGCGGTTGATCCGAGCATTGGTGGCACCGCCATCATACAGATTCCAGACCAGCGTACCCCCCACCGCATAGCCATCGACCAACCCTGGATTGGGATTACTATCTAGAATGCTGAGCACCCGATAGCTAGCAAACAAGCCGACACTGGGTCGATTGAGTGCCCGATCCACCTTTCTCTGAAGCTGCGTGACATCTCGCTGGAGCAAGAGTTCATCTAGCTCGCCTCGATTTTTATAAGCTTGCACGATGCTCTCTTCCATCGACAACGGCCAGGTTCCCGCCACCTTCACCGGATCAGCCGCCGCAATATCAACCGTTCCAGCGATCGCTAATCGCTGTGCCAATACGCGCCGTGCATTCTTCTGTAACGTCAGCGCCAACTCCAGATCCTGCTGGATGTTCGCCACCAAAACCTGAGTTCGCTGCACATCCAAATTTGTCCCCACCCCGGCAGCATTTAAGCCTTCTGCATCCCTTAAGACAGCGCTCGCATTCGCCAGGGCCACTTTGCCAATCCGCACCAGTTCATCGGCTTCCTGCAAGGTGTAATAGTCCAGCGTGACCAGCAGCTTCACGTCTTCACTCTGACGTTTTACATCCAGTTCGCCAATTTGAATTTGTTTGTTGGCTACCTGCACCGCCGCCGATCGCCCACCCCACAGATCCAGGTTGTAATTCAGAGTGACTGCCGCCGTGAAAGGAGTGCTCGTTGTGCTGGTCACATTGTCCAGGTTGACGTTGTCCTCAATCGCTGACAGAGCCTGATTGGTTAAGGCGTTGACTCGCGTATTGAAGGTTCTCAAGATCGACAATTCACGCTCCGTCAGGGGCCGAAATTCTTGAGCCACCAGCGCGGCAAATTGCTCGGCGCTTAGAGATGGGATCAGCGATGAGAATTGATCCGAAACCGTCTGAACCTGGCGATCGACAAATTTTGCCTCCGGCAAATCCTGATAGAACAGTCCAGAGGTAACGGTCAGGTTGGGAAGTTTGGTGGCCTGGAGTTCTCGCTTGGTCGCCCGCAGCACATCCACCTGTAGGCGCGCCGCCTGAAGCTGTCGATTCTGTTGTTGGGCCAATTCGATCGCTTGTTGTAGGGTCAACGGCTCGGTTCGCTCGATTTTCACCGCCTGCGGTTGGGTTGGCCGCGCCAGTCGGTTTGGGTCAGAGTTCAGCTTCAGGGAGTCAGCGGATTGTGCAAGACCAGGGATGCCGCTGAACGTCGTTGCTGCCACACCAGCGACGAAAATCAAATAGGAGGTTCGCATCTTGACCCTGGTGAATAGACATAATATATATGGGACAACGGTATGGGGCTGACGGCTCTTTGTCAACACCAGGGGATTCTCACCTTCATTTATCATGCAATCACCGCAGCAACCTAGCCAACAGTCCTCCCACCCCCTTCCACCAGAGGTTTCCGGTGAAGTAGGGGAAACGGTTTCTGACTTGCCGCAGCAGGCTAACCAACCAACCAATTCAGGCCAACCCGCATCGCCGGATGACGGGAAGATCTCGGCTGATCCGCTGCGCCGGTTTGAGGACGCTTTGACTCCACGGCGGGACGAAAAACCAGTGATTTGGCCCCGCTTCCTACCCATCGGCTTGCTGCTGGGAGTCTTTGCACTTTGGGCCTGCTTTGGGAAAATTCCCGTTCGGGCCAGTGGACGGGCGGTGGTTCTGGTGCCGCGCTCTAGCGTTTCAATTCAGCCCCGAATTGGGGGGCGCGTCATGGCACTGAACATCCGGCCCGGCGATCAGGTGAAGAAGGGCCAGCTCTTGGCGACGATGGATTCTCCCGAACAAACGCTGACGTTGCAACAGAAACGCGATCGGCTGGCAGATTTGCAGTCCCAGGATCGTCAGATTGCCTCCGTGCAGAAAAATCGCACTGCTCTCAACCAAAGCACCACCGATCAGAAAAATCTGGCCAATCTCCGGCAAATTGCATCTTTGCAAGTGCAGTTGGCCAGCAACCAGAGCCAGCGTGCCGCTTACATCGATCACCTGAAGTACCTCAGTCGCTTCTCAAAGTCTACGGATCAGCGACTGGATACCTTTAATTACTTGGCGAAAGAGGGAATTGTCCCGCGCATCAACTACCAGTCCTACTTTCTGGAGGCCAACCAGCAGACGGTGAACCATGCGATCAACGAAGTGCGGGTGCAGCTAGAACGCCTGGATGGACTGGATGAAACTCTCCGGGCTCAGATTCTAGTGCTCCAGGCCGGAAACAAAGCCCTATTGACCGAAAACCAATCCGTTGCTCTGGGCGATACTGTCAGCGATGTCACCCGCTATAACTTGATTGCCGAGCAGAAACGGGAAATTGCGGCGCTGAACACGTTGATGAGATCGACCAATGAGGTGGTCAGTCCGGCGGATGGCACCATTGAAGAAGTCTCGGTAAATGCCGGAGAAGTGGTGCTGCCCGGTGTGAATATCGGGAAAATGACCGTCAGCAATCCCAATGCTAAGGCCAATGTTGTGGCTCTATTCCAGGTTGGAGATGCCAAGCAGCTTGCCCCCGGTGCAACGGTGGAAGTGATTCCTGACCTTTATAAACGAGAGCGCTATGGTGGCATTGTCGCCAAAGTGGTCGAAATCGGTGAGAAGCCCGTCACCGTAGCAGAACTGGCGAATCTGGTTGGCAGCCGGGAACTGGCCTTAAAGTTGGCGCTGGGGCGAGATGAAAGCGATCCGGAGAAACCTGCCGCTCTCAATGCCAGCTTGATCAAGGTGGAATTAGAACTTCAGCCTAATTCCAGTAATCCCAGTGGCTATCAGTGGACTGAGAAAGCTGGCCCACCGCAGAAAATCACCAATGGCACGACTGCCGATGTGCATGCCGTACTGGAAGAGCAGCCCTTGATTGCCTACCTTGCGCCGACATTTCGTTGGATTACGGGGGTCTACGGAGAATAATATGCAAGATCCGAAGCGATCTCCCTGGTGGAGTTGGTGGCTGAAATGGTGGATTATTGCGGCAGCCGTCATGCTTGTCATCCTGATTCTGAGTCAGCCGCCCCAGATGTGGTTTTGGCTGGTGATGTTTCTGGCGCTGGTTCTGTATGGCATTGAACGGGCCGCCAACGGATAGCTAGCGTATGGCAGCAGACCAACCTTTTTCGCAAATGCTCAAGCAAGGGTTACGGTTTTCCCTGGGAGCGGCCATTCTGACGGGTCTGTTTGCCCATCGTGGTGACCTGCTCGATAACTATGTGTATCCGGTCTTTGGCTATGTTTCTGTAGTGATTGAACCGAGCAGCGGCAGGGCCATCACCGCTGGCTTAGGACGGTTGGGGGGCAGTGCCTTGGGGGGCATCATTGCCGCCGTGTTGCTCCAGGCGTTTGGCTTAGAAGGTTCTGGTCAATATGTGATTCCAGCCCTGACGTTTATGCTGGCGGCGGTCATTTGCGAAACCTATCGCTGGCAAGCCGCCTACTCCCAGGCCACCCTGTTGGGCACCTTAATTGCCATGCGAGCCGTTGGCACCTCCGGGCAGGAGGATATCTGGCTTTACGTCCGCGATCGCCTGATCGACAACTGGATTGGCATCATGGTTGGGTTTATGGTGGTGCTGTTATTCTGGCCCCAATCGAGCCGCACTGAACTGATCAAACTCCTGCGGCAATTTCTGCAACAGGTGCCCCTGGTGTTGCAGGCGGTGATCAGACCTGCGAGCCAGGGAGAGGCTGTTGCGCCGCCAGCGACCACCCAAATTGCACAACTGACCAAGCTCACCCAAACGGGGCAAAAAATCAATGCGGCCGCCCGCACCGAATTCCAGGCAGAAGCGTTGATGGCCGAAAACTGGAGCGACATTCTCTCCAGTCAGGCTCAAATTGTGCGCCAGTTGAACAGCATGGCAACTCTATTGCCGCCAGAGTCTCATCCCCTGGCAGCGCAACTGCATGAGGAACTGACGCAGTTTGTGGATCAGGTGGCGCGGATTTGCGATCGCTTGAGCCTGCAACCAGACCCTGGCGATCCAGATATTTCCACGCTGCACCAGCTCCAGTCCCGGATGGAAACAAGGCTGGAGGAATTGCGATCGACCGGTGAGATCGCGGCCTACGATGTGTCTCAGGTGTTGCAATGTTTTCAGTTGCTAGAACTCTGTCGTCATCTGACTCAGTCCTTGCAGACGCTACACACTCAACTGCATCAACGAGCTGTCGTCAACTATGAGCGGCAATCCTTAATTACCTGGCCCCAATGGACTCCCATTTCCGCTTCTCGCCTGCTGCAAATTGTGGGGTTAGGAACGGCCGTTGGTTTGAATCTGGCCATCCTGCATCAGTTTGATTTTCCCTTTCCCTCCGCCTATGAAAAAGTGGCGAGTCTGATTTTGGTTGGCGTATTGATCATGTTAGTGCAACCAACTCGTGGCAAAGCGATCGCGGCTGGAGTAGCAGGAACATTATTTGTTTATGTGACCCTATTTATTATTTATTTAGTCACCCGATCCTTCGGCTTTACTGTCTTTAGTAGTGCCTTAGTCTATTTTTTGATCTACATGACTTGTGCGTCAGTCGGGCTAACGCCATTGGCTCGGATTGGCGCGATTATTGCTGCCGTAGTTTTCACGAAAGATATTGGCTTGTTTTTTGATCAGGCACTCAAAGCGGCTTTGATCGCCATGCCCGTTTCCGTATTCATTGCGGTGCTGATTACCAGCCTGTTTATGGGTGGCTCAGAGTCTGAGCAGTTTAACCAGAGTCTGTCCCAAACCTATCGGCAGTTAGGGCAACTCTACCAGGCGTTAATGCGGCGCTATCTCCAGGGTCAGGATACCGATGCAGAAGTCGCTCAGTACCTACAAACCATTACCGCAACCCTGGCAAAACACCCAAAGGCGTTTAAGATAGCCGGATTAGAACAAGGGACCAGTGCCCTAGCGGCTGAGCAAAAACGCCGCTGGCAACGGTGGCTGAGCCAGGAACAACCCCTCTTTACCCAGTTAAACACCCTTAGCGAGCAAAGCCAGACTCCACTCCCCGATTGGGTTAGGCAGCAGTTCTTGCCAGAGTTAGAAGCGATCGCGCAACAGACTGCAGATAGTTTTGACCAAATCGCCAACCAGATCTCAGGCGTTACCACCCAATCACACCCCCCGACACAGCAACTGGCCGCGCTAGAGCAGCAACTCCTTAATTTGCGAGCCAGCAGCCGTGACTATCCCCTCCTGCCCCTGATCAGTTTTAGTGCGGCGTTTGTCACCCTCAAAGCGATTACAGCCAACCTGGATCAACTTAGCTAGACGAATCCCCGGATTGATTCTTCAACTAAGATTGCTGAGATGCGATCGTCCCACTGGCGAAGGTGAAGATGGACATCATTGCAGGTCTGGAGTCGCTACCATACCCACTCAATTTCGCCTTCGCGCATTTTTTTTCACCACCAGTTTTCTAACTAAATTTAGCTCTTGCAGGGTCAAAGGTAGCGAAGCGACGACGAAACGTCACGCGGTGCTCGAAATCTTTGCCTCTACATGCCAGTTGAAGTGTTCGCATATCCAAGCTGATTTGGGTAGTGCGTCAAATTAATGTGGGGTAAGTAGCGAGGTCGTGCCAATTCCACGATCGTGTTGTTAATCCTGCTCGCTGTGCAGCAGTGGTTTTGAAGCAGCTATGCTGCCAAATCCAGTTAAAATATAACTCATCACTAACCGTGTCGTCACTTTTGTTTGCTCCCAGACCTTGGCAAACTTATTCTGTCGCCGATAACATCTTCCCCTTTGTTGTCGCAACGTTCCATTCCTCCGTTCCATAGGGCTTCGCCCCGCCAAAGGCCTACGTTGTGTTTTGTCTTTGCCAATGTAATGTTTGATCTCTGGCGGTAACACTCGCTCGTATCCACCCCAGTCATCGGTATTCAACTGTTTGCAATCAGTTTTGCTTCGGTGTTCACGACTAATTGCTCTATGAACGCATCAGTATGCTTGCCCACGCAGGCGGCGAGAATCAAGCCACTAAAGCGGGCAAGACTCAAACCAATTTAACAGTCGCCCCGATTTAGTTCCTCGCTGGTGCATTGTTTCTGTGTTTTTGCGACAAATGACCACATTTCGTCAGCACAGACTTCTTCAGTCTCGACGGATTGAACCTCCTGGTTATGCACCAATTGTGCTTTTTGGCTGGCAGAGCGCACAATACTCACCACGGTATTGTAGGCAAGTCCACTGGTACGGCTAATACCTTGTAAGCTACTGCCCTTGCTGTGCGCTTGCAGCACTTGGCGAATTTGCTCAGGACTGACATGGCGGCGGTATAAAGACTATCGAATGACTCACAAAAGGTTTGATGGCAAGCGAGACAGAGATAGCGTTGATGAGCATTGGGCATCTTGCCATGCTTATGAGCTTGGCTATGACCGCACAGTGGGCATTCCATCGCTTTGATTCCAGTCGAGGTTCCTCTCTACTTTATCAATCCAACATTAGACTGACGCACTACCGAATAAGTGTTATGGACAAAATACCCTTATGACACAGAGCTTTCGCCCAATTCCTGAAAATCTAACCAGTGGTCTGGTTGCGATCGTGCCGAATATCTGGACGATCGAGGCGCAGGAGTGTGTTTGCTACCGCCCCCCGATGCAGCCTCGCTATCCCTATACTCATCGGGCGATTGTCATTCGCCTCAACGACAACAGCCTGTTTGTCATCTCTCCAATTCATCTCACATCTGATCTTTGTGCTAGGATAAATGCCCTTGGAACGGTGAAATACATCGTTTCCCCCAATCACCTGCACCATCTACACATGGGAGATTGGAACCAGGCATATCCCGATGCCAAACTCTATGCCTCACCCCGGCTACCTTCCAAACGCAAAGATCTGACTTTCTACAAAACCTTGTCTACCAATACTCCTGAAGCAGAGTGGGCGGGTCAGATTGATCAATGTGTTTTCGGAACTGGAAATGGGTGGTTCGATGAAATTGTCTTCTTTCACCGCGCATCAGGCACCGTCATTTTCACAGATCTGATTATGGACTTTGACCCAGCTACTTTGTCACCGATCGCTCAGGTCACAACTCGGTGGAACCAGATGTATCAACACACACCTCGTGGAGTTCAACTCGCCCATACTTTGAACCGCCCAACTCTGCGAAATGCGCTCCAGACCATTCGAGCCTGGGAGCCTGAACGGGCGATCGTGGCTCATAGTCCCTGGTTATGCGTAGAGGGCAAACATCAGGTCGTAGACTTTTTGGATTCTGCTTTTGATTGGCTGAATCCAAAGTCTGCAATTGTTGAATCTGTGACAACGGGAGTACGTCTTCTAACTCTCCTTCTAATGGTCCTGCCGATTCATGCAGTCATTGTGTTGGTTGCCGACATCATCGCTCCGAGATTGATGAATCGGAGTGGAAGCAAATAAACTTTAGCAGTTCCTAATCTCTCGCTGATTCAATTCACTGATCATCCACGGTCGTTGTCTCCACCCTAATTTTCGTTTGGCTATCGTCGAGAAAAGCAGTGTTATCTCTGTAAAGGCTGTGGAAAACAATTTGTTGCTCAATAATCTGGTGGCGATCGAAAGGCACCAATTACAGTGTCAATTTGTTGAGCGATCGCCAATAGCTCCATTTCTTTCCATCGCTTACCCACAATTTGCATTCCAATCGGTAATCCATGGCTGGTTTGTCCAATTGGAATCACAACTGCCGGATGTCCACTTAAGTTAAACGGCATCGCATAGGCTCCATTTGCAATTCCATGTGGGTAGGATCGACCATCCACTTCTATCGCACTCCAGGCAGGACGATGGGTAAAGGCAGGCGTCGCTGCAACGGGAGTGAGCCAGACATCCCAGGATTCTAACGCCGTATCGAGTTGAGCGATGAAGCGATCTCGCTCGGTCAATGCCTCAAAATATCCTTTCAAACTTGGATTCAATAGTTCAGGCAATACGCGGCTAAAATCACCCAATGCTCGAAGTTTCTTATCTCCTTGAGTTGCTGTGCGAAAAATCAACTTAAGACTGCGCTGGAGATTGTAGCGATCAGCAGGCTGGGCATAACGGTTGATGTAAGCTGCGACTCTAGAGTAGAGATTAAAGATAGCGGACAAGTCAAAGTTTTCAGGCAACCAAGCGTGAACTTGAACACCAGACTGAGTTAACTTTTCAATCACCTGCTGCATTGCCGTCCGGATATCAGGAGCAATGGGAACCTCTACCCACTGCTCAGTCCAGGCAATTTTCAAATCATTCAATGACTTGCCAGAAGGATAATCCAAAGGAACGGGTGGCACATCTGGACGACGAGGATCGCCTCCTGCTATCAGTGAGAAGCAAAGACGGAGATCTTCGAGCGATCGCGCAAAGCATCCAACCGTCATCATTTGTCGCAGACAGTAAGGCATTCCGGGAACTTCAGGAATCATGCCTGTTGTCGAAATGCGGCGATCGGTCGGTTTCAAGCCGTAAACCCCACAGAAATGAGCCGGTTGACGCACGGAACCTGCAATATCATTTCCAATATCTAATGGCGATAATCCTGCTGCCACTGCGGCTGCACTACCACCTGAACTCCCTCCCGCTGTGTACTCGACATTCCAGGGATTGTTGACTCGCGGAAACAACGAATTGGTGCTTTGGTAATCGCCTGCCAGTTCTGCCATGTTGGTTTTCCCCAGGACGATCGCACCTGCGGCTTTGAGTCTGGCAACTGCCGTTGCATCCTGTTGAGGAATATAGTCTCTGAGGGGAATGTAGCCTGCGGTGGTACGGAGTCCAGCCGTCTCAAAAATGTCTTTGATGGTCACAGGAACGCCATGCAAGGCACCCCAGTTCTCGCCTTTCGCTAGTGCTTCATCTGCTTGTTTGGCGCGAAGACGAGCGTTTGCCTCATCAAGGGTGCAAATGGCGTTGAGTTTGGAGTTGTGTTGGGCAATTTGCTTCAGGTGAGCGTCTAAGAGTTCGATCGCAGAGAGTTGGCGATCGCGAATCATCTGAGCCAGTGCAACCGCTGACCTGAACACAAGAGCGCTCATGGCATTCCCTCAAATGGGTGTTAAGGTAAATCATATCCTAATTTAGTTAATATCGTTAACTAAATTTATATTGCTCCCCTGGTATGACTATTTATGGGTCGTCCAACAAAAGAGAATTCACTGACTAAACAGGATGTGATTGCCGCTGCGATCGTCTGTCTTGACCAGAAGGGCGAATCTGCCCTAGGCGTGAATCGCGTAGCACGAGAACTCAACATCAAACCTCCCGCTATCTACAAGCATTTAGAGGGCAATGCCGGACTTCAGCGGGCTGTGGCTCTAGCCGTTTGGAGACAGTATTTAACCGAGTGTCAGCAGCAAACCAATGGCATTACAGACTCACAAGAATTGTTTCGTGTGAGTGCGCGGGCGACTCGAAATTTTGCGCGATCGCATCCTGCACGTTACAGGGTCATGATGCATTATCAAATGCGACCAACTGACCCAGAAGAAGCGGAGGTGATGCAAGATGCACTAAAGTTCTTTCAAACTTCTTTGCATCTTCAAGGCTTGAACCATGATGCTCTCATTGATGTGATGCGAATGGTGAATGCAGCAATTTATGGCTTTATTATGCGAGAACAAGCCGAGCTAATGACCATCGATCGTTCCACAGACGAAAGCTATGAAGTGATGCTGGATGCGTTGTTGGTGGCGATCGCACATGTTAAACAGATGAGCCTATAGTTGTGGCAAAACAGCACTTTTCATGCTTGGAAACTGTTCAAAATTCCGGCGAACCCAATCCATACCCACTTCGTTATTTAATTTGATTCGTTGGGGCGTGTTGGGATAGATCCGGCTGAGAATCCTGGCATCCTGCTCTACAACAACATCAATCAACTTCAGTAAATTTCTCTTGAGTAAATGAGCAATTGGAGAGCGTGCCTGCATATACATCAGCACAAATACACGCGATCGCTCCACAGTCTCAGGTAGATAAAAATGGCATTCCTTCAAACTCAAAAGTTGATTGTCGCCATGCATCACACCCATGAATGGGAAGTAGTTCTCTAAATGCGCTTCTAAAATCTTGGGTAATGCGAGTTGAGCTGGATTTTTGAGGATTTCACGCCAGGTCGGTTGTTTCCTGGGTTGCGCCAGATAAGCGTGAGAATGTAAACCCTCATCAATAAACTGCTTGACCTGCACTTCCTCAATCTCAAATAGCTCTCGATGTGTACCATTTTGATGATTGTAGTCGTGCATGTTCAGCAACAAACTCAAAATATCCGTCGGTATGCTGCGATCGCCTGTTACGCCAATAAATTTGTACTCGGATGCGATCGTGCGCATCAAATCGGGAATGGCAAACTTCGGCTCATACCCCCCATAGGTCCAGATCAAATCTCCTTGAATGACCAATTTAAGCGGTGACAGCAAGGATTTCGTTGGTTTATTAGAACCGGGTAGTACCGTGCAACCCTTATGATCGAACTCCAAAGCATGAAACGGGCAGGCAATGGTACTGGTGCCATCGGATTGAGTAACGCACCATCCCTCTGAAAGCATGGCTCCCATGTGAGGACAAGCGTTAGGGAGGGCAGTAATTGCGCCCTGGCGATCTTGCCAGAGAACATAATCCTGACCCAGTAAAGAAAACTTTCGCGGCTGATTCGGTTTCAACATAGAGCGATGCGCCAACAGCCACGGAGACCCTTGTAATTGCTCCATAACTCTCAATCCTTAACTTACTAATTAATTAGTAAGTCTATCAAGAGCCTATTGGTTCGTCAATTTGGAGATACCTGGTCTCTGCTAAGATGGCTTTGAACCGATAGCCATAATCAGGGTTGTGAGTCGTTCAGGAAAGCGAACAGCAAAGTCAGTGCGCCCGGTGCGGGATGCGGAGGTAACACAGCAGCAAATTTTGGATGCTGCCGAGCAGGAGTTTGCCCATCATGGCTTGAAAGGCTCACGGATGAGTGCGATCGCTCAAGCGGCTCAGGTCACATCGGCAACCTTACATTACTACTTTGAGACCAAGGAAAATCTCTACAAAGCTGTTCTCCAGCGTCCTGTAGACGAAGTTCAAGAAATCCTGAAACAACAAAATTTTGATGCTCTATCTCCCGAAGAGGCGTTAAAGCAAATCATTCGCATTGCGATCGCCAACGAAGCGGCAAATCCTCAGCGACAAATGCTCTGGTTTCAGGAATCGAGCCAAAATCAGGGGGCGTTTTTCAAAGAATGTAACGTGTTAACCCTGCACGAATATCTCTTGAACGTGTTAGAGCGTGGTATCGCAGAGGGCTATTTCCGCCCGCTCAAGCCATTCCTGTCGTTGACCCACATCTTAAGTGTTTGTTGGTTTTACTTCACGATTCATGAGAATTGGAAGCATCTCACCCCAGAGATCGATCGCCTCAGTCCAGAGATGGTCGAAGAACACACCGAAGAAGCGATCGCATTTATTCTGGCAGCCATTCAGAAAAGGAATTAGATCATTGAAGAACTAATTATGCTTGTAAAGCATGAATATGTTGATGCACAAGATACCGCTGCTGCTGTGCTGAAAACTGATCAGGACAGATCACAACTCCAGTACCAATGCCATCCACTAGAGCGATGAGTGCATTCGCTTCAAGAGTCAGATCTAAATCGGCTCGAATCAGCTTAGCTACCTGTAAATCGGCTAACTCCTGATAGAGGATTTGCCGGATGAGATCGTAGCGTTTTTGATGCTGCTGAATCAGGCGATCGCGCCCGATCGAATAGCCCAAAAATGCAATCCACACTTTCCAGTCATCTCTGTCACTGTCTGTTAGAGGTAGAGCCGCAGCAATCATTTGTTCTAATCGGTTAATGCCTTGTTGCCCCTTAGCACACGCTCTCATGGACTCTAAAGTGGACTCAACCACCTGCTCCAACGCAAACAAAATGAGTTCTTCTTTATCCCGAAAGTAGTGCGTAACCACGCCAGTGGAAGAACCCAGTTCTTGCGCGATCGCCCGCATACTGGTGCGATCCAAGCCTTCTCGAACAATCACTCGCCACGCCGCTTGCGCCACTTCAAGGCGGCGATCGTCATACCCCATAGCCTTCCTCAGTTCGCAGCGATACACCGTATCTCTCTTGACTTACATCATAACAGTTGTTATGCTTCAAAAAACATAACAACTGTTGTCATTTTTGTCCTTATGATTAGACTGAGCCAGCCCAATGACATCGCAGCAATCTTGTCCATTGCTGAAGCGATCGGGTTTCAGCCAGGTGAACTGGAGGTCGTGAATGAACTGCTGACTGGGTATTTCGCTAATGGCAACGGTCATAATTCTTTGCAAAACAGCAACGCTGAAAGATTTTGGCTCACGAATCACCAAGACAATGGTGAAATCATTGGAGTGGCTTACTGTGAACCGGAGCGCATGACGGATCAGACCTGGAATTTGCAACTGATTGCAATTCACCCCAACCATCAAGGACAGGGACACGGTGGCAAGCTATTGCGTCATGTCGAAGAAATGTTGAAAGCGCATGGTGGACGAATGCTACTGGTGGAAACGTTAGCGAGTTTCGACCTAGCGCAAGCATTTTACAAAAAGTATGGCTATGAGGAAGAGGCACGGATTCGTGACTTCTATGCAGCAGGTGACGATAAGATTGTGTTTCGTAAAGTGTTGTCAGTAGGGTAGAAATCACGAATTGTGAATTTCGAGCGGTCAATAGGTAGGGAACTTAGGGAAACTTAGCTGCTTTTAGGGCGATCGCGGGTTTGAGCCAAAAACGAAACGAAAGCAGTACCTAACATGGTGCTACCTGCTAACACAAACAGACCTGTCAAATTAACATCGAGCAATGCGCCAGAAATTGCCTGAGAGAACGGATCAAGGGCAACTGCGGCAAACATAACTAAACTCATCATCCGACCCTGCATCGAAATCGCGGTTTCTTGCTGTAACCAGGTGAGTGCCAGAACACCAACCAATCCGCCTCCAATCCCCATCAAGAGAATGATCAGGGCAGCCATCCAGGGTTGGCTGGCAAACCCAAGGGCGATGAGTCCAACCCCCAGTACACCAGCCAGCAGCAGCAGTGGAGTTTTAAGCTGCTTAATGGCATGCAGTTGGCTGGCGAGCCAGACTCCTAATAATGCACCAATGCCGTAAGCGGACTGTAAGTAACCAAAGGTTGTCGCATTGCTGCCCAAGCGAACTGTGACAAGTTCGGCAACGCCAACCACAATCGGTCCTAAAACGGCAAAATTAATCATGGCAATCAGCAGTAAACTGATCCGAATTGCCTGATGATTCCAGGCGTAGCGCAGTCCTTCTAAGATGCCTTCAGTCAAGCTGTGAGATTTTAACGAAGGAATGACTTTGCTAGAACAGATTCTCACCCGATAAAGACATCCTGCGCCTATTGCAAATAAAGCGGTATCCAAGCCAAAGGCGGTGGTTAGACCAAAAGCACCGATCGCCAATCCTGCGATCGCTGGCCCCATCACATTGCTAATCTGCTCACTTCCCTGCATCCAGGCATTAGCTTGCCCTAGCTGGGATTTGCGAACGATGCGTGGTAACAAGGCAAGAATGGCAGGATAGAGAAAAGCTTCTGAAATGCCGAATAGCCCAGAAATAACGATGATCGTATAAAGCTGAAAGCTGTTCCATAGCAGCAGCAAGGTCAGTACTCCAACCAGAATGGTATTGGCAATGGTGGAGATCGCTGCAATGACATTGGGAGGCAGGCGATCGCTGATGACTCCTCCAACTAACAGGAACAAACCACGAGGAATTGCGGCTGCCATCAATACCGTTCCCAGAGCGATTCCTGATCGTGTTGTTTGCAGAATCAACCAGGTTAAGGCAACAATCCAAAACTGAGCAGCGCAGAAGATCAAGGTTTGTCCGACCCAGAGCCAGCGAAAATTGCGATGTTTAAGAAAAGAATTGTACATCCTGGCAATTACTGATGCTGAATCGGTTGAATATTTAACTCCGCCTGCCATTGAGTCAAAGGTTTCTCCCACCCTTCTTCCCACTTCTGGGCAAAAAGGGATTTAGCCGCTTTACCCATTGCAAATCCCTGAGCAATCGCCGCCAACAACTGGGGCAACATTTCTGGCTCCTTCAACGTGATAGAGATTAGACTATTTGCAACCAACAGGGTTGCCAGTGGGTAGGGAAATTGGGGCAAATGGAATGCCTGTAAACCAATTTCACCGACTACAGAAGTGTCAAATCCAGTGATGATATGCCAGAGATCATGGGTCTGACTCAGCCGTAACTCAACATATTCGGCATCCGATTTTGCGGTCATGCCAGCATGGAGATTGGGATCAAATCCCGTTTTCTTCATCTGGGCCGCGTAAATGTATCCCAAAGAATCGGCAGGCAAGGTCAGTAAAGCATCCAGGTCATGGGCAGGCGGAATGTAGCGATCGCGGATCAGGGCAGCACAAGCCGGATCTTGGTTGAGATGGTGAGCCAACCGATCGTAGGCAGGAGTTTCCAGCAAACCATAAGTTAATTCACCCACTGTTTCCAGGCTATTGTCTCCCAACAGCATTGAGGTAAAGGACTTAACGATCAACAACTTTGACAGAACTGATTTCATCCCCTGGAGAATGGGATTCTGCGGTTGCTGCTGAGTAGGAGCGATCGCAGATTGATGGGACATAGTTGAATTAAACAGTTGCATAGGAAATTACTCCAAAAGAGCTTAAACATTGACCAATTGAATACACCAAAGACACTCGAAGACTTCTACCAGAGCAAGTCATTGAGCAATTCATAAACGCTGACAAAATTAATTCGGCTGATTGCTTGCATGTAGCGAATTTGTTCATAGGTGCGCTGTGCCTTAGACGAAGTAAGCAGCTTGATGGGCGCGATCGCCAGCGTCAACCAGGGAGAAGCTTTGTAGCGTAAAAATCGCAATCCAATGTAACCACACTGAATCAAACAAAGGAAACTCATAAACAACTTCCGCCAATCGAAGAATCCAACCTTTAAGTATTCGGAGTGAGAAGCAGCGAACTCAATAAAGACGCACTGCCATCGCCGACTATAGCCACGATCGCAGTACGGACATTCGGATGCGGTAGGGTTTGCAAATCCAGACTCATCGCCATTTCTCCGGGCTAAAACAGATTAAAATGTGAGTAATACTCACATTTATAAAATATGAGAGTTGCTCATGTTTTGTCAAGAAAAATGTGAGTAATGCTCACTTATGTCTGAAGAGAAGAAACGGAACCGATGGCTGAAAATTCATCAAGCCCTACGGGAATGCGGCGCAAACCCCGGCAAGCTCGGAGTCAGGAGCGAGTCAACCGTATCCTGGATGTGGCAGAAGCCCTGTTTATTGCAGAAGGCTATAACGCGACTACAACGAATGAGATCGCCACTCGTGCCAATGTGCCGATCGGGTCGCTGTATCAGTTTTTCCCAGACAAGGCCGCAATTCTGAAAGCACTGGCGGTTCGCTACGGAGAGCTACTCCATCAACGGTTAGATATTTTCAACCATGCAGAACTGGCAAAACTACCGCTCCCCGCCTATGTAGACCAGTTGATTGATGTTTCTGATCAATTCTTCTCTGAGCATCCGGGCTACTACGCCATTTTTATGGAAGTACAGGGAACGATGCCTGAACTGGAAGAAATTGAAGAGGCTACCGATGCGTTGTTAATTCGAGATTTTGCGACGTCTCTTACTCAGCGTGGGCTAGATCAATCTGACTGTGAAGCGATCGCCTTTGTGTTGGTCAAAGCGATCGGCACTTTGCTGTGGCTCTCTTTGAGTCAGGAAAAAGCCTTTCGTCAACGACTTGTGGCAGAAACCAAACGGCTCACCCTCAGCTATCTGCAAAGCTATGTTCAGGGAACTTGAATTCGAGTTTTTGGATGATGGCTATTGCATTAGCAATTCCATCTTCAGTGCGGATCTTTGCGCCTAAGTCTGATGCACGCTGACGCATTGCGCGATCGCCCACCACCGTTTGGATTGCCTGTGCCAGCCGTTCAACCGTCAGTTGTTTACGGGGAATGGGTGCTGTTCCTACGCCTAAGTCTGCCACCCGTTGCCCCCAAAAGCCCTGATCGCCAAAAAACGGAACAATCACGGTCGGAACGCCTGCCCGAAGTCCTGCGGCGGTCGTACCGGCTCCCCCATGATGAACCACTGCTGCAACTCGCGGAAATAGCCACGCATGGGGAACTGAATGGACGAGAAAAGCATGGTCGGGTAGATTTTCTGTTCGCATTCCACTCCAGCCAGCCGACAAAATAGCTCGTTGTCCTGTTTTGTCGAGCGCTTGCAAAACCAGATCGGCGGTTTCCTCCGGGTTGCGATTGCCCATACTGCCGAAGCCGATATACACCGGAGGCGAACCTGCCTGCAAAAAGTCCTCAAGATCGGCAGGGGGAGTCCAATCGGCTGCGGCATCCAGAAACCAATAGCCTGTGACATAGGTATTCTGCCAATCTGACGGTTTTGCCAGCACAGAAGGACTGAACCCGTAAAGCGTAGGATAGCGATGCAAAGCGGGAGACGGGTGGGGACCGAAAAAGGGAGATGGGGGTAAGCTGAGAACCTGCTTACGGGCAGCCGTATCGCCTGAACGGGAACCTTGCCAGATGATTTGTCTCAATGCTTGATGAGACAACCAATTCACCATCCCGCCAAAGCGATCGATCGACTGAGGAAACAAAATCCCCGGAAAGGTTTTGGTGGGCGTAAAGGGAAACACAAACGCTTGTAGCAGGGGAATTTCCAGCTTTTCGGCGATCGCCAATGCCAGATAAAGCCCTCCCACTCCTGCGATGAGTAAATCCATGCCTCGACAAGCCTCTAGCCCTGCCTGTGCCCAGCGGATGGCGACCCGTGTGCTTTCTTTGGCTGTGCGGAGAGTCAGCATGATGAAATTCCCTTTCTCGGCAAGCTCCCGCATTTCTGGTGTTTCAATCAGTTCTTGCACATTCCCGTGCATGGGACAAAACGCCAGTCCGTGAGACGTGACCAGTGCCTCAAAGTTTTCATGAGTGAGTAAGCGAACCTCGTAACCGGCTGCTTTTAGCCCTTTTCCTAAGGCAATGTACGGTTGAACATCTCCCTGGCTTCCCAAAGCAATGATGGCGATACGCATCGCGGGTGACCCCTATGTCATGAACTGGATCTTACAAATTAAAGATGACGGCTGTGTCATTTTGACGATAGCGTCATTTTGATGAGGGTGTCAACAGCGGGGTATGCTAGGGTCGGTATGGTTCAAAGCAAGCTTCATGAAGCCTTCTCGTCGAGCCTCGATTGGTCTGGAAAAACGGGAACGGACGCGATCGCATTTAATCGAGTCCGCCTATCGGGTCTTTGCGCGTAAAGAAACCGATGCCGTCACCATTGACGACATCATTGCCGAGGCAGGCGTTGCCAGGGGAACGTTTTACAACTATTTCCAGACCCGCGAGGATGTGTTGAGAGCCGTTGCTGCATCCCTGAGTGATGTCATCAATCAAAAAATTTGGGCACAATATGCGACGATCTCAGACCCTGCGGAACGAATGGCGATCGGTTTACGGCAGTTTCTCCATCAAGCGATGCGAGATGCCACGTGGGGATGGGTGATTGTGCGCATTGGCTTGGTGGCAGCCCCGTTGAGTGAAACGATCGAACGGGGTTTGATGTCAGATCTAGAAGCTGGAATCCGACTAAATCGATTTCAGGTGGAGAGTTCGCAAGCCGCGATCGATCTTGTTTTAGGAACAGCACTGATGGCAACACGGACCATTCTGGAAGGACATCGCGAACCGAACTATCCGGAACAAGTGACAAAGTTGGTTCTCAAATCTCTGGGAGTGGCCAATGATGATGCAGGGGCGATCGCTTTCAAAGCTTTAGAGCCTCTTCCAGAGGAGTAATTCATTTTCAACTACCCCATTGGATTTTCTGTATTTAGCTGAGTGGCTATCTTCTGGGTTTGAGTCTGGAAAGCATCTAGAAGCGGTTGGCCTAACTGCAGGAGCGATTGCACAACCTTCTCACCTGCTGTTTCTGGTGTACCTGCGTTGAAAGGTGCTTCAGGCATGTATTCCATCATAAGTTGTGTCATCTTTGCAACTTGCTCTCCGCACAGTAAACCCAATAAGGTCAAGCCAAAATCAATTCCTGAGGTGACGCCTGCCCCCGTAACTCGATTGCGATCTACCACCACTCGTTGCGGAACAACCTCCACACCTAGCATTGCCAGTTGGTCTCGAAATGCCCAATGACACGTGGCTTTATAGCCTTGCAACAGACCCGCCGCTGCTAAAATCAGTGAGCCTGTACAGACACTTGTAACATATTGGGCTGTGATGCTTTGTTGCTCCAAAAAATGCAATATTTCAGCATCTTGCATCACTTCAACTTGTCCAATGCCACCACCTGGGACACAAATTACATTTAACGGTGGACACTCTGCCAGAGTCGTTGTTGGAGTCAAGACTAATTCTTCATTGCTGACCACAGGAGCCAATGTTTTTGAGATGAGGTGAACCTGAGTATCGTATGGAAAGGCCAGCACCTGGTAAGCACCCATCACATCCAGTTGAATGACTCCGGGATAGATCAAAAAGCCAATTTGTAGCGGATTCATGCTTCTACAGTTGTCTAAGATGTGTTGATTGTGAAACGATTGTAGGAAGAGTTTCTCAGCTTCGATAGTCCTCAAGTGGGTACACTTTCAGTCCAACAATGACTCGTTCTCTACACCCTCTGTTTCAAGCGATCGCCACCGCTTCCACCGAAGCGGCATTGCGCGATCGCTTTATAGATGGAGTCAGCGAATATTTTGGGGTGCAGCGCTGGGGAATTTACCTTCTAGACGATGAGAATCATCTAGCCAGTTTTGATGTTGTTGGGGTTTCTGATTCTTTTGTAGAACGGTACGAGCAAATAGGCAGAACCGTTGATCCAGTATTGCAGTATGTTCTAGAAAACCATGCCCCAGCTCATGAAGAATTGGTGCTTCCAATGGGAACGTGGAAACAAAGCGAACTTTACCAGCGATGTTGTGCTGAGTACGACCACGAACACATTATGACAGGGCCGGTTGTGGGAAATGGGCAGTTAATTGGTACGGTTCACTTTGCTCGTGTGGGACAAACACCCGCCTTTAATCTTCATGAGTTGGCAAGCCTGGGAGCCGTTTGCACCCATCTCTCCGCCTGTCTTGCTGGGTTACGAAAAACAGCCTCACCATCTCCCAGCTTATTTGCTCAACGTCTCACACCCCGGGAAATTCAGATTGCCAAACTGGTTGCCAGAGGGCTAACGAATGCGGAGGTTGGGGCAGAACTTTGGATTACTCAGAATTCGGTGAAACAAGCGTTGAAACGAATGTTTCGGAAGCTAGAGGTTTCTGCCCGCACAGAAATGGTCGCAAAATTGAGGGATGTATTACGAGAATGATCATCACATCGCAGATTGTTTGTCCTGCAACTACCGCTTTGCGTAGGCAACCAAGGAAACGCCCAAAACGACTAACACAGCTCCGGCAATGCGGGTTGGACTGGCCGCATATTTAGTCAGTCCAATTGCACCATAATGATCGAGAAATAGGGCGGCGATCATTTGCCCAGCGATCGTCAGCGCCAGGGCGAGCGCAGCACCAATTTTAGGGGTAGCAAAAATGGTTGACCAGACATACAACTTACCTAAACAGCCACCAATCCACATCTACCAGGAGGTTTGAGCCAGAGCCGTTGTAGCAGGAAGGGGATATCGCGCAAAAAACAGAGAACCAGGGATGCTAACGTTCCAGCTAGATAGGAAATAAAGGTGACTTGCATCGGTTCGCCCACGTAACGTCGCAGCAAGGTATTGATCGCGACTTGAACGGGGAGAATTGTGCCGCCGAGTAGTGCTGCTAACAGGTAAATGGTTCGACTATTCATGTTCAATCTCTGATGATAGTTTCCATTGTGAATATAGCCATGCTTTGGCACTATTACCTTATTAAAGCTGCCTTAGTTGTGCCAACTCATGCCTGCTCCGATCGCGCTTTGTCAAAATTGATATCTGCAACCAATCGTTGATTAAATCCCATTCCAGCATTATTGATGAGGAGATTCACATCTGAATACGCCTCAACCGCTGCTTTAACCGAGGCTGCATCGGTAATATCGAGGGGAATGGGAATGATGCGATCGGGATCGGTTGCGGCAATGTCCTTCAAGCTATCGGGATTGCGTGCCCCGGCATAAATGCGAGTAGCTCCAGCCGCTTGTAAACCTCGAATATAGTATTGCCCAATACCACCATTTGCGCCCGTTACAAATGCGATTGCACCTTGAACCTGCATTGTGTTGTGTCCTCATCAGATTTGTCATGGGTCATTTGCCACTCTAAGCAAGCGAGACCAATGATCAACGACCATGACCAAGGGTATACTCCTACTAACTTTTTCGGAAGTACCTACTTTTTTGTAAGCTTCCTCAAGCTATGGGAAAGTAGCGTAGATGAGCAATGAACTCACCCAAGGGACGGTATTTGTCCAAACCACCTTAAAAGTGTTAGGTGGGAAATGGAAGATTTTGATTCTGTGGCATTTAAAGGATGAGACAAAGCGATTTAGTGAACTCAAACGATTAATGCCAGAAATCACCGAAAAGATGCTGATTCAACAATTGAGGGAACTAGAAAGAGATGGCATTGTCGATCGCAATGTCTATTCAGAAGTGCCACCAAAAGTAGAGTATTCGTTTACAGAGTATGGGCTGACGCTCAAACCTGTCCTGCAAGTTCTTTGCAATTAGGGAGAAAATCATTTAAAGCGTGTTCAGTAAGAGCATTTCCCATATACTCAATCATTCTGACTGTAGCGTTCAGTTTAATTCACTGAGACTTGCTTCTCGACATTAGCAACAAATGATAAATGAAAGACAAGTCACGATTGAGGCAACATGCCAGCAAATTGCTTTTCAACCGCTTTGGGGTCTTGCCGAATGCCAGCAAATACCTGTTCAGAAACTGGATCAGGCTGGACATCTTCAATACCTTGCTTGACTGCTTGCAGCGTTGCCTGAGCAATTTGAATGGGTGGAACTTTATCAAGAGGAACGTTCTCTGCCATTGCAGTATCCACTGGTCCCGGAAAGACCCCCACAACCAGTGTTCTCTGGCTTGCCAGTTCTGCTCGGATTCCTTGAGTGAGGGACAGTAATGCGGCTTTCGAGGCACTATAGGATGCAAAAACTGGGACATTCACCAGTGAGGCGATCGACAACAGATTGACGATCGCACCACCGCCATTTTGCTTGAGGATGGGCGCAAAGGCACGAATCATATTCAGCGTACCGAAGTAGTTAGTTTCCATTTCCCAACGAGCCGTTTCCAGCGTTGAGGGAGCAAAGAAACCACCCGTACCAGACACTCCAGCATTATTAATCAGCAGGGTTACGTCCTGAGTTGTTGCAGCGATCGCTGAAATTTGATCCGGATTAGTCACATCAAGCGCCAGAGGGACAATCCGGTCTGGCGAAATTGCAACGACTTCTTGCAGTGAATCTAGACTACGAGCCGTTGCATAAATTTTTGCGGCTCCGGCTTGTACGAATGCTTCTACAAACGCCTGCCCAATTCCCCGATTTGCACCCGTCACTAACACAACAGAATCTTCGATATTCATACAAACCTCTACATTTAATGCGTCACGTATGGCTGACTTCTTTATCATGATTGATGCAATTAGCTTTGAGAAGATAGCAAAAAGGAATATGATTGATTCCAAATTAGAATAGGAAGACGATGGATCGAATTGCCTGCATGAAAAGCTTTGTCCGCACCGTCGAAACGGGCAGTTTTTCTGCGGTTGCACGAGAACTGGAGACTACTCAACCGACAATCAGTAAGCAAATTGCTGCACTGGAGGAGTATTTGGATGTGCAATTGTTGATTCGCTCGACTCGCGCTGTCAGTTTGACCAATGCAGGGGCGCGGTTTTATGAACACTGTCAACGAGTCCTGGAAGCTGTTTCCGAAGCGGAGGCTAGTGTTGGGCAACGACAGAAAGCAGCCGGGGTATTGCGAGTCAGTTCTCCGGTTGCCTTTGGTCAACTGCAAATTGTGCCCCGTTTGAAAGCGTTTCTCGATCGCTACCCAGACATCAAAATCGATCTGCTGATGACCGACCAGTTTGTGGATTTGGTGGAAGAAGGGGTCGATTTAGCAATTCGCATTGGTAACGTTCAGGATACTTCCCTGATTACCCAGCGGATTGGCACGACGCGACGAATTACCGTTGCTCATCAATCCTATTTCGATCGGGCAGGGGAACCTCAAACACCAGAAGACCTCATCCACCACAATTGCATCGTCTATACCCGATTAGCCACAGGCAATGAGTGGCACTTTGAAAGTTCTAAAGGACCCATTAAAGTTACGGTGGGCGGCAATATTCAAGCCAACAGCTCGGTCGCTATTCGGGAAGCCGTTTTTGCCGGTTTAGGCATTGCCGTCGCTCCCATCTGGTTATTTGGTGATGCAATGCATGGCGACTTGCGCGTTATCCTCAAAGCGTATCAACCTGTTCCTTTACCAATTCACGCTGTTTATCGCAGAGGACGGTTTATACCCGCTAAAGTCCGTTGCTTGATTGATTTTCTGTCGAGTGAATTCAAGTTAGACCCCTGGGTGTCGGACGACGGAGCGTAACCACTGCTGTCTGGCTTGATCGTGATTCTTGCTATGCCAGAGCAAGGATTGCAGCCATTTTTCTCGTTATTCCCCGACAAGTCTATTAAATAAAAGAGTTTATAGCTTAACCAAGCTCTCCTTACCAGGGCACAAGCTTCCCATCTCGAAAGAAACCGCCTGTCGGTCCATCATCCGGTAGCATTGCTGCCCAAACGACACTGGCCGCCCCATCCTCTACAGGTCGCCCACCTGATCCTCCCATATCGGTTGCCACCCAACCCGGACAGACTGCATTCACTAAAATCCCCTCACTCTTCAGTTCAGCCGCCAGGGAACGAGTAAAGGCGTTGAGTGCCGCTTTAGAAACGCTGTAGGCAGGGGTGCTGTTGTCCATACTGGCGATCGACCCCGCGCCACTCGAAACGTTGACAATCCGACCGCGTTGGCTACGGCGCAGTAGGGGAATAAAGGCCTTACACATCCGCCACGGGCCTAATGTGTTGGTATTGATTGCTTCCTGCACGGTATCAAAATCCGCTGTACTGGGCTGCTGCCAGGTATCGTAGAGAATCCCTGCATTGTTGACTAAAATATCCAGTCGTCCATATTCCTACTCTACTTGAGCGGCAAGCTGAGTCATGCTTTCTAGATCGGTGACATCCAATTGGCGGGGAAGAACCTGGAATCCTGCGTCAATCAGTTGCGCCGCTGCCCGTTCGCCTTTTTGCAGATCCCGCGAACCGAGAATCACGGTTATACCTTTGTGAGCTAGTTGCCGCACCACTTCCAGCCCAATTCCACGATTTGCGCCTGTAACAATGGCAATGCGTTCTGCTAATAGCATGGGCGATCGCTCCTTCTACAAAGGGGACAATAATCTCAAACCGAGTGCTCTAATACTACTGTCTAGAACCTGGACTTTTGGCAGCAGCGGGTTCAGCTTCTTCGTACTGATCGCGATGACGTACGGCTAATCGTACATACTCTGGATCAGTCTTCGCCAATTGCCATTGTTCATAAAAAATCCTGGCAGATTGAGCTTTGATCGGATCTTCTTGGCGGGGTAGAACTGTTTTAGAGCTGGCTGCGTACTTGCGTCCTGATTTGTGATTAGCATAGCGACGCGATCGCGTATACCCCATCTGCAAAAACTTTCGTGCCATGTCCATGCCTACAAAATCGCCTTCAGCTTTGTATTGGAGAAACAGGCTGTAGATTTTGTCAGCAGACTGACGGGCAATGTCTGGGGTTTTAAATTTCCAGTAGGGCAAAATCTCGCTTTTGTAGGGTTCGACCAGCAAAACGCCCTGTTCACCCCGACCAATCCGGTACAGTGCTGGATGCTGGCGAAAGTCGATCGCTTTGAAATTGAGTGAGTAATCAAATTTCCTCATCTGCAAAAGCTGAGCTACGTCCAAGGTGTACGATTTGACTCATTCCCTTTATGTTGACCAAATCCATTGGGGTTGGAATCGCTCTACTGACATACCATACATCCACCCTTGAGAAGGGTTTCAGAGCAAGCAATAGATTGCTTCGTCAAGTAATACTTGACATCCTCTTTTCAGATCTGTAAAGTAATACTTGACAGTGGGTAAAGTGGATGAAAAATCGCCTGAAAGAGCTTCGACAACGGCACCAATGGTCACAATCCGATCTCGCTAGAAAATTGGGAGTGAGTCGTCAAGCGGTCAACGGGTTTGAATCGGGTAAGTTCGACCCCAGCTTAGATATGGCGTTCAAGATTGCCAGTCTGTTTCAGGTCACGATCGAAGACGTTTTCATTTTTGAGGCAAAGAATTCGATGCAAGCATTACTTGAACGAGTCAAAAATTTCTTCGGTTTTGAGTTTGGGTTTGAACGGTTCACAGAACAGGCAATTCATGTCATCACCTTCGCTCGTAATGAAGCCTTACGGTTGCAGCAACCAGCACAGGGCATAGCTCCACAGGAACCGCAGGTTGAACCAGAACACTTGCTAGCTGGATTGCTGGCTGATCCAACAACAACATCTGCTCAATTGCTCCAAGAGAATGGTGCAACACTGAGAGTCATAACTGATGAGCATAGTTTTGAACCAGGAGAGAATCTTAAATTGAGTTCACAAAGCAAGTTTGTCCTGGAGCTTGCTTTACAGGTCGTTCGGCTTCAAGGCAAGAAGGCGATTGGAACAGAACATCTTTTGTGGGGGTTGATGCGGCTAGCTGACACCGATAGGACCATGCAGACCGATTTGTTTCAGCGTTACGGAATCAATCTCGAAGCATTAAATCATCAACTCATAGAGATCATTTGAGATGGGTATGAATGAGAGAAACGTACTTGCTTTAAACAGGGAGCAGAGGACAGTGTTGATTGTTGATGTCGTCGCCTGGATTTGCATCAGGGATAGACAGGTTTTGTGTGCCCGGACAACGGGCAAAGATGCGTTTTATTTTCCGGGCGGAAAACCAGAGAAAGGTGAGTCTGACTGGGAAGCATTGCGCCGAGAGGTTCAGGAGGAACTCAATGTCAGCCTGATCGCTGAAACTTTAACTGAGGTGATGGTCGTGCAGGAGGTTGCTCATGGCTATACAGAGCCAACTCAGGTGACGATGCGTTGCTTTGGGGCAGACTATACGGGTGATATCATTGCTAGCTCTGAGATCGAAGCGATCGTGTGGCTGAGGTACAGAGATGTAAACCAGTGTGCGCCAGCCACTCAACGGGTACTGGAATATTTGTATCAGCAGCAGATGATTGATTAGGCGCGAGGGCTAACTTCGTGCAATCGACGTTCCAGGAATCGACGCTCACTGTCATTTGTCACCAATTCCAGTGCTCGTGTATAGCTTTGGCTTGCTTCCTCTAAGGCTCCAACACGCCGGAATAAATCCGCACGGATGGCGTGAAATAGATGATAGCTATCCAGTTCTGGAGCAAGTCTATCGATTAGCCCAAATGCCGCTTGGGAGCCATCTGCCATCGCGATCGCCACTGCGCGATTCAAAGTCACAATGGGTGAAGGTTGCAAGCGTTCCAAAACTTCATAGAGTTGCACAATCTGTGCCCAGTCAGTTTCTTCGGCGTGGGTTGCCTGACAGTGGAGGGCGGCGATCGCTGCTTGTAGGGCATATACTCCCGCTCCATCTCGCAATGCTTCTTCTACCAAAGGTAACGCCTCAGCGATTTGTGAATGGTTCCAACGGCTCCGATCTTGGTCTTCTAGCAGAATCAGATCGCCCGCTTCATCTGAACGAGCATCTCGCCGCGAGTCGTGCAGTAACATCAATGCTACCAGTGCGGTAACTTCTGAGGGGGGTTGGGGTGCCATCAATTGCCGCACCAGTTGTACCAGTCGAATCGCCTCGGTGCAGAGGTCAGTCCGCACGATCGAATCTCCTTTGGTTGCCGCATAACCTTCATTAAAGATGAGATAGATTACCGTCAGAACTGCCTCTATCCGAGGAGTGAGATCGGTTGTTTCTGGCACTTTGTAAGGAATACCTGCATCTCGAATTTTGCGTTTAGCACGAACTAGTCGCTGTGCCATTGTCGCAGTCGGTACGAGAAAGGCGCGAGCAATTTCGTCGGTTTCCAGTCCTCCCAGCATTCGGAGGGTCAATGCCACCTGAGTCTCGATCGCCAGTGCGGGGTGACAACAGGTAAAGATTAATCGCAAACGGTCATCTAGAATCTCATCACTGTCGTAGATTGGTTCTTCACTGGATGGAATTAACCCCGATGCCGTGTACCATTCTAGTTTTTCCGTCAATCTTGTTCGTCGTCGCAGGCGATCGATCGCTTTATATCGCGCAGTTCGGATAATCCAGGCACGGGGACGATCGGGAATACCGCTGCTTTCCCACTGGGTCACTGCCGCTGCAAACGCTTCTTGTGCAGCTTCTTCAGCCAGATCAAAATCCCCGACCAGCCGAATTAGGATAGCGACGATGCGCCCCCAGTCAGTGCGATGAAGATCGGAAATTACCTGAGCAACATCGGATTGTGCGGTTGAAGCCATACTTGTCATAAAAAAACACAAAGAATTTTGGACAAGGTGTCGATTTGAAGATCTCCCGTTCGACTGACTGACAAAAGGAATACAATGACAACAAAGAACAAATGTACTATAAATTGAGTTTTTGAGAGGTGTCGATTTGGGTGGTTGCCGTTCGACTAACTGACAAAGAAGGCAAAGCTCGATCGTACTCAACAAAAAATTTTTCAACGAGATGTCGATCTAAGCAACTCCCATTCGACTTAACGACAAAGGAGACAACCGAATGAAATATTTGCTGCTGATCTATATGGACGAAAACGCTATGAGCAACACTGAGCGGGAGCATTGCTACGTGGAGTCTGCCCAAGTCGCCCAAGATCTGCATACAAAGGGACAATTCGTGGCATCTGCTCCCCTCCATCCCGTTGCAACGGCTACCAGTGTTCGCGTCCGTGACGGTAAATCACTGGTGACCGATGGACCGTTTGCCGAAACCCGTGAGCAATTGGGCGGCTTCTACCTGGTCAATGCTCAAGATTTGGATGAAGCCATCGCGATCGCCAACCGCATTCCAGGGGCGCGAGTGGGCACCGTCGAAATTCGCCCCGTGCTTGAAATTGCGGGCTTACCCGCACCGTCATGACCGTCAGCTAACCATTCAACTCAAAACCACTCAACAGGAGATTTCACAATGAAAGTCATGGTCTTCGTCAAAGCAACCCAGGACTCCGAAACTGGAGTGATGCCGAGCGAACAGCTTTTAACTGAAATGGGGCAATACAACGAAGAATTAGCCAAGGCGGGTATCTTGCTCGCGGCTGAGGGGCTTCATCCTAGCTCAAAAGGGGTACGAGTTCACTTTTCAGGAACGGATCGCAGCGTCACCCAGGGACCGTTTACTCCAGCGCAGGATCTCGTTGCAGGGTACTGGCTGTGGCAGGTGGATTCAATGGAAGAGGCGATCGCCTGGGTGAAGCGTTGCCCCAACCCAATGCCCAGAGATTCCGAGATTGAGATTCGCCCCGTATTCGAGGCAGAGGATTTTGGTGAACTCCTGACCCCCGAATTAAAGGAGCAGGAAGACCGCATTCGCGCCCAGGTTGAAACGCGACAGCAGGAGTAATTTCATCTGCTAAAGCAGTTTTCACCCTTAACTCCTAAATCTGATTGTACGGGCGGGTTTGATAGACCAACGACATCCACCCGCTCCTACAAGAACACATTCATAAAAGGAATCCGTCATGAAAATCAATTCTTATCTCATGTTCGATGGCAACTGTGAGGCAGCATTCAAGTTCTACGAGCAATGTCTTGGTGGCAAAATCACCATGATGATGACCCACAAGGAGGCACCCTCTGCAGAAGATGTCTCTCCAGAGTGGCATGGCAAAATCATGCACGCTTGTTTGGATTTAGGCGATCGCTTGTTGATGGGTTCTGACTGCCCTCCGGGATATTTTGAACCCCCGCAAGGCTTCTACGTTCAGGTGAGCGTATCCGAACCCGCCGAGGCAGAACGACTTTTTCACGCTCTGGCAGAAAACGGCAAAGTAAAAATGCCGATCGCGCAAACGTTCTGGTCATCCCGCTTTGGCATGTTGATCGATCAGTTTGGGACACCGTGGATGGTCAACTGTGAGCAGGTTGCTTGAGTTTTTACCGCTTCCCAATCTACTTTCAGCGTCTCACAAATCAATTTCAAAACACTACGCAGGAGAAATCATGAGTACTCAAATTTTTGTCAATTTACCTGTCAAAAATCTCCAGCAATCGATCTCGTTTTTTACACAACTCGGCTTTCAGTTCAATCCTCAATTCACCGATGAAACAGCTACCTGCATGATTGTGTCCGAAAACATCTTTGTGATGCTTTTGACCCATGAGAAGTTTCGGACATTCACGCCAAACGCGATTTGTGACGCCACAAAAAGTACCGAAGTGCTGACGTGTCTATCAGTGGAAAATCGAGAAAAAGTGGATAAGATGGTTCGTCAAGCCGTTGCCGCTGGCGGCACAACCTATAACGAACCTCAAGACCACGGATTTATGTACGCACATGGGTTTCAAGATTTGGATGGTCACATTTGGGAATTAATTTACATGGAACCCAGCGCGATCGCCCAGACTGAATCTGCCAACGAAAAGGTAGAGGTGTAAGCTACACATTTCATCCTGCTTCAACCATTACGCTATGGAGATTCACCATGATTCAGAATGCAATTGCCCATCCAAACGTTGTTGGAAAAGACGAGTGGCTGACTGCCCGTAAAACATTGCTTGAACACGAAAAAGAGTTGACCAAGCAGCGCGATCGCGTCAATGCCGAACGACGCAGGCTACCAATGGTTAAACTTGAAAAGGAATATACTTTTGAAGGATCAAACGGTTCTGCTAAACTCATTGATTTGTTTGAGAGGCGAACTCAACTGATCATCTACCACTTTATGTTTGCGCCAGAGTGGGAGAAGGGCTGTATGGGTTGTACAGGCTTTGTTAATTCGCTGGGCGATCTATCGATGCTGAATGACCGTGACACGGCCTTCGCATTAGTCTCTCTCGCCCCGTTCTCTAAGCTGGAAGCTTACAAGACATTAAAGGGATGGATACTTCCCTGGTATTCCTCCTTTGGCAGCGATTTTAACTACGATTTCAACGTCACGCCAAATGAGGATATTGCACCTATTGAGTACAACTATCTAACTAGAGCTGAACTGGAAAGCAGAGGCATCCCCAGTGCCATTGTGGAAGGTGAAAAACCAGGTTTGAGTGTTTTCTTCCGCCTGGGTGACGATGTTTTCCACACCTACTCGACCTACGCCCGTGGCGTTGAATCCCTGACCGATTCCTACAGCTTGCTTGATGTGACGCCCTACGGACGGCAGGAAGACTTTGAAGACTCACCTCCTGGGTATCCGCAGAAGCCAACATACGGATAGAGATGCGGCACTTCTACGTTAAATCTACTGCGATAAATCGACTGCGATCGCACTTCTCAATCGCTCATTACAAGGAGATAAAGAATGGAAACGATTCAAACTGAACAAACGTCATGCCTGCCTGCTCAACCTCAAAAAGAACATCAGTGGCTCCAGAAACTTGTCGGTGAGTGGACTTATGAAACCGAAGTGATGATGGAACCCAATCAACCTCCCGAAAAATCACAAGGAACAGAAACAGTGCGATCGCTAGGTGGACTCTGGTTTCTGGCAGAAGGACAGGGTGAGATGCCGTGTGGTGGGGCTGCAACAACGCTCATGACCCTTGGCTACGATCCCCAGAAGCAACGTTATGTGGGCACCTGGATTGGCTCAATGATGACCTATCTCTGGATATATGACGGTGAACTGGATGCTTCTGAAACTGTGCTGACGCTCAACTCCGATGGCCCTTCCATGACAGGGGACGGAAAACTCGGTAAGTACAAAGATGTCATTGAGTTCAAGAGCGACGATCACCGAGTTCTGACATCCCATATGTTGAGAGATGATGGGCAGTGGCAGCACTTCATGACCGCCCATTATCGGCGTAGGCAATAAGACGGATCGCTCCGTTGATGGAACCTAACACTGCACACAGACCCAGCCAAAGCATGACATCGGGCATGGCTCGGAAGAGTTGTTGGTAGTTGAAAATGCGATCGCTCATCATCTCCACCAACCAGGGCATCGCCAGCACTATAACGAAAGGAAAAAACATCCATGCAATACTCAAAATTATCTGCCATTTGGGTGTCGTGTGGATCGTTCGTTTCCACTGGGGAAAATATAGAAGACTACGAACTGCCAATGCTACACCAATGATTGTCAAGATTGCGAGGCTGAAACCCCAGAGATTAATGCTGAAACCACTTAAAGGAAGCATTCCATCTGTGAGTAATTGGATTAATCCGGTTTTGATTTGCGGTAGCGCAAACGCAATCAGCGACATTGCACTAATGGGGTAGAGCAGAGCAATGCCGTATTTTTCATTCGGTAATACAGCAACATCGGTGTAGAACGTGGACAAAATACCATTGTGCTGGAGAATTTTTCTGCCATGTTCTGTTGTGACAAACCATCCCATTGCATAAGAACTTTTAATTTGCAGTGGTGGCGTATGCATGAGAGCCAGGCTGTCTGAAGTTAGTAATTGCTTGTCTGCAAACCGTCCCTCATTACTGTGCAGAATCAGATACTTTGCCATATCCTCTGCAGTGGAAATAACGCTAGCATTGCCGCCCAGGTAGCCCGATAGTTCTGGAGCCGCAAACGGAATTGCAAACGCCATTAAATGTCCCGTTGCCATACGATCTCCGCGCTGAAGTGCCTCAGCCATTGTTGTGGCATGGAATGTCTGTGACATCTGGAGTGGGACGAAAATGTGCGATCGCAAATACTCCCCAAAAGATTGACCATTAGCTACTTCCACCACTCGCGCCAAGACATCATAGTTGGGATTGAAATAGTGAAATTGCATTCCAGGAGCCGCAACAAAACGTGCGTTATGCAAACTATCGACTCGTTCTGCATGGGTGGTGGGTTGAGGTAGAAATGCTTCTGAAAAACCAAAATCAGACAATCCACTGGTATGGTTCAGTAGATGACGAATCGTGATCTGATCAGCCGTTTGAGTATCAGCCAGAGTGAAGTTTGGTAGGTATTGTTTCACAGGGGCATCCAAATCAATCTTCCCAGCTTCTACTAATTGCAGCACTGCGATCGCTGTAAAGGATTTACTCAACGACGCGATCGGGAATTGAGTTTGTGGAGTAACAAGTTGCCGGGTATTTGCTTTGCCATAGCCTTTGACATACATCACCTGATTTTCGTGGGTAATTGCCAGAGCTAGACCAGGAATGTGTTGAGTTGACATCTGATGAGTGATGAAGCGATCGATTTTCATCTCAAGGGTTGGCTGAACCGCATTTGCCCTGAGTTGGAACACCAGAACGATCAACGTCCCTAGCAGAAGTAATCTGTAGCGCAACCTCATTCCACTTGCTCCAGAATAGATCGTCTTTTAGACCGCTTCACTCGAAAATGGGTCAAGTGGTTAGCTGTTCCAGCGTGAAGTAGTAGGATGCATCCCCCGTTTTAAATAATCCATACCAGGCTTCTAAAACGGGCGGCTCGTAGAGGTCAAGCTTTTTGAAGATATGGTAGGCAAATTCAAGAGGTGCGGTGGAGTTCGCTGTAATCACATTACCAGCAGTGACAACGGGCTGATTTTGATATAAGGCTGACCCCCGATAGTTCGTTGCTTGCAAATATTCTGAAGCATTACTGGTGTGTGGAATATCATCCAAAAGGCCAGCACGAGCTAATCCTGCGGTAGCACCACAAATCGCAGCAACCGGAATATCCGCTGCCAACCAGGCTTTCGCAGACTCCAGAATTTTTGAGTTTTCACCCCTATCCCAGGCTTCACCTCCTGGCAAAATCAACATCACGCCGGGTTCCAATTCATTGAGGGTAAGGTCAGGAAGAATGGTGAGTCCGCCGATCGTGGTGATAGGTTCAGCCGTTAGACCAACCGTTTGAATCTGATACCGTCCCGGCTGTTTTTGCATGTCTGGATTATTAATTCCAGCAACGGCGTATCCTGTTTCCCAATCCGCAAGCGTATTGAATACAAACAGATGAACAATTTGTTTTTCCATGTTTAGACCTTCCGTGATCAGAAGTCCTTGCCCGATCTAGTGTGGCGCGATCGCCTCAACACTTCACTAGCCAAAAGGATAGTTAGAGTAACAGCTTGAGAAGGAAATTATTACAATCATGCACGGAAGTGGTGAGAAATGCACTTGCTAGAGTATGATTATCGTGAATAATTCACAAAAAATAGCCCGATGGAACCCGAGTCATGCTTGTAGACTTCACAGTGGAGAACTACCGTTCTATTAAAGAGCCTGTCACTCTCAGTGCAGTGGCACAGCATTCTCGTCAAGGAAGTCAGAGCCATAAGAACAAGCGAGCTAAATCAGACAATGAGATTACACCAGGATATCGACTTGAAAAGTGGAACATCGAACTTCTACCTGTTTTAGCAATCTTCGGAGCTAATGCATCGGGGAAAAGCAACGTTATTCAAGCTCTAGACTATCTGTTGTTACTCATGACGTATGGTAGTCAGGAATCAGTAGGAGTTTCACGAATTTTTAAGTATGCAAAACCTACCCCTTTTAGGCTAGATATTATCTCCCCTCAAAAATCAACACGGTTCGAGCTGCGAACCCTTTTTAATAATATTATCTACACTTATTCTTTAACGCTTAATCAAAAACTCATACTCTCGGAGAGTTTAGAGTATACACTTCCTGAAACTAAACGTCCTCGTCGTTTATTTCAACGTAAGTGGAATGAAGAGTTAAAGAGAAATGAATGGAAGAATGGTTCAGATTTTTCTGGATCTCATACGCAGCTTCAAAAAAGTGTTAGAGACAATGAATCATTTATAAGCATACTGCTAAAACTCGAAGTAGATGTAATTGAACTTCTGTGTAGATGGTTAAGATTACGCTGGCAAGGAACTAGTCTAGGAAATGAATCTTATGATCTTTTCGCTATTACAGTTTTACATGATTCGGATGTCTCTACATCGTCTCAACAGATTCATAAAGAAGCTCTGAAAATAATTAAAAAGTTCGACACTGGTCTTTCTGGAATAGACATTCAAAAGAAGAGTAATGAAGAGGCTGATGTTGATATACATGCCTTGCATAAAACTAATGAAGGGAAGGAGCTTCAATGGTCTTTTGAGGAGGAGTCTCTCGGTACTCAGCGGCTTTTTAGTCTTGCGTATCGTATGATTTTAGCTTTTCGTATAGGTGGACTAACAGTGATTGATGAATTGGGAACTAATCTACATCCTAATATTGTGCGTACTATTGTTAAAATGTTTCAGAATTTGAAAACCAACCCTAAATCTGCACAATTAATCTTTACTAGCCACGATAATACACTCCAAAGAAATAATTTGCTACGTCGTGATCAGATCTGGTTTACACAGAAGAGTTCTAATCAAAGCACTGAGCTATATCCCCTAACAGATTTCCATGTGCGAAATGACTTGGCAGTTGATAAAGCCTACTTAGACGGTCGTTTTGGAGCTGTCCCTCTGCTTCCATCCGATGAAGAACTGATTTTGCAGGGTGAAGAGAAGTGCCAAGAAAATTAGGTCGTCAAAGACCAAGTAAGAAAATTGGTCAAAAAGTACTCATTGCTTGTGAAGGAAGCAAGACAGAGCCAGGTTACTTTGAAAGTATTCGCAAAGAGTTGCGTCTTACTACTTTACAAATCATCTTAGTGCCTCATCGTGGTAAAACTGATCCACGCAGTGTTATTGATACAGCTATTGAAAAGCGTCAAGAAATGAGGCGAGAAAAAAGCTGGACTCAAGGGGACAAAGCATGGGCTATTTTTGATGGAGACGAGCATATCGAGCAGAATTATGAGAATTGGAAGGGTGCAATCGACAGAGCTACAAGTCAGAATGTTCACCTTGCAATTACAAATCCATGCTTTGAGTTCTGGTATTTAATTCATTTTCGAGACCATTTCTCACAGATTAACCGTGATAGAGTAATTGCTCTACTAAAAGATTATATTCCTGACTATGAAAAGTCAATATGCCTTTACCCAAAACCCCTGAAAGATTTGACAACTCAAGCAATTCAGCGAGCCGAGCGAATTGCGGAACAAATTCAACGTGATGCATTGGATGAATATTCAAATCCTTGTTGTAGCAGACTTCCAAATCTTGTTCAAAGTTTGCTAAACCTAAAGTCTAGTTAAAATAATAGTTGATTGCTGTAAAGTACTCTTTGCACCATCTATCTGATAATTCCTAGTTCCCTCGCTCTGGCCACCACTTGAGTTCGATTATTCACCTCCAATTTGCCATAGATGTTGCGAGTGTGCCATTTAACGGTAGCAAGGCTGACAAAGAGTTGGTCGGCGATCGCCTAATTCGACATCCCAGTTGCCAGATATTACAACACCTCTAGTTCGCCGTAGGACTTAGGAAAGCGATCGACTCTGGGTTCCTTCTCCAGGCGTGATAAATAACACCGAGCTGGAGGTATGAACCTTAGCCGTATGCCATACTCCGCGTGGCACTAAAATGTACTGCCCAGGGGTGTTGAGAGACACGACTTCCTCACCTCCATCTTGCTCCAGCACAAAATCAATCTGTCCCGATAAAAGGCACACAAATTCCTCTCCAGCAGGGTGTCTTTCCCAGCTCTCCCAGTCTTGCTCGAAGGTGTAGTGGGAAATCAACCGCTTTCCCTTAAAGTCTCCAAATTGCTGTTCTAACTTTTCGTAAAAGAGATCGCCCACCGAGATCGAAATTGCATTGTTCGCATCATCAAGCACAACAAAGCTTGAATTGATATTTTGTGGGGTAACTTTAGCCATCATTTGATTACTCTTGTTGTGACCATGAACAGCTATCCATTTGTCAAATCAAAATGCGGATTCCAGGCGACTTCCCACAGGTAGCCATCGGGGTCAGCGAAGTAACCAGAATACCCACCCCAGTCAGTATCTTGTGCAGGTTTGAGAACAGTCGCTCCTGCCGCTTTTGCTTGTTCAAGGACAGAATCGACCGCTTCCTTTGACTTCACATTATGTGCCAGAGTAAACCCTGTAAAACCGCTGCCTGCTGCTGAAACGTGAGCATCGGCTGCAAGTGCCTCACGGGGATAAAGAGCCAGCCAGGTTCCTCTAAGATTCAAAAAAGTCACGCCCTCAAACTCTTCTTTCGTAGGTAAACCCAACCCTTGCTTGTAAAAGGTGGTGGAACGAACAAGGTCAGAAACTCCGAGCGTAATCAGGCTGATATAGGGTTCCATAAGTTAGATGGTTCGTCAAGTACTCCTTAAGTTCTATCGCGGGCTGGGGAAGCGTGAATTAATTTACGTATTGCCTACCATTTCTAGAAAAATCGGACGTTCAAGCATGTCGTTAGGATTGTCAGGTTGAGTGCGACGGGCAATGTATTTTGCTCTTATATCTGGATTATCGTAAAATTCTTCATGATTTGACGTAGAGCCTTAGTAGATAAGTTCACAAGTATCTGTAGAAGGATGATTTTTCCCTAACGATTAGTGTGTTTAAATAGTCCGGTCACTAGCAAAACAATACCCGTTAAGAAGAGATAAGCGTTTTGAAGGAAATAGCTGTCTGCAATGATTCTTCTAAGGGCAATGATCTCTGGGCTGTCCGTTATAACGCTACCGCGTTGATTAACCAGTGATGAGATTAATAGATTGAGACGAAGGCTAACCAGTGACGGCAGAAAAAACAGAATGACGAAGGCGATCGCAATCAAAATAATGCCAATCGTCATCAAGTTTGAACTGGAAGAAAAACGTCGCAACATGGTTGAGTTATCAGAAAATGAGAAGCTAAAAAAGTAATCCTTGATTTGTCATTTCATCACGTTATCTTCTACTAAATGACCATTTCACTACTCTAAACTGGTTGCGGTTGGGTTTTCCTGCTCCCAAAGTTGAGGATAACGAGCGATCGTCCTTCTTTACACAGTGTTACTGGTTTCATCATCAAAGGCTGCAGGGACGGGTTGAATCAATTCTGGCTTTAAGAAAATGTGTAACGGAGCGCAAATGACATCACGCCTATCTGGAGCCTGACTCCAATCGCTCGGTTATCTAGTCGGAATCAAGAAGCTGTCTCCTCTGTAAAGGATTGATTCATGTAGGCGAGCGGCCTATTTCTAAACTAAAGGGGGCGGGATCTCCTGTATAAAAGTAGAGCCAGTGATCGGATATAGAAAAATTAGGGTTTACTTTTATATTAGCTATGAAAATCAGTACTTCAACATTAGGGTAATCCTATGGTTGATTTAATCACGTCTCTCTTTAACTCAGAGTCATTTATCCCTCACGGGCATTGTTTTCTGTGGCAGCCTACCCTGGTTTGGCTACACGTTATTTCAGACTCGGCGATTGCTCTCGCCTACTATTCCATTCCCATTACGCTGTTTCATTTCATCCAAAAGCGCAAGGATTTGCCCTTCGACTGGGTCTTTCTTCTATTTGCCGCATTTATTACCGCCTGTGGCACCTCTCATTTGATGTCAATTTGGACGCTCTGGTATCCCACCTATTGGTTATCCGGCGGCATCAAGGCCATTACCGCCATCGTCTCGTTGAGCACCGCGATCGCCCTGTTTCCCCTGATACCCAAAGCCCTTGCCTTTCCCAGTCGAGCAGCACTGGAGACAGCGAATTGGGCATTGCAACAAGAAATTGCCGAACGTAAACGCATGGAAGTGGAACTTCTGCACAATCGAGATTTGCGAGAGGCATTTTTTCATGAATCGGCAGATGCCTTGTTTCTGGTTGATCCAGAAACATTGTTGACGCTGGATTGCAATCATCAGGCGGTAAGGATGTTTCAGGCAGTTGACAAAATCGAGCTCATTGGCATTGAAGGACAAAGCCTTCAACGGGATCAATTTTCTCCGGATGAGTTAGACGCGATCGTGGCAGAAATGCAGTCAAAGGGAGTTTGGAGTCGAGAAATCGAGTATGTGACTCGCCAAGGCAATTTCTTTTGGGGCAATATTGCCGCGAAGCCAATTACAGTTGCCGGACAAACGGTAAACCTAGTCCGGGTCAAAGATATTACGGAGCGCAAGCGCATTGAAGCCGAGCATGAGCAAGCGGAGCAAGCCTTAAAGCTGAGTGAAGCCCGCTATCGTGCCATTGTGGAAGATCAAACAGAACTCATTGCCCGGTTTTCGCCCGATAGTACGATGTTGTTTGCCAATGAAGCCTACTGTCGCTACTTTGGGCTGCGACCCGAGGAGGTGATTGGTCAGAGCTATGCGCCTGTGATTTTTAAGCCGGATCAGGACACTGTGACGCGATTGGTGCAATCCATCAGTGCTGACAATCCTACCGTGGTGATCGAAAACCGAGTGGTGGTCAGGGGTGAAGTCCGTTGGACTCAATGGGTCAACCGAGCCTTTTTTGATCATCAAGGTTGCTTGCAGGAGGTGCAAGCGGTTGGGCGAGACATTACTGCGCTTAAAGAAGTTGAGGCAGCCTTACGCGAGAGTAACCATCGCTTTACAACATTGACAGAAACGGCTCCGGTGGCAATCTTTCGGTATGACGCAGATGGCAATTGTAGCTATGTGAACGATCGCTGGTGTGAGATGACGGGTCAACCTTCAAAGACAGGAATGGGAACCGAATGGCTCCAGACGCTGCATCCAGAGGATCGTGATCGCACGATCAACGCCTGGTCACATTGGGTAGAATCGCATCAACCCGGGGAGTTCTTCCAGAACGAAGCGAGAATTGTTCGCCCAGATGGAAGCATCCTCTGGTATTACTGTCAGGTGACGCCCGAAACGAATGCTAACGGAGAGTTGATTGGTTATATTGGCACCCTGACCGATATTCACGATCGAAAACAGGCAGAAGCGAAACTTCAAGCATCCCTGCGAGAGAAAGAGGTACTGCTTAAAGAGATCCATCATCGCGTCAAAAATAACTTACAAATTGTCTACAGTCTGCTGCGCCTGCAACGTCGTAAGCTCAAAGATCAACTGGCAGCGAATGCCCTGCTGGATAGCCAGAGCCGGATTGAGGCGATCGCCCTGATTCACGAAAAACTCTATCAATCTGAAGATCTTTCCCGCATCAATCTCGCCGACTATATTCCCAGTTTAATCACCAACCTGGTAAGCACATATAACATCAACCGTATCCAGCTTGATTTAAGAATTGCAATTGAACCTGCCTTGCTGAATATTGACAAGGCAATTCGTTGTGGATTGATTATCAATGAATTGTTAAGTAACTCCCTGAAATACGCATTTCCTCTATCGAAACAATGCGATCCATGCATCTACGTTAATCTCACAAAAGTGAAGATAAATGCAAACAATTTTACATACTCACTTAATATTGGAGATAATGGAGCTGGGCTTCCACATCACGTTGATATGTCAAATTTAAGCACGTTAGGGTTGCAACTCGTTCAGGGGTTTGTGCAGCAGTTAAAAGGAACGCTGCAAGCCAATTGTCAAAGTGGCACAGAGTTCCACATCCTGTTTCCAGGAGAAGACGGATGACGAATGGTACGGGTGCATCGGCTTCAACAGCAGTGCGGGTGCTCGTCGTTGAGGACGAGTGGGTCGTCGCCATCGATGTGAGAGGCTGCCTGGAAGAATTAGGCTACTTGGTTGTGGCGATCGTAGCCTCTGGAGAGGAAGCCATCATCAAAGCCAGAGAACTCCAGCCGGATATTGTGCTGATGGACATTCGGCTTGAAGGAGAGATGGATGGCATTCAAGCGGCTCAGCAGATCTGGAATGAATTGCAAATTCCGATTATCTATACAACCGGCTATTCAGACAAAGCCACCGTCGGTCGAGCCACCGAGACAGAACCCTTTGGCTATATTCTTAAACCCATTAAAGAGTCCGATCTCTATGTTGCAATGACCCTGGCGCTGCAACAGCAGGCGAGGGCAATTCAATTAAGAGAAGATCGGAAATGGATGGCAACGGTTCTGAAGGCGATCGGCGATGGAGTCATTGTCACCAACACGCAAGGTCAGGTGAAATACCTTAACCTGGTAGCGGAGTCGCTCATGAGTTGTCAACTTCAGGAAGTTCTGAACCGTCCTCTGTCTCAGGTGTTCTCCCTATGTGATGAACAGACGCAAGTTCCGATCGAACATCCAATCATACAAGTCCTTCAGACAGGCGAAATTGCCTACTTAATTAATCCAGCTCTATTAACTAGACAAGATGGTAGTCAGATTTTAATCGCAGACAGCGCGGCTCCACTCAAAGATGATGAGGGGGCTGTAACGGGAGCCGTTATGGTTTTTCGAGATGTTACCAACCGACAGTCGCTTCAAGAGCAGTCCTTTTCTATACTGCGAGCACAACTTCTAGAAAAGGAAATGCATGAGCTTCAGCAACTTGCTCAACTAAAAGATGATTTTCTAAGCACCGTTTCCCATGAGTTGCGATCGCCGTTAACCAACATCAAAATGGCGATCCACTTGTTGGAAATCAATTTAAACCGACGACGATTATCGCCTTCAGAGTCAGAAGTTAATTCTCAATCCCAACGAATCGAGCAATATCTGAGTATCTTGCGCAAGGAATGTGACCAGGAACTCAACTTAGTCAATAACCTGTTAGATCTACAACGTTTGGAAGCCGAGGTGATTCTGATTGAATTAACCTCAATCGAGGTCGGGGAATGGATGGTCCAAATTATCCAGGCTTATCAAGAACGCGCCCAGGAACGGCAACAACGGTTAGATGTATTTGTCCCTTCTACCCTGCCAATCCTCGTTTCCGATATTTCAATATTGACGCGCATCATGACAGAGTTGCTGACCAATGCCTGCAAATACACCCCTCCCGGAGAAGTGATTACCGTCAGTGCTGAATCTGTCAGAGAGCGACTGAGACTGGTGGTTCGCAATTCGGGTATTGAAATTCCAGCAGCAGAATTGTCTCGAATCTTTGACAAGTTCTACCGAATTCCGGTTAGCGATCGCTGGAACCAGGGTGGAACTGGGCTGGGGCTGACCCTCGTCAAGAAACAAGTCATCTATTTAGGCGGTTCAATTCACGCTGAAAGTAGTGCAAATGGAGTTCAGTTTGTTATCGAGTTACCCTTTGCTCGGGGTCAATAACCCTTATGAAGTGTGCGCCAGGAGGGTTGGGTAATATTGGAAGTTAATGGTTTCATATTGTCACGCTATCAAGTGAATCATTAGGTTCTATTTCCTGAGTAGTTACCTTATGTCAATATCAAAATTCTGTGATTGCTTTTCACGTTGCCTGCTGAATTCTCATGGCAATAAAAACAGTTAGAGGTGAGTCAGGTTAGCATAGTAAGTGAATTTGCTACTCTTAGAGAAGAAATATCAAGCATATTCCTATGACCCCTGAAGAGAATAGTCCGAAGCGTCGTACTTTCACCGAGTTGTCTCAGCAGTTTCTTGTGGGCATTGCCTTTGGAGGGTTGCTGGCACTGATTCCTCTGACCTATCTTTCACTCTCAACGCTAGAAATGAAACCGCTGTATGGCGAAGTCATGGCAGCACTGGTTTTGACCTGTGGAATATTGGCAGTTCTTTTAGGGAAAAAGTTTTTGCAACCTTTAATTGCCTTCCTCGAATCACTTCCCCTGATTGGGTAACTTCATCACGTTTATTCAATGTTCGGTGTACAGTACGATCGCCGCTTTTGCCGCTTCTACAACACGATCGCGTAACGCTAAGGGTTCAATCACTTCCATTTGTGCGCCAAATCCTAACACATAGGCACAAGTGGCTTTCTCGACATCAAACCGCAGCGTCATCGGAATCCAGCCATCAGCATCTGGTGGATGAATCTGTTCGATGCGAGCAAAATATCCCGCATACCGTAACCAGGACATTGCCTCTGGAGCGACCCGCACCGTGACGCCATAATAAGGCAGATTCGCCTTGAACTCCACCATCGATCGCTGCCAATAGTCGGCTAATCCGACGAACGATTATATTCATGGTCACGCGGCCTTCTGTCGAACACAGGTTCGGGAGGGGTTGGCAAATAGCTGCCCCTTCTGCACGCGCCAGTCGTCGGGGTTCGTTCCCATCGCGTTGGGTCTGACCTAAGGACTTCAGCGGCAATTTCCATCACGCGAGTCGCGAGACTAAGCAGGAACGTAGGTCAACCTGAGCACATCCTCGCCAATCCGATCATGCGTCATTAGGCGGAGCGGTGGCTGGGGTCCGGCGAAGTATGGCTTGCCGTGACCAAGCACAACAGGGTGCAGGTAGATTCGATACTCATCGATCAGTCCAAGTTCGGTGAGGCTTCGCGCCAAGTCCGGGCCAGCCACTTCGATCTCCCCCTCGCGCTCGGCCTTCAGATTGCGGATCGCGCCCTCGAGATCATCCTGAACAAGCGTGGTGTTGGGTCCGACGGACTGCAACGAGCGCGAGACGACCCATTTCGGCTGGCTCCGCCATGCCGAGGCGAAGGCGTGTTCCTCTACATCCCATTCAGGATGATCGTCGTCCCAGTACCGCATAACCTCATACATTTTGCGACCATACACACTGCCCGCCTGCCCCTGAGCCTCCTCGATGAAATGGCGGAAGAGCGTGGGGCTTGGCGCAAACGCCAGATGATCGACATAGCCGTCCAGGGACTGGTTCATTCCGAACACGAGCTTAGCCATACCTCTTCCTTTCCTCATACGGCACATCTGACGATGTCTATTGGCGTCTAGCCATTTTTAGACAAAACGTTTCTGCATAACATCCCTCATGCGGTTGATTAGACACTACTTAATTTCGGATTGTTGCCAATGCTTCATTTCCTCGTCAATGAAGTGATTCACCAAATCCTGATACATTTTTTCGATCGCATCAGCATCTAATCCTTCCTCTTCTGCCCAGTCCCGGCGTTGCTGCAACATCGCTTGCAAGCGTTCAGGTGCTCTGATTGTCGTTTCACTCGTCTTAAATTTAGAGGCAGCTTTGACATAGGCGAAACGCTGACCCAGAAGCGCAACAACTTGACGGTCTAACCGATCGATTTCGGCTCGAATGTCCACCATACTCTCACATTGATCGGGTGTCTTCATAGGCTGGCAAAGAGTAGAATCATGGAAAACTCTGAAATCGAAGCGATCTCGTGGCTGAGGTACTTTCAAACTTGCTTCTGAAAAGACAAGCAGCAGGGGGCTGAACGCTAGCCTGTTCACTAGAGTGAGTGATTAGGCACCGAGGTCGGACGATGGTAGGGGACAGACTTCCATCGATTGAATCAAGCCACGCTCAATGGTGAAACGGTGACCCACATGTTCATCGGCAAGCACGACTCCGGCAAGATCGCGCACAACCTGATGCACCTCGACCAAAATCTTCCCAGCATCCTCCGGCTGAAAGGCAATCGGATTAACGTGTGGATTGATCTCGCTCCATTGCTCTGTCCAGTAAGTGCGGACTGCTTCAGGACCATGAGCAAAACCGCCTTTGAATGCTTTAGGCCAATGCACGTCGGGAGTCATGAGGGCAAGGACAACATCAATGTCACGCGCATTGAAGGCTGCGTACGCTGCGCGTAACAGTTCGATTTCTGGTGCAGGTTGATCTGGCATAAGCTTAACCGCGCTGCGCTGCCTCGATCGCAGCGATGTCGATCTTTCTCATCTGCATCATGGCATCGAACGCGCGCTTGGCGGCAGCAGGATCGGGATCGGCGATCGCTTTCGTCAGGGCGATCGGCGTAATCTGCCAGGACAATCCCCATTTATCTTTGCACCAGCCGCAGGCACTCTCCTGTCCACCGTTGCCGACGATCGCATTCCAGTAGCGATCGGTTTCAGCCTGGTCAACGGTTGCGACCTGAAACGAAAATGCTTCGTTGTGCTTGAACATAGAGCCGCCGTTGAGTCCGAGGCAGGGAATTCCCATCACGGTAAACTCGACGGTCAACACGTCCCCTTGCTTCCCCGATGGAAAGTCCCCTGGTGCGTGGTGTACTGCATCGACGGACGAATCGGGAAAGGTCTCGGCGTAAAACCGCGCCGCGTCCTCGGCGGTGCCATCATACCAGAGGCAAATCGTGTTCTTTGCTGGCTTTTCCATGTCACTTCTCCATCAAGATGAGCCACCCAAAACCGGAGTCAACGATGTGCTTGCAGTCGAAGAATATTGGCTCGGGCGACATTTCTGCCCATTCTAGCGCGGCTTCATTGTGCCTCACATAGGCGGTATAGCGTTACCCATCACCTGACACAAATCATTTGCGGGCAGCGATCGCTTGCTTCAAGCATGAGCATGGTGCGTTCCTAGAAATCTATCAGTGGAGTAGCAAGAGTTACATTAAGGAACGCACCCTACAAGAGAGCAGGGCGGTCTCACTAATAACAAACAATAAAAGCATCATGTTATTTTTGAAAATAAATCTACATTCTCAGGCTCATCGATTAAGAATAAGTACATACGAAGAGCTTGGGTCCAGGATTCTATCTCAAGCTCGACATGCCAAATATTCGCTTGTTGTTGACCATGTAAATGTAATCTACCATTCCAATATTCGATTGGACGCGACGATCTATCCTTTTTCTCAGCCCAGCCTAGATCAACAGAGGTGGCGTGCACAACCTTATTGCAACTTTCCCTCAATGAGAGATTTACTTTCCCAGAATGTACGTAACCTATGCTCAATTCTTCTCTAGCCTCATCATCTTTTAATCTAAAGTCAGTTTTTGAGCCAAGGGATTTTAATGTATCTTCAATGATTCTGATTTTAATTGCACACTCGATGACATGATTACTTACTATTCGCTTTAAATTGACAGAATATTCGTGCCACTCATCTGCCGCATATTGGGAGTAATTTCGTCCTATTTCAGTGGTTGCACAATAGCCATAGCTTCCGAATATAATGTGCTGGAGAAGCATTAATCTATCTTCGATATCTTGAAAATCGATATTATGTGACATCTTTGACCAGTTTGACTACCTATTAGTTTTGTTAGTTGTCGGTTTAACAATTCTTGAACTGAATGATTCTGCCTAAGATCTTATTTTAGGAGGGTGGCGGAATCATTTGATCTAACTTCGATCTCAACATAAAACAGGTGGTGCAGTCAGGTGATATTGCGCTAATTCACGCTAATAGCAGGCATCTGCGCCATAGCAAATGGCGGTGTAGACGATCGCCCTCTCCCTCTCCTGAAAAACAGAAGGCGATCGCTTAGCCACCCAACAAAAGAAAGGTATTTACCTAAGTATTAATTAGCGCTATAGTTAGGTACATGCCTAACCAATTGATTCAACTCGATCGCGTTTTTTATGCCCTGGCAGACCCAACCCGGCGTGCTGTCCTCGAACGGTTGAGTGTTGGCTCTGCTGCCGTGAGCGAACTCGCAAAGCCGTTCGATATGGCATTGCCATCGTTTACTCAGCACCTCAATGTTTTGAGTGACTGTGGATTGGTTCAGTCTCAAAAAACAGGTCGCATCCGCACCTACCAACTCTCACCACAGGCTTTAATGGCGGCTGAACAGTGGATGGTAGAACAACGCCACCTTTGGGAAGCTCGCCTCAATCAATTAGATTCTTATCTCACCCAACTGAAGGATAATCCCGATGACTCCATTAACGCATCAACCGGATCCTCAACTCGACCTGGTGTTTGAACGGATCGTCGATGTTTCACCAGAGCTGGTTTGGGCAGCTTGGACAACGCCAGAGCACCTGAAGCACTGGTTTACACCCGCACCCTGGAAAACGATCGACTGCGAGATTGATCTTCGCCCTGGTGGTCTTTTCCGTACCGTAATGTGTTCCCCAGAGGGGCAAGAGTTTCCAAATATTGGATGTTACCTGGAAGTTATCCCGAACAAAAAGCTGGTTTGGACCAATGCCCTGCAACCGGGCTATCGTCCCATTATCCAAACATCTGAACAAGCTAGCGTTGACTTTCCATTTACAGCCGTGATTGCGCTTGAACCACACGAGCAGGGAACGAAATACACTGCGATCGTCATTCATGGAAATCGAGAGGACTGCAAGAAACATGAAGAGATGGGCTTCTATGATGGCTGGGGCAAAGCGCTCGACCAACTTGTTGCACATATGAAGCATCCCTAGTAGCAGCAGTGAAGCGGAAACAGGAGAAGCGAATCCAGGTATCAACTTTCCACTCGTATGCAACAACTAAAAGCGATGGTGACCGTCTACGGAGAGTTGCCCAGTCACCATCGCATGTTACAGCTTGAGAGATTGAATACTCAAATCCTTCAAGGTAATTGTGAAGTGCCGTTGTTCTGCTATTGCAATAAAAGAAACGATCGCTTCACAAGCTACGGCTACGGTTAACATCACCAAATTACGTGCGAGTGGATAATCACAGACATCATCATTGACATCGGATGGAACTCGATAGACATCATTCCAGATAACCTCTGCATAGTCGGCAGAGAGTCCAGCATGAAGGCAAGCAGTTCCAGTTTGGTCAGCGTAATCTTTCACGACTTGGCGAGAAGTGCTGTTGTCGAACACATCAACAATCAATCCACTTCCTTTGAGTAGTTGAGCAGTATTTGCTGCAGTCAGTTCTTTAGTTTCAGCTTCTAACTTTGTCCCGATCGCCCGATACAGATTATTCGCCAAAATCTTGGCTTTAAATGCACCGACATCGGAGCGATAGTATGGCTGAGTGGAAAGATTACGCTCTTCAATGCGATCGCGATCGATTACCTTGAGCTTACCAAAACCCGCACGAGCAAGATTCTCAGCCAGATTTGCACCCAAGGCTCCTGCACCACAGATGGCGACAGGAAACTCCTTCAGCTTTGCCATTACCGCATCTGTTCGATAAAGCTGTTCGTGAAAAAAGATGCTCATTGTCTCACCACTCCCGGTATTCCATCACACCCACTAACGATTGTGTACCTTTTCCAGATAGGGAGTATCAACAAACTTCTGTGCCTGGAAGTAATGTTTTTCCCTACGGAAACGCTTCGCGAACACTGGTTGTCCAATACAACTCATCGAGCATGAAACCATGCGCTGAGAAGTTAGAGAAGCAACCGTAGGGCTTTCCTCGTTCAATATAGAAGTAAATAGTCATGGTTGCTCCTTATCTCTTCGTCTTTTCAATGGATCTCCTACGTGCAAGTTTTGAGAGCATTGCGCTTTCTCAGTTACTTGGGGTGCTCCGCTGGTGAGTTCTTACACACTCTTTCAAGGATGGCTACTTCTAAGCCCACCTCCCAGGTTCTTTGCAAAACATATTCGGAAACTTTCTCCGTTTAAGTTGGAACAGGTCGCAAAACCGAGTTTCCGAATGTGTTTCACCCGTTCACAAGCGCCCACTGCTTGCAGTGGCACGTTTCCTCTCGTACTCGTATGTAGGCTCTACAAGTTAGGGCACGCAGGAGATCATTGAATGCTACCGCTTACCAGGCAAAGATTCCTGATCGCGACTTGACAGGAACCGCACGGGCGGCTCGGATGCACAGTTGGGCAATCAACTCGGTAGAGGTGACGGCACTTTGCAGTTGAGCGAAGTTGAGGGTATCGGCTGCGATTTGGGCGATCTCCAACACCTTGTCGATGCTGTCGTCGCTCAGCTTCATACCTGCCTTCAGGAAATCGGTACAGGGTCCCTGATGCCGTTGGGTGGGCGTGCGACTGCGCTTACACCAGAAGTGGCTGATGACATGGAAAACGTGTCCCTTGCCCCAATCAAAACTAACCGCAACCACAGGCGCACTGTGTCGTGATAGCAGATCATGACTTGCTGCCTCGATCGCCACCTTATCGGGATTGAGAATGGCGATCGGATGGCTGCTACCCTCCAACCACCACTGCGGATCGGCTCCCAGCACCACCACATCAGACCATAGACTGTTCAAGCTTGGCTCTACAGAAATCACCTCATCGCCTGTTGCCCGTCCGGTAAACTTGATCATGCCGGGAAACGCAGGCTCGATGAATCGTCCCAGTGCCCAGTCAGAACTGACCAACCACTTACCTTCATTCACCTGTTGACTGAGATGTTCAATCAGGGCTTTGTCGTAGCTGCTGGAGCAGTTCGCAAAGATGATTTGAGCATCGAGCTTTGATGCATCTGGATTCATGGTGCAAGGCACTTTCAGACACGCCAGAATGTCTTCAACGCGATCGTAGCTCCCTGCATACACAGCGACATCCTGCTTTCGTAGCTTGTTCAACACGCGCAGGTCTTCAGGACGCTGCTCGGCCAGGCGGTGACGAACGGCGATCGCCGCCACTTCATACGCTTTCTTCATGCCGCTCATCAGAATCACCTCCTCGGTTGAGCGATCAACTGAATCTATAATACAAATTATACTACAATATACTACAAACAGGGTCAGGAAATTCCTGAGAAATAGGGTTGCTACCGTTGCAAACGTTAAGATGTACCATTGCTATCACCTTTTGCTGATCGATAAAACAACGGAAGGAGGAGGAATCGTATAGCCTGCGGCATTCAAGAAACGCGTAGCGTCTCCGTTAGGAGAAACCTCGATAGCGTTACACTATCCTCTGGTCTTTCAAGCCAGTTGCCGTCCACACAGCCGCACCTTCCATCAGCGGAAACTGGAAGAATCGTCCGCGTAGCGTCTCTGTTAGGAGAAACCTCTACAGCATGAACTTGTACGCCTGTTTACCCTGCGGGAAGCAAGCTACGAGGCAGGTTGCTGACCTTCAGCCGTACCTTCCATAAAGGGTGTCTAGCGGGACTCGAACCCTGCTAATGACTTGCTTCACAGGCAAGCGTCTCGACCACTTCGACTTTAGACACCATAGGTGGATCTGATCGGAATCGAACCGATTGCCTCCCGATGAGAATTGCACTCATCCCTCGTACAAGTTTACAAAGCTGTTTTTGCTTCTTAACAGGAAGTTAGTATGTAAGCTTTGCCTGTTAGGGTACAAGGTGGTTTAGGCGCTCTGCCACTAAAGCTACAGACCCAGGTTTGGTGGATTCTGGTCGGATTTGTTCGCGTAAGCGTTGCCGAAGGCAATACCGACATCTTTCTGCTTGCAAGGCAGACGCTTTCCCAGTTAAGCTACAGACCCATATGGCAGGAGTGGTAGGAATTGAACCTACACCAGCCGATTTAGAAGATCGGTGCTCTGTTCAATTGAGCTACACTCCCACAATTGGTAGTTCTGGCAGGATTTGTTCGCGTAGCGTCTCCGAAGGAGATACCCGCAACCCTCTGTTTGTAAGACAGATGCTCCACCGTTGAGCTACAGGACTACGAGAGCGATCGATGGGACTCGTTCGCGTCAGCGTTCCCGAAGGGTACCCATGCGCTGAGTGTGACGCATTTGTCGCAAAGCGACACGCTTCGCGAACAGATGCTCGCCGCTACATCACGATCGCGTTTGGTATGGACAGTGGGACTCGAACCCACACCAAGAGGTTGGAAGCCTCACATGCTACCGCTACACCATGTCCACATTCTGGGGCTGGTGACAGGAGTTGAACCTGCAACCGACTGTTTACAAGACAGTTGCTCTGCCGTTGAGCCACACCAGCACATCTGGATCAGACGATGGGGATTGAACCCATATCGGGAGCGTACCAGGCCCCTGTGTTGCCAGTTACACCACGTCTGCATTTGGTAGCGGAGCCGGGATTTGTAGCTCGCTTCCGCGTAGCGGTACCCGGCACGTGAAGGCTTATAAGACCCCAGAGCGCACCATAGCTCCATCTCCGCGAGTACCCCTGACAGGAATCGAACCTGCAACACACTTGTTTTAAGCAAGCGATGTCTACCCGTTGCATCACAGGGGCTTGGTGGGCTGTGTAGGCTTTGAACCTACGCACTTCCGCTTAAGAGGCGGCTGCTCTGCCAACTGAGCTAACAGCCCATTTATGAATTGCTCAACTTAAAGTTGAACATGGGTCGCCCAGGGGTTGAACCTGGATCTCTCCGCTTAAAAGGCGGCTGCATATCCGCTCTGCCAACGACCCAAATGAAATGGTCTGAGTGGTAGGGATTGTAGGCTTTGCCTTCCCGAAGGGTACCTACGACCTTCAGTTCCCCGTTGGCGACGCCTGCCGCAGGCATACTGGCGGCTCCCACCGCACCTCAAAGAGGTTCTGATCGCTGGGCTACGCCTGTCTGCACCCAGAACATCTTTCACCCAAATATTTGGTACACCGAGCAGGAGTCGAACCTGCTAATAACACGCTTATCGGGCGTGCGCGTCCACCACTTCCGCCTTCGGTGCTTGGTACTCCCGACAGGATTTGAACCTGCACAATCTAGGCTCTCGACCTAGCACGTATTCCAGTTCCGTCACGGGAGCATCAGTACCCCTGGTGGGACTCGAACCCACAAAATCTGGTCTCTGAAGCCAGCACGTCTGCCAGTTCCGTCACAAGGGCAAATGGTCGGGATGGTAGGATTTGAACCCACGACTCCTTGGCCCCAAACCAAGGCTTCTGACCGCTGAATTACATCCCGATGCTTGGTACTGCTGGTGGGAGTTGTAGCTTGCTTCCGCGAAGCGGTACCCATAACCTCTGGTTTCTAAGACCAGCGCCTCTTCCAGTTGGGCTACAGCAGCATAATTGGTACTCCTGGCGGGATTTGAACCCACACACTGACTGTTTTTGAGATAGCCGCCTCTTCCGATTGGGCTACAGGAGTGTGAAACAGGAGGATAGAGAAATTGACCCAGTAATCTCTCACGCCCTCCGACTGGGAAGGAAGGAATCGAACCCTCAACCACTTGATTCAAAGTCAAGTCGCTTTACCTGTTTGCGTACTTCCCAATAGAGTTGTTTACCGCTCGTTATCGAGGGAGATTGGCTGCCGAGGTAGGGTTTGAACCTACAAACTCCTGTTTCAGAGACAGGTGACTTTACCAATTCGTCTACTCGGCAATGAATGGCTGCCCCAGCAAGAGTCGAACTTGCAACCGTGCGGTTAACAGCCGCCCGCTCCGCCATTGAGCTATAGGGCAATGAGCGGGAAGTGACGGGATTGAACCGCCTTCTCGCCGTCTATGTCCTAGCCCCTTCGGGGCGGCTTCGCCAACGGACAGGCAAGCCAACAGCGGCACGTGAGCACCAGCTTCACCAACTTCCCAAAGGCGGAGGCTAAGAGAATCGAACTCTTGACGGTGTATTTCACCCGCAGGCGTTTTCAAGACGCTTTCCTCGTCCGTGCCGGACAACCTCCATGTTTGGCGAGAACGGAAGGAATTGAACCTTCACTCTACGGCTGCGCCGCGCTACACGAATGGTTTCGTAGACCGATGTGTTCGTCCAGTTACACCACGTTCTCAGAGGCGGATAGCAGTGGACTCGTTCGCGAAGCGTCTCCGCAGGAGTTACCACAATTGTTTATCCATCTGTTTAGCAAACAGCGCCGTTAGCGAAGCTCAACGAAGTTGCTTGCCTGATCGATTTACTCTCCATAACGTTGTTAATCAAACCGTTGGTAGGTCGGGCAGGAGCCGCACCTGCAACGCAAGAAGCGGCGGTTTTACAGACCGTTGCCCAGAGCCGACTCATGTTGAATTTGGCAGTGCAGACGGGACTTGTAGCTTGCTTCCGCGAAGCGGTACCCGTTAATCACACGCTTGAAAGACGTGCCGCTCGACCACTTCGCTTCTACACCATCAATGCCGTGCAAGTTGAAAAAGCTGTTGTTCACACACAGGATTTGAACCTGCAATGGACTGTTTATGAGACAGTTGCCTTACCATTAGGCGAGTATGTAAGCTTTTCCGATTAGGGCACGACAACGCACAGACGAGGATTTGAACCTCGAACAACGGTTTTGGAGACCGCGATGTTGCCGTTACACCATCTGTGCATTGGTCGCAGCGGCGGGAGTCGTAGCTTGCTTCCGCGAAGCGGTACCCGCAATGACCAAGTTATGAGCTTGGGGCTTTGCCATTAAGCTATGCTGCAATGATTGGACTCCAGGGTGGGAATCGTTCGCGAAGTATTGCCGAAGGCATTACCCACGAATAGTCGGTTTTGCAGACCAACGCCTAAGCCTTCGGCAGGCTTTGCCAACCCACTTGGCGACCTGGAGATTTAGTGGAGATGTGGGGAATTGAACCCCAATCCTGCAACCGTCCGTTTGTTGGTTTCGGAGCAGGTGATGCCAATCCACCCCCACGAGCGAGGATGACAGGATTTGTAGCTTGCTTCCGCGAAGCGGTACCTGTGACCACTTGCCTCGGAAGCAAGCACTCTGTCCATCTGAGTTACACCCTCATTGGGAGCATCGACGGGAGTTGCACCCGCTTCTCTGTGTTTGAGAGGCACAGCGACTTCTCTAGTCGTCCACGAGGCTACACGGGGATGATGGGATTTGAACCCACGATCTTTCGCTCGACAGGCGACTGCTTTGAGCCGGACTAAGCTACACCCCCAAGGTGGCGATTCAGTTTTCAAGGTTCAGGTTGCTGATGAATCAGCCGGAATTAGAGAAAGCAACGCCGTTCCAGAGAATAGGTTTTCTGAAGCTGGCGGAATGTTTGCGCGGACTGAGTGAAAGATGAATGTCCCTGATTGAATGAGTCGTCTTGAAGTGGCGTGGAAGTGCCAGAAACATGAGTGGTTAGGAACTCTAAGAACTTCAAGAGAGCAAGGTTTTGAGTAAGGGAGTGAGTATTCATTGGATTGGCTCCTTTGTGGCTCATCTCATACTACAAGCATAATACAATGTGCTACAAGGTGTCAAGGGGGTACTACAACTTTTTTTGAGATGGGAGAGAACGACTCTCAGAAAATCCTTGTATCGCTCTCGCCCTCTGTGCCAGGGGCAAGTAGTTCTTAGAGAACACCACCACCTGGTTCTGGAGAATGGGAATTTTCTGTCGCTGCTCGGTCTGCATCAGTTTTCTCTTCAAAAAATAACCCCCGCTCCTGATCGTCAGAAGCGGGGGTTGGGGAAGTGGATATGGCTTTCCCTATGTCGGTGTCAGGATTGCCCTGCACCTCCCGCTGCTAGTGGATTGACCCGGATTGAGTCGTCCGGCGATGTTACTATCAATGCCTTCGCTGACGGATTTACCGCCGCTAAACCGATACGTCCTCTCAAACGCAAACAGCGCCGCTGCCCTACCCCAACAATGTTGGGGTCGAACATGGACGCTGGCTAAGGTGGTGAGGATGCGGATCATGGAAGGCTGTAGTATTCGTATTACAATTCTGGCTGTCTATATACTACACTTGTAGTATTAGGTTGTCCACCTTTTTAGAGAAATTAGGGCGTTGGTTATGCATACACCCAAACGAGGTAGCACTTCGGAAATGCAGGTCACGAGTATCCGACTAGAAGCGGAATTTAAAGAGCGATCGCGGGAAATCTCCGGAGAGCAAGGGTATCAAACCCTCGTCCAAGATGTGCTCTGGCGGTTTGTAAAGACTTCCATTATTAACTAGGTGGCAGCAGATACTTAGTTATTTCAGCGACTTTAGGTAATAAGTAACCCTGAGTATTTGATGCTAAATCAAGAACGCCACCCAATGTCAACAACCAACCAAAAATTTTCTGAAAAATAGGTTTTTCTTTATCTTGTGAACTAATTGCAGCACTACGTAAAATTATCCCACCAATATTTGCCTCTACTACAGTTCTCAAGCGTTCCGGACCACCAAGCGAATAGTGACGAATAGCGGTACAAATCTCCTCAAGGCGTACAACTAAAAAGGTTTTTATATCTTCGGACAAGTCTGATTCCATTACTTCTTGCAACAGAGCTTCGCATTGTTGAAGGTATTCCTTTAGTTGCTCTTCACCCAAAGAAGGATCTATTTTTTCTTGAGCAATAAAGTTAGCGCAAGCATCAAGACCTAGGATAAGGTTTCTCCCTTCAATGGTAGACCTGACTGAATTCCACTGTCCTTGAAACATGCCATAAGTAAAGAAGATGGACTGTATTTCTTGAACAGCTTCAATATATTTGTCTAGACCTCTAACTTTCTTAAGTTGCTTGGTGATATGTTCCACTTCAGCCAGCAATACGAAGAACTCCGTAAAAGCATATTTGTTTGAATCTGGAGCTTTGATAGCTAGTGCTTCAGCTATTACTTGATAAATTATTTTATCGTCTTTACCATTAGCTATAGCGCGTTCGAGAATGTTACAAAGTCGTCGGGCAGCATTGTTCTGTTCCATAAAATATACTTGCTACTGGTTTATCTGTTCTATTTTAACTCCACCATTAGAAAATTTACGGTTGAGGAAAACATGGCTGGTCACCGCTGTCTCAATGTTCACCGTCAAGGCAGAACTGAACCAAACTCGCCCAATAGGTCTGAAACACTGGTTCAATGGTCTTGAGATTGAGCCACTCGTTGGGAGCGTGGACATTGCCACTTTCACAACCATAGGCATTAATGATGGGAATTCCCAAGCGACTAATCACGTTACCAACACTGCCTGCACCATTCGCGACTAAAGCAAGATCTTGACCCACAATGTCGATTCCTGAAATTGCTCTGTACTGCGCTGCATTTTTCCGCAAAATTTGCACAAACGGATGCCCAGGATCAGTCAGATAAGCGGGTTCAGATTGGAGCACTTCCAGCGCATACTGAAAATCGGAATGCGATCGCTGCAAATTCCGCAGTTCCACCTCGATAGTTTGTACGATGTTCTGGGCTTGTTAAGAGGGCAGCAAACGAATGTCAATGAGAGCTTCTGCTTTGTCAGGCACCACGTTGATCGCTTCACCACCGTTAATCTGAGCAATGTTGAAGGTAGAGCCGAATTCAAAAAATGGCTCGGTCTGTCCTTCCAATTGGAGTTCCAATAGAGCAGAGCAGGCACGTATCAGCTCATGAACAGCATTTCTACCCTTTTTAGAGCGACTGCCTGTGTGGGCTGCTTTGCCGTAGGTAGTTAGCTTGAGCCTCAACCATCCCCATGCACCGATCGCAATTTCATCAAAGCTTTGATAACCCAAAATGCAAACATCCGCTTTGGGAGCATGATGGAGAATCTCTCGAATTCCAGAAAAGTTGCCCGATTCCTCCTGAGCATCAAATCCGAGGAACAGCGAGCCGTTGAATTGGGGCAAGTCCCTCAGCGCCTTTGCAAGGTAGATGAATAGGGCGATCGCCGCCTTGGAGTCAGCTACCCCTCTACCGTAAATCAGATTGCCGACAATTGTTCCAGCAAATGGGTCATGTTGCCATTGAGCGCGATCGCTGACTGGAGTGGTATCAAGGTGTGATTGCAGCCAAATTGTTTTCGTTGCCGTTGCCGCTTGATGATGACAAATAACAGATGGATGCTCTGGATCTCCAATCACGTGTGGCTGGAAACCAAGAGCGGTGAGCTTTTTGCAACACAAGTGGCGATCGCTTGCTCCGATCCGACTGATGGAATTGAAACAAGCTGCTGAAGAAATTCAGTGATTTCTTGAAAGGGAACTTGAGGAGGTTTCCTGTTGTGAGTGAGCATCTGAGTTCTATTATTTGTGCACTCTCTCACATCATCACTTGCAGTTCTGCTAACTTGACCTCTAATAGCCACTATCTGCTACACATATCCCCTGGCACTTTATGCCATTGGTTGCTGTTCTTAGACAATGAGGACATAGGATCTTTTCAGCATCTGACTTCGGACGACTCTCGTCTTCATTTGTCTGCAAGATTTCTGGTTCAACCTGGGAGTCGAGGGGCATCAAAGTAACACTTTATTAAGCTACCAACTTCTTCATTCTACAGCCCGATATAGAACTGCCGTAACTGCAAAGATTCGTTGTTTGAACCATCAATAAAACCTGGTGATCAAGCGCTGGGCAGCGGTCTGTACGCCATTCCTCCGCACAGTGGTAGCGATGGATTGGGCACGGGTAGCCATGTCAGGTTGGAGAGCGAGTTGGAGGGCGATCGTTAGCGAATCGGAAGTCGGTGTGCCAGGTGCGTGCGCGATGCCGATGCCAAGCTTGTGAATGCGTTGTGCCCAATAGTGCTGGTCGTACATTTGTGGAATGACGACTTGAGGCGCACCGGCTAACGTGGCAGTGGTCGTGGTGCCTGCGCCGCCGTGGTGGACAACAGCGGCAACCCGTTTGAACAGCGCCTGCTGGTTAACCTCACCGATGACCCAGCAATCGGGTTTGTTATCCACAAGGGGTAGGTTAGCCCAACCTCGGGAGATGATTGCCCGACGTCCAAGCGATCGAGCCGAGGTAATCATCACCTGACTGAGATTTTCTGGTGCACGAATGCTGCCAAAGCCGAAGTAGACGGGTGGTTCGCCAGCGTCAAGGAACGCCTCCAGTTCAGGAGAGAGTGGACGCTCATCCGGCAAAATCCAGGCACCAGGCTGGAATACGGACTGGTCTAAGGGTTCGGGCCAGGGAGCCAATACCGGGTCGGCTGCCAGCCAGGGCTGGTCGGTGAGGATATGGCGGCGCACATCGCTGACTGGCATGAGTCCGAGAGATGCGCGATGTGAATTGAGTAGGCTACCCCACAGATCATTCCAGCGGTGGGCATCCTGAACCCAGAGGTCGCGGTAATCGTTTTTTGTGGGTATCGGCGCATCTCCCAGCATACCCAGTACAGGTGGCGCGTGGTGTGGCGATGGCAGGACAATCGGACAGTAGGCGACGAAGACGTATGGAATACCTATCTTCTCTGCTATTGAGGGGGCGGCAATCTGGAGGGCTGTTGCTCCCACGATGACATCACACCCTTGGGCTACCGCTGCGATCGTCTCGAATTGTGTGGCAACGGTGTCTGCCATCATCTGCCGCCGCTGCTCGAGTGTGGGTCGGGCTGCTGTTGGGTTAGCTCTCCCGGTTGAACACAGTTCGGGTCCAATCGGTATGACGAGCATTCCCAGACTCTCGATCCAGTCGCAGAAGTCGGGCGGCACGCACAGGCGAACCTCTTGATTGAGAGCTTGCAGTGCTAACGCGATCGCCACCAGCGGCTGGACATCGCCCCGTGATCCGATCGTGGATAACAAGATACGCATCATTTTTTCTGGGTTTGAGTCAGGGTGAGTTTTTTACACCCAATGTGCACGCATCGTCTTCAAATATTCAACAGCCGCTTCCTCAGCCGCTGCATGGTGGGTAATTGCCGCTGAACGGAGCGATCGATAAAGTTCGATGCACCGTTCCAATGCCAGATAACAACTCTCTCGGTCGTGCAGAGCGATCGTGCTTTCAAGCGCTTCAGCCAGGGTTGGTGCAAGCTGCTCAATCTTCCGAACCCCAGAGGGCTTGCATCCTGCTCGCAGTAAGCCTAGAGGACCGAGAACCGTGCTACGGAGATAGGAAATGAAGTCTAGCGCTTCAAACAATTCTCCCCGCGCAATCTTGCCAGCTCCATAGTGAATCCATATCCAGAATCGATCCTCGAGCCACTGCTCCTTAGGTAAGGGATACGTACCGCTGCTAGTAGCATAAGCCTGTGATAATCGATCGTCGCGCTCCCACAGAACGACTGGCTCATCGACTCGCGCTTGGGCATCATGAATGGACAAAAACTTGAGATCAACATGCAGGAGCGGTGAACCATAAAGGCAGATCAAGACTCGTGGCTCACCGACATGCTCGCCTGTAAACGACGCTAATAACTCTCCCAGGGATGCAGCAATGTTCTGTCGCTCTGACATCACTTGTGCGAAGCTCTCATGCTCCACGGCGATAATCAAATCGAGATCACTGAACTCATCCATCGAGTTCTCTGCCCAAGAACCTGTTGCTGCAACCCCCACCAATCGCGGGTTTGATACAAAATGGGGTAAGGCTCTGCTGATGAATAGTTGATGAGTGGTCAGTGCAGTCGTTGGAACGTCCATAGGTACTACCATGACTCTGGATACTCGTCGTGGGTTGGCAACCCACCGCTGGTACAACCCCACGGCACTCTGGATGCCCAGAAGATGTGATCGCTCGGAGTGATCGGCGGAGCTGTATCTAGCGAGCCAGCGGGAATCGTCATGATCTTGCCGTCGCGCGTGAGTCGTGGCACCGGGCACCCGCAATGACTACAAAACCATTTGCCGAAGCGTTTTGCTGTAGGAAGATCATACCGGGTGATCGCTTCCTCCCCTGAAAGCCAGCGGAACTGGCTGGGTTCAACGGTTAAATTGGTGGCATGTCCTGTGCCCGTGGCTTTACGACACCGTGAGCAATGGCAATGAGCCATCTTCTGGAAGGGTGGGTTCACCTCAAAGGTCACCGTTCCGCACAAGCAACCACCGTGAATGCTGGATTGATTCATCTACTCTCTCCGATCGCCTCAATTCCCTCAATTGTCTACAAACGATCGACAGCATGATCAATGAACTGGGGCAATTGCTGATTTATATTGCTCGTCCGATCGCTTGTTCTAAACAGCAATTGGGTGAACTGAAGCAGCAAAGCTCACAACTTCAATTCACCCACGACAGATTGCCAATCTGGAACTGATTGTACCTGCTTCAGCCCAGGTTCAGCACTTTCGATCCATTTTCACTCGCTTGTTCGGGTTTTGCTTGCGAATCCAGGTGAGAAATTTTTGTAGCTGTGGGTCTTGCTTTAGCTTCTTTAGAGTATGCAGATATAGTGCCAAATGGAAGTTGTCGCAGAGCGTGTGGATTTGTCGGTGGCAGGCAAAACAAATTTGAATCGTAGGACTGGGATCGAGTCCCTTACGTTTCGTCTTTTGACGCGGAATCAGATGGTGTTCGGTGAGAGCGGACATCTCTCGATGGCAGAGTTCGCAGGGCTGCGGCATCGTTTAGAAATCAGTAGAGGGTGGGGAACGGTGACCCATAGCTTGATCCTAGCGATCGCCCTCCCGGTACGATACTACTAACCCTAGAGTGAACTTTCCAACTCCACCGGCTTGGTTGAAGAGTGAAATAACTCGGCTCACTGGAATATAGGTTTAAAGAAGGTAACAAGCAGTGGGTGTGGCTAGTACTCGATGTCATCCCTTATGAGACTGTGGGCTGTTACGTGTCTTATCCGCTGCCAATTTCATCATCAATCCAATGTCGTTTATTTTCCATCCCCCCACGGGGATCTCATCTGGAGCGAGAAAGCCTATAATAAGCGTCAGCAATTTCTCAATCAACCGTTATGGCGGTTTCCTCACGCAAACCCAGCAAACCCCAAACCACCGATCGTCCTGCCCTCACCTGGGCAGACAATACCGAACTGCTTGCCCTACAACTGCAACTGCAACCGCAAACACCGATCGCCCTCACCCCTCAATACACCACCCACTTTCACTCCTGGTTTCTCGACCAAGTACGCCGCACTAACCCCGAACTCTCCGCCTACCTGCACGACGGACAATCCGAAAAACCCTTCACCCTTTCCAGTCTCAACGACCCCCTCCAACCCCAGGCTCACCCCCTGCAACTTTCTGCCCACCAAATCTATCAATGGAACATTACCCTCCTATCCCCTAGCGTCGTTTCCTGGCTCAGCCACTGGCTACACGCTCCCCCCGACACGATCGACTTACGCAGCGGCAGCTTCAACATCCTCGACTGGAGCCTTACCCAACCGCCCACCACCTACGAAAAGCTGCTGCCCAAAACCCTCACCGAACCCTACACTCTCACTCTCAGCTTTCTCACCCCCACCAGTTTTCGGCGCAAAGGCAACCACCTGCCCTTGCCCCTACCAACCAACGTCTTCCAAAGCTATCTGCGCCGCTGGAATGATTTTTCTGGCGAAACCGTTGATCAGGATGATTTCCTGGATTGGGTCGATGAAACCGTCGTGATTCTGCGGCACCACCTACAATCGACCAAAGTCGTCGTGGGTAAAAGTAGCTCTGTCACTGGCTTTACGGGTTCCGTCCAGTTTGGTTTGACGGGCAAAGGCAAACAAGACGATGCCTTTGTCGAACTTTGGCTGGCACTGGGGCAACTCGCTCCCTACTGCGGCACCGGACACAAAACCACCTTTGGCTTGGGGCAAACCTGCTTGGGCTGGCTCGATGAACCCGAAACCGCAGTCCCCCCTTCGGTGAAAAATTTGCTGGCACATCGCACCGCAGAACTCACTGAATTGTTCATCGCACAACGCAAACGTACGGGTGGCGATCGCGCCACCCAAATTGCCGAAACCTGGGCAACCATTCTGGCACGGCGAGAACTGGGCGAATCTTTGCAGGCGATCGCTAAGGATTTAAAGATGCCTTACGAAACCGTCAAAACCTATGCCAAACTCGCCCGTCGTGCCACCCAACCATGAATTTACAGCTTCTGATAGATTTTGTGTTGGAGCTGTCAAACCCTGAAGGGGCGTGGCATTTAGACAACGATTTTCAGGCTAAGCAAGGATTTCGCACCCAATGCCGCGCCCCTACGCCGGATCAACACAAATTGAGTGAGAACCAGAATTCATACCACTCCAAATTCATACCCAGAATCAGCAACGCCAAAAATCCAGTGCTTTAATGGTGATTAGCGACCCGGTTAGTGTTTTATGACTGAAGACCTCGATCCCTCTTTGCAAGTTGATGTATTGGCAGCAGCCTTACGGTTAGATCATCAGGAAACGAGAGATTTGCTGGAGTTTTTGGCACAAAAGCTGGAACAATCTTTACCCCAGGCGACAACCGTGACCCGAAATAGAAGTTTCTTTGCTAAAGAACACCCAGTTAAGGAAATTTTGGTACGGTTTGATGACTACCACTACCAGATCATCCGTGAAAAGCATGGTTCTTTGTCTGCCAAAGTCTTGAAAGTGGTACGAGGGGTGGTGCTGAAGACAACGGAAATTTCCGTTGACCAGTGGACAGAAGAAATCGCCCAACAACTGGCACAAATGGCACAGCGCAGTTCTCAAACCCGGCAGGCATTAAATAAATTCGTCCTAGGGAATTAATCGATGCCTTTCTGGGAATCGGCGGCAGATAAAAGTCGGCGAGAGGCTCACGAAGCGACTCGCAGGGCACTGGAGCGGGGACAAATTCCCTACCGCGCCCGTCATCGATTGGAAAAACAACGGCAACAGAACGATCGCTTTTTTACCAGTACCCTCACCTCCAACGAACATCTGCTGACCCGCGAAGCAGGCTATGAACCGATTGGGTTGGTAATGGGGACTGCCTTCTACAAAGTTAGTTTTTGGGGGTATTTCAATTCCTATCGTTCCTTTACGGGGGAACTCACTAGCCTCAGCCAGGCGCAATTGGCAGCCCGAGAACTGGCGATCGCCCGCCTCCAAAAGGAAGCGATGCTGCTGGGTGCTCATGGGGTGATCGGCGTGCGTCTGCAAATGGGAGGCTATAACTGGAGTGCTCGGACCGTGGAATTCACTGCGATCGGGACTGCCATCCGAATTCCCAACCGAGATCCTGACCCCCAGCCCTTCACCAGTGACCTGAGCGGACAGGAGTTTTGGCAATTGCACCAGGCAGGTTACTACCCCAGGGGGTTGGTGTTAGGGATCTGTTCTTACTATATCCACACCGACTGGAATACCCGCAACATGACCAGGGGTGGCTTTTGGGGCAGAGGCAGCAGCCAGAACCAAGAAATTACCCAATATACCCAGGGGTTTCAGCTAGCCCGTCACCTGGCAACTGAGCGCCTCACTGCCGATGTCCGTAAACAAAGCGGGGAAGGGGTGATTGGCATGCACATTGACATGGGGATTGAAGATATCGAATACGAAGTCAACAACACGACCTATCACGATCTACTGGCGCATTTCGTTGCCATGGGGACTGCCATTGTCTGCGATCCGTTGCCTGTGCCAAGTGAGCGCAAATCCCCCTTGCTTTATTACGATTTAGCTAATGGCAAAGTTTCTCAACTGAATGTCAGCAAACCCACAAAGCCCTGAATCACCATGACTAACTCTCCCCTGCCTTCCGATCTTCCCGCTCATGCTCGTGAACGGCTGACTGCCATGCGTGGCAAAGATAAGGCTCATCGCCTCTTTACTAGTGACTTGACGGTCAATGAATTCTTGCTGGTTAAAGAAGCAGGCTTTGATCCGGTGGGGCTGGTGATGGGCTGCTCTATGTATCACATTGGCTTTCAGTGGGCTGGGGTTAACCAAAACATGGAGATGACGGTTCTTTCTCAAGCGATGTACCATGCCCGGGAACTGGCAATGAGCCGTATGGAGGAAGAAGCGGATGCCCTCGGTGCTGATGGCATTGTGGGGGTGCGGTTGACGGCAAAACATATGGAATGGGAACCGAACCTGGCGGAATTTGTGGCGATCGGGACGGCTGTCCGTGCCCGAGACCATGATATTTCCTACCGCACGCTGGACAACAAACCTTTTACGAGTGATCTTTCCGGGCAGGATTTCTGGACTCTCTTGCGCGCGGGCTATCGTCCTGTAGGGATGGTGATGGGTAATTGTGTTTACCATGTGGCATATCAGGGTGTGGGGCAGTGGTTTAAAAATTTGGGTAAAAATGTGGAGATGACTAACTTCACGCAGGGGTTGTATGATGCACGCGAATTGGCGATGGAACGGATGCAGGCAGAAGCAATTCACTTAAAAGCAGAAGGGATTGTGGGTGTGCAATTGCATGAGGGTAGCTATTCTTGGAGTACCCATGTGATTGAGTTTTTTACGGTGGGAACTGCGGTTATCCCGATTCGCTCTGATCACCATATTCCTTCACCACACTTGATGTTATCGGTGAATGATTAGGGCTTTGTCTCTTTCGGCACCCTGTGAGGGATTTGGTGGTTTTGGAACATTCGACTCCCAGACCAAGGCAGCGCTGAATCAGCTCGTTTCAATCCCTGTGAGGGATTTGGTGGTTTTGGAACACTTCTACCGCGCTTTGTACTTCTTTCTCAGTGGTGTTTCAATCCCTGTGAGGGATTTGGTGGTTTTGGAACGTTTACGCAGACTTGGTTCAAAAAAACCAATTCGTTTCAATCCCTGTGAGGGATTTGGTGGTTTTGGAACCCCCCATTGTAGCTCATGGTCATTGGTTGGTCATCAGTAGTGTTTCAATCCCTGTGAGGGATTTGGTGGTTTTGGAACCCCCTAAGTGCCCATGTTGCCTGATAAAGCCCTACTGTTTCAATCCCTGTGAGGGATTTGGTGGTTTTGGAACTAGCTTCTCTGCTATCTCATCTGTAACTCTATAAGTTTCAATCCCTGTGAGGGATTTGGTGGTTTTGGAACTGACTCGGAAGTAAATAAAGATGAAATCGTGTTCCTGTTTCAATCCCTGTGAGGGATTTGGTGGTTTTGGAACCACACTGCACAATCAACCAAAAGCGCTCGATCCATGTTTCAATCCTTGTGAGGGATTTGGTGGTTTTGGAACATGGGTGAGGGGGTCGGGGATGGGGAAGGCTTCGGTGTTTCAATCCCTGTGAGGGATTTGGTGGTTTTGGAACTAATCAGTGGGTATTTCACCCCTGAAAAATCAGTAGTTTCAATCCCTGTGAGGGATTTGGTGGTTTTGGAACCCAGCGCAAAGGGTTGGATGTGTGGGCGACAATGGGTTTCAATCCCTGTGAGGGATTTGGTGGTTTTGGAACGGCTGAGGCGGAACGGCTTGGTATCGTTACATCTAAGTTTCAATCCCTGTGAGGGATTTGGTGGTTTTGGAACGAATTTGGATCTGAAGACATCTGAAGCCGAGATAGGTTTCAATCCCTGTGAGGGATTTGGTGGTTTTGGAACTTCACGTCCTTGTATTCTTGCCTTCTCTGCTCCATGTTTCAATCCCTGTGAGGGATTTGGTGGTTTTGGAACATGCTGCAATGGCGAACTGAAAGGGTCGATCTTTTGTTTCAATCCCTGTGAGGGATTTGGTGGTTTTGGAACTTCCCGAAGCAAGCGCGGATCGCAAAAGCGTAGTGTTTCAATCCCTGTGAGGGATTTGGTGGTTTTGGAACTTTGCAAAGGGTTGAGCGGTGGAGTGAAGCAACTTGTTTCAATCCCTGTGAGGGATTTGGTGGTTTTGGAACCCCTGCCCCTTCACCCATACCCTCACCAGCCAACGGTTTCAATCCCTGTGAGGGATTTGGTGGTTTTGGAACGTTTGAGCGCTCGTATGGCGGTTCATGGAAAAACGTTTCAATCCCTGTGAGGGATTTGGTGGTTTTGGAACAGCAGTCTTTTAGCCCTAGCCAGGTTGTTTTCCTGTTTCAATCCCTGTGAGGGATTTGGTGGTTTTGGAACACCAGGGAACCAACGGTCAAGCTGAACGAAGGTGCGTTTCAATCCCTGTGAGGGATTTGGTGGTTTTGGAACAACGCTGTCAACAGCATGGGAGATGAATTCGTACAGTTTCAATCCCTGTGAGGGATTTGGTGGTTTTGGAACAGGTCACTTACCCATTTACCCGACGGCGATTTACTGGTTTCAATCCCTGTGAGGGATTTGGTGGTTTTGGAACGTCGAAGAGGAATTGCCGATCATCTCCGCGATCGCTGTTTCAATCCCTGTGAGGGATTTGGTGGTTTTGGAACCCCATCGAAGGCTAAAACCAATGGAATACTCAACCAAAGTTTCAATCCCTGTGAGGGATTTGGTGGTTTTGGAACCACAACCACGGGTAGGATATCGCCAGACAAACGATCGTTTCAATCCCTGTGAGGGATTTGGTGGTTTTGGAACTCTAGTGTGTAGAATGAGTATTCATTCGTGAACGGTTTCAATCCCTGTGAGGGATTTGGTGGTTTTGGAACGTCTCCATGCGGATCTGAGTGACAGCGCCTGTACGGGTTTCAATCCCTGTGAGGGATTTGGTGGTTTTGGAACACCCCATCAAGCACAGCAGTGAGGGTTTCAGGTTGGTTTCAATCCCTGTGAGGGATTTGGTGGTTTTGGAACGATCAACAGGCCCGGAAGGCCGATGGCAGATGGAAGTTTCAATCCCTGTGAGGGATTTGGTGGTTTTGGAACCTAAAGGCACTCGTAGCGCGTTCAACAGGCTTCAGGTTTCAATCCCTGTGAGGGATTTGGTGGTTTTGGAACGTCTACGTTAATTGTATGAATTTGCAATTGCGCTGGTTTCAATCCCTGTGAGGGATTTGGTGGTTTTGGAACACTGGGGAAGTCTCAGAAGTAGACGCAAAGAGTGAGTTTCAATCCCTGTGAGGGATTTGGTGGTTTTGGAACGCAGTACATATCCAGCTTGGAAGGGCAGCGCTTATTGTTTCAATCCCTGTGAGGGATTTGGTGGTTTTGGAACAGTACATATCCAGCTTGGAAGGGCAGCGCTTATTGTTTCAATCCCTGTGAGGGATTTGGTGGTTTTGGAACGCAGCAGTGGATGTATTTGGGCGGAATTGGGGAGGGTTTCAAGTTTCAATCCCTGTGAGGGATTTGGTGGTTTTGGAACAAGTACAACAGCAGCGGGTGTACATACAACTAATGTTTCAATCCCTGTGAGGGATTTGGTGGTTTTGGAACCAACTACGATATGATTGGGATAACAAGAGAGAGGGTTTCAATCCCTGTGAGGGATTTGGTGGTTTTGGAACGTTTCACGCCCACTAAACAAGCTGTGCGATGACCTGTTTCAATCCCTGTGAGGGATTTGGTGGTTTTGGAACTTCTCCAGTGGAACCCAGCGGACGGCAAAGGCATCGTTTCAATCCCTGTGAGGGATTTGGTGGTTTTGGAACACTTAAAACAGTTTTTCAGCCATCAACCCGATCTGGTTTCAATCCCTGTGAGGGATTTGGTGGTTTTGGAACGTTAGACGGATGCGCGGTCGCGAAGAAGCTTACAGTTTCAATCCCTGTGAGGGATTTGGTGGTTTTGGAACCACTCCCGATTCACCCGTTCGATCGTCCATCCCAGTCGCGAAGAAGCTTACAGTTTCAATCCCTGTGAGGGATTTGGTGGTTTTGGAACCTGTTGGCGCTGAATGGCTTGCTCCAAGGCAGCTAGTTTCAATCCCTGTGAGGGATTTGGTGGTTTTGGAACCTCGAAGTCATCGGATGCCTGGCGGTGAATCCGCTGTTTCAATCCCTGTGAGGGATTTGGTGGTTTTGGAACCATAGCGGATTACAGGATAAAATGGCAAGCTGCCAGGTTTCAATCCCTGTGAGGGATTTGGTGGTTTTGGAACTTGGGTGCCTACAAGTGCCATATCAGGCTAGGCAAGTTTCAATCCCTGTGAGGGATTTGGTGGTTTTGGAACAGTGTTCCGGTGAGGAAGACGATCTCCTCCCTGCTCACGGAGTTTCAATCCCTGTGAGGGATTTGGTGGTTTTGGAACTTTTCACGCAAGTACGATCGCCTGCTCTACCCACGCGCCAATGTTTCAATCCCTGTGAGGGATTTGGTGGTTTTGGAACCCTCCACGTTCCGCCCCACTTTCGCCCAAAAACGTCTAGTTTCAATCCCTGTGAGGGATTTGGTGGTTTTGGAACTCGTTCTGGCACCCCTGAGTACAACAAAGATGCAGGTTTCAATCCCTGTGAGGGATTTGGTGGTTTTGGAACATGAAAGCTTGAAGTGTGTTTCCAATGGAAACTTGTTTCAATCCCTGTGAGGGATTTGGTGGTTTTGGAACACCGTGACCTATGGCGATGCACCGAATGAAGTGGGTTTCAATCCCTGTGAGGGATTTGGTGGTTTTGGAACCTCATCGAAGCGCTCCTTAGCTTGAGATTGCAATTCGTTTCAATCCCTGTGAGGGATTTGGTGGTTTTGGAACATGTGCCATTCCAGTTACCCGAGTAAGTCCGGGTGTTTCAATCCCTGTGAGGGATTTGGTGGTTTTGGAACTTGGCAAGCAGTCGCAACCCCAACACATGACCCTGGTTTCAATCCCTGTGAGGGATTTGGTGGTTTTGGAACTTGATTGAATGCAGATTGAGCGCTAGCGCCACCTGTTTCAATCCCTGTGAGGGATTTGGTGGTTTTGGAACAACCTTAGGCGTTCCCCCATGAATTAAAGATACCCTGTTTCAATCCCTGTGAGGGATTTGGTGGTTTTGGAACGACGATCGGACTTGCTAAAGCGGTTCAAAAGTTTGTTTCAATCCCTGTGAGGGATTTGGTGGTTTTGGAACTCATTTACAGATCGACGCTGAGACGTTGATCTCTTGGTTTCAATCCCTGTGAGGGATTTGGTGGTTTTGGAACGAGAAAACCCAGGGCGTTTCCCCCATGAATTAAAGAGTTTCAATCCCTGTGAGGGATTTGGTGGTTTTGGAACACGTAGCGCAAAGGGCGATCGCCAATGCTCTGTTCTACCCAGTTTCAATCCCTGTGAGGGATTTGGTGGTTTTGGAACGTAAAAGGCTCGACTTTATCCTCAGTGTTTCACAAAGTTTCAATCCCTGTGAGGGATTTGGTGGTTTTGGAACCTGATTACGAGAAGCAATACAAGATCAAAATTGATGTTTCAATCCCTGTGAGGGATTTGGTGGTTTTGGAACTCCAACTTTGCCCGATTCAGATGAGATCTCACTAGAGTTTCAATCCCTGTGAGGGATTTGGTGGTTTTGGAACAAGACTTCATCCCACTTTCGGAGATGGAATTTCAGGTTTCAATCCCTGTGAGGGATTTGGTGGTTTTGGAACATTAAACGACCCGCCTCGAACTGATCATTCAGCAGGTTTCAATCCCTGTGAGGGATTTGGTGGTTTTGGAACGTTCGATTCTTTTGGCTCTAAGTGTCACGACAGTGTGTTTCAATCCCTGTGAGGGATTTGGTGGTTTTGGAACCCATCCTCATCAGTCTTGTTCCCCATCAGTTGATCCGTTTCAATCCCTGTGAGGGATTTGGTGGTTTTGGAACTCCATTAGTTAAACCGATCTCACTTTTAGCAGCTAGTTTCAATCCCTGTGAGGGATTTGGTGGTTTTGGAACATCCTGCACCTGAGGACAGACGATCGCCCTAATTGGTTTCAATCCCTGTGAGGGATTTGGTGGTTTTGGAACCATCTTTTACTCGTTACTGCGACAACGCACGATCGGGTTTCAATCCCTGTGAGGGATTTGGTGGTTTTGGAACCCCAAACAATGAGCTACGGCTCTCAATGTACAGACAGTTTCAATCCCTGTGAGGGATTTGGTGGTTTTGGAACTAAAGTTTTATTAGCTACTTGCTCACTAACCGCATTAGTTTCAATCCCTGTGAGGGATTTGGTGGTTTTGGAACGCAACAGAATGCTTTGCTTGCCCAGTTTGTCAAGCAGAAACATTGGAGATGGAACAAGCAGGTTTCAATCCCTGTGAGGGATTTGGTGGTTTTGGAACAACCCCAGGTCAAAATGAGACTGACCAGCGGCAAGTTTCAATCCCTGTGAGGGATTTGGTGGTTTTGGAACCTGGTTGGCGTCAAGACTCGCTGTCGCTCAAAGGTCTTGTTTCAATCCCTGTGAGGGATTTGGTGGTTTTGGAACTCTCGGACTGTCCTGGTTGCGCCAGCTTGTAGGTTCGGTTTCAATCCCTGTGAGGGATTTGGTGGTTTTGGAACGCAATTCTCTCCACACAAAAGCTTGCAATCTCTGAGTTTCAATCCCTGTGAGGGATTTGGTGGTTTTGGAACTTCATTACATTTGCCACGTCCCCGATGAAAAGAAAAGTTTCAATCCCTGTGAGGGATTTGGTGGTTTTGGAACATCGTTTTCAGGGGAATCGCGTTCGTCAAAATTCGTTTCAATCCCTGTGAGGGATTTGGTGGTTTTGGAACCAGTACATATCCAGCTTGGAAGGACAACGCTTATTGTTTCAATCCCTGTGAGGGATTTGGTGGTTTTGGAACGGAATCAGGAGTCAAAGCCAGGGAGAGAAAATAACGTTTCAATCCCTGTGAGGGATTTGGTGGTTTTGGAACATAATTCCAAAAAGCAATTGTATAGAGCAACTTATGTTTCAATCCCTGTGAGGGATTTGGTGGTTTTGGAACTGCGCTTGCCTCTACCCTGGCTCTCCCCAATCCAGTTTCAATCCCTGTGAGGGATTTGGTGGTTTTGGAACTTTTGACGGTGAGCAGAGTGACTTGGTGGGATACGAGTTTCAATCCCTGTGAGGGATTTGGTGGTTTTGGAACTAGTGATTGGCATCCTTCACCGTGGATCTCTAGAGGTTTCAATCCCTGTGAGGGATTTGGTGGTTTTGGAACACACGAACCCTCAGAGTAGCTTCAATGCCCATAAAGTTTCAATCCCTGTGAGGGATTTGGTGGTTTTGGAACATCTACCGACCGCTACACCAGAAAACCTCAGAACTGTTTCAATCCCTGTGAGGGATTTGGTGGTTTTGGAACGGCTCTGTAGCAGGCGGTGACTATATCCCGGTTGTGTTTCAATCCCTGTGAGGGATTTGGTGGTTTTGGAACCTGGAAGAAGCGGCTAACGCGATCCGCCATTATGTGTTTCAATCCCTGTGAGGGATTTGGTGGTTTTGGAACCCTGAGTACTCAAGCAATCCGGTAGGGTTTGCTCATGTTTCAATCCCTGTGAGGGATTTGGTGGTTTTGGAACCTTCTATCAAAGTATTGGTTAGTTTGTAATTCTGCTAGTTTCAATCCCTGTGAGGGATTTGGTGGTTTTGGAACATCCGCTACAAAGTTGATCGCGCCATTGGCAAAATGTTTCAATCCCTGTGAGGGATTTGGTGGTTTTGGAACCGAACACAGGTGTATTGTGGATCGATCTACTGGTAAGTTTCAATCCCTGTGAGGGATTTGGTGGTTTTGGAACTTTTGTTTTAAGGATGGTAAGGAGATCAGTCCAAAGTTTCAATCCCTGTGAGGGATTTGGTGGTTTTGGAACGCCTCAAACTCTGCTCTAGCCGTCTCAATGTCAGCAGTTTCAATCCCTGTGAGGGATTTGGTGGTTTTGGAACACCTGCGCCTGAATTTAAGGCGCGATTGGATGGTATTGTTTCAATCCCTGTGAGGGATTTGGTGGTTTTGGAACGTCTTGACAGCGACCATGCGGGTATCCAAGCGGCGGGTTTCAATCCCTGTGAGGGATTTGGTGGTTTTGGAACATCTCCTGTATTTCTCGCTCCGTTACTCTTATGATGTTTCAATCCCTGTGAGGGATTTGGTGGTTTTGGAACGTCCGGATCAGTAATGAGCCTTTTGGTGATCAGCCTGTTTCAATCCCTGTGAGGGATTTGGTGGTTTTGGAACCACTCAGCAGCCTATGGACAGTACACTAACCAGGCCCGTTTCAATCCCTGTGAGGGATTTGGTGGTTTTGGAACTCCCTTAGCATCAGAGTAAGCAGCTAAGAACATTGCGTTTCAATCCCTGTGAGGGATTTGGTGGTTTTGGAACTCAGGGGTCTTATTATCCGTGGGGTCTGCCATAGGGTTTCAATCCCTGTGAGGGATTTGGTGGTTTTGGAACGTGAACCGGGGTTTAACAATTACGCTGAAATGGTCAGTTTCAATCCCTGTGAGGGATTTGGTGGTTTTGGAACGAGCATTGATCAGGCAATATCTCCATTCGCACAACGGTTTCAATCCCTGTGAGGGATTTGGTGGTTTTGGAACCATATTGTTCGCATCCAAACTAGAAGTGTTAAGGATGTTTCAATCCCTGTGAGGGATTTGGTGGTTTTGGAACCACCCGATCCGGTAGGCGCAAATCCTTTATGTTTAGTTTCAATCCCTGTGAGGGATTTGGTGGTTTTGGAACGCAGTTCTTCATGTCGTTCACCCAGAGTGTCACCTGTTTCAATCCCTGTGAGGGATTTGGTGGTTTTGGAACTTGGAATGGGGTTTCCAACCATTTAATAAAGTAGAGGGTTTCAATCCCTGTGAGGGATTTGGTGGTTTTGGAACCAGTTTGTATTAATACAAAATAAATTTGTATTATGTTTCAATCCCTGTGAGGGATTTGGTGGTTTTGGAACCCTTTTCGTAGATTATTGAAGCCCTGACTTCACGCACGTTTGTTTCAATCCCTGTGAGGGATTTGGTGGTTTTGGAACTTCGATCGCCCTTTCCAGTAACACTCGATCGACCCTGTTTCAATCCCTGTGAGGGATTTGGTGGTTTTGGAACTCCCCCTAAAAGCAGTCCCCGCCCTATTTGCAAGGAGTTTCAATCCCTGTGAGGGATTTGGTGGTTTTGGAACCAGGAACACTAGCGATAGTGGCAGCAGCAACAGCAGTTTCAATCCCTGTGAGGGATTTGGTGGTTTTGGAACCATATTACCGGGATTCTGGCAGCCGGAGGGAACAGTTTCAATCCCTGTGAGGGATTTGGTGGTTTTGGAACCCAAATTTTTCCTCACAAGCAGCAGCACAGCGACGGTTTCAATCCCTGTGAGGGATTTGGTGGTTTTGGAACTTGCCATTCAGGAAGCTGCCAGTGTGGCTCCTGAAGTTTCAATCCCTGTGAGGGATTTGGTGGTTTTGGAACGATTACAAGCACTACTGGATCGGCAAGAGTCAGGAGTTTCAATCCCTGTAAGGGATTTGGTGGTTTTGGAACTTTGCCGGAGGGCTGTAAACTAAGGTTGGAGTTTTGTTTCAATCCCTGTGAGGGATTTGGTGGTTTTGGAACAAGATGTAGCGCCCGTAATGGCAGGGGCGATCGTTGTTTCAATCCCTGTGAGGGATTTGGTGGTTTTGGAACGTTTTTCGCCATCAAAACAACGATCGCCCTTATTGGTTTCAATCCCTGTGAGGGATTTGGTGGTTTTGGAACGATTTAGAAACTTACGCCAGCAATGGTAGTGCTCTTGTTTCAATCCCTGTGAGGGATTTGGTGGTTTTGGAACGCTTTTAAGGATGGACGCCATGTTGAAAGCTTCATGTTTCAATCCCTGTGAGGGATTTGGTGGTTTTGGAACTTACTGGCAGTCAGGGTCACGTCATATCCTAGCTGTGTTTCAATCCCTGTGAGGGATTTGGTGGTTTTGGAACCAACATGTCAACCTTGATCGCCTATTGCCTTAAGGTTTCAATCCCTGTGAGGGATTTGGTGGTTTTGGAACCGAAGCAATTCACGATCCTGAGGTGCTTAAGCAAGGTTTCAATCCCTGTGAGGGATTTGGTGGTTTTGGAACCAACGGGCGGCGTATTCATGGTGAACGGGTAGATGGTTTCAATCCCTGTGAGGGATTTGGTGGTTTTGGAACGAACTAACTGCTGCCAATGTTTCGACCATTTTGGGTTTCAATCCCTGTGAGGGATTTGGTGGTTTTGGAACGGAAGTACTTACAACTGAAATAGTTGAAGCTTTTGTTTCAATCCCTGTGAGGGATTTGGTGGTTTTGGAACGCGGCAACTCTAGAGAAAAATACGTGTTTCTCATGGGTTTCAATCCCTGTGAGGGATTTGGTGGTTTTGGAACAAGAAAGAAGAAAAATTTGTCAGCGGTTGTATGCTGTTTCAATCCCTGTGAGGGATTTGGTGGTTTTGGAACATTAACCGACTTCCAAGTCATTTCTTTCATCAGGAGTTTCAATCCCTGTGAGGGATTTGGTGGTTTTGGAACCTGGGTTTGGAGGTTGTTCTTCCTCTTCCCGTCCTGCGTTTCAATCCCTGTGAGGGATTTGGTGGTTTTGGAACGAATGTCGATAAGTTGGCAAAAGCGCAGATTCACGTTTCAATCCCTGTGAGGGATTTGGTGGTTTTGGAACACGCTACCCGGAGGTTCACGATATTGCCAATCAGTGTTTCAATCCCTGTGAGGGATTTGGTGGTTTTGGAACTTCTCCCAGAACATGCTCAGGGTTAGCGGTGAAGTGTTTCAATCCCTGTGAGGGATTTGGTGGTTTTGGAACATCGCTCAGATGAGTAGGAAGGCACAGGCTCAGGGTTTCAATCCCTGTGAGGGATTTGGTGGTTTTGGAACCGTCGCATGGCTGACATTTCCGATCAGTGGAAAACGTTTCAATCCCTGTGAGGGATTTGGTGGTTTTGGAACCGTATTCAAAAAAGTTTTTGTGCCGTCAGCCGATCAGTTTCAATCCCTGTGAGGGATTTGGTGGTTTTGGAACATTCGATACCTAAAGGCGTTTTGGCAATAATCTCGTTTCAATCCCTGTGAGGGATTTGGTGGTTTTGGAACCTTGCCGCGTGAAACAAGTTGTTATCTTCAGTCTGTTTCAATCCCTGTGAGGGATTTGGTGGTTTTGGAACACCCTCAAACGTTAGCCGAAATTATCGAGAATGTGTTTCAATCCCTGTGAGGGATTTGGTGGTTTTGGAACCTCAGATTCAATATAAGGAGTACCCTAAAATGCGTTTCAATCCCTGTGAGGGATTTGGTGGTTTTGGAACTCATCGGCAATATTTGTCACAAGTGACATTAATGGTTTCAATCCCTGTGAGGGATTTGGTGGTTTTGGAACAAGCAAGCAGTAGAAATATTGAGATCTAATGATGCGTTTCAATCCCTGTGAGGGATTTGGTGGTTTTGGAACCTCATGAAACATCTTTTCAATTAGCTCGATTGTAAGTTTCAATCCCTGTGAGGGATTTGGTGGTTTTGGAACCCTCGGAACCTCAATGAACGTGAGGGGCACTGGATGTTTCAATCCCTGTGAGGGATTTGGTGGTTTTGGAACCAGGTAACAAGTTCAGAAACCACAGAAGCTCTGGTTTCAATCCCTGTGAGGGATTTGGTGGTTTTGGAACAGCTTTGTAAGCTCTGCTGTAGCCGTGTCTTTACCGTTTCAATCCCTGTGAGGGATTTGGTGGTTTTGGAACTAGCGGGTCTCAAAGCCATCATCATGCTTTAGGTAGTTTCAATCCCTGTGAGGGATTTGGTGGTTTTGGAACTCCCTGATCCAGGCTGGCAAGCCCTTATTTTTTCCAGTTTCAATCCCTGTGAGGGATTTGGTGGTTTTGGAACTGGTTTGAGTTTGGGTGATACCACCTCCACCGCCCGTTTCAATCCCTGTGAGGGATTTGGTGGTTTTGGAACTTTATTTCGTCGTCGGTTGCTAGCAGTGTTCCTTTGTTTCAATCCCTGTGAGGGATTTGGTGGTTTTGGAACTCCTGGCACCCCTGCCGATCTCCAAATTGATGAATTCTGTGAGGGATTTGGTGGTTTTGGAACTTTATTTCGTCGTCGGTTGCTAGCAGTGTTCCTTTGTTTCAATCCCTGTGAGGGATTTGGTGGTTTTGGAACTCGGCATTCTGAATTCTGCACACCCTGAGAATCGGTTTCAATCCCTGTGAGGGATTTGGTGGTTTTGGAACTTCTGTCCTAAATAATGGGTAGTTCCCATCTCTTTAGTTTCAATCCCTGTGAGGGATTTGGTGGTTTTGGAACTTCACACTCCAAAAGCCACGATTGTCCGAGTTAGCGTTTCAATCCCTGTGAGGGATTTGGTGGTTTTGGAACCAATCTCACCATTACGCACCTGACTGCACACATCCAAGTTTCAATCCCTGTGAGGGATTTGGTGGTTTTGGAACAAAGCTGCGTCTAGTGATTGCCCTGATAACTTTTCGTTTCAATCCCTGTGAGGGATTTGGTGGTTTTGGAACCTGCGGAGATGGCAAATGATCGATGCTCCTGAAATGTTTCAATCCCTGTGAGGGATTTGGTGGTTTTGGAACGGGATTCTCCGCGTTCTAAGCCGGAAAAAGATGATGTTTCAATCCCTGTGAGGGATTTGGTGGTTTTGGAACCCCTCAATTAAAGGTAGATGGCAGGAAAGGAAGTTTCAATCCCTGTGAGGGATTTGGTGGTTTTGGAACCCGACACAGACTCAAAAAGCTCTAAGCGCTCTGAGTTTCAATCCCTGTGAGGGATTTGGTGGTTTTGGAACACCTCTAAATACTATCAGCCTGTTAACAGGCAAGTCGTTTCAATCCCTGTGAGGGATTTGGTGGTTTTGGAACTTCAGACGATTGCAAATGATGCCTCTGCAATATGCGTTTCAATCCCTGTGAGGGATTTGGTGGTTTTGGAACGTCGCGAACGGAAAAGGCGAACCCACAGACATATTGTTTCAATCCCTGTGAGGGATTTGGTGGTTTTGGAACCGGTGCTGTTCGCTTGATTGCTTGTTGGATTGGTGTTTCAATCCCTGTGAGGGATTTGGTGGTTTTGGAACGTTAAATCTGGATAAAGGTATTCCAAAACTGATGATGTTTCAATCCCTGTGAGGGATTTGGTGGTTTTGGAACAAGAAAGCGGGAAAGGGAAAGGCTTGTATTGCCCTGTTTCAATCCCTGTGAGGGATTTGGTGGTTTTGGAACGCGTCTACATCAATTGTGTGGATTTGCAATTGCGATGTTTCAATCCCTGTGAGGGATTTGGTGGTTTTGGAACATGGTTATGGCTTTGCCATTTACCATCTTCATCTTGTTTCAATCCCTGTGAGGGATTTGGTGGTTTTGGAACGTACTACCTACTTGCAATTCCAATGTCTCAGGTTGGTTTCAATCCCTGTGAGGGATTTGGTGGTTTTGGAACCTCGTGCCCGCGACCGTTTTAGGAGAGAGCGCCAGCTTGTTTCAATCCCTGTGAGGGATTTGGTGGTTTTGGAACTAGCTATTACTTCAGCACGATCATATCCATCTAATGTTTCAATCCCTGTGAGGGATTTGGTGGTTTTGGAACCAGCGATTCAGATTCAATCGATGGCTACCTTGATGTTTCAATCCCTGTGAGGGATTTGGTGGTTTTGGAACTATTCCCCGATGTGCCTAGAAATCCAAGATGCATGTTTCAATCCCTGTGAGGGATTTGGTGGTTTTGGAACCTCTACTCCTAATTCTTTCTCAATGTTGCGAATAGGTTTCAATCCCTGTGAGGGATTTGGTGGTTTTGGAACTCATTACCTCGGTTAACATGATGTCTTGTAATATGTTTCAATCCCTGTGAGGGATTTGGTGGTTTTGGAACGCATAACCCGCACCATAGTCATCAATAATCAATGTTTCAATCCCTGTGAGGGATTTGGTGGTTTTGGAACTAATCTGTCCGACCCTTTTAGGTGCTTCGTTTTTGGTTTCAATCCCTGTGAGGGATTTGGTGGTTTTGGAACCAGGGAGACAACCTCAGTATACGAATAACTATTGGTTTCAATCCCTGTGAGGGATTTGGTGGTTTTGGAACTGAATACTGGCTGAGTAATGCTCAGTTCCAGCAAGTTTCAATCCCTGTGAGGGATTTGGTGGTTTTGGAACATCCGGATCACTCTGGACTATCTATTGTCTAAGGGTGTTTCAATCCCTGTGAGGGATTTGGTGGTTTTGGAACCTACCTCAATGATGGTAGGTCTTAGCACTGGCATTACGTTTCAATCCCTGTGAGGGATTTGGTGGTTTTGGAACCTCGCAAATGGCGCGCAGCATCTTTATACATTAAGTTTCAATCCCTGTGAGGGATTTGGTGGTTTTGGAACTCCTGAAGCGATCGCGAGCGCGATCCTCAATATCACGTTTCAATCCCTGTGAGGGATTTGGTGGTTTTGGAACGTATTACCGTGATAATTGATATCACCCTTTTCTTTTGTTTCAATCCCTGTGAGGGATTTGGTGGTTTTGGAACCACCTAGAATGCTCAAAGAGTGACGTAATCCGAAGTTTCAATCCCTGTGAGGGATTTGGTGGTTTTGGAACCTTTATTTTTTTTACTAAACCCCCTTTGGCTACAGATGTTTCAATCCCTGTGAGGGATTTGGTGGTTTTGGAACAAGTAAGCAGACATTTCTTTGGTAGCCAAAACTAAGTTTCAATCCCTGTGAGGGATTTGGTGGTTTTGGAACGCATTGTCCATAGCTAAATCACTCCCAATTCTTCCGTTTCAATCCCTGTGAGGGATTTGGTGGTTTTGGAACTGCAAAGGCGTATTCGATCTATGAATGAATCTACAAGTTTCAATCCCTGTGAGGGATTTGGTGGTTTTGGAACCTTGAGAAGAGGCTTAAAGAGTCGCTTGAGGATTTAGGTTTCAATCCCTGTGAGGGATTTGGTGGTTTTGGAACTCCTTGCAGGCAAGCTCAGTAAAGCTCAAATTCTTGTTTCAATCCCTGTGAGGGATTTGGTGGTTTTGGAACGCTTCTCACTTGCAAGCACTAGTCAAAGAGTTTGTAGTTTCAATCCCTGTGAGGGATTTGGTGGTTTTGGAACGGAAATTGAACCTTGCCAGTATCCCTGTCTGTACCATGTTTCAATCCCTGTGAGGGATTTGGTGGTTTTGGAACATTGAGACGTAGAAAAAGAAGTCATACTTTAATCCTTGTTTCAATCCCTGTGAGGGATTTGGTGGTTTTGGAACGCTAGCGCCCGGCGGGTTGTACGTCTACGTGACAGCGAGAGGTTACGTTTCAATCCCTGTGAGGGATTTGGTGGTTTTGGAACCTGTATTCCAGTTCAAAATCGCACGGGTCCCCTGTTTCAATCCCTGTGAGGGATTTGGTGGTTTTGGAACTATTTAGCACTGGTATCAGTACTCAGATTGCTATTAAGTTTCAATCCCTGTGAGGGATTTGGTGGTTTTGGAACGTGTAAACGTAAAGTTTGAAACGTCAAAAGAAACAAGTTTCAATCCCTGTGAGGGATTTGGTGGTTTTGGAACCAATACAAGCCAATGCCACAGGATGATACGCTCTAGTTTCAATCCCTGTGAGGGATTTGGTGGTTTTGGAACTGGGAAGGTTCTGATCCATAAACCAATCAAACCCGTTTCAATCCCTGTGAGGGATTTGGTGGTTTTGGAACTTTTACCAGTTGAAAGAGAAATACAAAAAAGTGTGTTTCAATCCCTGTGAGGGATTTGGTGGTTTTGGAACCTTGGAACGCTCAACAGCTACCTGAAACTCGGTTTGTTTCAATCCCTGTGAGGGATTTGGTGGTTTTGGAACCGCAAGCTGAGTTGCAGGAAGCGCGTAACGATTCGTTTCAATCCCTGTGAGGGATTTGGTGGTTTTGGAACTACTTTCTGGATGACGATGACTTTGATTTAGTAGAGTTTCAATCCCTGTGAGGGATTTGGTGGTTTTGGAACCCCACAGTGGCAGAAGCACTCAGAGAATGTCCTAAAGTTTCAATCCCTGTGAGGGATTTGGTGGTTTTGGAACCCGTGCCCTGCTCGTACTCCCTCCACTGCTGACGGGACGTTTCAATCCCTGTGAGGGATTTGGTGGTTTTGGAACTCATCTCCCCTCCAAATATTTGATGATTTAATCTTGTTTCAATCCCTGTGAGGGATTTGGTGGTTTTGGAACTTTTCAGAGGCATGGTTATACATGGCTGGCAGCAAGTTTCAATCCCTGTGAGGGATTTGGTGGTTTTGGAACGTTTATAGGAAGCTGTCGAAGCGGATCAGAAAAGAAGTTTCAATCCCTGTGAGGGATTTGGTGGTTTTGGAACCAATAGAGTGATGCGGTTCAATTAAAACGTCGCAAGGTTTCAATCCCTGTGAGGGATTTGGTGGTTTTGGAACGAGCACAGGCAGCATCAAGTAATCAAAGCCTAGAGTTTCAATCCCTGTGAGGGATTTGGTGGTTTTGGAACTTTTCTGATGACATACAACTCAGACTATGTACAAAGTTTCAATCCCTGTGAGGGATTTGGTGGTTTTGGAACAGTTGGCAATGTCGTTGTAGTTATCAGGCCCGATGGGTTTCAATCCCTGTGAGGGATTTGGTGGTTTTGGAACTTGGCTGATCTTGCTTGCCTGCCAGGGCTGCAATGTTTCAATCCCTGTGAGGGATTTGGTGGTTTTGGAACGGCGGGCTTCTGAAAGCACGACTATATGCAGTTTTCAAGGTGCAATTGCGCGAACTAGCCAGATTATAGCATTCACACAACTTAGCGATCGGCAATCCAATTCGGCATTTTAAGCCCCACCCCATACTCATCAAACATTTGAGAGATTGCGCGGATCGAATTTGTTCCAAAATCGACCCTATCCCTTTGCCATCAAGAGATTTCGCAGCCAAAATTGGAGATTGTGCCTCAACACCCACCCATCCGCGCATCATACGAAAAAGATCGAATCATCCCGCACCTGTTCACCACCAATGCGCTCAATTTTGGCATGACAACATGCACACAAAAAATAGAAACGAATGCTGTCCTGCTCCGGCTTGATCAGTTTGCTGAGACGCGATCGCAGCTTGGCATATTGAGTATCCGTTAGTTCACACTCAAAAACACTGTATTGCATCCACTGACCATAGGACTTCAGAATCTTATGAATCTTGGTACGACGTTTGTCTTCGGAAATGTCGTAGGAGATGGCGATGTGCATGGGGAGACGGGTAAAGTTTTTGATGCATCGACTCATCGACTCATTTCAACACTAACGGTGGATACTGTTCCGTTTCCCCCATTAGGTACTTTGCCAAGAGCCTGGATTGGATCTCAAACGCTTCCTGGTATGTGCATTGTTTGCCCATGACCGGGTGCTTAAACCGAGACTGTTTTTTTTGTTCATACAAACGAAGAAACGTACGTCTGCCTTCATCCGATAGCGATACTGCTTGACTTAAAGGTTCCACGGTGAAATCAGCAGGAGTGAGCGATCGCCGATTGATTGCCGCCAACACCACCGCATCCACCACTAGGGGACGGAATTCCTCCATCACATCCAATGCCAGAGAAGGACGACCATAGCGTTCGGTGTGCAAATAACCCAGATATGGATCAAAGCCAACAATGTTGATAGCACTTTCGATATCGTGCCGCAATAGCGAATAACCAAAGCTCAGTAGCGAATTGATGGGATCGGTGGGTGGTCGTCTCTGGCGCGTGGTAAAGGAAAACTCTTCAGCTCGGATGAGTTGTTGGAAACACCCAAAGTACGCCGCACTCCCTGCACCTTCTAATCCTCGCAGAGACTCAATCTTGTCTGTGGTATTGATGGGATGAATGGCTTGCTCCAGACGAGTGATACCCTGAACCAGCTTAGATAACGACTCCGAATTTTGATCCGTAGTTTCTCGTTGCACCCGCATCAGTGTATGGCGATAGTTTTTGAGCTTACCCCGAATAAACCCTCTGACCACATGCAAGGCTTGGGGTGATTCGCCGATCGCTCGCCATTGTGCCGATCGGACAAAAATATTTTTGGTTAGGGGTGGCTCCAGACGTCCTAGAAACCGCCCGGTCCCCGTGAGAAAGCTGAGCGGAATTTTACGCTCCAATAGCTCAATTAAGGCAGCAGGAGAAATTGTGGCGCGTCCTAAAACGACGACTCCATCCACCTTAATCATCGGGACATCCAGTAAGGTTTGTTTGTTTGCCCGCACCTGAAGTCGTTCGTCGATTTTGCCAATAAAAGCGTTGTCTTGAGTAATGTAGAGGGTACCCATAGGAGTGGAGGGGTAAGGGAGTAGAGGGGTAAGGGAGTAGAGGGGTAAGGGAGTAAACGGGGGATGCATCTACCCAAATCACGATTCTTGATATTTTCTGACTTTCTCAACTGCTTGAGGCATACACGATTGAAAGAGGCTGCATCCTTTGCAACGAGGAGTGTAAACGGCAGGTGGCATAGTGCCAGTGTGTAGTAGGGTTCGTATTAAGTGGAGGGTGGCGATCGTGGCTTGACGCAAGGCAGCTGAAATTTCAACTAACTGTCGCTGATGGGACTGAGCATAGTAAATGTAGCCCTGGGCAACGGGTTGTCCAGTCATTTCCTCTAAACAGAGCGCTTGGGCACAAACTTGGAGTTCGTCGTTATCAAACTCTCCCCGATGGCTGCGTTTGTATTCCACGGGATACCAGTGACCGTCATTGGCTTCAATCAAATCCGCTTTACCAATCAAGCCATCGCGATCGGACTTGAGCCACACGGCTCGAACCTGCCAGACCTCTTCCCGATGCCCATCGCCGACAGTGTGAACGCGATCGTGCAGGCTAGTGCCTTCAATGGTGTATTGGTTATCGGTAAAGTCGCCAATACAAAACATGCGCCAGCAGCGGTGCGGGCAGTAGCTGTATTGGTTGAGAGCGGCGATCGGAACATAGTCCAGTTCATTCATTGGATTTCTTCGATAGAAGCCGCCTCGCCATCCCTAGCCCCATTGGGGTTTTACGTCCAACGCCACTGTAGAGGGCAAAATCAGCTAGTGTATTGATTTGTTTGATGATGAGTGGGTCTACATCGCCTAAGATACGGAAGTTCATTGCTCCAACACAGCCAATGAACTTGCTGCGGGAGTCAGTCACCAGTTCAGTTCGGATATCAAAAAAACTGGGGAAAATGGATTCCAATAGCGTATCAGGGAATTCGATGCCGCTGTATTGATTCCATCGCCGTCGCAGGCTGTTGAACACATGCTCCCGTGTCGGTAGGGCAGAGTCATATTGGCTCTGACGAAAGCTGGTAGGAGTGCAAAAGGTGAGGTCAATTTGGCGATCGCGATCGGAGGCTTGCTCATAAAGTTGGGCATACGTGGAAAAATTTGCCCAGAGTTGAGTGGATTGGGGCGTGCCTAAGACACTCGTGATCTGCAAATCGGCGGGACCGAGATGCCAGGGATGGTTGGGATTCAGATTGAGCCAGAGTGGGGTGAGATTGCCAAAAAGGGTATCGTCCAGTAGGGAAATGCGCCACCAGCAGGGAGTTTCGGCAGGAATGGGACGGGTGTGATCCCATTGCAATTGCTGTTTGCCCTGCGATTTCTGGGTAACTTGCAGAGGACTGAGGGTGAAAGCCTTGTCGATCGTCTGGGCATGGAGGCGATCGCCCAATTCTTGATCAACGGAGCTAACCAGGGTTAGAAAAAGGGCATGGAGGTGCTTGCCAGTCAGGTATCCCGCTGGAATGGGCGAGGTGGGGATGAGGTTGAGAATCAGGCTATGGGGCATGTTTGAACCTCAATATGAATCTCAATATCAAGTGATCCAGAATTCTTCTTCATCCATCAAGCGAATTTTGACGCCATTCATCGCAGCTGTCATAATGCCAGCTAACCCAGGGAAGATTGTGTAATTCTTCCTGGCGTCATCACAAACGACTGAAATTGAATATGATTCAATGCCTTGTTTGCGCAGTCGAAAAATCACACCCTGATTTGCCATTTCTGATACAACAACTCCTGGCAACCAGGACTTCTCTAGCTCTTTGAGTAAAGGGGTTGGAACAGTAGAACCTTTGAACTGTCTTCGGATTTGACAATGCTGAAAAGCAGTCAGTTTATTTAACTGAGTTCTGGAGAAAGCTTCAGAGCTACCGTAATAGCGTAGGTGAAAACTTAATTCATAGGTCTCTCGTGCACGATCAACAATGGCAATCCCGTCACTATCGCGAACAAACTCATAGTTCCTGAGCAAATGGATTGGATCAAGCTGAGTTTCTTCGGATAGATCAAGTAAGAACCCTTGTGGGTCTCGGATGCACAGGCTCTCAAACAAGTTAGAGCGAAACTGAAACAACGGTGCATAGCTAGCACTAAAGACAGAAGCAAAGTGCTTAAGTTGAGTTGCGACTTCAGCATCTTCTCGAAATAACTTTTCAAAGCGGCTTAGGGGAACTTGCTTTGTCTTGAGCAGTTCCCAATCTTCAGGCGATTCGCTTTTGAGAAAGGCTGCTGTGATCGCCCATTTTGAGTGACCTTTAACAAATTTGAGCGGGTCTTCAGCAGTATCTTGCTCTGGTGCTGTGGCAATCGACTGTGCTGCTTGTAACGCTCTCATCCGCTGCTGATAATATTTCCAATCACGATTGCCGCCCAATGCCGCCTTCAAAGTCTCAAAGAGCTTTGTTACCAGGTCCGCTTGGGGTAATGTCTCCAATAGCTCCTCTAGCATGAGCATGGGACGGGCAGCTTCTAGAAAGGCTTCTGACTGCCAGTAAGCTCTGAGAAAGGGACGTTCAAGCGCTTTGAGTTCTTGCAGCTTGTCTTTCAAGACATCTCGCCCACTAGTTTCAGCCAAGGCGGCTAGACCTTCATCCCAGGCTCTTTCTGGAAGATAGGCGATCGCATAAGATGGAATTTCAGTTTCTTGTTTGCCGAGTACTCGTCCAACCCGTCCAATTCGTTGCCAGAATGCTGCACGATCGCGGGCTGAAAAAACCAACCAATCCAGGTTTTGACGTGAAGGTGCGGGGTGTCGTTCAAAGTTAAACCCAACATCCACTGTACTGGTGGCTAGAATGACCTGCCGCTGGGCTGACTGAAGTCGCTCTAGCTGAGGGGTAGAGCCATGAATCCTACCAATCCGATCAGCTAATCCTTGTGCTTGAAGTAACTTGGCTAAATCATTAATCTGCACTTTAGAGTCCAGAATGACTGCTCCATTTTGATCGGGATACGCTTCTAATCGATTAGTTACTTCCTTGGCAAGTTCTGCTAACAGTGCATCTCGTTCTAGCTGGGGACGAATTTCTAAGTGGACGGTGCCTTGTGATAAAACTTGACGCGCTCCCAATTCCCCATTGATTTGCTTAATGCGGACTCCGCGACTTTCCAACACTGCCAAGGCCTTTTCGCAGTCAGGTTCCGGTGTGGCGGTTAAGAGAACCACTCGTCTACCTGCTGCAAAGAAACCGAAGATACTCAGATAGGCTAAGTAAAACAAGAGACCAACGAGTTGCTTGGCATCATATAAATGAAACTCGTCAAAGATGATGGTTGAGAATTGGGTGTAGAAACTGGTTGCGACATTGATTTTATCAAGCCGATGGTAGCTAAAGAAGGTCGCGTAGTAGAAGATATCAGGATTTGTCACCAGCAGCAGAGGCCGGTTTTCGCTTACGTCTGGAAAGATTGTTGCAGGGTTCCTCAAGAGGTTATAGAGTTTCTCACCTGGACGCGCTCCGACACGATCGCTTGACCACGTTCTCACTTCTTTAGCAGACACCGCCTTAACAATGTGAGGCAAGCCTGCATCTGTGACAAATGCTGCTGCCGCCTTCGTTTGCTGTTCAATCAGAGCATTGGTTGGTGCAATATAAACAGCATTTCTGGTGGGTTGGTGCAGCAATACGGTCAAGCCTGCTTTAGTTTTGCCTGTTCCGGTTGGAGCTAAGTCCAGAATAATATCGTGATCTTTTGCAGCCTCAAAGACATCAACCTGGTGTTGTAAGGCATTCTGAAGGCAATCTTTTAGTTCAGGTGGAGGCTCATTGCAGGCGGCAATGCTTCTCGGCTCTAGGTGGATTGAAATCGGGTCATACGTCATTGCTGTTGCCTTCACCACAAAATTGCACGTTGGCTGGCACGATATAGTTGCCGATTTGCCACGCTTCAGCATGGAAGCGAAGGTTTTTCAGTAGAGACGTGGGTGGCATAGAAATTAAGTCAAAGGATAAGAGATTAATTCCAATGGGTAAATCGGCTGTGCTGAAATAAGCTTGGCTGGCGTAGTCAGCACGAGGTAGATGTACCAGCGGTTTTTCCTCTAAGATGGCGACGCGAACTTTGCTCATAAATTTGCCCAAGCGGATGTATTCAGGCAGCTCACGATCGCCAAACGCTAATGTATGGAACCGATTCCCCCGCTCAATCATGCGTAATCGTCCTGTTTGAGGATAGTTGCTGGGGCGAAATGTGTTGGGTTTATCGCCTTGCCGCACCCTGAGCATGTCTTGACGGGCTGTGGCAACCCGGTTATTCGTCATCGCATACCAGTAGGAATCTGATAAGGCATTGAACCGCTCAAACCGAAAGGTTGGACTCCCCATTGCTGACCAAGCTGGCAGAATGTAGCACTCTTGATTAAGCGGTGTCAGGTCTTCGACATAACGTGGTCGTCCAGTATCGCGTCCAGTGAGTCGATAGGGCGATCGCGCCCAGCCCAAAGCATATGCCAGAGCATAGTTTCCGATCGCCCCTTCGGTGTAATAGGTATCGGACAGTTCCCTAGAGGCAAAAAACACAGGTTCCGCGCACCATAATTCAATCAGTTTTGCTGTTTTAAAACGTGGTTGCGTTGCAGGTTTTGCATTATCTAGCAAACCCAATTGGTTAGACATGAACTAGCTCCCTGCTTCAACGGTCTCTTGCTTCTTACCTTTACCTTTGGCTTTCTTTTCACCCACTTGGCGGAATGACTCGTAGGATTCATCTAATCGCTTCAGGAACGCTTCTCGTTCTGCATCTGACCAGTGGCGATCGACCTCTGCAATCACCGTTGCCAATTCTTCGTTGGACAACTGCACTGAAACACCTCTGCGATTAATCCAACCAGCAATCACTTTTTGCGCCTCTTCAATCAATGCCCCGTTATCTAATGGATGTTCTAAGGGCTTGTTGCTTGCGGTGAATTGATCATAGACAGCTTGTACAAGCTCCAATGAACTTGGCAATTCGGCAATGCCACCAAAGATGCCCAAAATTTGATTCTCCATCCGTCCCACACGACTAGAGACAGCACCATAGCGACTGGTCAGCAAGATATTGCCGACGATGTAACGAAACTCATCTACTGTTACATCTTTAAGCGTAACCACATCCAGAAAATGAACACCCGGTTTAATATATTCGCTGGTATTAAGCGCTGTGGACGCATTACCTTTTTCATCGCGCATAGTTCCAGTTTCAAAGATAGCGTTGATGGTGCGATCACCCAATGTATCCGTTGCAGTCAAAATGCTAAAGGCATCTTCTGTCCAAATGCGGCTTTTCTGAGCGCCACCACCGCCTGCTGCAAAGCCATACAAAAAACAGTCCACACACATTTCACAAGGCGCATTGGTATTGAGCGCACAAGGCACACCGTCTTTGTTCTGACGGAGTAGTTCCTGAGCGCGAAGATATTCCCGTCCTTTGCGTCGTTCCGGTGCAACTTGTTTGCGTTTGGTCATTACAAGACGCTGAACAATGGACTTACGACCTTCCGGTGTCAATCCGGCAGATACAAACTCACGGCACATGGGCTCACCTGTGCCTTCAGTTCGCAGAATTAACTCAGATAAAGAAGTTCGCAAAACCACTAGGCAAATCGTGCGCCCTTTGGGAAAGTTTTCGTAGGTCGCGGCAAAGAATGGATTCAGTTTCTCAATCGACATGATAGTTCCTCAGTAATGAATCAATAAATGGTGAATGAGAGATCGGGCAATTGTTACGCTGCTGTTTCTTTAGACTCTTCCTCTTGATTGCGCTTTTCCCAGAATTCTTGACGAGCTTTTGTCAAGAAAAATAGGTAAGCAGCTTCAAGGTTCTTCTGGTCACTTAACAATTTGTCTGGACGACCTTGGTAGACTTCTTCATAAAGCTTGCGAAGGATACTGTAGTAGTTTTCGAGCTGCTCAAATTTTGTGCCTTTGACTTCAAAATCACGAATTCGCTTCAATCGCGTGTGATATTTCTGTACTAAAGCACCAAACAGAAAATCCAAATCCATATAAGTTTTCTGAGAGCGTACTGCGGCAACAAATTCTGTGAACGGTTCAATCAATGAGGTGCGATTGGTTGTAGAACTTCCCCACAGGTTTGCTTGTGTGGCAACCTGGGCGGCATCACGTAAATAGCGCGTTAACGCAGAATTATCATTGGGCATGAGGCTCTCCAATAGGGTCATTAAGGGTTCTTGAATCCGATTCCAGTTGAACGCAAAATTTGGATCATCCTGCTCTCGCAAAATCCAACGCAACAATACGAAGTAAAGGCTAAATGGCTCGGCGCAGGCACGGGCAAGGTCGTATAGACAATCTTCAATTTTTGAAAGATTTTTCACAACAGATGTTGCAAGTTTTCCAAGACATTGGAGCCGCAGAAGAATCCGTTCTGCTGGTATTTCATCCGAGCTTAAATCTACATTTTCATCGTCTGGCTCAAAAGTATATTTACCTGTGCCGAGCAACGGTTGGAGAGATGATGGAATCCCCTCAATTCGCCCTCCTGTAAATGTTGAGAGATCAATCTCGAGGCTAGGAGATAAAACAAAAGGTGTTCGGAGGCCTTCTGTTAAAGAGACTTCTAGAGCCAATCGTGCTGCTTTTAACAACGCTTGAGACGCTGGCAAATCCCCAAACATAATTGGAGTGGTTACAACTGTTTGAATAAACTCTGTCCGTTTAGGGAATGCAAAACCAACAACTTTGTTCGCTTTGTAAACAAGACTTCTCTTAGGATCGACGCATCGGTAAAGCTGCAAATCGTCAACTGAAACGGGTCCACCATCAGCATTCACTGCTATACGATCCTGAAACCAATCTCGTAAAAAACTACGAAAATCTGGACTTGAACCTTTCGGCAAGCCTAGATGGAGGTAAAAGGGCGGTTCCTTCTTTGCTGCGGGAAAGAAAGCACCAACGGTCATCAGGTGATACGCCATTGCAGCCAGTGGTTCAGCCTGACGTACCGGATCACTTGTCATTCCACCAGGTAGACGATTGGAAAACATTTGCACCTTTGTTCCGATCGGCATTTTGTCAGAACTGAGTGTACTGGTTTCGCTGATCGTGGCACCTAAAGAACAGCGCTGGCGTGGATTTGCATCAATGTAAGCCGCTAACTCGCTGCTATCAGTAGCATTTCTAACAAAGGCACAACTGAGTGATCGCTGTACCGCTGCAATAACTTCTTCTGACACATCGGCATGACCTGATTGCGTTTCGCCGTTACGTAGCTCTAAGGATTCTTGTAGCGCAGCAATGACCCCTTGTATGCCATTGGGTGAAGGTTTGGCGGCAAAGAGTGATCGACCATATAGGGCATCAAATGGTTCTAACGCCAAGCGCTGCGGTTCCGATAAACCTGCATGAGCCGCAATTCGATCCCAGACTTGCTTCGGGTTTAATTCTGGCATCACTTCTCGGTAGCTGAGATAAGCGGCTTTCATCCCTTCCGAAATGCCAAAGTCATCTGCACTGGTAACGGCAGTCAGTCCCGCTTCTAACGCGGTTTGTAAGGCAGCAGTCTCAACCTTTTGATTGCCCCATTTTTCAACATCGCCTTGAACTTTCTCTAATTTGAATCCAGCCTTCTTCTTCTCCAACAGTGCCAGCACCACATTCAATACTTCATCGTGATCGTGCTGCACCGCTTGATGAGAGACTTTAATCCCGTCTTTCGTCGCTCTGACTAACTGTTCAATATTGCCGCCAAACACCTGATCGATTTTGGTTTGCCAAGCAACAGCGATTTCTGCAGTTAAGTCGAAGTCTGAATTTGCTATCCCTTCGACTAGAATGCCATCGGGAAACACTGACAGCACATTATAGTGATGCTGATGCAAAACTTCCTCGCAGGCGCTCAACAACAAAGCAGTGATATAGCCCCTATCTTCTGTAATCCTGACTCGATAAAGTTCACAAGGACGACCCAACGCATGAATCAACTCCGTCCGAATTTTCTGAGCCAGCTTTTCTGCTGTTAGCTCTAAATCAAATAAATCTGCTGCCCGTAGAATGGATGCCCATCGCTCAATTTGCGGGTCTTCTGGCAGAAATCTCGCGCCATCACTGACGTTGTGTCCAGAATGTCGCTCAATTAATTTTCGTGCCAATTCCAAATCTGTGTCGGTCTGCATTAAAGTGGCAACTGCTGCCTGTTCTAGCTGCTCTTTGAGAAAGGTCTGATTTCTCGCCAGCGCTTTCACATTTCGACCGTTTGCCCCATCCAGCTTATTCAAATCATGAACGGCTGTTGCTGCCAGTAATACGGCTCGTTGCGGCTCTGGCACACCTGCTAAACGGCTGACCGTCAAACTGAACTGACACGCTGAATCTAAGTGTTCAGCCAGTGTCCGGCTCTCTCGAACTCCACGCTGGCGGTGCTTGCCATGTAACTCATAAAGCTTAGGGCGAATCTCTTGAAAGTACTGATCTTCAAGTGTTTTAGGAGCACGATTGAGTAATGACATCGGGGAATACTTGGGCTGAATACAGAGGACTATTAACCGAAAATGTACGTGACTGGTTGCGATGTATCCATCATGGCAGCACAATAGAAGAGTGACAAGTACAAAGTGTACGTACAAATGGAGCGTTAATGGGTCGTCGTGGTCAATCGGTTACCTTGTCGATTTCGGACAGAGACAAGGCACAGTTAGAGCAGCTTGCACTGGAACAGGGTATGACCTGGGGCGATCGCCCCAACATTTCTCGCCTAGTTGAAGCGATCGCCCGTCGCGAGCTACTGTTAGGGCGCAACAACGATTGGTCAGACGATCGAATTCGGGCACTCCAGCAGGCCATGCGGTCACTCACTGATACTGGACAACTTGACGAAGCCCGGATGATCGCCCAACTGTTGCTTGAGCGAAGTGAATTAACACTGCCCTTACGTAGTGAAATCGAGCGGCTACTCGCAACACCCATCTTGCCCTGGCGGTTAGAGATCGACCAGTACATTCGTTGTCAGCAGCCGTTTCAGCTGACCTATCGTGATGCGGCCGATCGTCCCTGGAACTTCACCATCCGCCACGCCCACATCACTTCTTACGAGCGGCGACAATATCTGGAATGTTGGTGCGAAGAAACCGATAGCAACCAGGACTTACCTGAATTGCAACATAACTGGGTTTTGCGGCTCGATCGGATTCCCGAAGCCGCCTTAAGCACTGCTCCAGGCAAGTGGCATTCCAGTCTAGATGCCCTTGAAGCTGAGATGCATTTGCTGAAAGGATTAGCCTTTGCTTATGAAGCAAAGACTGCTGACCTATGTAATGAATGGCTCCGCGATCGTCATCCCCCCATCCGACGCATTGTTCGGCGAGTTACCAACACCTTCTGGTTTTTTCGAGAAGTATTCCGGTATGGAGAAGATTGCATCCTCATTTCCCCGGATACAGTACGGGAGCGCTTCAAAGAGAAATTGCACAAACTCTGTGAGCATTACGATGGAAATACTTAACCCGCTGAGTTGTTATCTCGCTTAAAACGATAGCGGTAGTCACGATCGTTAGGACGTTTCAAAGTCTGGAAGCAACTAACTTGAATGACTATAGCTATATTTCCCAGTCGTCGCACATTAGCCCAATCCATCGCAATGTAAATCATTCCCTCATGATTTTCAGGCAAACGTTCGTAGTCTCGAACCAATCCATGTGCGCTAAGCCCTGACGCTTGGCAAATTGTCATATGATTAAATCCACGATCCTTAGGTAAGCTTGGCGCAGATTTAGGTTCTGGTTGGGCTTAGCTCCTGAGTCTTATCATGGGAAAAGGCAAGTTATTGATCAACTTCCTCAAGCTTATGAGTCATTTGCAAGAAGTCGAACGTGCTGTCAGTCAACTCTCAGCAGAAGAACTTGCCGATTTTCGCATCTGGTTTGCAGCATTCGATGCAGAGAGATGAGATCGGCAGTTTGAAGAAGATGTCGCAGCCGGTCGGCTTGATAATTTAGCCCAACGAGCATTGCAACATTTGCGGGAAGGACGTTGCACCGTTAAATAAGTCCCCTCCCCTAACCCGACCCCATCGCTGCCTGAAAAGTCGCATCCGCCGTCAACTGCAATTCCGGAAAAACCTTTGATTCCAGCACTTGACCCGCCACAAAGCGCTGCCATTGATATTCCCCCTCCACTAACTGACAAACCGTAATCGTCGGTTGCTTTGGCTTGCCAATATAACGAACTGCGCCCAGCGCCCGAAAATCCACAATCCAGTATTCGGCAATTTCCATCGCCTCATATTCCACCAACTTACGGGCGTAGTCATCCTGCCAATTTTGGCTAACCACCTCGATCACCAAAGGCACCGTTTTGCCAGATTGAATCACCGAAGCCTTTGCCCAAAGTGGTTCAGGTGAGATCGCCTCACGATCGAGCACCACCACATCCGGTTGATACCCCGAATCTGGCAAGTGAGGCTTCAGCAAACAAGCTCTAGGAATCGTATAGGGCAGTTGCAATCTGCGGATCTCCAACGTCAGTGCTTCTGCCAGAAATCCGCTCACTAGCTCACGGGCACCCGTCGGCAGTATTTCAAACACAATCCCTTTGTGCAACTCGTAGCGCTTGCCCTCTTCCGGATACCATTCCAGAAATTCCTCAAAGCTCATCGGCTTGACTTGCGGCTGAATCATCCTCCTGCCTCTTCCGCTCTGTTTCTATTCAAGCAGGGCCCAATGGAGCAGTTGTAATCAAATATAGACGATGGCAACTTGAGGATTGGGAAATTGAAGCGTGCCAGGTTGCCTCTCTACGCTAACAACTGTTGCCGCTGCATTGCCTGCCGCAAAGACTCCCACGACCCACCCGCTGGCAACGATCGACCCGGCTCCAAAAACACGTAATAGATTTCGCCCGCCTCGGTTACCTCAAAATCTGCCGAAAACTCCTTCGCCCACCGATCGAGGTAACGACGCGCATTCGTCGGTTCCAGTTGCGTTGCGGTGGCAAATTCGATGAGGGAAATCCGCCCCTGTTGCGCGTGCAACAGATAGAAAAAACGATCGCGTAACACCTCGCGATCGACCTTAGAACTCAGGTGCAACAGCCACGACCCTAGCGACGCCGGAGCGATGCCAAACATCACCAGCAAAATCATCAACAGCGTCAAAATCCCCCCCGACGCCTGACCCACTAAAATCCCCGTCACCAACGCCGCCGACACACTGCCGCCACTAAACAAAAACAATCCGCCCAAAACCTTCGTGGTTGCACTCCAAACCCGCTTCATTGGTTCTCTCCCCGCCAAACGACTGAACGACCGCTATCCTCAGACTAGCTCGTGCTTTAGCAATTGACAGGGAGGAAAACCGTAGGGGGGATGTGATGGGGTGATGGGGTGATCCATCATCTCTTGACTCCTTCACCCATTTCCCTACGGATACAAGCCGCGATCAACTAGCGCTTGCGCTACTCGCCCTACGCCTAACGTATAAGCTGCCAGACGGAAGGGAATCTGCCGCGCTTTTGCCTGTTGCACCACGCGATGAAAGGCATTCACCATCAGCCCTTCCATTTCGCGGTTGACTCGTTCCTCATCCCAAAACAGGTAAGATAACCCCTGCACCCATTCCAGATAGCTGACTACCACCCCCCCTGCATTTGCCAGAATATCGGGCAATACCAGGACTCCCCGTTTTTCCAGAGCGCGATCGGCATCCAGTGAAACGGGTCCGTTTGCCGCTTCTGCCACAATACTGGCTTGCACCTGATTCACATTCTCGGCGGTAATCTGGTTCTCCAACGCCGCTGGAATCAGCACATCACAGGGCAACGCCAGCAATTCGGTATTGGTAATCGCTTGGGAACCGGGGAACCCCACCAGATTACGATGATGCTCTGCCGCATAGACCTTTAGCGCCGGAATATCCAATCCCTGCTCGTTGTAGATGCCGCCTGACCCCTTGGAAACCGCCAGAACTTTTGCGCCTGCCTGGTGTAGCAATAGCGCGGCGGCTCCTCCCACATTGCCAAAGCCCTGAATCACTACTCGCGTGCCTGCGATCGGCTTGCCCTGGAGTGCCAGCGCTTCTCGCACCGCGATCATCACGCCCCGTCCCGTTGCCATCTCTCGTCCCAATGACCCGCCGATCGAAATGGGTTTGCCCGTTACCACACCCGGGACAGCATGACCAACATTCATCGAGTAGGTATCCATCATCCATGCCATTTCACGCGCAGAGGTGCCCACATCCGGCGCTGGAATATCGACCGAGGGTCCAATATCTTTGATCAACTCGCTGGTATAGCGCCGTGTGATCCGCTCCAATTCCTCCACACTGTAGAGATTGGGATCAAGGGCAATGCCGCCCTTGGCGCCCCCATAGGGAATGCCCAACAGTGCACACTTCCAGGTCATCAACATTGCCAGTGCCGACACTTCCCGTAACGTGACTGCTGGATGATAGCGTGTGCCTCCCTTGTAAGGACCCAACACATCGCAATGCTGAACCCGGTGCCCCGTCAGGACTTGAATTTCCCCATTATCCAATTTCACAGGCAGTGAAACGGTCACCACTTTACGTGGACTACTCAAAATTGCCAGAATGCCCGCATCCAGTTGTAGCTCTTTACCTGCATCGTCTAAATAACTACAAGCCTGATCAAACGGGCAGATGTGAGCAGGCGATGGTGCCTCTAGCGGCAACAACGGTGATGAAACCATAAAAATCCCTCACAGTCGTGATCTTGCACGAACAGAACTGATCAAGAGGTCTGCACTCGCGGGAATGACGAAATGTCCACTGGCGAAGGGCGATCGTGCCTTCCTCTCTATCTGTAGCTTGCCTTTTTCCTTGGGTAATTTTGGAGATTTGGTAAAATTCGTTACATTTTGGCATGCAAAAAGCTGCCTACCCTGGTTCTGCCCAAAAATAGATCGTTGCATTCTCCTACTCTTCCGCCAACTCCACTCAAACACCTTGCTATGTCTGCCCCCTTGTCACGGTTTCGCTACTATCGCCTTGTCTTGTTGGTCAGTCTTGCCATCATCTTGCCCCTGGGCTACTGGGTGCGCTTTTCTCACGGTCCTTTACCCGAATGGTTGAATGATGCGTTGGGAAGTGTAGCTTACGAAATTTTTTGGATTTTGCTGGTACTGTTGTGCTTCCCCCAACTGTCGCCCTGGTGGGTGGCGCTGGGGGTTTGTCTGGCAACCTGTGGCATTGAGTTTTTGCAACTCTGGAAACCGCCCTTTTTACAAGCTGCTCGCGCCACTTTGCCGGGGCGATTAGTGCTGGGCAATACGTTCAATGTGAGCGATTTTCCAGCGTATTGGGTAGGCAGTGGCTTGGGAGGTGTTTGGGGACGATCGCTACAAACCCGAGCGGAGCGATCGCGAAAATTTTAGAGGGAGGCTTTAAGGTAGGGGCTAAAGAGGGCGCATAACACCGGGCGCAAAAATGGCAGGAAATTGGTTGGGGGCGATCGTCTGATTTATGGGGTCACAGACCCCTGACCAGGCAGCGAGTAACCGATCTGCCAGTTGCAAAATTTCATTGGTCGATCGTTCCCACACGGGCAATGCCTTTTGTGGCACAGCCGCCGCAAACCGCCATCGAGCCGGAATCCCCATCATGCCGTTATGGGCACCCGAGAGCGCACCGACCAGGGGACAAACGACTTCCGTTTGGTAACCTGTCCGCTTTGCCTGTAACAACGACAATTGAAAATCTTCGGGTGTACTGAGGAAACAGTAAAGGGCTAACCCAATGGCTTTGTGGCTGGCAGAAATTTGGGAAGATTTGAGTAGTCCTTCCCGGAGAGAGGTGAGACCTGCCCCGGTTTCCAGGTGTTGCTGAATGAGCTGAAGTGTGACCCGCAAAGACTCTGCTAGCGGTGGGGCGTGCAATTGGGACAGCAGAAAGGTGTCGGGACGGAGGGTGTGTTTCAAGATTTGGGCGATCGCGTCACCCAAGATACCCATGCCCTGAGCGTCTTCAGTCTGTGCTTCCCCGGAGGGTTCTACAGCGGTTGGCGCTGCCCAAAACGTTACTGCCTGCCGCAGTTGCAGGTGCAATTTGGTCGTGTCTTCGTGAAAAAATAACAGCAGTGGCAGGGTCGCGATCGCCTGTTCACCACCCCTGAATTGAAGGGGCGCGGCGGTGGGAGCAGGGGCAATAGTGTCCTGCCAAGCTTGAATACCCAGTTTGCCCCAACGAACCAGACTCTCAGCACCCAGAATTGCCAGTTGGGTTGCCTGCTTGAGCGAATCGGGCACTGCCGGCGCGCGGTCCGCCTGCCGCCAGGACAACAGGCCCGATTCTGCATGTCTGAAGTCCTGGCTGAGCGTACTCAGACTGCTGCCGATCGCAGCCCCCAAAAGTGCGCCTCGAAATCGTGACGATAGGGAATGGTGCATAGGTTCAATAGTGTATTTTTTTGACTCTCGTCCAAAAATTGCGCTACATTTAGTCGAGCTTGGGATAAACTGATGGCTGCCCTCTCAACGACTCCGATTCAGTCCAGGGGGCAAGGTTATGATTTCAGGTCTGTTAATTAAAGATAAACAAATGTGAACTTATTGTCAGACTCTCCATCTATTTTGAGTCGATCGTCAGCAGAGAGGCGAATGCGATGAACAGAAAACTGCCAGGAAGTCCGATCCATTTTGTCACGTTGCGAAATTGGTTTTGCTACGGAAGTGCAGCAGGGGTATTTATAGTTTGCCTGGGAAGCGCAACGGGTGCGATCGGGCAAGAAATAGGTGCCAATAATTTACAACCTCTGATGAATCAAGGCGCTGTTGAGGTTACCCCAGGTGCAGTTAACAGCACTGCCCTCTCAACAACCGTTGCCAGTGAACGGGTCGATCGTCCCGTGCTCAAGCCAGGTAGCCAGGGCAATTCTGTTTCCGAGCTACAAGCCGCGCTCAAATTGCTGGGCTATCACGTTGGTTCGGTTGATGGGGTCTACGGCAGCGAGACTGCCAATGCAGTTTCCCGTTTTCAGGCAGCAGCGGGTCTGGAAACCGATGGTATTGTGGGACCTGCAACCTGGGATCGCTTGTTTCCTGCAGTACCTGGGTCCGTAGTGCCTCAAGTGGGGGCAAGCTTAGGCACAACAACAACAGCAATGCCGCCTGTCAGTGTCGGGGCAACTGAGTTGCCGCCCGCGGAACCCACGGGACTTGCCTTCCCCATTCCGGCTTCAGCTAGTCCTGCAACGCCTGCTGCCAGCTATCCGCCCGTAACTCCGGCTCAGCCAGCCGCCCAAACTCCAAGCTCGGCTCCCACCCAGTCGAGTGTGAGCCCAACTAAGACAATCCCTCCCTCTAGCGAAGTTGCGTTACCGACTTTGAAGCGGGGAATGCGAGGACCTGCGGTTATCCATTTGCAAGAACGGCTGCGATCGCTTGGATTGCTGAGTGGAACGATCGATGGGGTCTTTGGGCAAGAGACCGAACTCGCGGTCAAAGCAGCCCAACGCCGTAGTAGCATGACTCCCGATGGTGTGGTGGGTCCTTTAACCTGGAGTGCTCTATTACGCTAAACCGAGGGAGGAACCTCACACCCCATCCCTGGTGCCTAGACCCGGTTTTGGGTTATTTGATAGCTGGTAACTATCCTGAAAATCACTGATCATCCTATCGCCCTCTATACCAAACTCCGTCTTCTGACAGAGTCAGCAGTCCCACCTTTCGGTAGAACCGATCGAGCTAAGGCAACTCTATCGTGGAAAGTAACGAGAGAAATGACCTTTGCCGAGTTCTATTGATAACCAATGACAAACTTAAACAACCGCGAAACTTATAGCCGCGAACCTTATCGGGAAATCGATCGCGATGCAGAGGGTCGGGTGATCCATACCAAAGAAGTTGTGAATCCCGACGGCACTAACCCTAGCCCTAATCTGAGAGCAACGTCTTACCACAACGGATATTTTCAGGGTCGTCTGTCTGAACAGCGCTTGTCTGAAGAAACCGCTAAGATCCGGGAGAACGACGGAGCAGCCCGTGGATTGATGATCGGCATTCTACTCACTGCTCTCACAGGCCTGGTGGTCGGCGGCGCTTTTTGGGTCAGCCAGCAAAACCAGACGCCTGTTCCTACAGTTTCTCCAGTTACGGTTCCCGCGCCGACTAGTAGTACCCAACCCAGCCAAAATAAAACGACGATTATTGAGCGAACGACCGAGCGAGTCCCAGTTCAGCAAGATCCGGTGGCTGTCCCTAACGTGAATATTACTGTACCTGGGACGGGTCAAGCTGCTCCTGCTACAACGGGACAGTCTGCACCCAGTCAATCCGCTCCCACAAACCAGTCCGCTCCCAGCCAGTCCGGTACTAGTGGAACTGGCACTAGCGGCACAGGAACCAGCGGCACTGCCCCTGCGCCAACCAGCCCTAATCCTAGCTCTAATTCCAACTCTAATTCTGGAACGATGGGCAACTAAGGGTCTGTCAAGAATTATTTTGTGACTGAACATTCATAAAATAATTGCTTTCCTCGCTGCCAAACTCGCAAATTGAAGGCTGACGAACGACTGAGATGCGGTAGAGGGAGTTTCTTTTGCCAAGGTTGGAAGAGGGTAAGGGCGATCGCCCTGGATGAGCGTGGTTACTTCTTGAGGGTAGCCACGCTTATCGGCGTGGCAGAGGGGGTGGATGCCTGGACGTACTACAGGCCCTGTTCGGGAAGAGGTGTCCTCTGTTGTCTAACTAATGCCCAACTGTAAGCAGAAATTGTGAAATCTTTCAGAGGGCGAAGTGTTGTAAAAATTGGTAAATCAAGGCGGAAATCGCTGAGGTACCAGTGCTAACTTAAATGCAGGCACAAGTGAAGCAGAAATTCACCCCCCAACCGATGCAGGGTCTGTGCCTCCTACCCTGATCCCCTCGCAGGTTTCCACTAATTGCTTCAACCATCAACGGCGATCGTGTACTTCATTTGTTTAGTTCAATGGGGACACGAAATAAAAGTCAAAATACGGTCTGTTTAGACCGATCGGGGTTTCAGTTAGTGCGGAAAGCGAGTCCAGTAAACCTTATTCTAAATTTCGTGAGTTCTAGTAACATTCATCGGTACCTATTATGGGTCTGGCATTTCGCCAGACCCCTTTGAGTCTTTAAAGGGGCTTTGAGGCTTTTGACAGCCCCTAGTCGAGATCTTCTGGTTCCTCAGGCGGTAGCATGGCAACCCGCACTCGTTGACCATCCTCTAAAACGGTCAACAATACGTGATCAATCTGGAGGCGATCGCCTACTTGGGGCGGACGCTGGAGTTCTTCTAAAAAGAGCCCTGCTAAAGTGGCAGCTTCGTCGCGTGGCAATTGCAGATCCAATTCGTTGTTGACCGTTGCAATACTTGCCCGAATTTTGAAAATGCCTTCATGGTCGCTAATTTGGCGAAACTCGCGTTCTTCTTCAGCATCGTACTCGTCGCGGATTTCACCCACGATTTCTTCTAACACATCCTCCAGCGTGACTAATCCAGCGGTGCCACCAAACTCATCTTTGACAATCACCATATGCAACCGATTTTGCTTCATCTCCTTTAGCAATTCGGTCGCAGGTTTTGTTTCGGGGACATACCGCACTGGACGCAACAACTCGGTGAGGCGAGGGGGTTGAGCCGTTAAGCCAGCGAGGGGACGGATTAAATCTTTGACATGCAAAATTCCGACAATATTATCCAGATCGTTTTTACAAACCGGCAAGCGAGTATGGGCATTCTCAGAAACGATTTGATAGGCTTCGGCGATCGAGGTATTTGCCCCTAAGAATTGGATTTGTACTCTGGGCACCATAATTGCTCGCGCCGTAATGTTGCCCAATTCCACTGCCCCATGAATGATCCGTCGCTCCTGCTCACCAACGGATCCCCCAGCGCGTCCCGCATCCACCATCGCTTTGATCTCTTCAGTGCTTACCGATTCGGTCTCGTCTTCTGAGGGGTTGCCCGTCAGCCACAAAATTAGGTTGGTCGAAAAGCTCAGCAGTTTGACGATCGGTGCAGTTAGCTTGCCAATCCAACGAATGGGGCGAATGCAAAACAAGGCATATTGTTCGGCATGACGCAGCGCCAATCGTTTGGGCACCAGTTCGCCGAAGATCAGACTGACGAGTGCCAACAAAACCGTGATCCCGATCAGGGAAAAGGTTTCAGCCAATGCTCCCAAAAAAGGGCGCAAAACTGCCTGAAACGGAATTGCTAGCTTGGTTGCTGCAGTCGCGGAGGACAAAAAACCTGCCAGTGTGATGCCAACCTGAATCGTTGCCAAAAACCGAGTACTGTCTTCGGTCGTTGCCAGCACCATCCGAGCCTGACGATTTCCTTGTTCTGCCAGCAATTTGAGCCGAACATCGCTGACAGAAACTAGAGCAATCTCTGCGGCAGCAAAAAAAGCGTTTACCAGAATTAAGCAGGCAATGATGAAAAGCTCGGTCCCAGTGCTCATAAGTTCAGTGTGATACGATGCCCGATTTTTATGGCATTTCCCATAAAAACCAGATCTTGCCTCTAAATTGTGCAACTAAATGGGCATTTACTGAAAATTGGGCGCGATCGAAAGCGAGAAAATCCGATGGATGGATGGGTTAGTCTGAACTGGTAGCAACGGGTTGAGGTTGAAAGCAGATATTGGCTTGCTTGAACCGCTGCAAAGCTTCTCCGAGCCGATCGCATTCTGCAATGAGGCTAATTCGTACATAGCCTTCACCGCCACTGCCAAAGGCATTGCCCGGAGTGACTACGACGCCTGTTTGTTGCAAGACGGAAAGGGCAAAATCAGTAGAACCAACCCCTGGTGGACAAGGCACCCAGAGATACATGGTGGCTTCAGTCTTTGGAATCGACCAACCTAGCTCTCCTAACCCTTGAATCAAAAAATCTCGACGAGTGCGATACCGTGCTTGCACTTCATGCAAATAGACATCCGGCAGTTGCAATGCTTTTTCTGCTGCCGACTGTAATGCTGAAAAGATGCCGTAGTCCAGATTGGTCTTTAGCGTCCGCAGCCCTTGAATAATATGGCGATTGCCGACGACAAACCCGACCCGCCAACCTGCCATATTATAGGTTTTGGAGAGGGTATGAAACTCGACTCCAATCTCTTTAGCGCCAGGAATCTCCAGCAAGCTAGTAGGCTGGTAGCCATCGAATGCCAATTCCGCGTAACAAAGGTCATGCACCAGAATAATTTCGTAGTGACGGGCAAAAGCAACGATTTCTTCAAAAAACTCGCGGGGTGCAGTCGCAGCGGTTGGGTTACTGGGGTAATTGAAGTAGAGGATTTTGGCTTCACGGGCGATCGCTTCTGGAATCGCCGACACATCGATCAACCAATGATTTTCGGGCTTCAAAATCAGGCTATGGATTCTGGCACCTGCAATTAAGGGACCCCGAAAATGGGCAGGATACGCCGGGCTGGGCACCAGTACCAGATCTCCTGGATTGATATAAGCTAAGGCCAGGTGAGTTAAACCCTCTTTTGATCCCAACAGCGGCAAGGCTTCTGCCTCTGGGTCAAGGTCTACACTGTAGCGACGATGATACCAATTAGTAATGGCACGACGAAAGCTGGCAGTGCCTTCAAACGGAGGATAGCCGTGATTGGCAGGGTCTTGCAACGCGATCTTGGCAGCATCGACAACCGGCTGTGGGGTTGCCCCATCGGGGTTGCCCATGCCCAGGTCGATCAGATCGAGCCCTTGTTCCCGTGCTCTGGCTTTCAGTTCATCCAGACGGGCAAATACATAAGGGGGCAGGGTGCGTAAGCGATCGGCAGGGGTGATCCAGTCTAAACTCATGATTGCACTTCTCCAAAGGGATGAAGGATAGGGGAGGAAGGAGGAAGTGCTTCCGGTTCCTGGCTCCTGCTCCCTGCCTCCTGAATTTTCATGGGTTGACAGGGCGCAGTCGTTGAGATCATCGCCGCCATCAATTGAGTGGGTTCCACTTTGAAGGGCAAGCGGTGAATATCAGAGTGAGGATTACAAGCAATTTCGGCGGCTTGTTGCAAATCAGCGATCGAAATCTCCGACAGCCCCAGTTCAGCCAGGTTTTTAGGCAAACCGATCTCACTATAAAACTTGAGTAACTGTTGGCGGGCAGTGGTTGCCAGCCCGTTGCCTTGAACCATTTCTTCTAATCGCAACTGCACCAAAATGCCGTAAGCAACTTTCTCGCCATGCAACATCTCATGGCTGGCTGGCAGGTGGGTCAAACCGTTATGAACGGCATGAGCCGCAACTGTGCGACATTGCGCGCCTCCCAGTCCACCAATCATACCTGCCATTAGGACACAGGCATCCACCACTTCCCGCCAAATGGGGCTACCAGGTTGTTGTAGGGCTGCCAGCGACTTTTGTAGCAAAATATCGCGCAAGACTCTAGCTTGCTGAACGGCAGCAATCATCAGTGTTTGCTCAGAATGTCCACTGCTAACGGATGCTTCGTACCATTTGGCGATCGCATCCCCAATGCCTGCCTTCAAGGTACGGAGGGGCGCAGTCTGAATCAGGCGATAATCTAGAACGAGCAAATCTGGACAATGTGCCAATGCCACGTCATAAAGAAATCCACCCTGGTCAGAATAAATATTGGCAAGCGCAGTCCAGGCAGCACAGGTTGCGCCGGAGGTTGGTATGGTGACGATTGGCAACTGAAGTTGATGTGCCAACAGCTTAGCTGCATCCAGAGCTTTGCCACCCCCGACTCCAATTACCCAATCGGCTTGATGGTCTGCTGCTGCCTGCCGCAACGCTGCCAATCCAGCTTCGCTACAATCCTGTCCATAGGTTGCCTGGGCGGGCTGTCGTCCCTGGGTTTGCAAAATGGGTAACAATTGCGATCGCACGAGCGGTTGGGTCTTGCTTCCAGAAACCAGCAAAGGTCGCTGACCTAAATGGGCGATCGCACTGCCCATCTCTGCGAGTATGCCTTCTCCTCGGATCACTCGGGCGGGAGCGATTGTCAAACACAAGAAGGGACTGACAGAAGAATCTGGCAAATCAGATAGGGTGAGATCAGGCATAGCAGAATGAAAGATAGAAGAAACTAAAAATGCGAAATTGTGAATTAAAAACTGAAGTTTAATGCAGCACTCTACCCCAGTTTTTAACTTCCCTACTTCAATTTTGCATTTTTAACTTTTGATTGGGTCGGTTTTGTTGCCTAAGTTGCAACTTTGGACAACCGATCTAGATTTTTTTGATTGATCTGAACCTTCATTTGGTTATCTTCTCGCTGTGCTAGCGATCGCTTAACTTCCCCCAACACCAATGGTTCAGAAAGCCCCGGCTTGGGATGAACAATCGTGCGGGCACGCACTGTCATATATCCCTGCCCTGCATTCAATCGACCATAGGAAAAAACCTTATTGGCAGCTTGCCGTAAGGTGGCATCCAATTCAGTCGCGGTAATGGGAGCTGACACTGCGATGACTACGGTATCGGATCCTGTGTCATACACCGTGGTGTAGTGCCCTGCGCCTGGTATGTTGGGGGTCGTATACAGCCCCAATCCCAATCCAAAGGTGCCCGTGGTTAAAACCAGCATGAAGCCTGTAACACCCACCAATCGAAACCGGGCTCCCCATTTCAAGAGAAATGCCAGTGCAGCCAATCCAGCAAAACCGATCGTGGCAATTCCCATCCACTTGGCAGCCGTGATCAGGTCAGCAGTCGTTATCATTAGCCATTCCTCAATTTCATTCGTTACTGACAAATCCGGTGGGTTGCGAACTACCTGGGAGTTCTAGTGCTGCTTTTAACGTATGCCAGGTGAGCGTAGCGCATTTAATCCGCACCGGAAATTGAGAAACTCCCTGCATGACGTTGAGTTTCCGCAATTCGGTCGGAAACTCGGCTTCTCCCTTCATCATACTTTGGAAACGGTGCACCATTTCTAGGGCTTCGTCGATGCTTTTTCCTCGCAAAGCTTCTGCCATGAGATCCGCAGACGCCATGGCGATCGCACACCCTTCGCCTTCAAACTTGATATCTGCAATCGTATTGTGGGTCTCATCCAATTGCAGCGTTAGTTCTATCGTGTCTCCGCAGGAAGGGTTATGCCCTTTCTGCAATCGATGCACCGGGTCAGTTTTGCCCCGATGACGTGGCTTTTTGTATCGCTCCAGGATGACCTGTTGATACAGATCTCGCAGGTTGCCCAAGGTCATGAGTGAAAAGGTATGAAACAGTTTGTATCCTTTTCAATCCTATCAGGCCTCTTCTCGTCCCTGTGAATTCAAGGCGATCGGTTTCCCAATTTCTCCCGATGGGAAGATTAGACGGTCGCCCTTAGACTGGATGGTGATTCTCTCAATGCACTGTAGATAGTGCTTCTAAAAAACACAGGAGTCAGAATCATAGAGCCTTTTGAATCCTGTATTCTGACTCCCGATTCCTGACTCCTAACCCCTGAATACTCAAACCAGGTTCTGGGCGTTACTGCCTTCTGGCTCATCCGACTCCACCACCTCGCGGACGCGATAAATCGGTCTGCCCTGAGATTCGTGATAGGTACGCATCGAAACTTCTGCCAGTAACCCAAAGCAGAAAAGCTGAACCCCAGTCAACAACAACACCACTGCCAGAACGAGCAGGGGACGGTTGCCAATACTCACGCCTGTGACAATTTTGAGATAGGTCAGATAAAGCCCTAACCCAACGCCTAAAATTAGCGCCAATAGCCCCAACAGACCGAAGACATGCATCGGACGAGTCAGGAACTTGCGCATAAATGATACCGTCAGGAGATCCATCACTACCCGAAAGGTCCGATCTAAACCATACTTGCTCTGCCCAAACTGACGAGCTTTATGATTGACTGGCACTTCTGTAATTCTGGCACCTTCAATAAATGCTAAAGCGGGCAAAAATCGGTGCAGTTCCCCATAGAGATTCATATCTGCGACCAATTCAGAGCGATAGGCTTTGAGGGAACAGCCGTAATCGTGTAGTTTGACCTCGGTGACTTTACCAATCAACCAGTTCGCAATCTTAGAGGGAAGTAACCGAGTCAGGGCTGCATCTTGTCGATGCTTGCGCCAACCGCTGACCAGATCGTAGCCTTCATCTAGCTTGGCAATTAACATCGGGATGTCAGCGGGATCATTTTGTAGGTCACCATCTAGGGTAACCATGATTTTCCCAGTCGCGTGTTTAAAGCCGGCTGCCATCGCGGCTGTTTGCCCATAGTTGCGCCGCAAAATCACTGCTCGCAGCTTCGGCTGGGTTTTTGCCATTTGTTTGAGCAACTCGGTTGAGCCGTCTCTGGAGCCATCGTCTACGCAAATTAACTCGTAGTCGATTTGGTGAGGAGTGAGTGCGGCAGCGATCGCCTCAACCAGATGAGGCAGACTCTCTACCTCATTGTGGATGGGGACAATGACAGATAACTGGGGTCTATGACCAGACCGAGAAAGGGGTTGCGTCATCGAGCGATTGTGAGATAAGGAAGTGCTCATGCTGAAGGTTACTCTATTTTCTCAGGTCTCAGGTCTGGTGAATATGGCTACTGCAATCTATCTAAACCTATACAAGGATGGTTGTCTCGTATTCTATCGAGCCAGCTTGGCTGACTTCACAAAAACTTTAGTATCTTGAAGGCAGAGCACGTATTATTCTGCGTGCAGAGGCTTATAGCTGGCAATTACTCGTCCAGCTCCCCGCACTTGCCGATAATAGGTCTGACTAACGCGATCGCCCTGTTCAGATAGCACATCGATGCCGATTCCATTTCGTCCTTGATCTTTGCCAGAACTGTGAATATAGCGCGTCTCTCCCAAATATAGCCCTACATGAGTGGCTTTTTGAGGCGGTCCAAAAAACACCAGATCGCCCGGTCGTAGGTCTGCTAAATCAATTCCTTGCACAAACGCTTCTTGCTGGTAAGCATCTCGTGGCAACCAGATGCCAACGGAGGCAAAGGCTGTTTGCATCAGCCCAGAACAATCGTAGTTGGGTCCCACGGTGCCGCCCCAAAGATATTGGTTTGGCAGTGCCATTGCCTGTTGGGTAAAGGCGATCACCTCTGGCACTCTTTGACGAATTTCTGCTTCGCTCAAAACGGTCGGATGGTAAGGCGTTGCAGCGATTTTGCGTTGGTTCCAATCTGCTGGTGATAACCAACCGGGATAGTCGTCTTCGCATAGGCAAACGGCGATCGCGGACTCATCCGGTGGTTGCAGGATATCGGCGATCGCTGGAAGCTGTCTTAGATAGCGTCCGGCATGAGCCTGGGTGACCAGTCCTTCCAGCGCGGGTGATTTGTAGAGGTTGATGGCGTGGGGGAGACGGTATTGCATGGGGAGTGAGGGATTACTACTCGTTACTGAAGCCAAAATCTTCAATTCTTGACATTTGCTATCAATAATCGGTCTGATTTTGAACTTCTCATGAGGGGAATTTAAATTTTCTTGCATCGATCTAGAATCGCCAGAAGGGTGAAACCTAGACTTTTACTTGAGTTTCTCAAAGCTATTGGGATGCAGTAGCTCGGATGAAGTAAGTAAGTTTTTTGAGGTTTGACAGGCTAAGATTGACCTTTCTTTGATCAGGTCGCATCTATTCACCTCTATTGGTTTGCATGGTGTCCGTCATATTTAAATTTCCTGTTCTTCGTCATAGGTGTTCGTCATGCCAGGGACCCAAGTTTTAAGCGATCCTGTTGCCAATTCGATTGCTTCAATGCGTAACCTGATCCAGGATGCTTGCGATCAGGACGCAGTTGCACTCTACCTCCAAGTAGGGCACCCTCCTTTTTATCGCATTCATGGCAAGTTAATTCCTCAAAAACATCTTCCTATCCTGACACCGGAGTCATTTAGTCAGTATTTGCAAGAAATTTTGCTGCCGCCCCAGCTAAAGCAATATGCTTTGGAGCATAAATTGGATACTGATGTCCGGATTCCCGGGTTTATGCAAGGGCGCATTCACTGTGGTCCCACTGCCCATGGCACCCAAGCTATGAGTTTGCAGGCAATTTCCTTGGACGGTCCCAGTCGCGAAGTTCATATGCAGGGGACTGTCCGTGCCATGGTGGAAGATGCCTTTAAGCAAAAAGCATCCGATATCCATTTGCAAGTGGGTGACCCTCCCCGATTTCGTATTCAGGGGCGCATGGTGCATCAAGAAAATTATGGACGAGTCACCCTCCGCCAGTTTGATGAGTTTTTGCAGGAGATACTTTCTGCCGAACAGCAGGAGCAATTTCGCCTGCGGCAAGAAATGGATACGGCAGTGTTTTACGAGGGGTTGGTGCGGTGCCGGGTTAATTGTGCCCAGGCACTGATGGGGGGCACCATGGTTTTGCGATTAATTTCGCTGGAAGTGCCGACGATTCAAAAAGTGGGCTTGCCTCATGTGCTGACCCACCTGGCCGAAGAGCGGCAGGGGTTGATTTTGGTAACGGGAGCGGTCAACTCTGGTAAATCGACGACGCTAGCAGCCATGATTCGCCATGTGAATGACCATCTGGATCGCAAAATTGTGACGATCGAGGACCCGATCGAGTATGTTCATACCTCCCATCAGTCGCTCATCACCCAACGCGAAGTTGGGCTACATACGCAGGAGTTTAAGGATGCTCTGAGAGCCGCTTTGCGCCAAGACCCAGATATCATCCTGATTGGAGAAATGCGCGATCGCGAAACGGTTGATACTGCTATCCGCGCTTCTCTCACTGGACACCTGGTATTGGGCACGTTGCATACGAAAGGTGCAGTAAATGCGGTCAAGCGCTTGCTCAATTTCTACACTCCTGAAGAGCAAGAAACCGTTCGACATCAAATTGTGGATGCGCTCCGTGCAGTCATTGCTCAGGTTCTGGTTCCAACAATGCAGGGAGGAAGAGTGGCAGCCTTGGAGATCATGCTCAACACATTGACGATTCGAGATTATTTCTACAAAGGAGCGATCGATGAAATTCATCAGCTGATGGAGGAAGGTCAGGATGGCTCCCAAACCCTCAATCAGGCTTTATTTGATCTGTATGAAAGCAATATCATTGCTCCGAACGAGGCTCTTGCAGCTTCACTCAGTCCAGAAGATCTACACTATATGCTCAAAAATGGCGTTCGCCGTTCCAGTCGTTCTGGGCTAATTGCTTCAGAATACTTTTCTCGCTAGGACACATCCAGCTTGCCTCCGGACTCTCTCGCCAGTGGGATGTCACATCCCATGAAAAATTGGAAGCTAGCAATTGAGACAGGACTGGATGCTGAAAGCACGGCTTGACCTAGCCTGTATAGCCGGAAGAATCGAGATAAGGATGGGTTGTTCCCATTCGATGAATGAGGACTCAGACGAAAGAGAGGGTTGACAAGAGGATCACAGTAAAATAAATGTTGTGATTTTTGCTCAACCCTTGTCGCTTTGGAATTCAATTGATTATCATGTCTGCTTCGGTTGCATCTTTAAATCAGAAAGGAATTCAAGCTTTTAATGACAGAACCATCCCAAACAACCTCTTTTCCTTTACCCGTTTTGCCAAATGCTCGTCAGTCAGGTGCAGTTCAACCCAACTTGACAAGTGATACAGATTCGGGTTTACAACTGGCACTGACCGCAGCCCGCGCTAGTGACGATCGCAAGGGGAGTGAGATTACTTTGCTCAAAGTATCTCAGGTCTCTTATTTAGCAGACTACTTTGTCATCGTGACAGGTTTTTCTAAAGCGCAGGTGCGGGCGATCGCTCGGGCTGTTGAAGAAAAGGTGGAAGAGCTTTGTCACCGTAGCCCCATCCGAGTTGAAGGACAAGGCGAGGGAAGCTGGATATTGCAAGACTACGGGGATGTCATTGTCCATATCCTGATGCCTCAAGAGCGCGAATTTTATAATCTGGAAGCCTTTTGGGGACATGCTGAACGGATTGATTTTTTGGTAGACACTTAAACGGTGATCCCCGATCGTCCCTCCCCGATCGCCCGTCCTACAGGCATGAACTCTCATTTATACTATGAGGGGTTCGGTGTGTCGTTGGTCGCTGGTTCACCGCTCATGAACTCTTCTACTTTCGTCTGTCCAGTTCCTGTTGAGCAACGTCCGATCAATGAATATCAGGACTTGAAATCCTCTTGGTTTTTTGGTTGGGCAACGCTGGATCGCAAACGCTATGTCATGCCCATGGTGTGGATTTGGGGGTTTAGCTGGATCGTTATGGGTCCCGTTGCGGCAGTGAGCTTTCCGCCGGATAAGGATTTGGGGCATTTTTTATTGAGTGGAGCCGCTGGCGCTAGCTTGTTGTTAGCACTTGTGTTGCTCAGGTTATACCTTGGCTGGGTTTATGTGTGCGATCGGTTACTCGATGCCAACGTTTTCTATGAAGAATCAGGTTGGTATGATGGGCAAACTTGGACAAAACCCCCCGAAGTGCTGATGCAAGACCAGTTGATCGTCTCGCATCAGATCAAACCGATCTTTTCTCGATTGAGATATACATTTGGAGTACTCAGTTTGTGCTTTGTTTGTGGCATTTTGCTTTGGAATTTTGTGTAATCCTGTCCCCTACAAGTGTTAGAGTCTTCCCATGACAATGGCAAGACGAACTCAAGCCGCAGAGTTGCAAGTCCGACTGCTGCGGGAAGGTATTGTTGAATCTCAGCATCACGCGCAGGCAGTCGTCTGCGATAACCGGGGGCGCATTCTTCTAGTTGCGGGAAATTCTGAAACTGCAACTTTTGTGCGCTCTGCCCTGAAACCTTTTCAGGCACTTGCGATTACAACAACAGGCACTTTGGATCGCTATGGTTTAACTGATCGCGATCTGGCAATTATCTGTAGCTCTCACAAAGGCAAAATAGAGCAAGCTCGACAAGTATTTAATATTCTCTGGCGCTCTGATTTAGACCCTTCGGCGCTCCAATGCCCCATCCCTGTGGGTAAACGCAGTCCTCTAGAGCACAATTGTTCTGGCAAGCATGCTGCGATGCTGGCAGTCTGCCAACAGCGCAATTGGTCGTTGAGTGGCTATCTTCAGCGTAGCCACCCAGTACAAACCTTGATACTGAGCAAAATTTCTGAACTGCTCCGGATGCCTGCCGAAGAGTTTATCAGTGCGCGAGATGATTGTGGTGCACCCACTTATTTTATGCAATTGGGGCAAATTGCTTCGTTGTATGCTCGGCTTGCCTCAGGGGATAAGCTTGATATGGAACGGATTGTGCGGGCAATGACGCACCACCCCACCATGATTGCGGGTGCGGGAGAGTTTGACACCGAACTGATGCGTCTGACTCAAGGTGAGTTGGTCAGCAAAGCCGGTGCAGAAGGGGTGCAATGTATCGGGCGAGTTGGTGAAGGCATGGGGCTAGCGATTAAGGTAATGGATGGAGCCAAGCGCGCCAAGCATGCGATCGCCATCCACCTCCTGAAGCAAATGGGCTGGATTACGCCTTCTGTAGCAGAGTCTCTGTCAGAAAGCTTTATGGCACTGAGCGACTTTACCCGGCTTGATGTGGTTGGCGAACTTTCCTTGCTTTAGTCACGCCTGTCATCAAACCTAGCCATCGCTTCTTAATCTCCCTGCTAAAATCCAATAAAGTTTTGCACCTATTTACATGTCCGAGCCAGTTTTGGATGTTCGTAACCTGCAAGTTCAGTTCCAAACCGACAGTGGTCTGGTAAGGGCAGTGGATAATGTCTCTTTCCAGGTTAGGCGGGGGCAGACGCTTGGCATTGTAGGCGAATCGGGTTCGGGAAAATCGGTGACTTCGCTGGCAGTCATGGGGTTAGTGCCTCCTCCTGGCGAGATCAGGGGTGGGGAAGTTTGGTTCTGTGAAGCTGAAAAACAACCCGTTGATTTGCTTGGGTTGTCGGAACGAGGACGGCGAGATTATCGGGGTGGGCAAATCTCGATGATTTTTCAGGAACCGATGAGTTCGCTGAATCCGGTTTATACCTGCGGGTTTCAACTGACTGAAGCGATTCAACTCCATCAGGAGGTATCAACCGCCGAAGCCCGTCGCAAAGCGATCGCCCTCTTACAAGAGGTGAGGCTTCTCCCAGATGATGAAATCCTGAAACAGCGCTATCTGGAAGAATTTCATGCTCAGCATCCTGGCAAGCCAGAGCTAGCAGAGGCTGAAGTGCTTCAGCAGGTGAATCGACAAAAGATGGCGATGCTCGATCGCTACCCGCATGAATTGTCGGGCGGACAAATCCAGCGGGTGATGATTGCGATGGCAATCTCTTGTAATCCCACCCTGTTGATTGCTGATGAGCCAACGACGGCACTGGATGTGACGGTTCAGGCAGCGATTTTGGATCTCTTGCGGGAATTGCGCGATCGGCGAGGCATGTCCATCATGTTCATCACCCATGACCTGGGTATCATCGCGGAGATTGCCGACTCAGTTGCGGTCATGTTCCAGGGCAAAATTGTCGAATATGGCTCTGTTTGGCAGATTTTTTCTAATCCCCAACATCCCTATACCAAAGGGTTGCTGACCTGCCGTCCGCGCCCTGATCTGCGTCTGCGCTATCTTCCTACTGTTTCAGACTTTATGGAAGTTGTGACTGCACCCAGCGGCGAAACGGTGATTCAAACCAAAGCAGTTGATGTGACACAAGCGCTGCAAGCTGCGGAAGAAGTGAGTGATGCGGAGCAAGAACAACGGTTAACGGCTTTGCAACAGCGATCGCCCTTGCTCTCGGTTCAGAATTTGCAGGTTGCTTTTCCGGTGAGAGGGATGTTTGGGCAAACCAAACGTTATGTCCTGGCAGTCAACGATGTTTCGTTTCAGGTCTACCCCGGTGAGACATTGGGGTTGGTGGGAGAATCGGGATGTGGCAAAACTACGCTGGCACGAGCCTTGCTTCAACTGATTAAACCCACACGCGGCACGGTCTGGTTTGATGGGCAAGATGTCATGACGCTGGCTGATCGTCCCTTGCGGCACCTTCGGCGAGAAATGCAAATTATCTTCCAGAATCCCTTTGGATCGCTGGATCCCCGGATGACTGTGGGAGCCGCCATCATGGAACCGATGCAAATTCATTTGTCAACTAAAAATCGTCGCCAACACCGGGAGCGGACTGCCTACCTATTAGAGCGAGTTGGCTTAACTGCAAATTCTGTAGATCGCTACCCGCATGAATTTTCCGGAGGGCAGCGCCAGCGGATCTGCATCGCCCGATCGCTCGCCCTCAATCCCAAATTCATTATTTGCGATGAATCGGTCTCAGCGCTAGATGTTTCAGTTCAGGCGCAGGTGCTCAATCTCTTGAAGGAATTGCAAGCAGAATTTAACCTGACTTACATTTTCATCTCGCATGACCTGAGTGTAGTCAAGTTTATGAGCGATCGCATCATGGTAATGAATCGGGGCAAGATCGAAGAAATGGATTCCGCCGATCGTATCTACCGCACTCCTCAGCAACCCTACACGCAACAACTGATCTCGGCAATTCCGCTGGGCAACCTCGAACAAATTCGCGCTCGACAGTCTCAGCGAGGCATTTCGGTCGGATAGTGTAGAGATCAGCCGGTTCGCTTATCTTTTAAGAAATCAATAAAAGCGGCACAATTCTGTAAAAGCTCTATGTTTTGGTAGAGAGGGATCTGAGCGCTGACAAATTAAGGTGATAGGGTGGCAACACCAGCATTATTGAATTGTCAGGTTCTCATACAGAGGGGTTGATACCCAGTATTTTTTAAGGGCAAAATTCTTCTCTCTCGTAGCCTGTTAAGACTTTCCTGCTGGCACTCACAAAGCACTGAATAGTGGCTTGACAGAGGTGTTATCCTCCAAGGTGAGTGTGATCTGTGTAGAGTGTTAAGAATTATGGTGTCAACCCCTGCCCGCGTCCAACGCCCCGGTTCAGTCGAATCTTCTGTGCCAAATCCCGTTTCTCAAGTTGTTGATGAAACTTCCCTCTCGGCACCAAATGTCATTGCGATCGCTCCAAAAGCAACGAAAATATCTCAGCTCATTCCTACATGGGAACCTTTGACCTTACCCTCTAGCCGATTGTTTGGTACCGATGGTATCCGTGGGCAAGCTGGAGACTTATTAACTGCACCTTTGGCAATGCAGATTGGTTTTTGGGCAGGGCAAGTTCTCTGTGGCGCTACCAGCCATTCTGGCCCGATTATTTTAGGTCAAGACTCACGCAATTCCAGCGATATGCTGGCGATGGCGTTGTCTGCCGGACTTACGGCTGCTGGTTTAGAGGTGTGGAATTTGGGTTTATGCCCGACTCCCTGTGTCGCTTACCTGACCAGTCTGGCTAAGGCAGTCGGTGGCGTAATGATTTCTGCCAGCCACAATCCGCCTGAAGATAATGGCATCAAGTTTTTTGGTGCAGATGGCACTAAACTTTCTACTCATTTGCAAGAACAAATTGAAGCAGGTCTTCGGGGCAAGCGAGTCGCCTCCTCGAGGCTGATGAATACTGCCAATGTTTGGGGTAAGTCCTTTTATCGCCCAGAGTTAATTGAACAGTATACGGTGGCGTTGCAGCAACCTCTTTTACCTGAAGAAGATTTGTCAAATTTGCCTTTGCGCGGCATGAATATTGTTTTGGATCTGGCCTGGGGGGCTGCGGCTAACGTGGCTCCCAGCGTTTTTGCCAACATGGGGGCAGAGGTGGTTTGCCTCCACGATCGTCCTGATGGCGATCGCATCAACGTTAACTGTGGCTCTACTCATCTTGCCCTATTGCAAAAAGCGGTGCTGGATAAGGGTGCCGACATGGGCTTTGCTTTTGATGGGGATGCTGATCGGGTTCTGGCTGTTGATAATACAGGACGGGCTGTGGATGGCGATTACATTCTCTATCTCTGGGGCAAGGCACTCCAACAGGCTGAACAACTTCCCAATAACACGATCGTTTCAACTGTCATGTCTAACTTAGGCTTTGAGCGGGCTTGGGAAAAACAAGGCGGCAAACTAGTTCGGGCAGCGGTAGGAGATCAATATGTCCATGCCGAAATGTTGCGCCACGGAGCCATGTTGGGAGGAGAGCAATCAGGACATATCCTTTGTCGGCATTATGGGATTGGTGGAGATGGACTGCTCACGGCTCTGCATCTAGCTGCTCTGGTGCAGCGATCGAAGAATTCCTTTGCGGCACTGGTCGATCAAAGCTTTCAAACCTATCCTCAGCTCTTAAAGAATGTGCGCGTCGAAGATCGCGCGCGTCGGCTCAATTGGCAAAACTGCGACCCTCTGGTTGGGGCGATCGCTGAGGCAGAGTCTGCGATGGGCAATCAGGGACGGATTCTCGTACGCGCTTCTGGCACTGAACCTGTGATTCGCGTCATGGTCGAAGCTGCCAAAGCAGACCTGGCAAACCACTGGTGCGAAAATCTGGTTTTAGCCGTCCGGCAACATTTAACATAAAGGCTAGTAAAAGGGCGGAGGGGTGGAAGCGTAAAGTGGTCAACGAGCTTCCTTCTCCTCTTCCCCATCACCCCTTCACTTCCCTGACAAAAAGAGCGCACTCGTAGCGATTCTTCCCCCGTTCTTTGGCTTGATACATGGCTACATCGGCACTTTTGATTAGCACATCCATTTCTTCGCCATTAAAAGGATAAAGGCTAATGCCGATACTGGTGGTCACCTGAATCGTATGTTGTCCCAACTGAAAGGATTGAGATAGGGCTGATAAAATCTTTTCGGCTACTCGAATAGCATCTTGTTCGTCTTTAATTCCAGAGAGGATAATGGTAAATTCATCTCCTCCCAAACGTGCAACTGTATCACTCCCTCTGAGGCAATTGGTCAAACGTTGCGCTACGTTTTTGAGTAATAAATCACCTGCATCATGTCCCAAGGTGTCATTAATTCGTTTGAACCCATCCAAATCTAAAAATAGGAGGGCGATGAGTTTTTGTTGATTTTGTGCCCAAGCAAGGGTTTGCTCCAAACGTTCATAGAAAGCTTTGCGGTTAGGTAACCCGGTTAGGACATCGTAGTAAGCATTTTTTTCGAGTTCTTGCTCTCGATTTTTGCGTTCAGTAATATCTCGAATGACGCCAACCAGGAAAATATTACCAGCAGCATCTCGGTGTAGCGATCGCCGCGTTGCAATGAGATGGGTATTACCCCAAATATCGGTAAAGTATTCTTCACTTTCACCGCCTGCTTTTCCTGCAAATACTTGCTGATCTTGTTGGCGAAAGGTTGTCGCCTCTTCTCTCCGAAAAAAATCGTCATCCGATTTATTGAGCAAAGTTTCCAACGGTAGACCAATTAATTCGCAAAATGCCTGATTGAGAACGATCCAGCGATAGCCCTGATCTTTGACAAAAATAGGGTCGGGAATGGTGTTAATCACACTTTGGAGAAATTCTTTAGAGCGTTTGAGTTCCTCTTTTTGGTATGCCAGGTAACTCATCATGACGATCGACGATCCAGTCAAAGCCATGAGCGGCGGCACGAACGGAATCCACCACCCAACTAAAAGGCTGAGATAACTGATCAGAAATAGTGTGGTACTTGCCAGCAAGAAATTCAGAATAGATCGTTGGGGCAACCGTAGTTTCCAACTCAGGCTCCCCCCTACCCATGCCCAAACTAAAATCCAAAGCCATTCCCAGGGTTCCCACCAGGTTTGCAGCAGGGGACGCTCTTCCAGCGCCGCACTGAGGATCTGGCTAATAAAGTTTGCTTGTAACTCAATTCCTGTCATTTCCTCTGAATTGCCGATTAGCCCTCCACTATAAGGCGTGTAGACAAAATCTTTGAGACTGGTTGCGGTTGAGCCGATTAAAACAATGCGATCGCGAAACAGATCGGGTGAAATTTTGCCTGCCAGCACATCCATCATGGAGACCTGACGAAAACTCCCCAACGGACCTCGAAAGTTTGCCAGGATCTGGTATCCGCCTGCATCAGCTCGGACGTATGCTCCATCATTTTTCCGAAATTTTGGAAATATTGCCTGCCTCAATTGCACATTCCCAGATTGATCAGCGGCGGCTTGAGGCTCAATTTTTTGTTCTTTCAGGTAGCGTAATGCCAACGCCAGCGCAAAGCTCTGATCAAACTGTTGTGCTTCAGTCTCCCAGTACAACAAACTTCGCCGCACTCTCCCATCCGCATCAAACACGAAATTGTTGAACCCAATCTGTTGGTGCTGGTTAAGCAAGGGTGGGGGTAAGACTCCGATTCCATTCTGATCGGGTAACTTTTTGATCCCAATCAAATTGGGAAAGGTTTTGTATACCTGAAGCAAGTCTTCGTTGCCTGGTGGCACAGGGAAATCACGATATAGGTCAAGACCGATCGCGCGCGGTTGGTAAGTTTTCAGTTTTTTTAGCAAAGTTGCTAGGAGCTGATCGGAAATGGGCCACCTTCCCACCTGACGCAAATCGGTTTCGCCAATCCCAACAATCACAATGCGTTCATCCACAGGCTCTAACGGACGCAAAGTGACAAGCTGGTCAAACGCGACTAGCTCCAAGGTTTGTAACCAACCTGCATAACGTAACAGCAAAACACATCCTGCTACGCCCAAGGAAGTTAAAAAAATTCTGTGCTTGCCCAAAACGCTCTGTTTCAGGAACGTCCAGTTCTTTTCTTGGCGCTTACTCAGTCGCCTGATCATGGGTTTGACGGCACATTAATTGTTGGCAAAATATTATCATCCGAAAGATTCAGACACTCATTGGTGCTGTCCTGGATGTGCAACATCCCCTATGGGTTTCGAGTCTGTTTTTGTTTACGAATAGGGAGGGGGCGAAATTGAGCAATATCACAGCAGAGAACAGGTTTTCAAAGCCAAGGTCCAGTCCATACAGCTGGATAAGAAATCGGGGTTAATCGACATAGTATAGACAATCAATGTGGATCCATCGCATTCTCCGTCATTTTGGCAATGGTTTGGTTGGGGGCACACTGTTTTGGCAGTAGTCCTTAAATCGTTGAGACAATTGAGTCGGGCTAAGCGATTGCGTCCAATATTCAGTCAAGGCATGACCGAATGCCCAGGCATTGCGATCGGGGGGAACCGAGTTTTCTAATAATAGGGGCCACATCACCCCTAGATTAAAATCAGGCGAATTAGTTTCTTCTATAGAAAAAAAGGAAAACAATTCGTATGCCATCTGGAGTTTGCCGATCACAATGGGAAGTTGCTCCACAGGGATTTTTTCTGCCAAGAGCAATGCTAGGTTGGGAGATCCCGTTGCCAGCGTGGAAATGAAGCTCAGGACAGGGCTTTTGAGCAATGCAGTTAATCCTTGGGTGGTTGCCATCTGAAATGTATAGTGGTCAATGATCTGGGCAGCAGCAATAACGCGAGCTTCTAAAGTTTTCAAAAAGCGGGCAAGGCGAAATTGTTTGGCTGGGGCGATCGCGTCTAATAAGGCAAAGGATAACGCCTCAACTCCCCAGGCAACCCGGTTGGTGGCAATATCTGCTGTGACCAATGGTAATAGGGTCGTGCAAAAGGGAGCGAACAATTCTGCACGATAATGGACCGCCTCACGAATTGAAATTTCTTTGGGTCGATCGCCGATTTGCCAGTCATAGGGCGGTTGCCATTCGCGCAGGGGACGTAAACGATCGACCTGGCTCACCACGGCGATCACTGGCAAGTTCTCCACTTCAGTTTTCACTTGGCGCAAAAAATCCAGATCGGCTGCCAATGCTGGATCGAGAGCGGGCACGACTAGCAGTAGTAAATCTGCTTGGTGTGCTTGTGCCAACACCTGTTCTCGCAGTTCCGCTTGTCCAATTTGTTCGTAGCCAGGAGTATCCCAAAGGGTCAAATTTTCTCCCGTTGTCAGTTGCCAGTGATAGTCTTGAATGCGATCGGTGCTGGGCAAGCGATCGACGTTGGCGCGCGGCTCAACAAACAGCGTGTTGATCAAGCTACTCTTGCCTGCCCCTGTACGTCCAACCAGCAAAACATTGACGGGCTTTTGCTCAACCATTTCTGGCGTTTCTGCCTGGGTGAGAATCTCGCGCAACGTCTGAGTCTGGGGCTTGGCAGCCGTCAATGCAGCAGATTCAGAGGAAGGCGCTTGGGCTGCACTCACCGTCCCGCTATAGAGGGCGATCGCCTGCCGACCCAAGTTACGCAGCACTGCTTCCCGCATCATTTGTCCCAGATTAATCAGGAGCGCCTGGTTGGCTTGCTCGTTATACCGGCGAGAGGCAGTTCTTGCTACGGCTGCCACTGGATTGAGTAGCCATTGTGCCCAATTCCAAACTTGCTGGACTTTGCGGGCAGAAGGCTCCAGCTTTTGATACACTTCGTAGGCTTGATAGACTTGCCCGACAGTGACCTGATTGAGCAGCGGAGAGAGCTTTTGCATCCACGGGTCCAAATCATCTACTGTGCCCCGCAGCAACCTGTAAGCCTGGGGTACATAAATATTAAGTAAAGGATATTTGACTTCTGGATAGTAAACATGAGCGGTCGCGGTCACCAGCGATCGGCACCGTTCCCAAAATTTTGCCCAGTCTTGCCAAGGGGGCGGATCTGCCTGAGATGCTTGCAAAATATCACGCAGAGCGGTTTCAGCTTGCTGAGTCGCTGCGCTCTGGTCGGTGGGCGTGTTGAACTTCAGAGGAGACTCTAACTCGGCAGTCAATTCTGCCATAACCGTTTCTACCTGATCCATGCCAGGTAAACGAGTCCACTTGACCAATAACCAGCGCCAGCCAACCAATCCCAGAATAATGACTGCCCAGATCCAGTTAATTCCCCATTCACTGATTTCTAGACTGGCTGCCACCATCAAAAAGCTGACAATCCCAATAAAGGGCAAGCCCAAAACGCCCCATTGCCATAACTTTAAGCGCACCATAACTTCTTGCCAATTGCTCTGTTTCCAGTGTACGCAACAGGCTAAGAAACGTAGCGAATTCAGTCTAATGCCTATTCAGCGACATTAGTTCCTTAGGGAAAAAGGAAAAGACAACCGATGTAGAGAAGCGGAAAAACGAAATGAGGAGCTGGACTGAGGCTGCAAATAACTTGCCACTAGAGACAATGCAATGGTAATTGCAATCGCGTGAAGCACGATCGCGGTGCGCTTAGAGAAGGTATCTGACATGACGATTCAGGAGAGCAACTGATTTCTCCTTTATCGCACGACAATTCATTTTTGCCTGTGATTTCCAGACAAGAATTATAGGATTTAAGGCACAGATCAGGAGTGATCGTCATCCCGCTTTGGGCAGAAAATTGAACTGATGAGTTTTACGGTGTTTTTTGAAACTTCATCGAACCTTTATAGCCAGCCAATTTAGCCAGATCCGCTAAAGGTTGAGTTCCCTGATAAAACTTGCCATTGATTTCCCAAGTTGGATAACTTTTGATCCCTGCCGCTTGACAGCGTTGAGCCTGAGATTTCTCCCCGTTAGGATCGCATTCAATATATTCAATTTTGCTAAAGGCTTGTTTGCCAAATAATTCTTTTTGCTCTGCACAGTGAGGACACCAGTATGCCCCGTACATTCTGACGCCAGATTGCCTCAAGTAAGTAGCTAGAGACACCTCTGCCGAACCCGATCCACCTTGTACTGTTCCCGTCGAATCAACCCCTGCATAGATCCCTAGAGTTCCCACCAGTGTGACCATGCTCACTACAATTCCAGTAAAAATAAGCTGCCCCACATCTTCCCAAGCTCGACCGATCAATGTCAGAACAAAGAGAGTCGTGGCAAAGATGGCAGAAGCGACACAGTAATAGCAGAGAGCCTTCAGCCCATTCACAGCCACAAACTTAGAAGCCATGATATACATCAGGTAGCCGCTAAAAAGCAACATTGCGGTTGAGCCAACAAAGAGCAAAAACCAGGTTTTGTTTTCAAGATCAGTCCGAAATTGCTTTTTCTCTTCTGGATTAACTGCCAACGGGATCAGGGCAAAAGCTGCCATTGCCGCGTATGCGAGCAACCCGTATAGCGCCAGAGGCAACCCAAAAACACTAGCATAAGGACTGGAAAGCACCTGCTCACAACCGCCTGTGGGACAAGCCGTTTCGTTGCCTGTAAATTTAGTGATGGTAATATAAGCCGTATTAATGGCTCCCAGGATGGCAACTGCTCCAATCAATACACGGGACCAGCGCTGAATCCAGGGTGCAGAACGACGACGACTGGCAAGGTTCTTAGACATCGACTCGCTTCCTGATCAAATGTTTTGTCCGGGACAATTAAACTGTTCCTATTTTGCCTGATTTCGTTAGAGCAATTGTGCTCAGAGATGGGCTAAAGGTCGCCACGCCTTATATAAACTGCAGAGATCGCGACTAGAAATCGCGACTAGAAATTGTGAGCACCAGAGTACCCTGATAAATTGGCTAGTTCTTCGAGAGAATGCACTCCGACATAGTATTTACCGTCAATCACCCAGGTGGGATAAGCCTGAATTTTGGCAGCTTTACATACTTCTGGCTGGGCATGATAGCCCCCTACAGCACATTCAACGTAATTGATGTAAAGGTTGAAAGCGGTTTGACCAAACAAGCGACGCTGCTCGGCACAGTGAGGGCACCAATAAGCTCCATACATTTTGGCTCCGATCGCCCGCAGGTGGCGTGCCAATGCGATCGCCTCGGTTGAAGAAGTGGCTGCCCTGATTTGGGATGGTGCGGTTTGGGCGATCGCGCCCGAAATTGTCATCTGAGCCATTCCCCATCCGGCGCTGATGAAAATTCCAAGCCCGACCACCCGCAATAATTGGCGCTGCCAACGAAAAAAAAGCACGTGACTCATACCATCAGTTAGAAGAATGGACAGAAATGGGAAGAGGGGGTTTGGATGAAATTTGAGTCGGCAAGCTACGCCGGGCAGCTTCGACAAATTGACTCACCCGAATGGGATCGATCGGCTGATCCCGGCGTCCGTGTCGTTTTAGGGAACTGGAAACAATCACCCCATCCGCAGCCTGCATCAGGGTTGAAATATTTTCCCAATCTGCCCCACTCCCAATGAAAACAGGCACCCCATTGGCAGCTGCCATTGCCAGCTCCAAGTCTTCCAGACTGGGTGGACTGCCAGTCGCCCAGCCTGAAAGGATTACCCCATCCGCCAATCCACGTTCGATCGTGTCTTGAACGGCTGCTGTGAGATTGGGTGAGCCAAGCGGACGGGCATGTTTGACCAGCACATCCGCCAAAATTTTGACGTTACTGCCTAGCTCTCGACGGTAGCGCAGCAATTGATGTGCTTGCCCTTCAATCAAGCCCTGATCAGTTGCCATGACTCCAGTCAGCACATTCACGCGGATGAAGTGCGCATTGACACAAGACGCGATCGCCAGTCCACTACGCGCATCGTTTCGCAGAACGTTGATCCCGATCGGGAGCGGGACAAGATGCATCAGCCGTTGGGTCACCAGAGTCATCGCACTGACCACGGCGGGATCAACTTGATCCTTGACAAACGGGGCATCAAAAAAGTTTTCGATAATGATGCCATCGACTCCCCCAGAGGCGAGAGCCGTGGCTTCTTGCTCTGCCCGATCGATAACAGCTTTTAAGCTGCCACCCCAACGGGGAGAGGTCGGCAGCGGCAGCAGGTGAACAACACCAATGATAGGATTGCGGGTTTTGAATATTTGAGTTAAGTCCACACGCTTAGAGAAACGGACTCGCCAGTAAAGTCAGTAAGGTTTAGTTATCCAAATAATAACTGCTTACCGCACTCCCATTCGTTGCAAGATTTGATCCGTTCGCTCAGCTTGTTGAACTTTCCCTTGCTGCTTAAAGAGATCCCTGGCTTTTTGCAGCTCCTGAATTGCCTCACTGCGCTTACCCTGATCGGACAAATCCAGCCCCAGATTAAAGTGCGCTTCAGCATAGTCTGGTCTGAGACGAATTGCTTGACGGTAGGAGGCGATCGAGGCGGTTCGATTGCCTAGCCGCCCTTGCGTCACACCCAAATTGTAATGAGCATAGGGATTGTTAGGATCTAGTCGTAAGGCTTGTTGATAAGCTGGTAGTGCTTCTTTAGGCTTACTTTGGTCGTCCAAGGCGTTGCCCAACCCAATGTAAGCAGCCGATAGTTTGGAATTGATGCGAATCGCTTGGCGATAGGCATCTTCAGCCTCTTTTAATTTTTTTTGGCTGTAGAGTGAATTTCCTAAACCCACGTAAGCTTCGGCGTAGTTGGGAGCAATCCGAATGGCTTGTCGATAAGCGTCTGCCGCTGCCGGAAAATTTCCCCTTCGCCCTTGAGTGATTCCCAGATTGTAATAAGCGCTGGCGTTATTGGGATCAATCTTCAAAGCTTGTTGATACGCTGAAATGGCTGCATCCGCTTTGCCTTGATCATCTAATACGTTGCCCAGGCTGATGTAGGCAGAGGTGTAGCGGGGGTTCAGGTCAATTGCCCGTTGATAGGCAGCGATCGCCTCGTCGGTCTTGCCCTGTCGTCTGAGTGCAATCCCCAAATTGTGGTAAACCGTCGCATTGTTGGGATCTCGCTGAATCGCCTGTTGATAAGCAGTGACTGCCTGTTGCGATTTGTCCTGGTCATCCAGCACAATTCCCAGGTTAATGTAAGCACCCACGTTATCTGGATTGAGGCGAATGACAGTTTGATAGGCAGCTTCTGCTTCTGCCAGTTTGTTCTGTCGTTGTAGGGCATTGCCCAAGCGAAAATGGGCTTCCTCAGAATTGGGTTCCAGTTGAATTGCTCGCTTAAAGGCGCTTTCTGCACCGGGATAGTCTCCCTGCTGATAAAGCTGAATCCCCTGCTGAAGTGAATCATCTGCTTTGCCGGTACCTTGAGCCGCCATTCTGGGGGTCGGCTGAGTCAGGTCGAGCAAAGTTTGGGGAGATGCCGCGATCGCAGGAACCGCCAGTAAAGAAACCAGGCTGCTTCCTAGCAAGGCTGCGGTGAGAAATAGGGCGGGATGTGGCTTTTGGGACATAAGCAATCAACCTTAACGTGCATCCGTAACGTGTGTCTGTTGTCTGTGTTATCAGTGATTTGGCTAAAAATCCGGTTTAGCGATCAGCAATCCACTGAAGCAATTCACTGGCTGTGATTCAACTCCATTTCACTGCAAGCAACGGGTATATCATCAGACTTAAACAATCTTCCAGACGGATGCCGCATTCCTCGATAAAACTTTACATTGCGGTAGGAGCTGTAACTTTGGATTTACCGTCCAACGTTCAATTAATCCTGCTAAAGTGACCCGATCTCTGCCCTACCCAATCTCTCTCCGCGTAAAGAATTGTAACCTGTGTTTGGGGTTACAACGTGCAGTTAGAAAATTTGCGTCTGTAACAGACTGTAATATTTCCAGATTTGCGCTACTATATTTGGTAATGTCATCCAGGCGATTGCGTTTGACAGTGCCAGCAGTGGTAAAACTGAAGGGTTTGAGACGGGAAGTTGGTCCGTCGCCTGAGCGATCGCTAGCATTGGACGATCAGACCTAACTTTCTCTAAACAGACCGACTTCAAACCTCATGGGCAACAAGCCGACAATTTCTGTCGCACATCTGGGCTGTGAAAAAAACCGGGTTGATACTGAGCACATGCTCGGGTTACTGGTTCAAGCAGGCTACCAGGTAGACACCAATGAAGAACTCGCTGATTATGTAATTGTCAATACTTGCAGCTTTATTCAGGCAGCAAGAGAAGAATCTGTCCGGACGCTGGTTGAACTGGCAGAATCAGACAAAAAGATCGTCATCACTGGTTGCATGGCGCAACATTTCCAAGAACAGTTGTTGGAGGAACTTCCAGAAGCTGTCGCCTTGGTGGGGACGGGTGACTACCACAAAATCGTGGAAGTGATTGAGCGGGCAGAAGCAGGTGAGCGCGTCAAAGAAGTTTCTGCTGAGCCTACTTATATCGCTGACGAAACGACCCCTCGTTATCGCACGACCACTGAAGGCGTTGCCTACTTAAGAGTTGCAGAAGGCTGTGATTATCGCTGTGCCTTTTGTATCATTCCTCACTTGAGAGGAAATCAACGATCGCGCTCAATTGAGTCGATCGTGGCAGAAGCGAAGCAATTGGCAGCCGAGGGAGTTCAGGAAATTATTCTGATTTCCCAGATCACCACCAACTATGGTTTGGATCTGTATGGTGAGCCGAAACTGGCAGAGCTTTTGCAAGCCTTAGGACAGGTTGATGTGCCTTGGATTCGAATGCACTATGCCTATCCCACTGGCTTAACGCCAAAAGTCATGACAGCGATTCAGCAAACGCCCAATGTACTTCCATACTTAGATCTGCCATTGCAACATTCTCATCCTGAAATCTTGCGTGCCATGAATCGACCCTGGCAAGGTCGGGTCAACGACGGTATCATTGAGCGAATCAAAACCGCGCTCCCTGATGCTGTTCTGAGGACAACGTTTATTGTGGGCTTTCCCGGCGAAACAGAAGAGCACTTTGATCATCTGTTGCAATTTGTCCGTCGGCATGAGTTTGATCATGTGGGTGTGTTCACTTTTTCAGCTGAAGAAGGAACCCCGGCTTACGACTTACCTGGGCAGTTGCCTCAAGCCGTTATGGATGAAAGGCGAGATGCCCTGATGGCAGCACAACAACCGATTTCTTTGCAAAAAAATCAGATGGAAGTGGACAAGGTTGTCGATGTGCTTATTGAGCAAGAAAATCCAGAAACTGGCGAATTGGTTGGTCGCTCGGCTCGTTTTGCGCCGGATGTGGATGGGTTGGTTTATGTCCAGGGCAAGGCACAGCTTGGTTCGCTGGTGTCAGTCAATATTACTGATGCAGATATTTATGACCTTTATGGTCAGGCTGTGACAAGAGACGATCGCTCGTCGTTGCTTCAACTTGTCGGACAAACTGTTTTCTAATGTTGTCTTGATATGGATGTCCAAAATGTTTGTTTTTTAGTGAATCATTCAATTCTTCAAAATTCTCGATTCTGGCTATTTGGATGGTTCGATCGGATGTCTAGCAATCGGCTTTTTTGACATCTGGCTTTCGCAAAATGGCTACAAGTCATGAAATTATCAATAGCCTTGAAGGGAATTTTCGTGCCTTGATACTCATCCAAATTGCGTGTCGAGAGCAACCCAGACTCATCAGAGCCGGTCATTACGCAATGAATCCGTTTCTTTAATGTCCTATTCCATCTAGCAGAAATCATTCCAATTTACAGGAGACTCAATGACCCTTTCGTTCAATAGCCTTGGTCTTTCAGAAGCCCGCGTTCGTCATCTCGAGAAAATGGAGTTCACTACTCCCACTGCCATCCAAGCACAAGCGATCCCCCATCTTTTGTCGGGACGCGATGTGGTAGGTCAGGCACAAACGGGTACTGGTAAGACTGCTGCCTTTTCTTTGCCAATTTTGGATCGGATTGATGCGGCAGTTGGTACAGTGCAGGCATTGGTTCTGACGCCTACACGTGAGTTAGCTTTGCAGGTAACGCAAGCGATTCGGACGTTTACCGACGATCGCCGCTTGCGGGTGGTCACAATTTATGGGGGACAGGCGATCGATCAGCAGGTCAGCCGTCTTCAGCGAGGCGCTCAGATTGTAGTTGGTACGCCTGGTCGTGTGTTGGACTTGCTCTCACGGGGCGATCTCAGGCTCGGTGGTTTGAATTGGCTCGTGTTGGACGAAGCCGATGAGATGTTGAACATGGGCTTTATTCAAGATGTTGAAAAAATCTTGAATCAGGCTCCGGTTGAACGCCAGACGGCGTTTTTCTCTGCCACTATGGACCCCTCTATCCGGAAGTTGGTGACTCGCTTTTTGCGATCGCCTGTGACGGTGACGATTGAACAACCCAAAGCTGCTCCCACCCGGATTAATCAGGTGGCTTATATGATCCCCAGGGGTTGGACGAAAGCGCGTGCCTTGCAACCCGTTCTGGAATTGGAAGATCCCGAATCGGCACTGATTTTCGTGCGGACTCGTCGGGCTGCTGCAGAGCTGACCGGGCAACTGCAAGCCGCAGGGCACAGTGTGGATGAATATCATGGCGATCTCAGCCAAACTCAGCGGGAACGCTTGCTGATTCGGTTCCGTCAACGGCAAGTGCGTTGGGTCGTGGCAACGGATATCGCAGCGCGCGGTATCCACGTCGAAGACTTGACCCATGTGATCAACTACGATTTGCCTGATAGCGTGGAAAACTACGTGCACCGGATTGGACGCACGGGACGCGCGGGCAAAGAAGGTACGGCGATTTCTTTGATTCAACCCCTGGATCGGCGCAAACTGCGGGATATCGAAAATCACGTTCGGCAGAGACTGGAAGTGAAGACAATCCCCACGCGGGCGCAGATCGAAGCACGCCATTTGGAAAAGTTGCAAGCGAGTGTGCGGGAAGCTCTGGTGGGCGAACGGATGGCTTCGTTCTTGCCGATCGTGGCTCAGTTATCGGAAGAATACGAACCCCATGCGATCGCGGCAGCGGCGTTACAAATGGCATACGACCAGATGCGTCCCGCCTGGATGCATGCCAGCCAGGACTATCCAGAAGATGTGAATTCAACTGCGCCTAAACCCAAGCCAGTGAAGCGGGTCAAGACTTCAGTGTCGCCCAAAGGCTAAAGCATTGTTGCAGGCTTGAAAGGGTCAAATTTCTGATGGAAACAGCAAGTGGGCAGAGAGGATCTGACTCATTTGCTGTTTTTTTGATGGGGCAACAACAATGTCGCCTCTATTTCGGCTCTCACCTCGCGGCTGACGTAGCAATCACTGTTGAGACACTCGACTAGCAGCAAATTGGCATCGTAGTACTGCTGCAACAACTGCTTTGGGCAGCGCTGAACTGCCAGTCATGCCCAATATCGCGATGTTCAATCATCACTGCTCTCAGTTGTTCTGTCCAGGCTTGACCTTTTAATTTGAACCAGTCGGGGAATAATTCTCTGAAGGTCTTGATGTAAAGAGCTTTATCTTCGTCTTCATTAAAACTCACTGTATTTTTTTCTTTGTCTAAAGGTGGCAATTGATTTATTAGTTTCTTTAAGATTAATTTTAATCTGCCTGTAGATGAATAATTGAAAGCACCATTAAGGAAGCCTATAACGTCAGTCTCAATATATGTATAGCCTTGAATTATATACATGAAAGAATAATTCATACTTAATAGTGAAGCATAAAGATGAAAGTCAAAGATTAACTCATCTTCAACTGTAAAGCTTCTTGAATATGGTGACAAATTGATTTTTTGCCCAACTTTATCAATTAATCTGAAATCAAAGAAGTTAGAGTTTAGATTATTTAATGTACGTTCAGCAACAAAATAGAAAATTCGAACAGATAATTGATTTAGAGAAGTATTTGTTGAAAGTACTTTTTTAGAAATCCAATATAAAAAAGTTTGTATTTTCTTGTCAGTTACTAATAATCTATCAGTTTTTTCTTTTATCGCCTTCACTAGCTCATCGGCATTCCGCATCATACCGACAGTGAGCAAAAACACCTCGCGCCAGCGCTTTTCGGTCAGGTGTTCCACCAATTGCGGGAGGCTGGTGGTGCCTGGATTGGACACGATCTCCCGGGCGGCAAAGTATTCGTGAAAGGTCAGGTGAGAAAAGGAATAGATGCCTTTTGCCCGTTCCACCAGTAAGCCATGCTGGGCGGCGATGGATTTCAACACGGCTTCGCTATCCAGGTGTAGGGCGGCAGGGTCGGTTTTGGCATCGGGCAGGTTGCCGATGTAGTCGCTGATCTGGGCTTCCAGGTGCTTTTGTTTGATGAAATACTCTTTGTCGGTAAAGGTGGTGAGGGCAATCTGGCTGAGCAGGTCTTCTTTGCGTTTCAGCGATAGTTTTTGGTAGACCTGGTCGCGCTCAATTTTGCGGCTGCCATCCCACTTTTTCAGCAAAATATCTAAGCCTTCTTTGTAGAGTTCCGAGCGATTTGCCGGAAAGTCGGTGGCGGTTTCAAACACCAGACAGAGCAAGGTTAGCAAGAGGGGATTGGTTGCCAGTTCTTGAATCGGTTTATGCTGCTCCAGTTTTTGGCTGAATAGGGTGGCACGTTCCGCATCGCCCTTTGCCTGAAACCATTTCTGGGCAAAGTCGGCAATCTGGTCTTTGTCAAAGTCGGCAACTTCGACTTCGGTGAAGCGCTCGAAGGTATATTCTTTGGCGGCAATGCGGCAAGTGATGACGAACTGGTTGTGGGCGAACGAGTCAGAGAATTCCCGAATTTGTCGGATCACCCTGGGGGTGTCTTCTTCTCGTACTTCGTCTAGTCCGTCTAATAAAATGAGTAGCCGTCCTGCTCGCAACAAACCGTGGATGGGCATGGCATTGGGGCGATGATTTTTCAGGTTGTGGGATGGAGTTTGTGCCCAATGCCGCGCCCCTACGGGGTCGTTTGGGAGGGTGCGACTAAGGTAATCTAGCAAATCCGGTTGACCGGCGGTTTCGGCAAAATCTTTGAGGGTTATAAAAAAGGGCACGCGATCGGTGAGGAATTCTCCCTCAATGCAGTGCATTGCCAAATATTTCAAAAAGGTGGTTTTACCTGCTCCCGGTTTGCCCAATACCATCAATTTGCGATGATTTTGTACGGCTTCTAGTCCTGGTATGCGTTTTTCAGTCACGCGATTGAGTCCAAAGCGGTCGAACTCTTCGGGATTACTCTTTTTCAGCAGATCCTTAATTTTCAACCGTCGTAGGCTCGTCAGCTTTTCCAGAATGTTGACGTGGGTATAGATGCCCTGGTCGCCAGTGAGCTGAATGGGCTGGGTCATATCCAGGACGCGCATGGTGCTGCAACGCTCCTGGATGTCGGGTTTGACCTGGGTACGAATGGTTTGGACTAAGGCATCGATATCTAGTGTGTCAGTTTTAGAACTGGACGATGACTGTGCTTGCCAATTGAGTTTGAGCTTTTTACAAATGGCAAGAAACTCTTTCCCCTGAACGGTTTCTCCCTTAAACTTGGTAATGGTTGTACGCGACATGCCCAAATCAGCCGCTAGTTGAGTTTTGCTGCCAAATTTTGCCAGCAACCTGTTCGCTTCTACCAGTTCTTCGGCAGATAGCTTGAGCGATCGTCCCGTTTGCTTTGCCATACCATCGCTGCCACATTTTCACGATTCTAACCAGGCGATCGCAACTTGGACAGGTGTGAACACAAGTTGAGCGGTCTACCCGCGTAAGTTGCACCAGCCTCCTAGTAAAGGTTTGGCAGCTTATTGGAAGTTAAGCAAGGAATTAATTCTAATGAAAACTTCCAATTCCCAAAAATGGCTGAAAGCGATCGAATTTGCAGTGGTCGGTTTTGCCACCTGGCTCAATCCCAATGCTGCCTTCTTGATCTTTCTGCTCAAACTTTGCTTTCAAGTTCTGACAATCTTGCAAGAGCGATCGCGCCCAAAACCCGACTCCAAACCAGCCCTTTATACCAATTTAAATTGAGAATATGACACTTGGGAGATCCCCCTAAATCCCCCTTAAAAAGGGGGACTTCAAGACTGGCTTGGGTTTCCCCCTTTTTTCTAGCGCAGCGGCGCATTAGCGCGGGGGCTAGGGGGGATCTAGATCTGTCGCAAACACAAATCAATTGGTATTAAAACGATCGTGCCAAGGTCAAAAACCCCGGAATTTCCAAAAGTTCCGGGATTCTCCATCTCTCACCTGAGCGATCGTCCAACTCCTATAGCTTTTGAATCAGAATTGGGGACGATTTGTGTTGTTGTGGCGCTGCCGCATCTTCGATCGTAATTGCCATCGCTTTGACCAGTTTGGGATTTTGAAATGCGCTGGGTAATACGATCTCATGGGCTTGATTGCCTTGATCTTTGACCGTGAAAACTTGCGTCAAAATCGCATTGTGTTCGTCGGTCGTAAAAGGGGCATCGGCAGTCAACACCGTCCACAATACATAAACTTTGCCAGACTCCAGCGGTGGCAGTTTTTCGATCGTCAAAGTGCCCCGCAATGTTTCAGGATTGACCTTGACCAACACCGCTACCGATGTGCCTGGCGATTGGGTCGGTTGTAGCGACAATACGATCGGCGTTTGAGAATTCTGTGCCATTTGGGTTTGCAGCGATCGCCAGAGTAGATAGTTGCTGATGCTGAGCGAGACAATCACCCCAGCCGCAACGGCTCCTAGTGCTTTTGCCCAGCGAGGCAGCAAGACCACCGGCGGTACAGTAGCGATCGGGATAGTTGGCTCAGTGGCAGCAGCAAATGCTTGCATCACCTTGTCTCGCAATTGGGGTGGTGGCTCTACGGTGGGTGGAGCGTAGGCTGTCTCTAGCGTCCATCGCAGGTCTTGCACTGCCTGAGCCATCGCCGGATCTGCCAAGATCTGCTCGACCTGGGCAGATTCTTCCATATCCAACTCATTGAGAACATACCCTGCTAGTAGTTCTTGAATTTCTTCTGGCGAACTTGACTGACTCATGCTGCTACCATCCTCAATGCAATCGGATTGAGGCTCGTCTTTGAACACTCGATAGAAGTACGGTTTTAACTCAAGCTTGGATGTCTTTATTAACTAAAAAATATTGGTGATCGCAATTTTAGATGATTTCTCAAGAACACTCTTTTACCCTTGCAAAGGCGTAGGGGCTCATGCCCTTACGCCTTGACAGCCAAGTCTGGGTTTTGGGGTAGTTTACCAGTGTAAACTACTTTAGTGATCGTTGTCCAATGCTTGAAGTTGGGTCTCAATTGCATTCAGGTAGACTTGATTGGCGACAAATTTAGCATCCAGACGACGAGACGCGATCGCCCCCTGTACCAAATCTTGAGCAGAAATTCTCCCAGTTCGATAAGCCGCGAACAATCCATCATAGCTGGGAATGCCTTGCGGTTGGAGGTAGCCCTGACGTGCTAGGGTGACTAAATCAAATGGAGTTAAGTGGCTGGAGAGGGGCTGGTTCAGGCTGGTGTTACTCATTGCCAACCACTGAACACGAGACTCGGCTTTGACGGCTGGGACGATCGTGGTCGTTGCCAACAAAACCGACAGACCTGCAAGAATCAAGCGTTTCATAATTTCTCCTGGGGTGAAGAGGTAAGTTTCTGAAGGGCTTCACTTGATTACTAGCTTCGGTGCTGCACCTAAGACAGCTCTGATTCCGCCATAAATGTAGCGTAAGAAACAAATGAGAAAGCTGAGAGGAGTTGGGAGTTAGGAATCGGGGTTAGGAGTCAGAGTTGGGAGGCAGGAGGCAGTAATGCTCCCTGCGGCTTCTCCGTCTCCTCTAACTCATCACCCTATTACTCCATTCGGAACAACTTCGGTATATAACGCTGCAATCTGGTTGATCACATCGGTGATGCTGAGATTATCGGTTTGTACTTCGATCGCGTCGGTGGCTTTGCGTAAGGGCGCGATTGCGCGGTTACTGTCTTTGTAGTCGCGCTCAATAATGGTGCGTTCCAGTGCTTCCAGATCCATCTCACCCCGCCCCTGGTTTCTTAGGTCTTGCTGGCGACGACGCGCACGTTCTTGCACTGAAGCGGTCAGAAAAATCTTTAGCTCAGCATCGGGAAACACATGGGTGCCGATATCGCGCCCTTCGATCACAATGCCGCCATTACGTCCATAACGTTGCTGCTGTTTTACCAATTCAGTCCGCACAGCTGCTTGCGCCGCGATCGCTGAAACCTGACTAGTCACCTCTAGACTGCGAATCTCCTGCGTGACATTCTGCCCATTGATCCGAACTTTGAGACTGGCAGCGGCAGAAGCAGCCGAACCTGAGGCAGGGTTCACTAGCTGCTCATCCACTTCTAATTGAATTTCGCACTGACTGACCAGTTCTGCTACGGCTGGCTCATCGGTAATGGCAATCCCCGATTGCAAGACTAGCCAGGTCAGAGCACGATACATCGCTCCGGTGTCCAGGTACATCAGCCTCAGGGTTTGGGCAAGTTGACGAGCAATGGTTGATTTGCCTGCCCCTGCTGGCCCATCGATCGCCACAATGGGCTTGCGATTGGACAGACAAATGTTGTCAATCAGGCGAGTAGACCCCAATCGTGCGGCGATCGCCAGCAGCCCATTGTCGCCAATGCGCTCCAGGGGAACCAGAGTCGTCGGTTCAACTAATTCAATATATTCAGGCTGCATAACTGGAACTGTGTCAATTGCTGTTTTAACCGCTTCAATTAAAGCCGAACTTGTGCACTCCCCACTATTAAAAAGTTCTTTAGCTTGTTGCAAACTGCGATATAGCACAGCTGCTTGTTCGCGTTGTTCAGGGGTCAAGTATTGGTTTCGAGAACTGTAGGCTAGCCCACTCCGTTCTCGCACCGTCGGACAACCAATAATTTCGATCGGCAAATTCAAATCGCTCACTAGGCACCGAATAATTGCCAGTTGTTGGGCATCCTTTTGCCCAAAATAGGCGCGATCGGGCTGTACCAGATTCAACAGTTTGGTGACGATCGTCGCAACACCTTGAAAATGTCCGGCTCTGTAAGGACCACACATGACCGACATCATCGCAGCAGGCGGCATGACCTGCGTTGGCGAATTCACCGCTTGAGGCTTGATCCCCAATTGCTCCGCACTGGGTGCAAAAATTGCATCTACCCCAGCTTGCTCACAGAGCGCTCGATCTTGCTCCAGGGTTCTAGGGTACTGCTGAAAATCCTCATGGGGTCCAAATTGCAGTGGATTCACAAAGATCGAGACCACCACGATATCATTCTCTTGACGAGCACGCTGGATTAGGCTCAGATGTCCCACATGGAGTGCTCCCATCGTTGGGACTAAACCGATCTCCGGGGCATGCAAGCTCGGATCGCTGCTGCCAGTACCCACTCTGGCAAAGCAATCATATCCAGACCGATAAAGGTCTAGATAGCAGCGCAATCCAGCCACAGTCTTAAACAGCCGCACCGAAGCTCCCAAAAGTTACTGATCTCACGCTAATAGTTTAGCCACACTCTTGTCTGAACGTGGGGAATTTGAGTGAGGGGGGATGGGATTTATGACTCAAAACTTCCTCGTCTTCTCCGTGTCTACCCTTTTCCATCGTCTCCAGCAGCCTCTTCGATAAAATAATGAAAGTACGTAATATTGCTTAACTAATGCAGGTAACTCTCTCGACGGCTCCCCTTCCCGGTCAGTATTGGCGCTGGCGGGATCAACTAATCTACTATGTGCAGGCAGGTCACAAACACCCCGATCGTCCGCCCATTCTGCTGATCCATGGCTTTGGGGCTTCGACCGATCACTGGCGTAAAAATATTAGCGGGTTGAGTGAAGATTTTGAGGTTTGGGCAATCGACTTGTTGGGGTTTGGGCGATCGGCAAAGCCCAATTGGGAATATAGCGGTGATCTCTGGCGCAATCAGTTGCATGAGTTTATTCAGGAGGTGATTGGGCGACCCGCAGTTCTGTCAGGCAACTCGTTAGGCGGATATGCCTGCCTTTGTGTGGCAGCCCAACGCCCCGAATCGGCTGCTGGGTTAATTCTGATCAACAGTGCAGGTCCCTTTACTGATATTCAAGGGACGACCAAGCCCGATCCTATCCGTGAGGTGTTGGGAAGTGTGATGCAAACTTTATTTCGACAAGACTGGGCAAGCTTTTTGCTCTTTCAATATGTACGGCAAAAATCCCTGATCCGCAAAACTTTAGAGAAGGTCTATCTGGATCAAAGTGCAGTCACTAACCAATTGGTGGAAGAAATCTACCGTCCTGCTTGTGATCCTGGTGCCGATAAAGTTTTTGCCTCTGTTTTTCGTACCCCTCAGGGCGAAAAAGTAGATGTTTTGCTCCACCAACTCACTTGCCCATTGCTTATGCTCTGGGGTGAAGCTGATCCCTGGATCAACGCCAGAGAACGCGGCGAAAAATTTCGCTCTTATCATCCCCAACTCACTGAATACTATCTCCAAGCCGGGCATTGTCCTCATGATGAGGTGCCGGATCAGGTCAATGGGTTGATTCGGGAATGGGTAATGGGGAAAAAGCGTTAAAGGGGGATGGATAAAACCATCCCCCTTTAACGCCTCATCAAAACTTTACACGGGGGATTTCAGCGATTCTCTTCTGCCAGATCCCCGCCTTTGATAGACTTGTAGACTGAGACCAGCACGGAAAGCGCGCAAAATCAGCAGTTGGGAGGACTATTTCGTGGAGAATACGCTCGGTTTAGAAATTATTGAAGTGGTAGAGCAGGCAGGAATTGCCTCTGCTCGGTTGATGGGTAAAGGCGATAAGAACGAAGCTGACCGGGTGGCAGTGGAAGCAATGCGGAACCGCATGAACGAGATCTATATGCGGGGTCGGATTGTGATTGGGGAAGGTGAGCGGGATGATGCTCCCATGCTTTACATCGGTGAAGAAGTGGGGATTTGTACCCGTGAGGATGCGAAAGCGTATTGCAATCCTGACGAATTGGTTGAGATCGACATTGCAGTTGATCCCTGCGAAGGCACGAACCTTTGTGCTTATGGTCAACCGGGTTCGATGGCAGTGTTGGCGATTTCGGAGAAGGGTGGGCTGTTTGCTGCACCCGACTTTTATATGAAAAAGCTGGCTGCTCCCCCAGCGGCAAAGGGACATGTAGACATTAACAAGTCAGCCACCGAAAACCTGAAAATTTTGGCTGAATGTCTGGATCGATCGATCGATGAATTAGTGGTGGTGGTGATGAAGCGCGATCGCCACAATGACTTGATCAAGGAAATCCGTGAAGCTGGTGCACGGGTTCAGTTGATTAGCGATGGAGATGTCGGTGCTGCTATTAACTGTGGTTTCTCCGGAACAAACATCCATGCCTTGATGGGGATTGGTGCAGCACCCGAAGGAGTGATTTCAGCCGCAGCGTTGCGTTGTTTGGGTGCCCACTTCCAGGGACAACTGATCTATGATCCTGCGGTTGTTAAGACAGGGCTGATTGGCGAGAGCAAAGAAGCCAACCTTGAGCGACTCTCCGAAATGGGGATCAAAGATGCTGATAAGGTTTATACCGCAGAAGAACTTGCATGCGGTGAGACGGTTCTCTTTGCTGGCACCGGGATTACGTCGGGTAACTTGATCAATGGTGTGCGCTTCTTCAAGGGGGGTGCCAGAACCCAAACCCTGGTTATTTCCAGTCAATCCAAAACAGCTCGATTTGTGGACACGATTCACATGTTCGACCAACCGAAGTACATTCAATTGCACTAAACTTCTTTAGGCTTACGGATTCAGATAACTTGCGTAGGTTGAGTAGAACAACGTAAAACCCAACAGATCAAAGATGTTGGGTTTTATAGACTCAACTCAACCTACAAAAGCCTTAAATCACGTAGGCTAAATGCAAGTGTTTTGCACAACCCTCTACTATCAATAAGTCATTTAAGAGACCCCAGTATACCTATGAACATTGCTGTGATCGGTCTGAGCCATAAGACAGCCCCGGTTGAGATTCGAGAAAAGTTAAGTGTACCGGAACCCCAATGTGAGAGTGCTATCGCGCATCTATGTAGCTACCCTCATGTTGAAGAAGTTGCCATCCTTAGCACGTGCAATCGATTAGAAATTTATGTAGTCACCAACGAAACGGAGCAGGGCATTCGGGAAGTAACCCAATTTTTGGCAGAGCGGAGCAAAATGCCGCTGCATCACCTGCGCCAGCATCTGTTTATTTTGTTACATCAGGATGCCGTGATGCATATCATGCGGGTTGCTGCGGGATTGGACAGTTTGGTGCTGGGCGAAGGGCAAATTCTGGCACAGGTAAAGCATTGTCACAAGCTGGGGCAACAGCATAATGGGGTGGGGCGCGTTCTAAACCAGCTTTTGAAACAGGCGCTTACCGCAGGCAAGCGAGTTCGTACCGAAACGAGTATTGGCACGGGTGCCGTTTCCATCAGTTCGGCGGCGGTTGAATTAGCGCAAATGAAAGTGCAAAACCTGGCGGCTTATCGAGTGGCGATCGTTGGGGCGGGCAAGATGTCGCGTTTGTTGGTGCAACACCTGATTGCCAAAGGTGCCGCGCACATTGCAATTATCAATCGATCGGTGCAAAAAGCCGAAGAACTCGCCAAACAATTCCAGGATGCTGTGCAAGCCAACGGACATCCGCCGATGCAACTGCATCCGTTGGAAGAGATGATGTCGGTGATCGCTCAGTCGGATCTGGTGTTTACCAGTACTGCCTCTACAGAGCCTTTGCTCGATCGGGCAAAACTAGAAGCCAGCCTCACACCCAACCGGCCGCTGATGTTGATCGACATTTCGGTTCCCCGCAACGTGGATGCGGATGTGAATGATCTGCCCCATGTCCATGTGTTTAATGTGGATGATTTGAAAGCCGTGGTTGCCCAAAATCAGGAAAGTCGTCGCCAAATGGCAATGGAAGCGGAAGCTCTACTGGAAGAAGAACTGAGCACATTTGAAGCCTGGTGGCGATCGCTAGAAACCATCTCAACCATCAGCAGCCTGCGGGAAAAGGTCGAAACGATTCGGGTGCAAGAACTGGAAAAAGCCCTTTCTCGCCTGGGCACCGAATTTGCTGACAAACATCAGGAAGTGATTGAAGCGCTGTCGCGGGGGATTGTCAACAAGATTCTGCACGATCCCATGGTACAACTCCGAGCCCAGCAAGATATCGAAGCGCGGCGGGCGGCAATGCAAACCCTGCAAATGTTGTTTAACCTGGAGTCGGCTTCGAACAAGCAGTACAGTTAGTTGCAGATCAAAAAAATTATGAGACTAGTGAAGGGCGATGGCCCAGTCGGCGATCGCCTTTCGCTGTTGATGAAGAGCCATTAAACTTTTGCGTCTCAACTCCTCCTTCTAATCCGCGATCGCCCACTGCACATAAGGATTGCCCCCATAAATGCTCTGGTGGGTAATTTCGGTCAAGGGGTGTTGTGGAATGGCATCCATATCAAAGCGAAAATACACCTGCTTCGACTGAAACCAAACCTTGTAATAGGGAAAGTCTTTGGATATTGCCTGGGCTTGGCAAGTGGCATAGGCTGGCTTGAGCGGCGCTTTGTAGCTGACAAAGCGATCGCTGGATGCGAAAAACCGGACAGAACTTGCCGCCACACGGCGCAAATCTACCACGATCCCTGTTTCGCCACCGCCTTCGTAGTAACGGTTTTTTTGCCACATCCAGATTTCCTTCGGGCAAGTGCCTGCTTTGGGCTTGACCGTCAAAATAATTTCTGGTGTCCCTGCCAACACTGTCATGGGCGTTAATTGATCGACCGTATTGGGGGTTGTCTCTTGTCCCTGGGCTGCCACCAGCGGACTTAAACAGAGACCGACCCAAAAGCTACTCACGATCGCGGCGTGTTTGAGAGAGTGTGTCATAACCATTTTCAGAAAACCATCTTTGGTTAAACTCTAACCGATTGATGAATCGACCGTCTCTCTCCGTTCCCGCAATTCGGTTTTGGGCGTGTATTCTGCCGATTGCCTTACCTGCTGCTGGTTGCTCAAGTCCGCGCCCAGCGAAACTTGCGATCGCTCTCTTGAATTGGCAGATCATTGATACTGGCAAATCGGCGCATCATTAGCCCATTTTCGGCAAATTCCCAGTTTTCATTGCCATAGGCACGATACCAGAAACCAGCGTCATCGTGCCACTCGTACTCAAATCGCACGGCAATCCGATTGTCCATAAAGCACCAGAGTTCTTTCTTCAAGCGATAGTCTAGTTCTTTTGCCCACTTGCGGTTGAGAAATTCTTTGATTGCAGCCCGTCCGCTAAAAAATTCTGCTCGATTGCGCCATTCCGAGTCTTCGGTATATGCCAGGGCAACTCGTTCTGGATCGCGGCTATTCCAGGCATCCTCCGCGGCTTGCACTTTGGCTTTGGCGGTTTCTAGGGTAAATGGAGGCAGGGGAGGTTTGGTTTCCATGGGGGAGTAAAGGGTGAAGGGGTAGAGGGGTGGCTAATGGGTTTGGGTTGTCGCAGTCTCGTTTTGTAAGGGGGGGTGCCAGGGACCAGTGCGATCGAGGAAGGGCGAGAATTCGAGGGTTGACCAGCGCAGGGGCAAACTCCCTTCGACGCGATATCCCTGATGCAGTCGAAATCGAAACAATCGTTCGGCTCCTTCATAAGCACTGATTTCAGCGCCTTGCCAAATCACCTCAGCCGTTCCTGTGAGATACAGTAAATTGCCCTGATTAAAATCCACAAACAGTAGCCCTGCATGGGGATTCAGCTCCAAATTGCCAAAGGTATTAAAGTGACAGTTGCCAGAAAAGTCGGGAACGGTTAATGTCTGGTCATCATCGATGCGGACAAAGCCGGGTTTACCACCGCGATGAGATACATCAACTCCGCCAGCAGCCCCTGCCGATTCTGATTGGTACGCTGTTGCAATAAAGAACGTGTCAGCCATTTGAATCATGGCTTGTTCCACAGTTCCCAAGGTTGTGATCGGGTGAATGGTTTTGGGGATTGCTGGCTCAGCTTCGCGCCACTCAAACAGGCGTGCCTGAATGTACTGGGGACAGTTGCCAAAGCTTTGTCCCACTTGGATGGCAAACCCCTCTGTATGAGTTTCAGCGATCGTGCCGTTCAGGCGATTGCGACGACGTGTATGGAGTTCTATGCCTAATAACCCGATATCGATACCCGTTGCCAGTGTGTTTGTCAGGGGATCGCCAAACAGAGGTTTGGCTGCAACTTGTAAAGTGTGTTGATTGGGGGAAGAGAGAAATCCGGGTTCACCCACCAAGATGGAAGCCCAGAGGTGACCTGTCCCATCTACCGTCCCGACAATCACATAAGAGAGTTGGGCAAAAAACTGCTGATGCTGTTCGGGCAGATACTCCCGAATCATGCGGCGAGCCTGTTTGTCTATGCGCTCCTGTGCTCCGAGTCGGGCTTGAATTGCCAGTTCGCCCTGATGAAAGGGTGACTCGGAACGCGACCAGCCTGGATTGACCATAGGCTTTTTCTCCGATTGTGGTAACAAACCCGTTTACACTCCCGCCATTGGCATGTAGCCAGGAAGGTGTTTGACCCGATCGATCCATGCCAGCACATGCGGATAAGCATCCAGGTCGATTTTGCCATCCCGTGCCAGAGCAACATAGGGAAAAACCGCAACATCCGCGATCGTAGGGCGTTCAAATTCTAACCAGGAGCGATCGCTGAGGTGTTGATTGAGTTGGGTCAGAATATAGTCGGCTTTTTGCTGGGCGCGATCGGGGTTGATGTTCGTCACCTTAAACAAATGGTACAGTCGCGCATTTTCGGGTCCCTGGCGTACTTCTCCTGCGGTGGTAGACAACCAGCGAACCACTTGAGCCAACGGCAGTGCCTCCAGCGGCAGCCATTGATCGCCCCCATATTGTCGTGCCAGGTAAACCAAAATTGCCTGAGCATCTGCCAGCTTAGTATCGCCATCAATCAATAAAGGCACTTGCCCGAAAGGATTGAGTGCCAGATATTCTGGCGATTTGTGTTCACCTTTCATCAAGTCCACTTTGATCCATTCGTATTCGATCTTTAGCAGTTCCAGCAGCAAGCGTGCTTTGTAGCTATTCCCGGACATTTCGTGACCATAAAGTTGAATCATTAGGTTTCTCTGGTTGATTGCAAAGGTGAATAACTGGTGCAGGTAGAATATCTTTGCCAAATCGTGATGCTTTAAGGGCTGCTTAGCGCATCTCTTCCAAGTTTTGCCAGGGTAAGCAATCTGCCAATAAGGACTCCCGCTCTAAAGGAAATAGAAAAGATAAAAACCAGAGATGATCCTGACAAACTGGACGATAGCTCTTTGTCTGAGAATGGGGATGTTGCATAGGTTGCGGCTGTGCCCTGTAGAAAATAAAATTCCCTTCTGTACCGTTCGTTCGGTATGTAAAAAAAACTGTACCGTTCGTTCGGTATAATTGTCAATAGACGAGTTCCATTTTTTGCGGATGTCTAAACAGGCTTATGTGTCCACGCTACTTAAACTCTTTCGTCAGTTTGGTTATGAGGGAGTTACTCTGTCCAAAATCTCCCAAGAAACGGGATTAGGAAAAGCCAGCCTCTACCATCACTTTCCCGGTGGTAAAGCAGAGATGGCGGAGGCGGCTTTGACTCAGGTGAACCAGTGGTTAGAAACCAATATTTTGCAGATTCTTGCTGACACTGCTGCTTTGGCAGAGAGTTGTGAAACTAACCCGATCGCTAAATTTCAGTCCATGTGTGAGGAAACCAATCGATTTTTCAATGAAGGAAAAAATTCCTGTCTGTGGGCAGTCTTTGTCATGGAACAATCGAGTGATGACTTGATGCACGATCGCATTCGTTGGGCATTTTCCCAATGGATTGCAGCGATCGCTAAAGTTCTCGTCGCTGCAGGACTGGATGAGACCCTGGCAACCCAACGCGGTGAAGATGCCATGATCGCGATTCAGGGCGCTCTGGTTCTGTCTCACGGATTGAAAGATGTTGCACCCTTTCAGCGGGTGATTCAACAATTGCCTCAACAACTCTGCCAGGGCATGGGTGATTGAGTCAGTTATTGCTGAAGAGCAATATGAATTGAAACGAAGTTTCAATTCATACAACTCCCAATTCATACCCGGAATCAGCAACACTGGCAAGCAGAGGAGCCAGACGATCGCGGTGTCCCGGTGTCCAGGTTTCGCCCATTAATTTGTAGTTCATGCGCGGAAAGTAACCGTAGCGTTGTCCCAATTCCCCACTCAACAAGGTCATGCGCTCGATCGTGCGGGCATTGGCAAGCCGTCCGGCATCAATGTAGCGAAACGGTGTGTTTTCTACTAACTTCAGCACTGTCGCTTTTGCGTCTGCGTCGTCACTCACCACAAACACATCGCTCACGCTTTCGCCAAAGTGAGGTGCGTCAAACACTTCCCACCAGACATTTTTGAAAGCACCCACCACTCGCGTTTTAGGGAACCGATGCTGAATCTGCTCTGCGCCACTGGTATCCCAGGGCAGGATGAAATCGGTGTAGGTATCGTTAAAGGGATTGGAAATGTCGAGATAGATCTTGCCATCGAATTGAGGTCGCAAGGGTTCTAGTGTCTCCAACATGCCATCGCGCAAAAACATGGCAGGCAGAATGACATCGGCATTCGCAGCCTCGGCATAAGTTCCAGCGGACAGGGTTGCCTGCTCCAGCCCTTGCACAATTTGTCTGGCGCGATCGATTTGCCGCGACCCCAAAATCACAGTTTGCCCAGCTTGAGCCAACATCCGAGCCAGGCGCACTCCCATTCTGCCCGTTCCCAAAATCCCGATCGTGGTCATCGTCTTTCTCCTTTTACTTCCTACTAGTTGGATGTTAAACGGGTAAAAAAATTCTGATTCTGAGGGATTTTGTGTTGGATCTCTGAAATCCTCTAAGGGCCTAGCATTCGGGCAATATTCTTTGCAAGATTACATCGATTTTTAGCCGAATACTAAGCCCCTACACCAGGTCAACACAAACTGGGGTAGAACCAGAAAAATTACCCCTTGATTAATTGCAGCAATTGCTCAATCACTGAATGAAACTGGTTGGTCGTCCCCTGGGCGCGGGCAATCAACATGCCGCCCTCCAGTAACCCAAAAATCAAGGCTGCTGTTACGGTCACTTCGCCGGTAAAGCGAAAACTGCCGTTCTGCTGCCCCGCTTTGAGCAAAGTGACCAATCGTTCTTCGTTCGCTCGATAGAAGTTGCGAACCTGTTCCACAGAAGGATGATTCAGGGCGGTTAATTCTGCCCCTAGCATGGCACAAAGGCAAACTTTCTCTTGACTGCCACTGTTGAGTGTGGCTTCAAACAGGCTGCAATAGCGTCGCAACTTGACCTCTGGAGCATCGCTGGTTGCCAGAATCCCATCCACTATCCGCAAAAAACGATCGCTGTAGCGATCGAGTAGCGCCACCAGCAAATCATCTTTTTTAGGAAAATGGGTATGGATACTAGCTTTGCGAATGCCCACAATTTCGCTAATGTCTTGATAGCTCATACCATTCACGCCGAGGCGTTGAATGAGATCCTGAGCTGCATCCAGAATCAGCGTTTTGGTATCCGTTTGCTTCATGAATTCATCCTACCTACTGGTAGGATGAATGTCAATGACTGAATACCAAAAAGTCGGTTTACAAATTCTCGTAGGGGCGAACGTCTGTCACTGGCTTCAACTTAAAGCAGGGATTCTCCAGATCTCCTGGAACTGCTCATCTCGCTTGCGCTGACGTTTGCGAACAATTTGACGAGGGCTAACGAAGGGTGGTGTTTGATCAAAAAGGCAACCACGGCTTGGTATTAGAGGAGGTTGAAGCTGTGCTTAGGAACCTTGAAGCTGTCCTTAGGAATGGTGAAGCTGTGCTTAGGAATGTTGAAGCTGTCCTTAGGAATGGTGAAGCTGTCCTTAGGAATGTTGAAGCTGTGCTTAGGAACGTTGAAGCTGTGCTTAGGAACGTTGAAGCTGTCCTTAGGAATGTTGAAGCTGTCCTTAGGAATGGTGTAGTTTTCGCAATGTTTGTTTACCGATCGTTACAAAACTGATGCGAGAGTGGTCAGCTGATTTTGGGGCATGCGTGGACGTTCGCCATAGTTCGGGGTGTATTTGTAAGGGTTGCTAGTAAATGCAAAAGGGGAATGCGATTTTAGCTTTGATGCAAGATAATGAAGCGAAAGACTTAGACCGCTTAGCTAGCTCCCAATTTTTGCCATGACACCTGTGACCGTTTTCTTCTCCTATTCCCATCGCGATGAGAAACTGCGCGATAAGCTGGCACTGCATTTGGCACTGCTGCAGAAGCAGGGCGTGATCCAGTCCTGGCACGATCGCAAAATCACGGCAGGGATGGAATGGGCACAGGCGATCGACGACAACCTCAACTCTGCCGAAATCATTTTGCTGTTGGTCAGTGACAACTTTTTGGCATCAGACTATTGCTACGACATTGAGATGCAACGGGCAATGGAGCGCCATGCAGCCCAAGAAGCCCTGGTAGTGCCAATTATTCTCAAGCCTGTGGACTGGAGTGGGGCGCCCTTTGGTAAACTCCAGGCATTTCCCAAGGATGCCAAACCCGTGACCAAGTGGAGCAATCGGGATGAGGCGTTTACGAATATTGCTCAGGGGATTCGCACGGTGGCGACAGAAATGGCAAAGCGAGATCGCCCTCCCACCTCTGCATCTACTGCTGAAACTGCATTGGAGTTGGCGGCGGTGGTTGCTCCCGCTGCTGTGCCCGCTGCGCTGCGGCAAGCGGTGGAATTGGAAGAGCTGGGGGGACAGGTGCCCCTGGGGTCGCCCTTTTATGTCGAACGTCCGCCAGTGGAGCGAGACTGTTATGCAGCGATCGTCAAACCGGGAGCCTTATTGCGGATTAAAGCACCACGCCAGATGGGCAAATCTTCTCTGACGATTCGGATTTTGCAGCAGGGAGAGCAACAGGGATATCGCGGCGTGTGGCTCACCTTGCAACGCATTGCCGATCCCAACCTGGCAGATCTGGATAGCTTTTTGCAGTGGTTGTGCGATCGGGTTACCCGCAAACTGCGCCTTTCCAGCCAGGTCGGCGATCACTGGCAGGGACGAGCGGGATCGATGGACAAATGCACAGACTTTTTTGAACTGGAAATTTTGGAGGTGCTGCAAACGCCGCTGGTGCTCTGCCTGGATGAGGTGGACGAGGTGTTTAAGTATCCTGAAATTGCAGCAGACTTTTTGGGACTGTTGCGATCGTGGCACGAAGAGTCGAAAATCAGCCCCCTCTGGCAAAATCTGCGCCTGGTGATTACCCATTCTGAGGAAGTCTACATTCCGCTGGACATTAACCAGTCGCCGTTTAACGTGGGGGTACCGATCGACTTGCCGCCGTTGACCCTGGCGCAACTGACGGATTTGACCCAGCGCCACGGTCTCACCTGGAACGATCGCGACCTGGCACAACTGATGGCAATGGTGGGCGGACATCCCTACCTGACCCGGTTAGCTCTGCAACAACTGGCGCTGGGAGCAGTGACGCTGGCAGAGTTTTTGCAGGTAGCACCGACTCAGGCGTGGCTGTTTGGTAACCATCTACGGCGGCATCTGGGCAATGTGGAAACGCACCAGTTAGGGGCAGCGATGAAGCAGGTGGTGAGTGCGGCGGAGCCGGTACGCTTGCCGATCGCTCAGGCTTCTAAGCTGGTCAATATGGGACTGGTGCGGTTTCAGGGCAATGATGTGGTGCCCCTCTGCGATCTCTATCGGCAATATTTTCAGGAGATGTTGAGGGGGTAGGGGGGAAAGGGTAGATAGTAGGTGGTAGAGGGTAGATCGGGATGGGAGTCTCCTTCCCCGTCTTCCCCATTTACTATCTACCAAGATCTCCCCATCTACCGTCTACCTCCTACCCTCTACTCAATCATGTCAATCGAACGCTTTGAACAGTTAGATGTTTGGCAGGAGGCACATCAGTTAGTATTACTGGTCTACCGAGCAACAGGTACGTTTCCGCAAGATGAAAAATTTGGGCTGGTTTCTCAAATGAGGCGATCGGCGGTTTCTGTGCCAGCTAACATTGCTGAAGGCTTCAAACGGCTTGGCAAGGGTGAGAAAATTCGCTTAGGACTTACGCACTTGAAGCTTACAATCTTGATCCCCCCTAGCCCCCCTTAAAAAGGGGGGAACTCCGAAAGCCCCCTTTTTAAGGGGGTTGGGGGATCTCCTTGCGTAAGTCCTATCGCTTTTACAATATTGCTCAAGCCTCTCTGGAAGAGCTGCGTTACTACTTCATTTTGTGTCGTGATTTAAGCTACGCCATTGAATACGAAACACTAGCAGGCAGAGCAGAACGAATCGCCAGAATGCTAACCGCACTGATTAAATCTCTAACGAAATAGTTCCCCCTCTACCCTCTACCCCCTACCTTCTCCCTTCTCCCCCCTCCCCATGTAGCATGAGCGACCTCCCCCCATCTACCGATCGCCCCTCTACCCCCTACGACTATCAGAGCGAAGGTGGAGCGCTGCGAGTGGATGCGCCTACTTATGTGCTGCGTAAAGCCGATGGGGAGTTGCTGGATGGGCTGAAGGCGGGACGGCTGTGCTATGTGCTGAATGCGCGGCAGATGGGCAAGTCGAGCTTGAAGGTGCGGACGATCGAACGTCTGCAAGCAGAGGGCATTGCCTGCGCGGCGATCGATTTGCAGGGGATTGGCACCTCGGTGTCCCAGGAGCAGTGGTATGTCAGCCTGATCAATCGCCTGGTGCGATCGCTGGGGCTGCGGCGACAGTTTCAGCTCAATGACTGGTGGGCAGAGCATCAGTTGCTTTCTGAGGTGCAGCGGTTGGGCTTGTTTTTTGAAACGGTGTTGTTGCCTGCGATCGCCACGCCGATCGTCTTGCTGTTTGATGAAATTGACTTAACCCGGAGTTTGCCCTTTAGCGCCGATGACTTTTTTGGTCTGTTGCGGGAGTGCTACAACCGCCGCGCCAATGAGCCAGAGTTTCGGCGGCTGAGTTTTGCCCTGTTTGGTGTAGCAACGCCGTCTGACCTGATTCGCAATAAGGACATCACGCCTTTTAATATTGGTCAGCCGGTGGATTTAACCGGGTTTGAGCTGGCGGATGCGGCTCCCTTGCTGCCGGGGCTGGTGGCGAAGTCGGCAGATGCCCAGGCGTTGCTGGCGGCGGTGTTGCACTGGTCAGGTGGACAGCCCTTTTTGACCCAGCGCTTGTGTCGGCTGGTGCAGCGGGCGGAGTCGGTACCGCTGCCGGGGCAGGAAGCTGCCTGGGTGGCGCAGTTGGTGCAGGCGCAGGTGATTGAGAATTGGGAAGCACAGGACATTCCGCCCCATTTGCAGACGATTCGCGATCGTCTGTTGTTGGGCAGTCAGGAGCAGGCAGGGCGGTTGTTGGGGTTGTATCAGAGAGTTTTGGACCCTCATCCCCCAGCCCCTTCTCCCGGAGGAGAAGGGGAGCCGGAAAGCCCCTCGCCTGGTGACGATCCCCCCCAGCCCCCCTTAACAAGGGGGGAGCCGGATTTAAGCCCCTCTCCCAACGGGAGAGGGGTTGGGGGTGAGGGGATTGCTGCCGACGATAGCCCCGAACAACTCATGCTACGCCTGACGGGGTTGGTGGTCAGGCGGGCTGGGCGGTTGCGGGTGTATAACCCCATTTATGCGGGGGTGTTTAACCAGGCGTGGGTGGCGAAGGCGTTGGGGGAGTTGCGCCCCTATGGGGCGGCGATCGCGGTGTGGCTGGCATCGGGGCAGACGGATGAGTCGGTGCTGCTGCGGGGGCAGACCCTGGAGAAGGCGCGGCAGTGGGCGCGGGATAAGAGCTTGGCGGATGACGATCGGCGCTTTTTGGATGCCAGTTTAGCTCTGGAGGGGCGACTGGGAGAGGAAGAGCGGGCGATCCTGGCGGCGGCGACGCAGAAGGCCCAGCAACGGGTGCGGATTGGCGCGATGGTGTTGGGGTTAATGTTGCTGGGGACGGCGGCATCAGCCTTGGTGGCGCGGCAGAGTTTGAGTAGCGCCAGGCAGGCGGCCCAACGGGAACAGGATGCCAACCAACGCGCACAGAACGCCAACCAGAAGGCAACCCAGTCACTGCAACAGGCACTGCGGCTGCAACAAGAGTTTGAAACCGTCAATAGTAAACGGAACAAAGCAGAGAGTGCAGCCCGTAAAGCCAGGCAGGATTGGCGCACCGCCCAACGGCAAGCTGCCCAGGCAAAGCGGCAATACCAGCAAGCCCAACAACAGTTGGGACAGGCAAAAACGCAACTAACCCAGGTGAACCAGACAAAAAATCAGGCAGAGGCAGCAAAAATAGAGGCGCAGCAACGAGAGAAAGCAGCTAATGAGCAAACTAAAACTGCACGGAATAATTTGGAGGCTGCTCAAAGGACGTTAGAAACTGCCAACCAGAATTTAAAGCTTGCTCAAACTGGGACGCAACTGGAGCAACAGGGCAGTGCTGCCCTGCGCCAGTTTGACACCAACCAGACGGCTGCCCTATTGCTAGCGTTAGAGACTGGGCAAACGCTGCAAAATTTGGTGCAGCAGAAAGCCAACGCTAAAGGGGCAGTGCTGGTCAATCACAAACTTGCCCTGACGGAGTACCCCGCCATTAGCCCCCTGGCAGCTCTGCACCAAATTTTGCTCTATATGATTGAGCGCCCTGTCCCGACTCGCCAAGGCATTGTCAGGAGCGTGAGTTGGACCGCGGATGGCAAAACCCTGGCCACCGGCGGATCCGATGGCAGCGTCAAACTGTGGAACCGCGATGGCACCCCCATTACCACCCTCAACGCCAATCAAAGCATTGTCAGGAGCGTGAGTTGGACCGCGGATGGCAAAACCCTGGCCACCGGCGGAGACGATGGCAGCGTCAAACTGTGGAACCGCGATGGCACCCCCATTACCACCCTCAACGCCAATCAAAGCATTGTCAGGAG